>JAZQQJ010000028.1:0-54772 GCA_045629005.1 Lachnospiraceae bacterium
AGACACAACAGAACCCGGCAGCGACGTAACCACAGGTGGCGACACAACAGAACCCGGCAGCGACGTAACCACAGGTGGCGACACAACAGAACCCGGCGGTGATGTAACACCCGGCAGCGAGACTACAGAACCCGGCAGTGATGTAACACCCGGCAGCGAGACTACAGAACCCGGTGACGACACAACACCTGGCAGCAATACAACAGAACCTAGTGGCGACACAACACCTGGCAGCAATACAACAGAACCTGGTGGCGACACAACACCTGCCGGCAATGACACGACTCAGGGTGGTAATGATAAAACACCGAGTGGAAGCGATACAACGCAAACGGGTACAAATGCAACACAAAATGAAAGCAAGAGTAATGTCCTTTTGTGGGAAATAATTGCTGTAGTGATTTGCGGCGCAGTTGCAGGAACGGTTATCTTCGTTAACAAGAAAAAACAAGGTTCCGGTGATGACCACTAGGGACGGGGTGTGGTGGACATTTCCCTGAGATAAGGAGAAGAAACCAATATGATAATGATTGTTGAGCAGACAAAGAAGTATGCCTATCGAATGGAATATGACCCAAAGACAAAATCTTTTCATGAGTCAGAGTATGAATCTTTGATGCATAACAGGAAGTTTGACTACCCGTACGGTTGGGTTAAGGAATCCGGAACACCGCCTGAGCCACACTGCGACTGTATTCTGATGAGTGATGGTAATTTTGAACTTGGTGATGAAGTTGATGTAAAAATCATCGGAATGTTTAAACGCGGCGATGGCGACCATAAATATATTGTAGTGGAGCAGCATCGTCCGGAAAATGATTACAGCCGTCTTTCAGCAGAGGAAAAGAATGCATTAAACAGGCTGTACCCAAATATCAGAGAAGGCGAAGGGTGGTTTGGAAGAGAAGAAGCGGAGCACTGCTATAAAACATGTGAAAAAGCGCTTTAAAATAGGAGTATATCGTATGGTAATTCTTGAATACTTATTATTTTTCCTTGTAATTGTAGGAGTTCTTCTTGTGGTTATAATAATCATGGAATGCATTAATCATAAGATGTTGGATAATTACAAGGATATGATAAATAATAGTGAAAAGTCGGATGCTAAAGACCGCAAAAAAAGTACGTTTTTTCACTTCAATAAAAAATGATGTTCACCTGAGACATAGCTAATACACATTAGTAAAACATAAATTGGAAGGAAGAAAACCATGAAGGTTACTGTTTTATGGTCAAGTGCAAATAATGATGGGCTTACTGAGAGTGCGGTAAGGAGCTTTGAACAAGGTTTGGAGTCAGTGGGTGTCGAGGTTAAAGACATTTGGCTTAATCACACTAAACTGAATCATTGTGCTGCATGCGGAAACGGATGGGGTAAATGTCGTGCTGAGGGTGTTTGCATTCTCCCGGATGACTTTATGAACATTTACAACGAACTCCGTGATTCGGATGGTATTGTGGTTGCAACGGCTGTGTACTGGTCAGATATGACTGAATGCATGAAAGCGTTTATTGACAGACTCAGAAGATGTGAAGCAACGAAGAACCATTTTCTTGCAGATAAGAGATGTATTCTGATTGCATGCGCAGGTGGAACAGGCAGAGGCACACTTGAGTGTCTGCATCAGATGGAGCAGGCGCTTACACATATGAATATGCGTGCGTATGACAGAATTCCGGTAATCCGTTACAATGCGGAATACCAGATTCCTGCGCTTGAAAAGGCAGGAGAGGTTTATGCGAAGAGACTTGAGACGGGCTTTGATATGTATTATTAAATAATATTGTCCACCGCACCCCGTCCCTGGTGGACATTCCTGGTGGACATTCCTGGTGGACATTGCAGAAAAAGGATGTTGTAATGAAATTCAGAGGAAAAACAATTACAAAAGATGACCTTAAGTCCAATCTGTGGCTTAAGTATCTTTGCTCAATAGGTCGGAGTATGGTTAATCCGGAACGTGTGGAATCTTACGAAAAGATGAACGCAACGCCTGTTCTCGAGTATGTCGGAGGAACGCTGGATATTGCCGAGAAGGAGCTGAGTACCGCCCATGTCAGCGAACGCTTGTCCAAGTATGTTCTTGAGACACTCCGATGGAGTGAGGTTGCCAAGGGCGGCAGCGAATCAAAACGTAAAATGTGGGAGAAACAGCACCTGCCGTTAATGGTCCACAATGAAGCTTCTGCAAAAATCTACATGGAAGATGCCACTGATGTAGCGGCGGATAAAAAGATCATATACACGCTCATTTTTACACATGGCCTGATTGGACAGTGCCTGCGTGGTGAAGTGGAGCTTACGGAAAATCTTCCGCTTACAAAGCTTATTGATGATGGGCTTCTTAAAAAGAAGGAGCTGCGTATAGTTCTTACTATTCTGAATAAAGCCATCATCGGTGCAGTTTCTGAGGATTTGTGGAACAGGCATGAGCAAAAGGTTTTAAGCATTATTGATGATGTTTGCGAAAACAGACTTTCAAACGTTGATATAAAAACACGTATTACAGGCATGTTTCCGTCTGCGTTTTCTTCCGCTGAAGATATTTCTTCTGCGGATGTTAAGGTCTTTGAAAGGGTTCTGCCCGGCAGATACCTCTGGTATCCCGAGGTGGCGCTTGATTCATTTTCGGAAGAGGAAATTACGTTCTTTTTCTCAATGATTGGAAGAAGAATCAGAAACAAATCCGTCAGACATATTTCCTTCTATCCTATGGCCGTGGGCTTGTACTACGATTATGAAGGTAAGAAAAAGATAAATATATACAAGAAGAGAATTATTGAATTCTGCCTGAAAGAGCTTATGGAAGGCGTTTCAGATCCGAAATGCGAAGAGCACGTCCGGTTTGACTTCACTATTTCGAATGAAACCTTGTATGTGAATGTTGTCTTTACACCTGTATGTGAAAAACTGATTGATTTCTGCGTGGAAGCCGAGCGTTCAAGCTTTATGGACTATCGGAAAAACATTACCACCATCTTCGATCTTTTCGGATTTCGCAGGGACATTTTTGACAGACTCAATAACGAAGACAAGTACCTTGAAACGATGAATTCTACGGATAACAGCCGTAAATCGGATCTTTTGAATTTCGTTGTCGGAAAAAGCATTGTAGATGTCGGCTCCGGCGGCGGAGTGCTTTTGGACAAGCTTGAAAATCAATTCCCCGGAAGTGCCATAATAGGCACCGACATCTCTGCCAATGTTATTGAGGCACTTGAACATAAGATTGAAACGGAAGGCCACAAATACACTGTGAAAAAGCACAATTTTGTGGACGGCCCCTTTGATAAAAAGGTGGATTGCATTATCTTCTCCTCTATTCTTCACGAGGTTTATTCCTACACCGAATTTGAGGGTGAGAAGTTCAATCCTCTCTCGGTGAAAACTGCGCTTATTAACGCTGCAGCTTCCCTTAAAAAAGGCGGACGAATACTCATTCGCGATGGCATCAAAACAGACAGCAGCAGGATTTGCGAGATTCAGCTTAAGGAACAGGCCGGCTGGAGATTTTTACAGAACTATATGAAGGACTTCAAAGGCTTGCGGGAACTTCGCGCTGTGGCAGGTAAAGCTACGGAAGACGTTGGTGCAGGCAATGGGATTGGAACGCTTGGCAATATGTCATCCAATCACAAGGGGAATGAATCGCTTGGCAAAAAGTCGAATTCACGCGAAGCTGAATTGTTTGCGCCCGATAAGGTCCACTACCTTGGTGACGGTCGCTTACGTGCGGACATAAACTTTATCCGCGAATTCATGTTTACCTACACCTGGGGTGAAGAATCCTACGCACTTGAGGTAAATGAGCAGTTTGGATATTTTACACTTCGCGAATTCAAATCGCTGTTCGAGGAACTTGGGCTTAAGATAGTGCATTTGGAAGAATATCTTGAAGAAGGCTACAGAACACATCTTTCCCCTAAGGTTGACCTGCTTGGAGATTTCAAATGGGAAGACATTCCGAGTAACTGCATAGTAGTGGTTGAAAAAATGTAAGCGGGAACGCTGCCGGTGCGGGGGCACAACTTATGGATGTTTTGTGCTTTGCCGGCACGATGGTGCAACTTATAGAAGTTTTGTGCTTTGCCGGCACGGTGGTAGCTTCGCGATTACTGAAAACTGAAGAGTAAAAGGGACGTAAAATAACATTACGTCCTTTTTTAGTGCATTAACTAAGTCCCGCGGCGGAAAATAGGTATAAAAGCCATGTTTCGCCGCGTCATGCCTAAAAACTCCCGAGCATTAGGTACAAGCGGGCATTTTCGACTGTTTATACCTAAAATCCCGCTGGCTTTAGGTACAGGCGGGCATTTTCGACTGTTTATACCTAAAATCCCGCGAGCATTAGGTACAGGCGGGCAATTTCGGCTGTTTATACCTAAAATCCCGCTGGCTTTAGGTACAGAATGGGAAAATTAACTGTATATACCTAAAGACTAGGTATAGCAAGCGGGATTCGGCCATATATACCTAATCCGCGGCGAAAATTAGGTATAAAATCCATATTTCGCCGCGTCATGCCTAAAAACTCTCGAGCTTTAGGTACAAGCGGGCATTTTCGACTGTTTATACCTAAAATCCCGCTGGCTTTAGGTACAGAATGGGAAATTTAACTGTTTATACCTAAATGAACAACACAATCAAACCCCCCAAAAATTCATAATTAAAAAAAAGGACTTGACATATAATCAAATTGATTATATGATACAGACAACGAAGATATAATCATCTTGATTATATGAGAACTGCAAACATTCATAAGAAAGGAGTGCACATTATGTTAAGACATGCAAACTACCAGGCAACAGAATATGTAATAGTAACAGGAGGAAACGGGAAGGTTAAGAGAAAAGGCTTCGGACTTGGTTTCTTGTACAATGATGCAAGAACAAGCATTAAAGTCATTCCTTCTACGGCATTTGATACGTCATATGTCTTTAATGACATCATTACAAACGACTTCCAGAACATAACTGTTCAGGGCGACATTTCCTATGTTATCAGCGACTTCGAGGAGGCATCCGAGAAGACAGATTTCTCTTATAAAAACCAGCAGACCTACATGGGAAAGCTTGCAGAAGCGCAGAGCAAAATGTCAAAAAGAATCATTGGCATTGTAAAGGCTGAAATTGCTCAGTTTATGGCAGCCAAGGACATCAGGACGGCCATACAGTCTCAGAACGATTTGGCTGTAAAGCTTAACGAAGCTGTAAAGAACAACGCATATGTCAAGGAATTCGGCCTGAGCATAATTAACATTTCCGTACTCGGAATTTCTCCTCAGCCAAAGACGCGCGAAGCGCTTGAAGCGGCTACACGAGAGGAAATTCTGAAGCAGCAGGATGATGCCATTTACAAGAGACGTAACTTCGCCATCGAGCAGGAGCGTAACATTAAAGAAAATGAGCTGAACACGGAGATTTCTATTGCTGAAAAAGAGCGCGAGAAGGAAGAAAAGGCCATCGATGCGCAGATGTCACTTCAGGAGAAAAATGCAGAAGCAAAAATGAAAAAGCTGAACGATGAGCATGAGCTTCTGATGAAAGACGTCGAGACTCATGTAATTAGTGACAAGGCACTTCACGAAAAGGACATGGAAGCCCGCAAATACGAGCAGGAAGAGCAGGCAATCGCAAATGAAACCCAGCGCTCTATCGCAGATACTAAGGCTTATGAAAGCGAAGTTCTCATGAAAGTGTTCGAGAATATTGATAAGGATGTACTGACCGCGCTCCTTCTTTCGGGTATGGACAGCGGAAAGATGATTGCAAAGGCGTTCGGCGATCTTGCAACGAATTCCGAGAAGATTGGAAACCTCAACATTACCCCCGATTTGTTGGAATCGCTTGTGAACAGATGATTGGACGATGTACCCGGGCAGCGGGTACTCTATACAGAAAGGCAAACTATGAACAGGGCTATGAATAAGATTGTAATCGTGTCGCAGAAGACGCGGTTGCAGGAACTTATCGAAAGATTCAACACAAAAGAACAGGCACAGTTTTACGTTGAGCATCTTGGCGCATCGTTTGAAGACTATATTGACGAGGACCGGAAATACGTGGAATCTTTAAATGTGGTAATCAGGGCAGCTGAGATTAGTGCCAGAGTGTCCGTCATTGATAAATCCTTTCTTCATACGTACATTTTCGGCGCGGAAGACATAGTCATCTGTGTCGGCAGGGACGGACTTGTCTGCAATACAATGAAATACCTCTCCGACAGTAACATTGTCATCGGTGTGAATCCGGATCCGCAAAGATGGGATGGCGTTGTTCTTCCGTTCTCTGCAGGAGAAATGATGTGGGTTCTGCGTATGCTTTGTGAGCAGAAGGGCAAAATGCCTTCGAAGAAAATTACTTTTGCGCACGCAACAACACAAAACGGACAGGAGCTTTACGCCGCAAATGATATATTTGTAGGGCCTGCAAGCCACATTTCCGCAAGGTACGACATAGAATATCATGGTCACGTGGAAAGACAGTCATCCAGTGGGGTAATCATATCTACAGGACTTGGCCAGTCCGGCTGGTTCAAATCGATTGTTGCCCAGATTAACGGCGGTGCAAAATACCTGAATATGGAGCAGAAGCCTTACACTACCATAGGTTGGAGTGATCGTGAACTTTCATTTGCGGTGCGCGAACCGTTTGCTTCCGTCAATTCCGGTGCGGATATTGTCATGGGTAAGATTAAGCAGGGAGAAGCATTGAAGCTTCGCTCGATTATGCCTGAAAAAGGAGTTATTTTCTCGGATGGAATTGAGGATGACTACATTGAATTCAATTCCGGAACTGAAGTTACTGTTACCGTAGCTCAGAAGCAGGGGAATCTTCTTGTAAAATAACCCATAAAAAACTTGATAAATACCCGAATAATCGATATGATACAGAAAGATATAATCATATCGATTATGTGAACCCGCTGCTGCGTAGCAGTAGCGGGTTCATGAGCAAGAAGCGAAGCGGAATGCGAAGGTCCGCTTTAATGGGGAAAAACAATGGCAAGAAAGATTTCAAAAGAAGAACAGGCGTTTTTGAGCTCATACAGCATTTCTGATTTCGAAAGGCCTTCTGTGGCAGCGGATATTGTTGTTTTCAGAGTTGTTGAGAAGGAAGAAGAAAACAAGAAAAAGACACGTCCGAAGTGCCTGCAGGTGCTGCTGATTAAGAGGGCAACGCATCCCTTTAAAGGATGTTGGAACTTGCCCGGCGGCTTTTGTAAACCGGATGAGAAAATTGAGGACACCGCACGGCGCGAACTGTTTGAAGAAACCAATGTGTCTGAAACAAATCTTAAGCTGATAGGCGTATATTCCGAGCCGGGCAGAGACCCGAGAGGCTGGATTATCTCAAACACCTACATGGCACTTATCAATAACGCTGAGTGCGAATTGAGGACTGATGAAGAAGCGTGGGAAGCCAAATGGTTTGAGCCGGAAGAACTGGCTGACATGCAGATTGGATTCGACCACAGACTCATTATCGATGACGCCTTAAAAACATTAAAAGAGCATGCATTAAACTACAGCGACTGGATTTTCAATCTGTTGCCTCCGACATTTACGCTTGCCGAGCTTCAGCTCGTGTATGAAGAAATCCTTCAACGTGATTTGACAAAACAAAACTTCAGGCGCAAGATGATGGAATTTGTAGAAGAGACAGACGAAGTTGAAACGGGTTACAGCCACAGAAACTCACAAAAATACAGAAAAAAAGGTTTACAGGAGGGTATTTTATGAATCAGGCAGTTACAATGCATCCATTAATGTTCGACCCTGTGGGAAAGGTCGCAAAGTTTGAAAAGAGAGAAGGCATGCCGTATCTTCACTATGTTGACGATGAGCCTGCCGCAAAGCTCGAAGACAACGGAGACGTTTCTTTTGCAATGTTTGCACTCGCTGCAGAAACCGTAGAAGTGTGCGGCTTTGGCGGAACTATGGGAAATGAGCCCATAAAGCTGGACAAATGTGAAGATGGTTATTTCAGGAAAAGAGTCAGCGGCCTGAAGCCCGGCTTCTTGTACCACAGATGGTTTATAGACGGTGTTCAGGTAATGAACCCCAAGGGAGCTTTTGTTTACGGGTGTTTTGGCGTCACAAACTTCATCGAGATTCCGGACGAGAATTCGGATTTCTGGTATTTGAAGGATGTTCCGCACGGCGATGTTTCCATACACACATACGTTTCAAAGGAAAACATGCATTTTAAACAGTGCTATGTTTACACACCGCCCAAGTATAATGAGAATCCCGACAAAAAATATCCTGTTTGCTACATTCTTCACGGCGTAGGTGAGGCAGAAACAGGCTGGGTATGGAACGGCAAGATCAATTTTATCATGGATAACCTTTTGGCCGAAGGCAAATGCAACGAAATGATTGTCGTTGTGTGCTGTGGCTATGCTTTTAAGGATGGCGAAAATCCTGTTTTCTTCCCCGGTGATTTCGGAAACGAGCTTACAACTTCGCTGATTCCTTACATTGAATCCAATTTCAGAGTAAAGAAGGGCAGAGTAAACAGAGCAATGGCAGGCCTTTCCCTCGGCTCGGCACAGTCAATACAGATAGTTTCAAGATTCCAGAATCTGTTTGCGCACCTCGGAGTGTTCTCCGGCATGCGCGATATTGAAGCTGATATCATTCTTAAGCAGAATGAGCAGTATCCGATGAAAACGGTGCTTATGACTGCAGGCAAGGCGGAAAAGGGACTTGATGAAGCACAGAAGCCTTACACCGATAAATTCAAAACTCTCGGAGCAAACAGCGATCAGCGCTGCTACACAGGACATCATGAGTGGCATGTATGGCGTGCATCTTTTAGGGATTTCGCAGAAATGATTTTCGATGATGAAAACAGCCTCGAAGACCTTAGCGAAGGCGTTTTCACATATGAAGAGCCCACTCTTTCAAAAGAAAAGATGGACTATCAGACATACAATCAGCACATTAGTATGTTTGATCCGATATACAAAGGTCTTATTTTCGATTTTGACGAAAAGGGAAGACCCGCAGGACGTTATTTCGACGATCATCACGGCGCAGAAGTAATTGACGCATCCAAGGGAATCGCAAGATTCTGGTTCAAGTCAAAGGATGCCAAGTCCGTAGAAATCGATATCTGGGGCATGGGCAAGTTCGCTATGACCCGTGAAGCGGACTCCGAATGGTGGAATGTTACGGTAAATGGTGTGGAAAAGGGCTTCCACTACTACTGGTGTGTTGTGAACGGCGTGAACGTTGTTGATGCAAATGCACCTGTCGGATATGGCGGATTCTCCTGCGTTAACTATATTGAAATGCCCGAAGAGGACTTTGAAGAGTACAGACTTCGTCAGGTGCCTCATGGTAAGGTTCATCTTGAATATTATCCTTCCAAGGAAACAGGAAGAACAAAGATATGCTATGTTTACACACCTTACAGCTACAATCCGAACGATGATAAGCGCTATCCTGTTCTTTACCTCCAGCATGGCGGCGGAGAAGATGAAACCGGCTGGATATGGCAGGGCAAGCTCTGCAACATTGCGGACAATATGATTGCAGCAGGCAAGATGAAAGAAATGATTGTCGTAATGAACGCAGGCTATGCATTCCCCGAAGGCGGAAACTGGCACTATTCCATGAGCGACTTCCTTAAGGAACTTCCTTCTTCATCAGTGCCGTTTATCGACGCGAAATATAAGTCAATACCCGATAAATTCCATCGCGCAGTTGCGGGACTTTCCATGGGTGCAATGCAGAGCCAGAAGATTGCAATGGATAATCCCGATCTCTTCGCAAATGCAGGTCTTTTCTCAGGAGGCCTTACCATTAAGGATAATGACGTTGACTACAGCGATGTTCTCCTGAATCCTACAGAGTTTGAAAAGCGCTTCAAACTGCTTTTCGTTGCTGTCGGACAGCAGGAAGGCATGTATGAGATGACAAAGAAAAACGAGGCGCAGGTTCTTGAAGCAGGATGCAACATAGTTACCTTCGAAGGCTACGGCTACCACGACTGGACCTTCTGGAGACACTGCCTGAAGGACTTCCTGCCAAGACTGTTCTAACCTAATGTCCACTAGATGTCCACTATGTCTACTAGGGACGGGGTGTGGTGGACATTCTCAGGTCATTTGTGTTCTGTCCGATGCTTATTTTCACAGTTTATAAAATACGGCCGCAACGTTTGGGCCGTATTTTTTGTTTCGGCGGCTCTTATTTTTCTGAAATAAGCCTATATTAATGGGAATACATCGGTTATAATGCGTAAAATAGTTATTGGAAAGGAACAAAAACATGAAAAAGTACAAAACATCAGCATTAATCTATTATATTGCTTCCGCATTATTATCTATTACGGCTACTATATGGTTCGTTTCAGGAAATGCGGGACTTGGCGGAGCATTTCTTTGCCTTGGTTCAATGAATTTGTGCCTCGGAACGGTCATGATCAGCAATTACAGAAGGACAATGAACCTTGAAGGTCAACAAACGGAAAAAACAAAGAAAGAAGCTAATACAGAAGAACAGAAAGATAATTAGTAAGAATAGCGTTTATCTGCAAGTTAAAAGTGCAGATTAATCAAGACAGAGGATTATATGGTACAAAATGAATTGAAAATGTTCCTTGAGTCGGGAAGGGTTGCGGGAGAACCCACCGAGTTGAACGATGAAATGATTGCATTTATGATGGAGATGAATTCCCGCGAGGATCAGAAAAGCTTCTATTTCCCCGATGATGAGGAGGAAACGGAGGAACTTATTGAAGAAGGAGCAACAGCGTACGCGGTTTATGACGGGAACGGCAATTTAACTGCGTGTGCAATAGCAGATCCTGTTGAAGACAATAAAACTGTTGAGGTTTCCGGTCCGTTTGGAAGTACCGAGGACAGAATCGGACTTCTGCGCAGGATAAAGCTTGATTTTCCGAGATATGATGTTTTTCTGTTTACTTCGGAGAAAAATGAACTTACTAAATGCTTTGACGTAATCAGTAATGAATGCTATATGGATGTACAAGCTGAAGCATATGAAACCGAAGGCGTAACAGAGTTTGATGAATCAGAGGACTCGCTTGAACTCCACGACAAAATCTTTCCGGACGCATATACGAATGCCGAAGGACTTCCTGACGAATACGATATTTTGGTGTATAAAGCAGACAATAAGGTTGTCGGATATATCGCATATGAGCAGGACGAAGACTACATTGACTTCGTTGCGGTTGAGCCGGAATTCCGTAGAAAAGGGATTGCCCGTGCACTCGTCAAAGCTGCACTGAATGATATGCAGGGACAGACCGTGCATCTGACAGTTGCAAATACAAACGATGAAGCAATAGCACTTTATCGTTCAATGGGGTTCGTATTGAGGCATTACATGCTTTTGCTTGAAGTCCGTTTTGCATAATTATGTGTGGTAAACATATGAACCTGAGAAAATGTACAATTAATGATTTTGACAGAATAACGGATTTTTATAAATATTCCATTGATAACACCCCGACCATGAAGCAATATGTCCTTTGGGTTTATGGCCTGCATCCTACTGACGAAATGATTAAAGCCTTCATTGAAAACGGCTTTATGTATTGCGTTGAAAAGGACAGTCAGGTTATTGCAGCGGTTGCGGTAACGCCATTTCAAGGCGAGGAATACCATCCAATAAAATGGTCGGTTAATCTTCAGGATGATGAAGTAATGGTACTTCATATTTTCTGTGTCGATCCGCGGTATCAGAGACAGGGCGTAGCACGGATGATACTGGATGATATAGTTCTTCTTGCCAAGGAGGCGGGCATAAAAGCACTTCGACTTGATGCGTTAATTCAGAATGAACCGGCCCGGAAGCTTTACGAGAAATACGGCTTTGCAGAACGTGGGACTCAGACTATGTACTACGATAACACCGGGCGAGTTGAATTCGTGATGTATGAATTGGTAGTGTAAGCGTCCGGCGCTACTCCATACCTACCTTCTCTAAATCCGTTCCTTTGGTTTCGTTCGTTTTAAGCAAAACAAAGATGGAGGAAACAATACCGGGAACCGCGATAAGTACGGTTGCGAGTGGTGTTACACTGTTACCGAACACGTTTACAAGCGGCAAAAGAATGCCCATGCCGATGAAGGTTCCGACTACTCCGATAACGTAGCAGGATGAAAGCACGGAAGAACGCAGATTTGTCGGGGCACTTTCGGAAAGCATCATAACATTGATGTCGCCGTAGCCCCAGAAGGAACCGACGCATACGCCTGAAAGTAATCCGGTTATGTAAGGCGAAATCATAAGCTTGGCAGCGCCGATAAAGCCAAGCAGCGAAAGCAGGCATACGCAAGCCATTATAACTCCCGTTGTCTTTCTTCCGAGTTTGTCGGAAATAAAGCCGTGTGAAAGCTGGATAAGCGCACTTCCGACAGGGAAAAGAAAAAGCGCTGCGGTAACCTCGTTTGTTCCGACGCTTTCCAATGCTGAATCGAGAGAATCAAACAATCCTGCTGCAGTAAACGAAGATGCGTAACCGTAGGAAATGATAACCTGATAGTACATCGTGATGATGAATCCAAGGTTAAACAGCCCCATCAGAATGTTTAAACGTCTTAACTGAATATGTTTCATAGAGAACTTGAAAGCCTCGAAAAAGCCACCTCTGGCATCTGAGGCTTTCTTTTTGCTTGCAGATTTGCTTGCATTGCAGTCATTCGTTTCCTGTGAGATGGGTTTGCATGAGCTGTCATTCGCTCCCAGCAGATATTCGAGTTTGTTTTTAAGAAACGCGTTTGTTTCACGTGTGAAAAACAGAGCACAGGCGCTTGAAATAAGTCCGATAACAGCGGGAACAAGAAAAACCATCCTCCACTCTGAAATGTCGGTCATGAAAATGCGACGGAACAGCGGAATGAGCATAACACCAAGCGTTGAAAGACATTTGATGACAGAATATATCTTTGCACGGTGTTTTGCGGGTGCGGTTTCCATTATGTAAACAACCTGCATGTCATGCGGTACAAAGAAGCTGATTACGCAGTATCCGAGAATGTAGGTGAAAATGTTTACCGAAACAAAAACGATGAACATTCCGAGTGCCATGCCTATTGTGTTGATTACCAAAAACATCTTTCTGCCGAGTTTATCGGAAAGCGTACGGTAAAAAAGCGAGATTGCTATACATGGATATGACACAAGCCCTAAAAGCTCGAGCTTTGCGAGAGAACCGTCGCCAAACCTTGAAAACAGAGTGTTTGCAATCTCAGTCTTCATCTGAAAAGGAATATTCGAAGCAAGCTCGTCCGTAATATAAACGAGGCAGATAATAAAAATCAGATATGCAATGTATCCCTTTGGCTCCGGGCGTGAAAGCTGAGCCTTGATTTTTGCGATTTCCGCCTGCTTTTTCTCAATTGACATATTCTTGCTCATTATTTGTCCCCCACTTTACTTCAGATAGTTATATAACTTCACAAATTAACTGTTAAATGAATTCTGCATTTTCTACATTACCATCGTTTTCGCATTCCTTCGTAATTCAATGGTAAGCTTCGGGAAGCATTACCATATATTTTGCGCACCTTCGCAATTTAATGGTAAGCGCTTGTTATGCTTGTTATTATACTCTTAATGCGATTAGCGGGCAACCGGATGGACACAGCGCCTAAACAATCCTGATTTTATCAATCTTTTATGCAATGATTATGCAATGATTAGGCTTATGGCAGGCTACTTTATTTTATTTTGATTACCTGTATGAGATAATAACTCTGTATCATGAGCGGAACTGTGCCTCCCGCTCGTGTTGCAGATGTCCGACGAGTCATGGACTCAGACGACAGGCTATTATCCTAGCGACGAAGTTGTATTACACGAGCACAACACATACAAGGAAGAAAACTATGAAAACCCGTATAGTAGTAATTATCGTAACAGCAGTAATACTCATAAGCTTTGGAATTTCCACCTTCAGTTCCATTATCTCAATCAGCACGCTTGTCGAGAAAAACAGCGCAAAAGAGGCTGAGCTTTTTGTAAGCGAAGTGCAGAGCGACATTGTGGATTCTTTTTCTGATTCGGTGGGAGTCTCAAAAGCAATAAACAATACGTTTATCAGGGATTTCATAGAAAGAAGAGATGAATTTACCGACGCGGAAGCATCAGCTTACATAGGAAGCTATCTTGATGGAATAAAGAAGCAGTTCGGCTACGATACGGTCTTCCTTACGATTGAATGCACGAAGGAGTATTTTACCGAATACGGACGCATGAAAGTGCTTGATTTAAAGGGCGAAGATGATGCGTGGTATCTAAACTTCAAGACAAGCGGCAAAGAGATGGAACTCAATGTCGATAACGACCAGGCGAACGATAACCGTATCACGGTTTACAATAACATCCGCATGCATAATGATAATGGTGAGTTCATAGGCATTTGCGGTGTTGGTCATTCGCTCATCAGCCTAAACAGCGACATTGATGCGTTGGAACAGAAGTATGAGCTTAACGTTATGCTTTCGGATGCCAACGGAATCATTCAGGTGGCAGGTGATGACTCGCTCCCCGGAACCGAAATTACCTCCTACATAAAGGCCTACATCGACAATTATGATTTCAATTCCGTATATGATTACGATAAGATCGGAACGGGCGGTTATATCATTGTTAAATACATCCCTGAATATGGCTGGTTCCTTTGCATTGAAAGTCCCGAGCAGCTTGACGAAATGACGAAGCTTGTTGTTTATAACCTCCTGGCCGCTCTTGCTGCTCTTGTAATAATGGTTGTAATTATAAGTGTTGCCATGAAATATCAGGAAGATGAGACTCTGCTCTTTAAGGAGGACTCTGAAACCGATATGATGACGGGCCTCTTCAACCGACGTGCCTTTGACAACATGATGGACGAAATCAAAAAAGAGAATTCGGTTCGGGATATATCAATCGCCGTTATTGATATTAACGGACTTAAACAGGTTAATGACGTAAACGGCCATTCCGCAGGCGATGAGCTCATTATAAAGACTGCCGAATGCCTCAAGGAACTTTATGAGAATCACGCAAAATGCTTCAGAATAGGCGGAGATGAATTCGCACTTATATTCAGGGAACCCCTTGATGATACTGAAGAATGCGTAAAACACATTAAGACACGTGCAGCAAAATGTAAGCTTGATTTCTCTGAAGCACTATACATTGCCGTTGGTGTTGCAAAGGGTGAGGACCACATGGATATGAATGTGGACGAGCTTTATGAATTTGCAGACAAAGCAATGTACAGCGATAAGGAAGAATTTTACAAGGATAAATCACACGAACGAAGAACAGCACGGACGTGATAACACTAGTGTGCAGGCGCTCAACAGGAATTGCATACTACATGAATTACACATACATGCATAAACAATAGCGGATTGCATGGTGAACAGTTTTAGGAGAACTCAGATGGTAGAAAGTTATAATTATGACTTTGACATAGCAGCTTTACTTCTGCTCATTGTTGAAATGGTCTATGTAAGAATTCAATATGCGCATGATAAGTACAGCAACCGTCTGTTTATTTTGCTCCTGCACTCATCAGTCGTAATTACAATTGCCGATATCTTTGAATCGATGTTTCTTACCACTCTGTCCGGAAGATTCCCGAGCATGGTGCTGAGAGTTACATGCAACCTGTATTTCATCTTTAATGCATTGATGTTCTTGGCGTTTTACAGGTATATCGTTGAATTGCTCGGAGACCTGCATGAGAGAACCGTCGGATATTACGTCAGAACATATTTCCCGTTTGTTTTTATTGTTGAATGCCTGATTGCAAACTGCTTTGCAAACATATTCTTTTCCGGCGGAAAATATGGACATTTTTCATACGGATCACTCATTATCGTAATATACGTTTACCCGATTTATTACTTCGTCCTCACGATTTTCACGCTTTGGCGCAACCGGAAAAATATAAATGCAAAACAGGTTATCTCGGTTCTGTCGTTTATCGTAATGACGATTTTGGCATACGCTGTCCAGTTGATTTTCCCCGAGGTAATGGCATTGCCTTTCGCATATTCGATTTCGCTTCTTATAATGATTTTTACGCTCGAGACGCCGGATTACAGAAAGTTTGTGAAGGCAAGCGATACGCTTGAGCTTGTCAGAGAAGAAACTGAGCGTAAGGACATATTTAACAGAGTATTTATTGAGGGCTTTTCTACCGAAATATGCGACTCAGTCGGAAAAATGCTTGCGAAAAATGAAGCATGCACGGATGTTTCGGATGATACTGCAAACAAGGAAATACGCGAGTATGTAAACGGCTATGGAAAACAAATTCGCTCGACCATAAACAACGTTATGGATTTCGTATACTCCGGTAAGACGGATTACACGCCAAAGGATTATTCCGTAAGAAATGTGGTCGAAGAAGTTCGCAATATTATGCTTCCTTTGGCAAAGGATGCATCTGACAGCCTGAATGTTGAAGTTGGCCCGAACATCCCCGACACTCTTTTCGGAGCCGAGCCTGTAATTAAGCAGATTATGATTAATCTTATCGGAAACGCTGTCGATAAAACACATGACGGCATTGTTTCACTTACACTCGGCTGCAGAGCAACAATAGACGGCGGAGTAAATCTTATCATTTCCGTGGAAGACTCCGGAGCAGGAATGAAGCGTGATGAAGTCAAGAGACGGCTTCATGTCAATACAAAAGGAAATGAGTGGAAAAAGGAAATTAAAGACAGCACTGATTTTAGGATACTTGTTACAAAGAAGCTTGTTGAGTATATGAATGGAAAAATGAATATTGACAGTGCGACCGGAAAAGGCGCATTGTTCACAGCGATAATCCCTCAAACACGCAGTTCAAAATATAACTAAGGGATGAAAGGACCTTATGTCAAGCGCATACATGCCTGTGTCTGCGGCACTTATATCGGTAATATTACTGATAGTCTACTGCAGCAAAGAAAAAATCAAAATTAAAGAAAACGATATATACCTGATAATGCTCGTATGCATTCTTCTTGATTCGTTGCTTGTATCAGGCATATATTTGAATTGTGGGGAAGGCGAGAGCGCAACGCTCATAAGACTTTTCAACAGACTTGACTATATGATGCTCGTAGTATGGAGCGGCTGCCTGTGCAAATATTCCCACATGGTTCTTCACAAGAAAGACGAGACAGGGTTTAAGAAAAATACAATCATTCAGAATGCCCTGACCGTGCTGCTTGTAGTTGAATGTATAATGATATGGGTGCTGAAACTCGAAACCATTTCGGAAAACGGCATTATCCAGACCGTTACAGGCCCCGCAGTATATCTTACATTCTCCTGCTGTGCACTTCACATTTTCCTCAGCTTTATTGCAATTATTTTCAATCTTAAGAAGCTGAGCAGACAGATTGTGCCTGTATTTGTCTTTATCGCAATTGCTGCGCTTTGTGCAATAACATTTGTGGTAGATCCTTCCATATCCGGCGTTTCCATGGGACTTGCAATTGTTAATATGACAATGTACTTCACCATTGAAAATCCTGACGTGCAGATGCTTGAAAAGGTCAACTGGGCGAAGGATGAGGCACAGAAGGCAAACCGTGCAAAGACGGAGTTCCTGTCAAACATGTCCCACGAAATAAGGACGCCGCTCAATGCGATTGTTGGATTTTCGGAATGCATAAAGAACGATGAAACGCTTGATGCCGCCAAAAACGATGCAAAAGATATTATGAGTGCATCGGAAAATCTTCTCGAAATTATCAACGGAATCCTTGATATTTCCAAGATTGAAGCCGGCAAAATGGAAATTATCAATAAGGAATATGACCCTGTAGAAATGGCCGAAAAGCTTTCAAAGCTTATCGGCACACGAATCGGCGAGAAGCCCATAGAATTCAGAACTCATTTTTCGGAAAAGCTTCCCGGCACACTTTTCGGCGATGAGACGAAGGTACGCCAGATTATGACGAATCTTCTTACGAATGCCGCCAAGTATACGGAAAGAGGATATATCGATTTCATAATCGATTGTACTGTTGAAGGAAATATGGCAAATCTTAAGGTTTCCGTTGCCGACACAGGACATGGAATCAAGGAAGAAGCCATTGATACACTGTTTGACAAGTTTAAGAGACTTGATGAGGATGAGAAGTCAAACATCGAGGGAACCGGCCTTGGGCTTGCTATTACAAAGCAGCTTGTTGATATGCTCGGCGGCACAATTGAAGTTAAGAGCGAATACGGAAAAGGCTCGACCTTCACCTTCAAAGTTTCCCAGAAAATTGTCAGCTTTGAACGCAAAGCAAAAGAAGAATTCTCCGATGTGCGCAAGGATTACACAGGCTACAAGCTTCTTGTTGTTGATGACAATGCAATAAACCGTATGGTCGCAGAGCGTATGTTGGCCATGTATAAGATAAAAGTGGATATGGCAGCTTCCGGAGAAGAATGTCTTGAAATGTGTCGCATTAGGCAGTATGATATGATACTGCTTGACGATATGATGCCAAAGATGTCCGGACTGGAAACCCTTAACAAACTGAAGGAAAATTCTTCATTTGCGGTCCCTGTGGTGGCATGTACGGCAAACGCAATTGAAGGAATGCGTGAAATGTACATAGGCAGCGGTTACACCGACTATCTGTCCAAGCCCATTATCTCTGAAGATCTCGGCCGCATTCTGGATAAATACCTGAAATGAGGAAGAGAGTAATGAAGAAGAAAATTGTTTGTCTTGGATTAGTGATGATGCTTGTGTTCAGCCTTGTCGGCTGTGAAAGTGCGGAAAGCGTTACACCTGCATTACAGCAATTATGAAGTCTGTAGATTCATCTGTGGTTGTCGGAATGGAAGACGAGCCCGAAAACGTCAGAAACACAAAAGTTGTTTTGTTGGATGTGTCCACAGGCGAAAAAGTATGTACAAGAGCATCCATTCACGACCGTCCCGAAGGCGGATACATAATTGTATATTACGGAGAATAATGAAATGCTGTTTATAAGAAGCCTGCTCTGTGGGCTTCTTTTTACTTGCTAATAATTGTAATTGTCCCGTAAATTGCACAGGCGTTAGGTATAAACTCCCTTTTTTTGCATTCTATGCCTAAAAAAACGCAGGCGTTAGGTATAAAAGTCAATTTTTGCGCATCTATACCTAATCCGCGGTGCTGTTTAGGTATAAAAGTCGATTTTTGCCGCGTCATGCCTAAAAATTCTCCGGCGTTAGGTACAAACCGGTATTTTCTGCTGTTTATACCTAATCCGCGGTGACGTTTAGGTACAGATGAACGATTTCGCCGCGTCTTGCCTAAAAAATAGCCTGCGTTAGGTATAAAACTAGATTTTTGCGCATCTATACCTAATTCGCGGCGCTGTTTAGGTATAAAAGTCGATTTTTGTCGCGTCATACCTAAAAATTCTCCGGCGTTAGGTATAAAAGTCAATTTTTGCGCATCTATACCTAATTCGCGGCGCTGTTTAGGTATAAAAGTCAATTTTTGCCGCGTCTTGCCTAAAAATTCTCCGGCGTTAGGTACAAACCGGTATTTTCTGCTGTTTATACCTAATCCGCGGCACTGTTTAGGTATAAAAGTCGATTTTTGCCGCGTCATACCTAAAAATTCTCCGGTGTTAGGTATAAAACTAGATTTTTGCGCATCTATACCTAATTCGCGGTGCTGTTTAGGTATAAATGTCGATTTTCGCCGCGTCATGCCTAAAAATTCTCCGGCGTTAGGTACAAACCGGTATTTTCTGCTGTTTATACCTAATCCGCGGTGACGTTTAGGTACAGATGAACGATTTCGCCGCGTCTTGCTAACCTTCTGTTGCTCCAATAGAATTTCCTTGACATACAGTGAAGTTTGGTGTGTAATTTTGTGATATGGTACAGACCAATTGCGGCATCTCTCTTTTTTGAATATCTTTATTTATGAGTGGAATCGTAAAAAAAGATGATGCGAGTTTTAGCATATCGATGCAAGGGACTGTGCTAACGTCAGTTGCTTCAAATTATATGAAGAAAATAATGTTTTTAAATATAAGGAGTAAAGCCATGATTATCGTATTAAAGGAAAATGCCGAACAGGCAAAGCGCGACCAGCTTATCGGCTGGCTTAAGGAAAAAGGTTTGGATGTGCACATTTCTGTTGGTAAATATCAGACTGTGCTTGGTTTGATTGGTGATACGGCAAGCGTTGATGTCGATCTCATCGACAGCCTTGATATTGTTGACTCGGTTAAGAAGGTTTCCGAAACCTTTAAGTGCTGCAACAGAAAGTTCCACCCGGAGGATACTGTTGTTGAAGTCGGTGATGTTAAGATAGGCGGCGGCAATTTCTGTATGATTGCGGGTCCCTGCTCGGTTGAGTCCGAAGAGCAGATTATCGGCATTGCGAAGGAAGTTAAGAAGGCGGGCGCAAACATGCTTCGTGGCGGCGCATTCAAGCCGAGAACTTCCCCCTATGACTTCCAGGGACTTAAGGCAGAAGGCCTTGAGCTTCTGAAGATTGCAAGAAAAGAAACAGGTCTTCCCATTGTTACTGAAATCATGAGTGTATCAGACCTTGCTCTGTTTGAAGATATCGATGTGCTCCAGGTTGGTGCAAGAAACATGCAGAATTTCGACCTTCTGAAGGAGCTTGGCTCATTCGGAAAGCCCATACTTCTCAAACGCGGACTTGCAAATACCTTGAAGGAACTTCTTATGAGCGCTGAGTACATTATGGCCAGCGGCAATGAGAACGTAATTCTTTGCGAGAGAGGTATTCGTACATACAGCGACTACCTCAGAAATACTCTTGATTTGGCAGCTGTTCCTATGCTCCATGAGCTTTCACATCTTCCTGTTATCGTTGACCCGAGCCACGCTACAGGCATTTCCAGAATCGTTCCGCCTATGGCACTTGCAGCCACAGCCTGCGGAAGCGACGGCCTCATCATAGAGGTTCACAACGACCCGAAGCATGCACTTTGCGACGGTGCGCAGTCACTCACACCGGATGAATATGCAGCACTTGCCAAGAGAGTAAAGGCTGTCAGAGAGGTATCCTTATGTTAGTCGGAATTGTTGGTCTTGGCTTAATTGGCGGATCTTTTGCAAAAGCATACACGAAAACGGGACACGAGGTTCTTGCGGCAGATGTCGATGAATCGGTTCTGAAGTTTGCCGAGATGTCCGACATCGTTGATGGCGAGCTTACAAGAGATAAATTAAAGGAATGCGACCTTATTCTTCTGTGTGCATACGCAGGTGCAACAGTGCAGTATCTTGAGGAAAACGGACCGTACATCGGCTCAAAGCCCATTGTGATCGACTGCTGCGGCATTAAGCGCGCGGTTGTTGACAGATGTATGGAGCTTGCAAAACAGTACGGTTTCACATATGCGGGCGGACATCCCATGGCAGGCACGCAGTTCTCCGGCATCAAATATTCCAAAGCAGATATGTACGAAGGCGCTCCGATGGTCATCGTTCCGCCTGATTACAACGACATTTATCTTCTTGATAAGATTAAAAGGATGCTCCTCCCCGTCGGCTTCGAGACGATTACCGTAACATCGGCCCAAAAGCATGACGAGATGATTGCATACACGTCCCAGCTTGCGCATATCGTTTCGAATGCGTACATCAAGAGCCCCACAGTGCGCGAACACAACGGAATGTCCGCAGGAAGCTACAAGGACATGACTAGAGTTGCATGGCTGAGCCCCGAGATGTGGACAGAGCTCTGTATGTGCAATCGCGACAATCTTTTAAAAGAAATGGATATCCTTTGTGATAACCTTCAAAAATACAAGGAAGCCCTTGAAAATGAGGATTCCGAGAAACTTAAACAGCTCTTCCTTGAGGGCAAACTTATGAAGGAAGAAGTGGACAGCTGATGTCCGGGAAATGAAGGCAAATGCAGGATGCAAGCGGACGCAGAAATTCAGGCGAATGCAATGCACATGCGAATGCAAAAATGCAAGCAAATGTGAGATGCATGCGAATGCAACTAGTGAATGCATATAAATGAAAGTGGAGGTAGACAGCTGATATGCTTACAATCCCCGTGAAAGCATCGAAATCATACGATGTATGTATTGGAAAAGGATTATTGTCGTCCGGTTCAAATTACATAGTAAATAATCTTCGCGGCAAATCCGTAATGGTCGTATCCGATGAAAATGTTTACGGATTGTATGGGAAAAAGCTGGAATCCATGCTTGATGATGCGAAGATAAATCATCATAAGTTTGTATTCGCACCCGGCGAGCAGAGCAAGAACCTCAAGGTTTACGGCGAGCTCCTCGAGGAAATGTGCAAGGACAAGCTCACAAGAAGTGATGTCATTCTTGCGCTTGGCGGCGGTGTTGTAGGTGATTTGTCAGGCTTTGCCGCAGCAACATACCAGCGCGGTATTGATTTTGTCCAGATTCCCACGTCACTCCTTGCTGCTGTTGATTCTTCCGTCGGAGGAAAGACCGGCGTTGACCTTGAAAACGGCAAGAACCAGGTTGGTGCTTTCTGCCAGCCGTTAAACGTATTATGTGACGTTGACACGCTCAGCACGCTTCCGAAGGAAGAGTACGAGAACGGATGCGGTGAAATCATTAAATATGCCATGATTTCCGATAAAGACCTGTTTGAAAGCCTTAAAAACAAGCCTGTTATCGAGCAGTACGAGGAAGTAATAGGCAGATGCGTTTCCATAAAACGTGATTTCGTTGAAAAAGACGAATTTGATACGGGTTTACGAATGATGCTGAACTTCGGCCATACAATAGGCCATGGCGTTGAGAAGTGCAGCGGTTACACAATCCCGCACGGCAGAGCGGTTGCAGCAGGCATGGCGCTTATTACAAAGGCTTCCGTGAAAATGGGAATATGCCCGGAAAGCGTATATGACGAGCTCGTGAGCCTCCTTAAAATGTACAATCTCCCCTACGAGACGGAATTTAAGGCTGAGGACCTTGCAGACGTCATAATGACCGATAAAAAGAGCAACGGTGACACACTGACACTTGTTGTGCCCGTCGAAATCGGTAAATGTGAGCTGCGTAAAATCCCGAAGAACACAATAACCGAGTGGCTCTGCTGAAAAACATAAAAGCAATAACCGAGAGGCTTGGCTGAAATCCCACATAAATCCCTTGACATACTACTTCTTTGTTTGGTAGAATACCCCCCGGCATAAGGGGTGGAGACTGTCATGCAAATACTATTTTGCATTTATGCTTAACTAAGTCTGTTCAGAGACCCGCTTTTGGCGTGGTCTCTTTTTCCTTTTTCCAATCATGAAAGACACACCAAGAAACCGCACAAAGGAGACATAATATGAGAAAAACTAAGATTATCTGCACTATAGGCCCCGCATCTACGGGCGAGGAAATAATTGAAAAGCTGATGCTTGCGGGAATGAACGTTGCAAGACTGAACTTCTCACACGGCTCACATGAGGAACACAAGGAACGCATCGATCTTATCAAGAGCGCACGCGCAAAGCTTGGGCTTCCTGTTGCCATTATGCTTGATACAAAAGGCCCCGAGTACCGCATCGGTGTCTTCAAAAACGGCAAAGAGCAGCTTGAAGAGGGTGCAGAATTCACATTTACGCCCGATGAAATTAAGGGTGATGCTACAAAGGTTTCCGTCAGCTACAAGAATCTTGCAAAGGAAATGAAGCCCGGTGACAGAATCCTTGTAAATAACGGTCTTCTGATTTTTGAAGTAAAAGAAATCAAGGATAAGGATGTCGTATGCACATGCCTTTCAGGCGGTACAATCTCTGACAGAAAGAGCATGAGCTTCCCTGAAAAAATACTTAAGCAGGACTATTTAAGCGAAAGAGATAAGGAAGACCTTTTGTTTGGTATTGAGCAGGGAGTCGACTTTATTGCTTGCTCGTTCGTTTCGCAGAAACAGGATATTCTGGACGTTAAGCAATTCCTTGCAGCGCACGGTGGCGAAAATCTTTCTCTCATTGCGAAAATCGAGAATCAGCCCGGTGTTGACAACATCGAAGAAATCGTAAGTGTATGCGACGGCATTATGATCGGCCGTGGTGATATGGGTGTTGAGATTCCGTTTGAAGAGCTTCCTTCCATCCAGAAGCAGCTTATTACAAAGTGCAGAATGCTCGGAAAGCGCGTAATCACGGCAACAGAGATGCTTGAATCAATGATTACGAATCCCCGCCCTACAAGAGCGGAAATCTCCGACGTGGCAAATGCTGTGTACGACGGAACAAGCGCAGTTATGCTTTCCGGCGAAACAGCAGCAGGTAAATATCCTGAGCTTACCGTTCAGACAATGTCAAAGATTGTCCTCAGAACAGAGCAGAGTATTCACTATAAAAAGCGTTTCTACACAACAGAATTCACAATTAAAAACAACATGGATGCCATTTCCCATTCCGCATGTGCCCTTGCAATGGACCTGGAAGCAAAGGCCATCGCTGTATGCTCCATTTCGGGTATGACTGCAAGAATGGTTTCACGTTTCCGCCCGCCCGTTGATATTGTTGGTGTGTGCACCGACGAAAGAACATGCAGAAAGCTTGCATTAAGCTGGGGCGTAACACCGATTATGTCTGAAGAGGTTCCTTCAATCGACGTTCTTTTCTACACAACAAAGAATCTTGTTAAGAAAACGCTGGAACTTCAGGAAGGCGATAAGATTATCATTACCGGCGGCTCCGTAATCAGCCAGACCGGCGCAACAAATACAATAAGAATTGAGACAATTTAGTTTGATTATGCTATAATCGATGCAATGTGAACCGGTCACGCGCCATCGCATCATGCAATGTGAAATCCATGCGCACACTGCATTGAACCAAGGAGCATAAATGAGCAAAATTCTTATAATCGAAGATGATGTTAAAATAGGAAATCTCGAGGAAGAGATTCTCTCGGGAGAAGGCTTTGCCTGCGTTCGCGCATATTCGGGGACGGAGGCATTGCTTGTGTTGAAGAGCGAAACTCCGGATATTATTATTCTTGATTTGATGCTCCCCGGCATGTCGGGAGAAGATTTGCTTCCGCACATAAAGGACATTCCTGTTATTGCCGTGAGTGCAAAGGGAAGCGTGGATGACAGAGTGGACGTCTTAATGAAGGGCGCAGCGGATTTCCTTGTAAAGCCGTTTTCTCCCAAGGAGCTTGTAGCCAGAGTAAAGGTTCAGCTCAGAAAGCCCGCCGGAAAGACAAACACCTATACCTTCGGCAATTTATCTTTAAATGATTCCGAACACATTGTAACCGTAGGCGGCAAGCCTGTTTCACTCACAAGGACCGAGTATGCGGTATTAAAGCTTTTGATGCAGAATCCGACGCAGGTTTTCACAAAAGCGGTAATCCTTGACAATCTTTTCGAAGATACGCCTGATTGCACCGACAGTTCCCTTAAAACCCACATTAGCCATTTGCGCGCCAAGTTGAAGGCTGTGGATGGCAATGACTACATAGAAGCGGTTTGGGGAATCGGATTTAAGATGGCGGATATCTCAACTGTTTCTCAACCATTTGCTTAACCATATCTTTATCACCCCTTGATAATATATCCTCATCAGAAACCCAACAGGGTATTAAGGAGGACAAAAAAGAATGGAATACGTTCTTGAAACAAGAAATCTTTGTAAACAGTACAAACATTTCAAAGCGCTGGATGATTTTAATATGCACGTTCCGAAGGGATCGATTTACGGTTTTGTAGGAAAGAACGGTGCGGGAAAGACTACACTTATTCGTCAGGTGTGCGGACTTCAGGCTCCCACATCCGGTGAACTTTCAATATTCGGAGCTTCAAACAATGATACAAATGCCATTTCCAAGGCAAGAAGCAGAATGGGCGCTGTCGTAGAGACACCCTCAATCTTCCTGGATATGACCGCAAAAGAAAATCTGAAAGCTCAGTACAGAGTGCTCGGACTTCCGGATTTCGACGAAATCGATGAGCTTCTCAGCTTTGTGGGACTTTCAGACACAGGAGCCAAAAAGGCTAAGAACTTTTCACTTGGAATGAAGCAGAGACTCGGCATCGCAATGGCTCTTTGCGGACATCCTGATTTCCTTATTCTTGATGAGCCCATTAACGGACTTGATCCTGAAGGCATCATCGAGGTAAGAGAGCTCATCCTTAAGCTCAACAAAGAAAACAACATTACTTTCATTATTTCCAGTCACATTCTCGACGAGCTTTCAAAGCTTGCCACATGGTACGGCTTCATTGATGCCGGTCATATGATTAAAGAGATGAGCGCTGATGAACTCGAGACAGCATGCAGAAAATGCATCAACGTCAAGGTTTCCGACCTTCTTGCGTTCAGCAGGGTGATGGAAGAAAGAAAGCTTGAATATAAGATTAAACCCGATGACACTGCTGACATCTATTCCGAAATTACAATAACAGAGCTCGTAAATGCGCTTTCAAAGCAGAACTGTGAGCTTATTTCCGTTAAGGACAGAGACGAATCCCTCGAAGGCTTCTATCTCAATCTTTTAGGAGGTGAGCGCCATGAATAAACTTTTACGTGCCGATTTTGCAAGACTTTTCAGAAAGAAAGCATTCATTGTTGAGTTGATATTTACTGCAGTTCTTGCAGCTTTTGAAGTTTTAACATACTACCTTGACGGCCTGAAATATGGTGCTTATCCTGCAGGAGAGGAGATTCTTTTCTCAGGCGGAATCTATGTCGCAGTACAGCTTGCCATCCTCATTCCTTCCTTTATCGGGACCGAATATGCTGACAAAACAATAAGAAATAAGCTCATCGTAGGCCACAACAAGGCAAAGGTTTTCATTTCCAATATGATTACAATGCTTGTAGCCAGCACGATTTTAATGACCGTGTGGAACGTTGTAAGCGGTGTACTCAGTCAGATTGTTATCGGATATGAAAAACCTTTCAGAATCAATGCATTAATTCTTTTTGAAGAATACATTGCCATTCTTACTTTAACAGCAATAATCGTAACACTTGCAATGTTCATAACCTCAAAAACAGCCTCTGCTGTAATAATCCTTTGCGCATTTTTCGGATTTTTGATTTACTCCATAAGCATTACACAAAGACTTGCTGCCCCGGAATACTACACGGTATATTCAACAGAGGAAGGCGCCTTTGTTGACATTGACGATGAATATCTTGATGAAGCGTCTTTGGAAGCAATTAAGAGCACACTTATAGAAGAGGAAGTCCCCAATCCTACCTACATTCCTGAGGGCTTTTACAGAACATACCTTGAAACTGCCGGAGATGTGCTTGTAACTTCTCAGCTCATGGATTTGACAGGCGTTTTCAATATTGATTTAATATGGTATGTTGTATTTGATAACGCTGTGATTCTGGTGCTCACCCTTGGCGGAGCATTAATATACAGGAGAAAAGAGATCAGCTGATGCCTGAAACCGTTACATATTTCATTATCGCAGCACTTGCGGCAGCGGTTCTCGTGCTTACGGGAAGGCTGCACGTTCTGCGGAAAACAATACGTGAAATAGACGAAGGACTTAATGAGAGACTTGATATTGATACCAATACACAGGTATCAATATCGAGTCTTGATCGCTATACAAGAAAACTGGCTTCGGACATAAACGGTGAGTTGAAGCGCTTAAAGAAAGAACAGCAGAAGTACGAAAGCAAAAACACCGAACTGAAAACATCCATCACGAATATCGCGCATGACATAAGGACTCCTCTTACGGCGATAAACGGCTATCTTGAGCTGTTCCGGGATGCTGAAATAAATGAAAAAGAGAGAAACTGGCTGTCCATTATTCAGGAACGAACGGACAATCTTAAAGAGCTTGCGGACGATCTTTTTGCATACTCGGTTGCAAGCGTGGAGCAGGAGAATCTGACGCTTGAACAGGTGAGCCTCAATGATGAATTGGCAGCGACTATTGCAGAGTTTTACGGGGCTTTCAAGAGTGCGCAGATTGAGCCTGAAATTGAAATCCCCGATGAGCCCGTTTACAGAACGCTTGATAAGAAGGCGCTTGGACGAATCTTAAGCAACCTTTTCAGTAATACCTTGAAATATTCTTCCGGCGACTTCAAAGTTTCGCTGAAGCCCGACGGAATAATTACTCTTAGCAACCGCGCAGAAGGCATGACGGCAGTAGATGCTGAGAAGCTTTTTGAACGCTTCTACACCGTTCAGACCGCAAAAGGCTCCACAGGCCTCGGCCTTTCCATAGCCCGCATGCTCACAGAACGCATGAACGGCACAATATCTGCGGAGTATAAGGAAAAAATGCTCAGCATAACAATTAAATGGAACTAAAAAGTATATAGATATAACTGCCATAAAAGTAGCCATGGACTCGAGCCCACGGCTTCTTTTTGGAAGAGTATTTTACAATGCCTTTTTATTGAATTGTAATGGTCACGCATTTTTGTAATACCACTACCTAACTTAGCCCGGATCATGTTGAGTTTGGATTGCAGGGATGGAATATAGTAAAAATAGTCGAGAAATTATAAAAGTATCCGAGTAGAATTTTCTGCGTAAGGAGGTGCTGTCGTGGACGAACAAAGGAATGCTGTACGAAATATGCAAAAGTATATTCGTGAGCACATCAACGAAGAAATAGAAATTGAAGATTTGGCCAAAGAAGTTTCATTTTCTCCGTCTTACGCCAGAGCATTATTCGTAAAACATGTGGGCATGAGTCCGGCTGTGTATATAAGACGCCTCAAACTTTCAAAATCGGCTCTTAGGCTTCGTGACAGTAACTGTCAGATTATCGAAGTGGCAATGAGCATGGGATTTGGAAGCGTCGACGGCTACCAGCGTGCATTCAGACGTGAATTCGGATGTAATCCCAAAGAATACTCGGGAAGTCCCGTCCCGATATGGTTGTTCACTCCTTACTTAATTGAAGATGAGGAAAGGAAAAGAAAAGACATGAGCGAGACAAGAAACATTTTTATTCAGGTAATTCAGAAACCGGCAAGAAAAGTAATCATTAAAAGAGGCATAAAAGCAACAGATTATTTTGCATATTGTGAGGAAGTCGGATGTGATGTCTGGGGACTTCTTACGAGCATTAAATCCATCAGCAGCGAGCCCGTGTGCATGTGGCTTCCGAAACACTTAAGAAAGCCTGCTGCAAACGAATATGTACAGGGCGTTGAAGTTGAGATTGACTACTCCGGCACAGTACCCGAAGGCTTCGAAATAATTGACCTTCCTGCCGCCGAGTATCTCCTTTTCAGAGGTGAACCGTTTGCTGACGAGGACTTCGAAAACGCTATCGGTGAAATCTGGTCCGCGGAGAAGAAGTACAACCCTGAATTCATTGGTTACGTATGGGACGACACTAATCCCAAAATCCAGCTTGAGCCAATCGGAAGCAGAGGTTACATTGAACTTCTGCCCGTGAAGAAAGCGTGAGCCGCGGGAACTTGCCACCTCTGCTCAATACAAAACATTACCATTGCTTTTTATGGCTATGGCAATTTCAATGGTAAAGGTTTCAGGCCCTTACCATTGTTTTTATGGCTATGGCAATTTCAATGGTAAAGGCATAAAAAGTATTATGGTGCATTGTAGAGATGCACTTTTTTTAGTACATATGGCATGGTATAATTTAAAAGATCACGAAGAGTCAATTTTATAACGAGAAACAAGCGGTAGAGGTTGCGTGTCTGACAAATAGATTGACAGTGGAAAAGATAAAGGTGGTTATTTTATGGCAACATATGTAATGAGCGATATTCACGGATATTACGACACTTTTTTGAAGATGCTTAAGAAAATCAAGTTTTCGGATGAGGACACGCTTTACATCATAGGCGATATTGTGGACCGCGGGCCGCATCCAATCAAGCTTATGCTGGATGTTATGTCCAGGCCAAATGTCGTTTTTCTCATTGGAAATCATGAGCTTATGTTCTGCGAATGCATGAAAACACTGCTCAAAAACGTAACTGAAGAAGCAATGCACGATTTTGATGCAAACTCTGCCAATGCCATTGCACACTGGATGCGAAACGGCGCGGATGTTACAATAAATGAAATGTATGAGCAGACGCCCGAAACCAGGCAGAAAATAATGGACTTTGTCCTTAACTCTGATGTTTATGAGGAAGTGCAGGTTGCGGGAAAAGACTATATTCTCGTGCACGCCGGCTTTAAAAACTACGAGCCTGACAAAGAAATATGGGATTATGATGTTTTTGACCTTGTATGGGACAGACCGGACTATCACACAGATTACTTTCCGGGAAAGTACGTTATCATGGGCCATACACCCACGCAGTTTGTCAAAGACGCTGAAAAGCCGGGCTACATCTATCGCCACGGAAGCAACACTGACATCGATTGCGGCTGCAGTGTACCTGACGGTCGACTCGGGTGTCTGAGACTTGAAGATGGAAAAGAATTCTACGTTGAAAAACACTGATAGTGCCGAAGGGAAAGTTTTTCTTTAAATTAGGTGCAAAAGATGGTATCATATGACTCACAACCAAAACAAGGAGCTTTTATTACTATGACATTATCAAAAGAAGACGCACAATACTTTTTTAAATTATGGATTCCCCTTTTGGACTTCGTAAACAAGGAATACGCACTTGTTCCCGAAATTTACGGCATGGCTTCACCCGAAGGTCAGACTGCCGAGAACATCACCAAAATATCAGAAAAGCTCTGGGAAAACCCGGACATCATTGACAAATATATTGCAGAAAATCCTGATTTCTCAGCCGAAGACCTTGATCAGCTGACCATGTGGAGAGACCACTCTATTCAGGATACGTTTGTAATCGACCGCCACGTTAAGGACGGTTCCATCTTCATTTCCTTCGAAACAAAGAACGTATTCGTTGTAAAAGGAATTGTTTCCTCTGTCCGCGATATGCTGAAGAATCTCCCCATGCCCCAGGTTGTAAAGGCGACATTGATTCCCTTCAAGGATGTAATCATCCATGACGGCATTGTCAGACCCGCAGGCACAGCCATTGATAAAGCCCTCTCTGACAAGTCGAAGCAAATCTACGAAGCCGCAAAAGCAAGAGACGGTATACTTGATTCGTTCTTATAATGAACCACAGTGTCCGACACATATGTCAATTATTGAGCCAAGGGTGTACCTTTGGCTCATTTTAAGTTGCATCTTTTTTGAGATGCACCTTTTTTGGTACATGAAAAATGATATATATTATATGGGCAACAATTAAAACGGTTGCGAGTTAAGTCCGCTTGATTTTGGAGGTCATATAAAATGAATTAATTTGAAAGTATTAAAGCGCATTTCGCCGGTGGGAATAAAACAAAGCCCGACGCTCAGCCCATAAACAAAGCTGATAATGCCAAGGCCGGAGAAGTAAATAACGAGCGCCCCGCAAAGCCTATTGCCGAGGGGATAAAGAATTACGAGCAGCTTGCAAAGCAGATTGTTGAAATACTTAAATCAGAAACATCCAAGAAGACTGTGAAGATGAAATTTACAAACCGTGAAGTGGGTCTGACCGGCAGTAAACTTGGAGGTGTGCCGTTTATTCCAAAGGGCGGCGAGTATCCGACAGACGTTGAAACGGGTGAAAAGCTTTCCCTGCTCATGCAGATTAATTTTGCCGAGATGCCGCACATTCCGGATTATCCAACCGAAGGCCTCCTTCAGATATTTATTGCCTGGGATGATGATTTGTACGGCTGCGACCTCGACGACCCGTTAAATCAGAATAAATGGAGAATTATATTCCATGAGAACATTTCCGATGCCATGGAGTGCGAGGACGTTCTGGCACTGATGCCTGAAATCGATTCGAAGAACTGCACGCTCCCGATGTCCAGCCCTGAAAAGGAATACGGAATTGCGTTTGAAGAATGTGACATGCCGATTTCATATAATGATGTTAGCTTTGCAAAAGCTGTTACAACGCATTGTGAGAGCATTCTTCCGGAAAATATGAAAGACCCCAAAACCATCGTCTTTCCCAAAGAGATGAACGACATATTCTGCGATTCGCTCTATGCCCCCGGAAGCAGAATCGGCGGATATCCGGAGTTTACACAGGATGATCCGAGAGGCTTTAAAATATCCGATCAGACCGTATTGTTCCTCCAGATTGACTCCGAAACCACTGATGATAACGGTGAGGAGGTGATAATGTGGGGCGACTCAGGAATAGCAAACTTCTTTATCAGCCCCGAAGATTTAAAGAATAAAGACCTTGGGAGGCGGATCGATAAAAGCAGGTGGAATAGGCCTTGCTGCTGGAAAGGTTGTTCTTGGGGGAATGTGGTTACCACGGTGTTAGGTGTAGCTGCGGTATTAACTGCTGCAAAAGGTAAAGAAAAGGTTGTTTCACATTTTAGGATGTAAACTGCCTTTATTTGTTTTATAAGGAATGATATACTTTAAATACAACAAAGAAGGGACTTGGGGAGAAATTATACTAGTTCAAGATAATATATTATGAAATGCATGTAAAAAAGAGTGGCGAACGAAAAAAAACTTATGGAAAACATTAACGAACTTAGATCAGGTTTTGAAACAGCATATATTGACGGTTCAGTAGCATCGGCTATTGCATATAGGCCTCAATTTGTTTCGAATAACTACAAAGAGGGAAAGAAAGTCTTGTCTTCAATAGAAGATGAGTTATTAAAGTGCGACCAATTTCAGATAAGTGTGGCATTTATTACTATGAGCGGCATTACGCCACTTCTTCAAACACTCAAGGAATTGGAAAGAAAGAATATTCCCGGTGAAATACTTACTACAAATTACTTGAATTTCAGCGAACCCAAAGCTTTAGCCAAGTTAAATGAACTGAAAAATCTAACCCTTAAAATGTATGATGTAGATGCTGCAGATGAAGGCTTTCATACTAAAGGCTATATTTTTAGAAAAGAAGAGCTGTATCGTATCATAATCGGTAGTTCTAATATTACAAGTGCCGCACTCACAAGTAATCATGAGTGGAATACGAAACTTGTATCAACTGAGCAAGGCGAGATGACAAAAGAGATAGTAGTTGAGTTCGGGAAATTATGGAATTCTAAGTATTCACTGCCGTTTGATGAGTTTTATGAGAATTATAAAGAACGATATACAATCATAAAACATCAGCGCGAGATTGCTAAGCAAGAGGAAATTACTTCGCTAGAAAAATACAAACTCCAGCCTAACAGCATGCAGGTTGGGTTTATTACCAATCTTAAGAAAATAGTAGCTGCTGGAGAAAACAGGGCGTTGCTTATTTCTGCGACTGGAACAGGAAAAACATATGCTTCTGCATTTGCTATGCGCGAGCTTGGATATAAAAGAGTTTTGTTCTTGGTTCATAGAGCCCAGCTTGCTCAGCAGAGTAAGAAATCGTATGAGAAAGTATTTGCCAAGTCCGTATCAATGGGTTTAGTTGGCGCGGGTTATTATGACTATGATGCCGATTATGTTTTTGCTACGATACAGACGTTATCTCGACACGAGCACCTTCAGCATTTTGCCCCGGATTCTTTTGATTGTATAGTGATGGATGAAGCTCATCACGTTCCTGCAGACACATATCAAGATGTTATGAAGTATTTCACGCCTAATCTTTGGCTGGGAATGACAGCAACACCGGATTTAAGAGATGATAGAGATGAGGAACGAAACGTTTATGAAAAATTTAACCATCAAATAGCATATGAAATCCGATTGCAACACGCAATGGAAGAAAATCTGCTTTGCCCATTCCACTATTTTGGAATTACAGATTTAGCTATTATTGGTGATGAGGTCGGACAAGAGCTCGAATTTTCAATGCTTACGAGTGATGAGAGAGTGAAACACATTATTTCTCAAGCAGATTATTATGGCTTTAGTGGAGATAAGGTAAAAGGCTTAGTATTTTGTAGCAATATAAAAGAAACAGAAGAACTGTCTACAAAGTTTAATAAAGTAATAAATCCTGCAACAGGAAAATTATTCAGAACGATTGCGCTCAACGGAAAATCGTCTGAACAAGAGAGACAGGACGCTTTTGATCGCCTTGCGATGAATGAGGAAGATGCTTCGGAAGATAAATCACCTTTGGATTATATCTTTTCTGTAGAAATTCTAAACGAAGGCGTTGACATAATTGAGGTTAACCAGGTTATTATGCTTCGTCCGACACAGTCACCAATTGTGTTTATTCAGCAGCTCGGACGCGGGTTGAGAAAAGCAAAAGGGAAAGAATACGTTGTTATTCTTGATTTCATAGGTAATTACACGAATAACTTCATGATTCCTATCGCTTTATCTGGAGACCGAACATACAATAAAGACAACATTAGACGATACATCATGGAAGGTGGAAGGGTTATTCCGGGTGCATCCACCATACATTTTGATGAGATAAGTCGGAAAAGGATTTTCTCGTCTATCGATAATGCAAACTTTAGCGACATTAAGCTTATTCGGGACAATTATACAAATTTAAAGAATAAACTTGGAAGAATACCGGAACTAAAGGACTTTGACGAATATGGAGAAATGGATGTTATTCGTATATTTGATAACAGCAGTCTCGGATCATATTACAAATTCCTTGTGAAATATGAAAAAGAATATTTAATTAGGCTGTCTGAAGATGAAGAAAAAGTTATCGAGTTTGTTTCTAAGAAACTGGCTAATGGAAAGAGAATTCAGGAACTTCAGATGTTTAAAAGGTTACTTGCATATGCAAGAGGCGGGTCAAGACTTGGCTTGTTTACGGGCCTCGCTGGAGACATGAAGGATTATGGAAAAATAATTACTAATGACCAGCGGGACAATATTGTAAATGTAATGACAAATGAGTTTCCTGCAGGCACAGGAAAGAAAACATACTCTCAGTGCGTGTTTATAGAAAAGGAAACTGACGATTATAAGCCGACGACCTCGATACTGAACATGCTGAAAAATGACGATTTTTATAACATTCTCATAGAATTAGTTGACTTCGGTATTAGCAGGTACGAACGTGATTATAGTGATGGTTACGAAGACTCAGACCTGGTTCTTTACCAAAAGTACACATATGAGGATGTGTGCAGACTTCTAAATTGGGAACAGAATGAAGTGCCGTTAAACATAGGTGGTTATAAATACGACAAAAAAACTAAGACATTCCCTGTGTTTATTAATTACGATAAGTCAGATGATATTGTGGCCACCATCAAATATGAAGACCATTTTATTGAGGGCTCTCGAGATCGTTTGATTGCGATCTCAAAAGCAGGAAGAAGTTTAGCTTCGGAAGATGTACAGAATTTCTTAAATGCAAAGGAACGAGGCATCCAAGTAGAGCTATTTGTTCGAAAAAATAAGGATGATAAGATTTCAAAAGAGTTCTATTATCTTGGGCGTATGACTGCTAGTGGAAATTTTAAGGAATTTACAATGGCAAATACAAGTAAATCTGCTGTTGAAATAGAATGGATTCTTGATGTTCCTGTTAGGGAAGACATTTATGAGTATATTGTAAATACGTAATCTGGAGGATGTATGAAAACTGTTAGAGTAGTAGCTGCCGTTATCAAGGCAACAAATGAAAAGGGTGAACCTATTATTTTTGCTACGCAGAGAGGGTATGGAGACTTAAAAGGCGGTTGGGAGTTTCCAGGCGGAAAGATTGAGGAAGGCGAAACTCCGCAGGAAGCTTTGAAACGAGAGATAATGGAAGAACTGGATACTGAAATCGCAGTTGGAGAAATGATAGATACAATTGAGTATGACTACCCAACATTTCATCTTTCAATGGATTGCTTCTGGTGTGATATTATTAAAGGTGATTTGGTCCTAAAGGAGCATGAAGCAGCAAGATGGGTTGGGAGAGAAGATATTGAATCAGTTGCATGGCTTCCGGCTGATATTACAATTGTTGATAAAGTTAAGAAAGCTTTGAAGTAACGATAGTAGATTGTGAAGGACTTGTATGCTTTATTTGCAGAGAGCATCTTGGAGCGATTATTGTACCTTCGGTTACTGCTAAAACAGACGTGTTGATTTTAGGAGAAGCGGGTAGTGCTGCATGGAAGTATGGGAATTATGGCACCAAGTATGAAAAAGCACAACAACTTATTGAAAAGGGAAAGCAAATCGTTGTTGTGAAAGAGAAAGATATAGTGAAATAAATTTGTCAGCTCTAATATAAGGCGCCAAGAAATCATTTTATTATATATTATTAAACAATATGATTACCTACACCTTTATCAAATCCCACCGTCGTACCATTTCCATCTCCGTCAAACTCGATGGAAGTGTTATCGTCCGCGTACCTCTGACCTGTACCAAGAAGCGCGCGGAAGCTTTTGTTATGGAAAAGCAGGCGTGGATTGAAAAGTCACAAAAGAAAATGGCTGAAAGACGTGCCGTGGCTGACACCGCAGGAAACGGTACACAGAAGGTGCCTGCGTTTACAGACGCTGAGCTGGCTGCGCTTAAGAAGCAAGCGAAGAAAACCCTCCCTGCAATGGCAGCGGAGATGGCTCGTACTATGAGTGTAACGTATGGCATAATTTCAATTCGTGCCCAGAAAACCCGTTGGGGAAGCTGCTCCTCGAAGGGTAATTTGAATTTTAATTGTTTGTTAATGCTGCTTCCTGAGAATATACAGCGTTATGTAGTTGTTCATGAGCTCTGTCACCGCAAGGAAATGAATCATTCCGATGCTTTCTGGCGTGAGGTGGCGAAATATCAGCCGACGTATAAAGACGACAGAAAGCAGTTGAAAGAGCTTGGAAGAGCGTTGATGATGAGACTGTCTTAGGAAATATGGGTGAAAATATGGAAGACACATTGTTATTTCAAAAAGAAGTGGATAAGTCAGTTCTCTATCAAGGAATGACAATACCTGTAGCTTTTCATAAACTGTTTTATGACAGAATTGGATTTGCTTTAAAGCATGGCGAGAAGAGAAATATCAAGATAATGATTGATGGTGAAACTTACCCTGCGGAGTTGAAAAATCAGGGGTTTAATCGGGATGTTTATACTAATCATGTTGATGTTTTGCAGATAAGATACGGCGAAAATAGCCCTGTTGCCAAGAAAATGAGGGAAAAGTTCGCAAGTACATTCCGGGCTGTTACAGAATTTAGAAATAATCCGGAAAATGCACACAGAAGCATTAATCTTGCTGATGAAGAAAAAGAGTATGTGGCTTTGTATGCAACTCCTGAAGAGGGCGTTATTTTCGCAGATTGTATAAACAAGAAGGAGTATGTCGAGGAGACGAAAGCTCTTTCGAGACTCAATGAAGTGGATTATGAGCTGGCGATTGATCGTAATGCCACAATTGTTATAGAGACCGGGATTAAGAAGGTCAGACGTCTTTCCAAGGCAATCGGGAATTCATTGAAAATAATTTATGGATATCGTTGCCAAATTTGCGGGCAGTTTATTGGTCAGCAATATGGGTCAGAACTGATTCATGCTCATCATATAGATTATTTTACAAAGAGCCTAAATAATAATGCGGACAATATTATGATTGTATGTCCTAATCATCACGGAATTATACATGATAAAAATCCGCAGTTTGATAAGAAAACGAAGACCTATACATATCCAAATGGATATCGTGAAGGTTTGAAGTTAAATGTGCATTTGTAATTGAAAAGGGAATGTATATATCGGAGGCAATATGCCGTCAGGTGCAAGCTTAAATGAAGGACTTTATAAGCAGGGCCAATTCTCAGATGACGAGATGTGGTCCGCTTTTGCGTTCCTTTTTTCGGCTAAGTCCAGGCAGTCGACAAGCTACAAATATGCCTTTTTGAAGGCAATTCTTGATAATCTTTACAATACCGATGAGAATCTGACATTAACATTCGATCAGTTGTTTTCAAAGTTTACTGAAATTTATTGGAATCTTGTTTTGAAACATAATATCAGGCAGGCTCCGGTTATTTCCGGCGGAAAAACAACGAAACTTGAACAGGCGCTTTGGGCTGCAAAGGCTAAGTGCCCTGTTGCGGAGGATTTACCTTTCGAAAGCATTCCTGCGGATGTGAAGGAATTTGTATGTAAGCGTGTTAAGACGGATTGCAAGGAAAATGTTGTCGGTGCGCTATATGGCGACCTACAGGAAATGATTTACTCGTTCTCAAAGAAGGGCGAGTACATTCGTTTCAATCCTTTAATGTATGAGTTTGTCTGCAAACATAAGGTCGCTATTGAGAAGATGAACTATTATGAGTGGGCTAAATATCTCGAGAAGATTAATCATGATGATGTTATGGATCATCTGCTTACAAAGATAGACGAGAGTGCAAAACGTAACAATCTTGAATTCTATAGAAACATTCTTTTTGAGGAATTTGAGAACAAGTGCTTTTACTGTGGGAAACCGCTGACTGAAAGGACTGTCCATGTGGATCATTTCATTCCGTGGTCATTCATTAAAGACGATAATCTGTGGAATTTCGTTCTTGCGTGTCCAAAATGCAATGAGAGCAAGAATGATAAACTTGCACCGAAGGAACAGCTTGAGTTACTTGTTAAGAGAAACGAACAAATTGTCATTGAAAAGCCCAATATCACTCTTATGAAGAACTATCAGGCTCAGCGTTTGATAAAGATATATTCATGGGCATCTGACAATGGATATAAGGATATTTGGACACCGCCACGAAGAAAGGTAATTGTTAATGGATAAAAATATAGAATACTACAATACAAACGCCGCTTCCTTCTTTGCGGGCACGGTTAATGCGGATATGTCGTTCTGGCGCGACAAATTCGAGAAGCAGCTTGCTGCGGGTGGTTGTATCCTCGATGCGGGCTGTGGCAGCGGTCGTGACAGCAAGGCATTTCTCGATAATGGCTATTCCGTTGTTGCGTTTGATGCATCTTCAGAGATGTGCCGCATGGCCTCGGAGCTCATCGGGCAGGAAGTACTTCAGATGAGGTTTGAGGATGTTGCTTTTGTCGATGAATTTGATGGAATATGGGCGTGTGCATCGCTTCTTCATGTGCCGTATGATGATTTGCCGGATGCGCTCGGAAAGCTTCACAGGGCGTTGAAGGAGAACGGAACTCTGTATGTTTCTTTCAAGTACGGCGAGGGCACGAAGCAGCGTGGTGAACGCGTTTTCAGTGACTTTACGGAAGAATCGGTGAAGATGCTTTTAGAAAACGCCGGCTTTAAAATATTGGAATGTGGTGTCAGCACTGACATCCGGCCCGACAGAGCCGATGAAAAGTGGGTGAATGTGATTGCAATAGGGGAAAACAATGCGGTTTGAACGTGGTAGAATTATCCTTCGTGATATGAAGGAAGAAGACATAGATGACTATATAAAGTGGTTCGTTGATGATGGTGAAGGCTTCACGGAATGGATGAATTATGATGCTCCGTGGGAGGACAAAATTTCCTCGGATTGTGATGAGGAAAGGGCTTCATGGACGGAGTATTATCTGGCTGTGAAGGATTATCCTGACAGTGCACCCAGATGGAAGTTTGAGATTGAAGTTGATGGAAAACATATAGGCTGGGTGAGCGCATACGATGACCTTGAATATGTTGAAAATCCGGACAATACGCTTGCCATAGGCATAGACATTCCTGAAAAGCAGTTCTGGGGAAACGGTATCGGCACCGAAGCACTTTCGATGTTCATTGATTACTATCGCAGCCATGGCGTGGAAAAGCTCTATATCCAGACGTGGTCGGGCAATGAGCGTATGATGAGGGTTATAGAAAAGCTGGGCTTTAGGGAATATTTCCGAAAGAAGAACTATCGCGAAGTGAACGGCAGAAAATATGACGCGGTGACGTTTATACTTTGTAATAAATCAGAGGTATAGAAAAGTAAATGATTGTATATGACGGTTTAAAATCTGACTTTTTAAAAAGCGTGGAAGATGACTGTATTGCCATACAGATTGAAGAAAATATTCTTTCAAAGATGGGACGACATACTCCTAAGGCTGAATTTCGGTCATGGGAGAATTCTCTTAACTATATGTACAAGGTACTTAATGACGATGAGATTCCTTCTGATGCAGGCATAGCTATTGAATATAATATTCCGCAGACTGCGAAAAGAATAGACTTCATGATTACCGGATATGATAGCAACGATGCTGCTAATATGGTCATTGTTGAGTTAAAGCAATGGGAAGATTTGGAAGTAGTTAATAATGTTGAAGCGCTTGTTGATACGTTTACCGGTGGGGCAAAAAGAAGAGTAGTACATCCTTCGTATCAGGTGTGGTCATATGCACAGCTTATTCGTGATTACAATTCTTCTGTTCAAGATTGCAGCGTTACGGTATCTCCTTGTGCATGTTTGCATAACTACATAAGGCATCCGAATGATCCGCTGGATGCCGTTCAATACCAGGATTATCTGATTGATGCACCTGCATTTACAAAAGGGCAATTGGAACAGTTAAGATATTTTATCAAAAAGTCTGTGCGCAAGGGTGACAATAAAGAAGTACTTTACCTTGTTGACAGAGGAAAAATCAGGCCTTCCAAGAGCCTTCAAAACACAATAGCGTCTATGCTTAAGGGTAATCGTGAGTTCATCATGATTGATGAGCAAAAGGTGGTTTATGAAGAGATTTTGCGCCTTTCGCAAATGTGTATGAGTGACTTCAAAAAAAGGACGATTATCGTGGAAGGCGGGCCCGGAACGGGAAAAACTGTTGTGGCAGTGAATCTTCTTGCAGAGCTCACGCAGCGAGACCAAATGGTTCAATATGTTTCTAAGAACAGTGCGCCTCGTGAGGTTTATCTTCAGAAACTTAAGGGCCAGATGACAAAGAGCAGTGTTGAAAATATGTTCAAGGGTTCAGGGGCGTACACAGATACCGGTGCAAATGTTGCTCATACATTGTTAGTTGATGAGGCTCATCGCCTTAATGAAAAATCAGGGCTGTATCATAATCAGGGTGAGAATCAGATAAAAGAGATTATTAATACTGCGTATTGTTCTGTGTTTTTTATTGATGAGAGTCAGCGTGTTACCATGGATGATATCGGGTCAGTCGCTGAAATAGAGAAGTGGGCCAAAGAACTGAATTCCGAAGTCTATCATATGGAACTGAAATCACAGTTTAGATGTAATGGGTCTGATGGTTATTTGGCTTGGCTTGACAATGTTCTGGAAATAAGGGAGACAGCAAACTTTGACCTTGAAGGGGTAGATTATGACATTAGGATATGTGATACCCCGAATGAAGTCAGAGATATTGTTATTGAAAGAAACAAGATTAATAATTCCGCAAGAATATTGGCAGGATACTGTTGGAATTGGATAAAAGAAGGAAAGAAACTGACAGCCTGTCACGATATCCAAATTGGTGATTTTGAAATCAGCTGGAATCTTCAGGATGGTGTGCCCTATGCGCTTTCGGAGACTTCGGTAAACGAGGCGGGATGTATTCATACTTCTCAGGGCTTGGAATTTGACTACGCAGGTGTAATCATTGGTGATGATATGCGTTATGAGGATGGGCACATTATTACTGATTATACCAAGCGTGCAAAAACAGATCAGTCTTTAAAAGGAATAGTAAAACTTGCAAAAGAGAATCCTGCTGAGGCTAATAGGCGTGCAGAGGAAATAATAAAAAATACATACAGAACGCTGATGACCAGAGGCATGAAAGGCTGTTATATATACTGCACCGACAAAGGGCTGGCAGATTATTTACGGGAGGAAGTTGAGAATGCGAAAAGATACAATCGATAGAATTAGAAAGTTTAGTGAGGACCGCAACTGGGATCAGTTCCATTCTCCTGCGAATCTTGCAAAATCAATTTCAATCGAGGCTAACGAGCTTCTTGAGTGCTTCCAGTGGAGTGATGACGGTTACGACATAAATGAGGTCAGGGAAGAGCTCGCGGATGTCATTGTATATTGCCAGGATATGCTTGATAAGCTTGGGCTTGATGTGGACGAAATCATCAATGCGAAGATGGACAAGAATGAGGCCAAGTACCCTGTGGAAAAGGCAAAGGGCGTGTCCACGAAGTATAATAGGCTGTAGGCGTGTGAGAGTGCATGAGGGCCGGTGGCTGAATACCGAATATCGGAATATGGCCGGTGGGGTTACGAACTACTGGATTGGGATAAAGGCCATCAATGTCGGGAAGCGGATGTTAGTTGTGGATGGACTGCATCTTGGGCAGTATACGCTTGAGGAGCTGCATATTTACATCGACTCCATTATGACGGCGGTTATTGTTGATGGCACGTATTATGCCGTGAACCATGCGCTGGTGGAGGACATTGCGGAGCATCCTGATAAGTACAGGCCTCTTTTTGACAGTGTTGCGAATCTGAAGATTCTGAACTATCTGGAGATGTGTAATAAGCTGAACGCTACGCCGTATTTTACGGAGTATGAGCTTGTGAGGTTCATGGACAAGAATTCCTTTAAGGATGGGGGCGTACGGGCTTAGCCGTGAGCAATCTGCGGAGATTGTGAGGAATTTCTCGGTGCATGCGGACGGGAAGAAACTGGTTTTCGGAGATTAATTTAAATCACCCTTGACTTACAATCAATTGCGGGATATACTATCAATTGATAGTGAAAACGAGTGGGGTGAGTTATGGGTATATTTCTAAGTTTTCAATCAAAGAAAATAGAAGTTGTTGCTTTTTTGGATGAATTAAAGGGCTTACTTGAGAGAAAAGATTTTGACATTAATAAGGATCTATACCTTGTAAGTAAAAGCAAACAAGGAGAAGACAGGGAGTTTTCAACGCCGTACACATTACTGGATCTTAATTATGATTTACAGGATGTGGTTGACAGATTAAAAGAACTAAAAGTTGAGGAATATTCAGAAACAAAAGTTGATAAAGACAATGTTAACCCGCCCCTGCTATTTGTGTTTGGAAAGGATATAAATGGCAGACTATTATATGTCAAGTTGAAAATCAGAAGTCTTCAAAAGCAGGTTTTATGTGTATCGTTTCATTATGCAAAGGAAAAAATGGTTTTTCCTTATGCATAATGAAAACATCGAAGGAGGATTGAAAATGGATTCTTATTTTATAATCAAAAAGGTTCATATGAATTGCCCGTTATGTGAAAAAACGCATGAGCTCGAGGAAAGAAAAAGAGTTAATACAATTGTGATAAAGGGGGTGGAGGTTTCTTACGAGGAGAGGTTCTATTTTTGCGCAAACTCAGATGAGGACGAGAACGAATTTGAATCCGGAGAAATGCTGAATGAAAATCTTCTCAATGCAAGAAATGCATACAGAGTGAAAAAAGGGCTTCTTACTTCAAATGACATTGTCGCAATCCGTGAAAACTATGGGCTTTCGCAGGTTGACATGGCTAAGCTGTTAGGGTGGGGAGAAGCAACAATATCTCGTTATGAAAGCAAACTGATCCAAGATGAGGCGTATGATAATATGCTTCGTTTAATAAAGGATAATCCGTTAGCCGCTTTGGAATTTTTAAAGAAGAACTCTGAAAAATTTTCCTTAGGAAAACGATTGGACATTAAATCAAAGATTGTTGAAAAGTTGGATTCTTATGGAAAAGAATTCCTTTCAAGACAAGCATTAGAAGGGGAGTACGTTAATTTTGAAGAACCTTCAGACTCTAACGGATTTACTACTCTGAATATTGATAAAATAGAGGCTGTTGTTTCTTACATTGCACAGAATGTGAAAAATCTGTATAAGGTTAAGCTTATGAAGATGCTTTGGTACGCTGATGTGCTGTCGTATATTGAAAATGGATTTTCAATAACGGGTATGGTGTACCGCCATGAGGCAATGGGAGCTCTCCCGATTGGGCATAAAAGCTTAATGAACTTGGAAAATATAAATGTTCAAGAAGAAATGAGCCATAATTATGATATCATGCTTCATGTGTATCCTATGAATGGAATTGACTATTCTGTTTTGAGTAATAATGAAAAAGACATTCTGGATAAGGTTATAGTAAAGTTCAAAGACGCTAAGGCAAAAGATGTTGTTGAATATATGCATTCTGAAAAAGCATATACCGATACAAGACCAAATGAAATAATACCGTTTAGTTTGGCGAAAACAATAAGAGCGTTTTAGGATAACAAGCGGTAAAGAATGGTGTATCTGATATGCCATTGGAAGAGTTTGATGAGGAAATTCGAAAGGCTCGAAAAGGGAGAACTTGACTTTTTATTGAATTACCATGCCGGAGGCGTATATGAACATTCAGATTTTTGGCACGAAGAAGTGCTTTGATACAAAGAAAGCAGAGCGGTATTTTAGGGAGCGTGGCATCAAGGCCCAGATGATTGATCTTAAGGAAAAGGGCATGAGCAAGGGCGAGCTTTCCGCTGTTATTCAAGCCGTGAAGGGGCTTGAAAATGTCCTTGATCCTAATTGCAAGGATAAAGACACGCTTGCTCTTGTGAAGTATCTTTCCGACGAGGACAAGCTGGAAAAGGTGCTGGAGAATCAGCAACTTCTGAAAACGCCGATTGTGCGTAACGGAAAGCTTGCTACCGTGGGCTATCGGCCCGAAGTTTGGAAGGAATGGAATTAAATAACTCCCGCTTTGATATGCACCCGGAATTCCGGACACATTTCAATGGCGGGAGTTTTTTTAATGTATCTGTTGGCCTGCTTATCGGTCGCTGCTCCGGTGTCCACTAGGGACGGAGTGTGGTGGACATTTTTGGGTGTTGGGTGTCTACTAGGGACGGGGTGTGGTGGACATTTTGGAAGCTTATTGCAGGCGCTACGGATAAAAAGGCTTTTTACTTGCATTTATCCGTAGAGGTTGCATAAACCCTTACGGATAAAGAAGCTTTTTACTTGCATTTATCCGTAGGGCTGGCACAAACCACTACGGATAAAGAAGCTTTTTACTTGCTTTTATCCGTAAATGTGCCGCAAGCTTGCACGACTGATAAAAACCAAGCTTCCGTGTCTTTACCAGTACAGTTTGCGCCACCCTGACTGGTAAGAAAGAGAATTCCGAAATTCGACCAGTACAGTTTGCGCCGCCCTAACTGGTAAGAAAGAGAATTCCGCGTTTTTACCAGTCAAAGCTACTTTATCCGCACCGGTAAAAAGAAGATTTCCAAGGTTTTACCAGTTGTGCTTGGGTTCTGGAGCGTTTTTATCTGTAGGATAGTGAGAAGGCGGGGGCCAAATAAAGGAAATGCGAAACGTGGACCGCTGAATATTCTTGTTGACATATAGTTTTGACGGGTGTATATTTCTTACAGACGATATTTGGACTTCCACTTTATAATTGAAATGAATTTGCGGATGCTTTGCTGACTTCCACAGTGAAGCGCGTTTGGCGCAAATAGGGGTTCATTTCACACTGAAGCGCGTTTGGCGCAAATTAGGGTTCATTTCACATTGAAGGAGAAAAAGATGGACATAGTAACTTTTGAGCTTAGGGCTGCTAATAAGGATTGTACGGACAAGTTTACGGACATTGCAAAGGTTAAATATGAGGGAAAGCCTTTGTTTGAACACGCTTGTGAGTATGCGAACAACAGCACCAGTTACAAAAAAAGCGGCAGAAAGCTTGAACTAGTCTCCGTGGCGGAGGATTGTGTCAGGGTTCGTCTTTACTCCGAGGGCAAGCTTGAGATGCCTTCCAAGTCGCTTGCTGGCTTTTCCAGGGAACTTATGCGTGTCGATGCGGAGCTTCATTCTGATGAAAGTGAAAGTCTGTTCAGAAACTTCGTTTATGGTAGCGCATTGTTCAGAAACATTGAATTGGCTGAGTCCGACATTATGACTGAGATGTTGGAGATGTCCGATGTCGATGCTTTGAAGAAGTGCGTTGATATCTTCTGCAACACCATTGTTTCCGGCAAGGAGGCCAATGCTCTTCTTGACGAAACAAAGAAGTCAATCAAGGATGTTTTGAAGAGGTACGAAACATCAGCAAGGTTGATTGCCTACGCTAAAAAAGCAAAGGAAATGGGAAAGCAGAAGTAACGGCGTGGCGAGCGAAAGCCAACGCAGGTAATATTAATATTTACAGTATTTATTATGGGGTAATTATGGGGAATATGAATTTTAATGAGTTCGTTGACTATGTCAAGGAGCATCTTTTTGAGCACAAACCTTACTATCGGGAGGCTTGTGACATCACAATAAGTCACGTGGCAAAGAACAATGGCGTTACGCTTACGGGGCTTTCTATACGCGAAACAGGTTTCGTTCTGGCACCGACCATCTACATGGACGGCTATTTCAGAGAGTATGAAGAAGGGCGTGTCATTGAGGCCATAATGGGCGAGATTCTTTCCATCTTCGAGAACAGCAAAAATGAGTGCGACAGGGATTTTGATGTGGATTTCATTAACAGCTTCAAAAATGTTGAAGCGTTGATTGGTGCGCGTTTGATTAACGGCCCGGTAAATGAAGCGCGTCTTGGGGGCATGCCACATTACAAGTTCGGTGATCTGGCGGTCATCTTCCACATAGAGATGACATTGGAAAGCCACGGTCCGGGCTTAATCACAGTTACAAATGAATTGCTTAAGCATTGGGGCATTGATGCTTCAACTCTTTTTGAGACTGCCCAAAATAATATGCTAAGCAACAATCCGGCAGTGGTCAAAAGGATAGAGGCTGTGATGCTTGAAATGATTGAGGCGACCGGCAGGAATCCCGATATTTCCGAAGAAGCAATGGCCTTTTTTAAAGAAAGAGCCTATAACGAAGATATCACATCCGGCATGTATGTTCTTAGCAATAAATCGGCCTCAAACGGTGCGATTGCCATGCTTCAGCCTGGTTTTATCGAGGATATTTCGCTTAAGGCCGGTATGGACATTTTCATTCTTCCTTCCAGCATTCACGAATGTATTCTTGTACCTGATGACGGCAGCTTTGACGTTCAGACGCTCAAAAAGCTTATCAACGAGGTAAATACTACTCAGGTTCCTCCTGAGGAAGTCCTTTCTTACAATGTCTACAAGTTCGACTACTCTTCCTTACAGTTCCTTAACGCCGAAACTTATGAGCCTATCGTTCTTGAGGATGTCTCTAAGGGCTTTACTGTTATGTTTACACCTGATCAAAGTGAAGATGAGTGCAGGGCGTAGAGGAAAAGGGCTTACAAGGCGGTTATTAAGACAATAGACGAAGATAAATTATTGACCTAACATACATAATATGCCATATATAGCATAAGAGGGGGGCGCTTGTTGTAAAAATTTGAAGTGGTATTTTTGAACTTCGTTGTATAGAAAATGATAACATTGTACGGATTCTATATTTTTTTGATAAAGGTAAAAAAATAGTTGCAACCAATGGTTTTGTTAATTTCCTTAAGAAGGAAGAAGAAAAACATGAGTGATTTGCAGGAATTGACAAATGAATTAATGCAGGATTCTGAATTCCGTAAGGAATATGAGGCTATACAGCCCGAAGTAGACATTACAAGGGCGATTTTAAATGCCCGAATAAAAACCGGAATGACTCAAACAGAATTATCAAAAAAGAGTGGAATTAGCCAGGCAGATATAAGTCGACTTGAGAAGGGAATACGAAACCCGAGCCTCGCACTTCTGAAAAGACTGGCACAAGCAATGGATAGTACATTACGGAGTGAATTTGTATCGAATAAAAATTGAGAATTCCTGAAAGTAAACAATCGGTTAATGGCGAATTGAGTTGATGATGCATTTTTTATATTGAAGACAAACCCTTTGACGTAAGTGCCCGATTTGTCTTCATTTTTGTACGAATGAAGTCAAGTGTTTTTCTAGAAATACAATGAAGCGTTTTGCAAGGTAGGTAGGCATTAACCTTGCTAAACATCCCGAAAAATAGTAAAATACTTCTATAAAATGTCCACTAGGGACGGGGTGTGGTGGACATTTTATCCAATATATTTATATTACCTGGGAGACCAAAACAATGCAAAACGAAGCAAATGCTAAATCCTTTACTCTGATAGTGACTGACAGGTCCGGCACCGAGACGAAGTTTTCTTTTGATACAAAAAAGAAAACGGTTGGTGAAGCTCTTCTTGAAGAAAAAGTTATTGAAGGCGAGAAAGGACCTTATGGTATATACATTACCAAGGTTAACGGCGTCGAAGCTACATTCGGAACAGACAGAACTTATTGGGCTCTTTACATTAATGGTGAGCGTGCAACAACCGGTATCGACGGAGTGGATGTTGTTGATGGCGCATTGTATGCATTAAAGTTTGAAAGTAAGTAATTTGATATAATCAGGCATTATTCTGAAGTTGATTAAATGAAAAACGAGGATTAAATCATGAAGCTCACAAATGAAGAGTTAAAGTCAATTTATTTTGGCGCATATCGTTTTGAAGAAATCGAGGATGGCTACATCCACGCACATCAGTACAGTGCAGAGCAGATAGATTACTTTGCACATGCTTTTGAGTTCTGGTACCCGAGAGCAATGGCCAGCACGGCGAAAACGCTGGAGTTCGAGAGCGAAGCCACAGAAATATCCTTGGATTATAAGTTCATTTGGACAGGATCTCAGGATTCTTTCGAGCTTTGCGTTGATGGTATGATCAGTGCCATCACATATGTTAAGGATATTGAGCTTGAGGGAACACTTTCGTTTAAGATGGAGCCCGGACAAAAGTCCGTTATTCTCTATCTTCCTTCAGATGCGACCGTTGTGATTAAAAATGTTTCGATAAATGCGCCGTTCACGCCTGCGAAGAAGGGCGAAAAGGTGCTTTGGCTGGGTGATTCCATCACTCAGGGGTATGGCCCGTTACGTTCTTCAAGTACGTATGTAAGCGTTGCAAACCGCATCCTGAACTACGATATCATTAACCAGGGCATCTGAGGTTATGTTTACGATAAAAACTCTTTAATGAGAATGGAAGGCTATATGCCCGATAAAATTATTGTTGCGCTCGGTACAAACCAGTACAGAAGCGAGACAATGCGTGATGTTGAGGAGTATTACGAGGTGCTTACATCTCTTTATCCGAACGTTCCGACACTGTGCATCACACCCATCTGGCGTGGGGATAACCCCGACGATCTTCCTGTGTTTACAGCATTTTGCGAGAAGGTCCGTGCCGTCGCGGAGAAGTACTCAAATGTAACCATAGTTGATGGTTTCCGTATGGTGCCGCATCTTCGCGAGTATTATCTTGATATGCTTCATCCCAATACGCTTGGCACTGAAGTATACGGAAGAAATCTGGCCGATTTTATTAAATCAGCCGGGTTTTAAAAGTAGTTGTATATTTGGCTAAAGGAGTAAGGAATCAGGTGTGAAACCTGAGCGAGCCCGTCGCCGTAAGCATGTTGCAAAGTAACATCCGAAGTTGCCGCAAACGGAGGATGTGACTAAGGTCAACCATTGAGATTACATCTTGAGAAGGGTTACGATGCATATACATGCGAGCCGGAAGACTTAGCCTTGTTTGTGATATGAAGCTTTTTTGCTTCCTGTGCGAGAGCCACAGTCGTTTGAATGTCATGAGGCCAAAGATATATAGGGCGTATTATGTCCATGATCGTAGGTGAATGATTCTGAAAATCTAGGCGTATTATGCCCAAAACATAATATTGGAGGAAATGAAATGAAAAAATTCAGTTTTAAGAGAATTTTGTCATTGATCCTGATTGCGGCCATGATCATGACAGTTGCCGTAGGATGCGGCAAGAAGGACGATGCTTCACAGAGTGGGGCATGTGCAAAGTCATTCACACTTACGGTTACGGACAAAGCCGGTGCAGAGAGCAATTTTAAGGTTTCGACAGAAAAGAAAACTGTCGGAGAGGCTCTTTTGGATGAAGGCATTATCAAAGGCACCACAAGTGAGTATGGTTTGTATGTTACAGAAGTAAATGGCATTCAAGCCATCTATGAGAATGATGGAACGTACTGGGCATTTTACATTAACGGTGAGTATGCTATGACAGGTGTTGATTCAACGGATGTTGTTGATGGCGCTCAATATGGATTTAAAGTAGAGGGCTATTGATTTGAAAAAGCTTACCGTCAGAGAAATGGTTGTATTCAGCCTACTCGGGGCGATTATGTTTATTTCAAAACAAATCCTCGAATTCCTTCCGAACATACATATGCTCGGAATGCTTACAATGGTGTACACGCTTGTGTATAGGAAAAAAGCGTTGATTCCCATATATGTGTTTATTCTTCTTGAGGGGTTGATTGCAGGCTTTTCGATGTGGTGGATACCGTATATTTACTTGTGGCCCATCCTTTGGGGCGTAACCATGCTTCTTCCGAAGAAGATGCCAGACAAGGTGGCTGTGCCTGTATATGCCGGGGTTTGTGCTCTGCACGGATTGCTCTATGGTACGCTTTATGCACCTTTCCAGGCACTTTGGATGCATTTCAGCTTTAAAACAACAATAGCGTGGATTGTTGCCGGCCTTCCGTGGGATGGCGTGCATGCACTTGGCAATCTTGCCTTTGGAATGTTGATAGTTCCGTGCGTGAAGCTGTTTCGAAAGCTGAATATGCAAATTAACATCTGAAATTGTCAGCAAAGCTGACGCGCAGTGCGTAGCCGGAATGCCGGTGGCGTTCTTGAATTATATAAAATCCGTCTGATTGATATGTATCCGGAATCCCGGACAAATATCTGTAGGACGGTTTTTTTATGGAAATTAGGTTGACATTTCAACTAATTTTTTGGTAAGAATAATAGAAATCAAATGAAAATGAGGTTATATAAATGAGTCACGAAGCAAAAGCAAAATCGACCGATGAGTTTTTAAACGGTTCAGTCCCTTCTGTTGTTATTAAAAATGCACTTCCTGCGGTAATAGCGATGATAATGGTCATCGTCTATAATCTTGCTGATACAGTGTTTATAAGCCTGACGAAGGACGATTACCAGATGGCAGCGGTTTCAATGGGAGCACCGGTATTTATGATATTCATGTCTCTCGGAACGCTGTTTGGCGTTGGCGGCACATCGGTAATTTCCAGAGCCCTCGGAAACAGTGATACTGTAAAAGCAAAGAGAACATGTTCTTTCTGTATGTGGTCCAGTGCGATTATCGGTGTTGTTCTGACAGTGGCATTATGGCTTTCTACCGACAAGCTTGCCGTTGCACTCGGAGCTACGGATAATTCGTTGGATTATGCATGTACTTACCTTGGAATAACAATAGGCTGCGGAGCATTTTCAATGGTTTCAAACTGCCTTTCAAACCTTCTGAGAGCAGAAGGAAAAGCAATGAAATCAATGACCGGTACGCTTATCGGAAATCTGTTGAATATTGTGCTAGATGCGGTGTTTGTTGTTGCTTTTGATATGGGCGTAACTGGTGTTGCTGTGGCAACTGTAATCGGAAATGTTGTCAGCTGTCTCTATTATGTGATCTATTACGTGAGAGGACAGTCTTCGCTTAGCATTAAGCCCTCTGATTTCTCGATGAAGGACGGAATACCCGGCGAAGTAATTGCAATCGGAATTTCAGCCTCTCTCGCAAATCTTCTTGTAAGCGTAACTACAATCATTGTAAACAAGGAGCTTGGCAAGATTGATGAGCTGTATGTGCCCGCATATGGCGTATCTTCCAAAATCCTGATGATAGTATCGATGCTTGGAATCGGCTTCAGTGCAGGTGTTCAGCCTATTCTTGGCTTCTGCTACGGTGCGAAAAAGAAGGATAGATTCTATAAATTCCTTAGATTTTCTGCGCTGTTTACAACAGGTGTATGTCTCCTGATTTCAATCGTATGTTTTATTTTCTCGAAGCCTATTGTTGACGGCCTTTTAAATGAAAAGGCAGCAATGGACGCAGGTCTTCATTTTACAAAGATTATGCTTCTGACGGTTTGGCTTACAGGCGCATTTGTTGTTTTTCAGAATACACTTCAGGCTATCGGTGCCGCAATGCCCGCACTTCTTGCATCACTTCTCAGACAGGCAATTGTGTACATTCCTTTACTCTTTATTATGAAGAGCTTTCTTGGCAGCGACGGAATCATCTGGGCACAGCCTGTATGCGATGTTGCTTCGCTTGTGCTTATTATTCTGATGCTTTCAATCAGACTTAAGAAGGTCAAATGGGAAGAAGCATAAATTCATTGGGGAATTGCTTTTTCATCCTGCTCATAGTACAATCAAGCGGATGAAAATCCGAGGGGGAAAGAAAATGAAAACAGGAAAAATCATAAAATAGGTTATTGCAATACTCTTGTGACTGGCAATGTGCGCATGCGGCAAGTCGGCAGGTTCAGCCGCAGCCACTGTTACAGTAAAGGACACAGCCATCAATCTTTGAGGTGATTTTCCCGCACAAAGAAGATCCTGTAGATTATTTTTATGTAAATGTCGCTTGCAAAGGCAGAGAAGCCGAAGAGTGGAATGAAAAGATATATACGCGGTAATGCAAATGTGAATTAATTAGGCACTTATAAAAAACGACCGGACAGAAAAAGTCCGGTCATTTTTTAATGTCATTATTTTGAGTGTAAGCAAGAAACGATGATAATCATTACTGACGTAAATCGTCAATCATCTTTTCAAGCCAGGAGATGTGCTCCTGCTGACGCACGATTGCAGCGTGCTTGCGCTCATTCTCGGTTTTCATGTATTCGATCTCTTTTCCAAGCTGTGCGCAAGTAGACTTGAGCTCTTCGATGAGATGGTTTTTGTTTTCTACGACAAGCTTGTAACCTTCGATGGTGTCGTAGTAGTCCTGAACCTGCTGAGCGTCTGCGTTTTCGGGCCTTGGCGTGTCTTCGTGCAGTCCAATAAGAACAGTTATAATGGGCTGTATTGAGCTGTAACGGAATTCTGTATATTTTCCTGCCATTATTCTGTCAATTGTGCCTACCGGAATGCCGGACTCTTCGGCTAAACGCTGGTTTGAAAGTCCAAGAAACTGTTTCCTGTTTTTGCACCATTTTATTAAGTCTGAAGGCTTTAAACTCATTACTTGAGGCAGGTATTCTTCTTCTTTTTGATTTGGCATTATTATTTCCCCCTTTTGGATATATGAATTAATAGCGTTTCATAGGCACTTCATAAACGCCTATTTGCACTTCACATATGCTTAACATTCGCTTCATATGCACTTCACGGGCACTTCGGAAATGTGTATTGTACTTACGGCATAAGTTGATATTCTGAACTTGCAGACAAGAGATGCAAGACTACCAAAAAATTCGCTGATTATAAATATAACATTGCATTTCCTGCTCTGCAAGAAAAAATTTGAAAGGAGGTTTTGGAATATGATGTCAAACATGAAACCTATATGCTGGATTTCAGGTGCTGTATGTATGTTCCTTCTGGGCGGACTTGTTACGGTTATTGTCATGAAACGTTGTGCCAAGAAGCATAAAGAAGAATTCGATGTATGTGACGAGTTCGATAAGGATAATACCAAGGACTATATAGATATAAAGGACTCCGCAAATAAAGAGGTGAAGCATGGTGGAGAATAAACACAAGTCAAGGTTCCGGATTTGGGTATTGATTGTTGCGGTGCTCATTCCGATGCTCGTTGGCTGATTAATAGAGAAAGAGGAAAAAATATGAGAAGTATTACATCATTTCAAATTCAATATGCGCATCGTTTCTACGGTTTCCGTGGAGAGGCGCAGTATTTGCACGGACACACAGGTGTTTTTACGATAGAGGTTGAAGACTCTGTAAATCCCGGCGTTAATATGGTTTTCCCGTGCAATGAAATCAAAAAGACCGCGTGGGATGTTCTGAAAAACTTTGATCACGCGCTTATCTTACGTGAAGATGACCCGCTTCTTCCCGCAATTCTTATGGTATATGAGAATCAGGGCATCCGTAACGGTTCCCCTCAGAACACAATGAAGGGCGAGGCTTTTGAAACATCACTTTGCAAGGCATACCCCGAATGCCGTCTTGTTGTCACTAAAGAAACAATGACCACGGAAGGCATGATTAAAATGGCTTACGATTTGCTCAAGGACAAGCTTAACATAGCAAAGATTACATTTACAAGCGGCGCAAATGCAGCAAGCCAGGAATATGACGTGCATGGAAGTATAGAGCGCTGCCCGGCATGCGGCATTGCACTTGATGAAAACGGTGTCTGCCCTAAATGCGGCTATCGCAAAAGATAGAATCCGCGTGAATTACACAAAGTAGTTCTCGCGTGGAAGAAACAGATGCGGATTACACAATGTAGTTCCCGCGTGGAAGAAACAGATGCGGATTACACAATGTAGTTCTCGCATGGAAGAAACATATATATTACAAATTTAATAACGAAATCCGATCCTATAGCAATATAATATACCCCCCCAAAAAAAATGCTGCACACAGGTAATCCCCCCTCACATTAAAGGCTTGTGTGCAGCAGATATAAAGAAATCCGGGAATAAAAAAACCGAGGACATAACCATGGGGACATAACCATGGAAACACGCCCCTGGGACACAACCATGGAACATAACCATGGGAACACGCCCCTGGGACATAACCTTGGAAACACGCCCCTGGGACATAACCATGGGAACACGCCCCTGGGACACAACCATGGAACACAACCATGGAACACAGCCTAGGAAATACAACCCAGGAAATACAACATAGGGAACATAACCTTGACTGCAAACCCCTTGGTAATAAATACACTATTAACTTACCCCCACTGATAAAACCCGGAAGAACGTGAAATCAGGCACTTCTTCTGTTTATATAGATTCTGTTGGCTGCTTCAAAATGTGCGTGAAGCAGCCTTCTTTATGCTCTGCCTTACGGATAAAAGCAAGAGAGAAGCTAATTTATCCGTAGAGGTAGTGGCAGGCCTTTACGGATAAAAGCAAGAGAGAAGCTAATTTATCCGTAGTGGTAGTGGCAGGCCTTACGGATAAAAGCAAGAGAGAAGCTAATTTATCCGTAGTGGTAGTGGCAGGCCTTACGGATAAAAGCAAGAGAGAAGC
>JAZQQJ010000029.1:0-48518 GCA_045629005.1 Lachnospiraceae bacterium
GAAATATCCGAATGTCCCATTAAGTATTGCAGGGTCTTGGGGTTCATTCCGGAGCGAGCCATGTTGCTGCAATATGTGTGTCTGCAGACATGAGGTGTTATCTTCGGCAACTGCACTTTATAAATCTCGTTATATCTTCCAAGCATACTCTTAAACCTGTGTTCCCAGTGCATGGCTACAAGGGGCATTCCTTCTTCATCCAAGAATAAGAAACCTCTGTACCCATCTACGGCCTTTTCTTTTATGGAAAACTTGGGTCTTTCGTCTATGATGTTTTTAAACATCTGTGCAACATCATCGGTAATCGGTATCTTTCGTGTTCCGGCATTCGTCTTTGTGGGAACAACAATATATTCCATCTTGCTTGTTCGCTGTAGCTGATGGTCGATGTTTATGATGTTATTCTCCAAATCAACATCCTTAAGCGTCAATCCACAAAACTCGGATATTCGCATTCCGGTATGGAAAAGGATGTAAACCGTTTCGTAGTATTTGTAGTAAAGGTTATCGTCATGTATGAATTTGAGGAACTTGCGCATTTCATCCCGCGTAATTGCCTCTCGGGTAACAGAATCGTTTACCAAAACTCCTGCAAGCTGGAAACCGAATGGATTCTTTACAAGTAAATCATCATCCACAGCCATTTGGAATGCGGGCCTTAATACTCCTCGTATTGTATGAATCGTTGAGAAGGTCTTGTTATCAATCTCCTGTAGTTTTATAAGAAATAACTTTGCATCTGATGTTTTCACATCAGAAATCTTTCGATTGCCAAACTCCTCATTCTTCAAAAGATTTATGACTGTCTGATAACCCATCCTTGTGTTAGGCCTGACACCTGTTTTTGTCTGAATATATCTCTCAATCAATTCATTAACCGTGATTGTCTTTCCCAAAGGCTTAAGCCCGGATTCTTGATCCCTATGAAGTAGCCTTTCAAGTTCCCTTAGTGAAAGGCATGGTTTCTTTCCCGGTGGTAATTTATCCGTTGGCTCAAGTCTCCAGCTGAATAAAAATTTGGCTTTTCCGTTCTCACTATATTTGAATTGATAACGTCCATCCGGTCTGACCGATTCTCCTCGTCTCAAGACCCTGTGCTTTGAATCTCGTCTTATTCCTTCATTGTGTCCGGGCATACATCTCTCCTCCTTAACTCTGGGTGCTGCGATAGATACTTTTCAAACTCTTCACGAATAATTAGTCTTCGGCCATCAAAGTATCTGACAATAAAACTGTTATCCTTCTTGTATGTGTCGTAAAATTTACGTCTGCTCAATCGGAAATATACAATCGTTTCTTCGGGTGTAAGTGTTTCCTTTTCTCCCGGTGTAGGTTTCTTCATGATGCCACCTCCTTAAAATGGTCCCGTTGGGGTTAGTCTATATTCCCGTAGAATTGAAGTAATAGCAACTACTTTTGGCATATAAAATAGACCTAATTCATACAGGCATTTGAAAGATACTCCTCAAATTTCGTACGAATAATAAGATATCTGTTTCCATTGAAAATCGAATAATTTCCAAGTCCGTCTTCTGCATACCTTCGCATTCTCTTCTCGCCTATATTAAAATAAGCAGATGCCTCTTTTAGTGTTAATGTATATTTATCCTTTACAGGAACTAATTCCTCACTCATCTTTACCTCCAAATCTAGCCTGCCGATAACAGGCCACGCTACAATACTTTCTGTTTTTATGCCCCGGATCTGAAAACTGTTTGTGGCAGCACTGACACTCGAGCTGATACACCACATTCACTTTTACCAAGTCACGGTGGGCATTCCACCATTGCATTCGGCAAGAATCCGAACAGAACTTCTTTGCTTTCTTGTGGGGTGTCATACTTATTTCACAACCGCAATACTGACAACTTGAGGTTATTGGAGCTATAACAAGTTGGGCGGGTTTATCAATATCTCGCCTTAAAAAGGATTTAATAGTGTTTCTGCTTATCCCCGTTTGGGTTGCAATATCGCCATATGACATTCCTTGTTGCTGAAGTTCCCGTATATGCGTTTTTTCCTGTTCTGTCATAAGAATTCCTCGCTTTCACTTTCTCTTCTACTAACTGACGATTTATGCAACCCCCCTAAAAATGCGCAAAAAAATAAGACCCAGTCACCTCAAAGACCGGGTCTATCTATGAATCTATATTCTGTTACAGTAATCAAGGCTTATCCAGCCTGCCCCGCTTTTCAGCTTTCCCCAGCCGTTTTTTGCCCCTTTTCCGGACTTGGTTTCGGTAATCGTAAACACACCGATTCCTGTAAACTTTCCGGTCGTCGGGTAATCCGTACCAGCGCCTGTACGAATATTCAAATCGGCAATAGGAACATGAACCTTAAATGCACCTGTCTGTGATTTACTCTGTGCATACTTATCAAAGAAGGACTGGCTATATTCTGCACGTTTCTTCTGCACGGCTGCGCTCTGATCTTTGGGCTTTTCAAATTGTGTAAGCACTGTTGTGGATGCCTGTTCAACGGAAGTAGCATTCTTAAGTGTAGTAAGTACACCCTTGTATGAAGTAGTAAGTTCATAAAGAAGAAACTCCAGTTGAAGATTCAAATCTCCAATAGACTTACCTTTCTGTTTCGAGAAATTCAGAAGATTCTGTTTTCTTGAATAGAACGTCCACTGAGCCAAACCATATCCCGCTTTATCATTTACGAAATCCGGATAGTTTCCACCGTCAACTAATCTTGTGTAATCTTCATCTGAAATGTTGAGTTTCTTATTATAGCTGTTTTGGAGATTGATAGGGTTAAGACCGCTCTCCGCATACAGATTTCCCATAAGTCCTGCAACACCATATTCATTACCAATGGCAGATAATAAAGTGCCCCACGTTGCGTTTTCAGGACTAATATCCGTAGTATTGGCCGTTTTAATGCCAATCTTTGCACGTACGGCTTCTCTAAAAGTATTCATATTATAGGGAAGACCTAATTGTTTCCACAGATGTTCGGGGTCTGCATGTCCGGATGCAACACCTCTTTTATACCCTTCGCTATGGCTAATAATTACTCCGTCTGCCAAAGGGTCAAGATTATAATCTACACAGAGTTTTGCAAATAATTCTATTGCCGCATCATAAGTTCTCTTTACTACAGCCCTTGCCGTAGCCAAATCAGAGCAGGTAAAATTGGCACCACCTGTGTACTTAATGCAAGCAGGTTCACACATCTCCACACCAATATGGGTGTTGTTGGCACTTCCCCCTGCATGCCACCCCCTATGATTCCAAGGCAATGTCTGATATACTGTTCCATCATTTCCGTCAATGAATGCATGCACACATGAATTATTGTGAGTAGGAGAATTCCAGTTCTTTACAAAAACAGAAGCACTCGGCTGGGAACAACCAACCGAGTGCAACATAAGACCTTTCACCGTTATTTTTCTCCCTGTCGTGTAGCAAGGATTCTTTGTTAATATGCTTTCCGTTATTCGCATAATCCTTCCTCCTGTTTCATTACAAAGACTGCTGATTCAATAAGGTTCTCAATCTGTGCATCCGAAATCTCAAGATTATATTCTTTCACAAGGGATGAAAGGAAAGCTTTTACATTTGCTTTCTTAATGCTACCTTTTCCTGTTCCTGTGGTAGTCTGCTCCGCAGCCTTTACCGCATAAACTGCCCAATCATAGATCCATGCAAGGTTACTATTTTTTACCTTCGACTTAAGATACGGCACCGCATACCGTACAAGAACCATGATTGCAATTACCACTACGCTCTTAATAACTTCAAAAATAATATCGTTCATCCTACACCTCCATCTTCTTCATTAACATCTTTATATTTTCTTGCGTTTTCGTTCTTTGCCTTCCAAATTACAAAGCCTGTATGAACGGCAAGTTCTCCATACGCACTTGGCACGATTACTGAAATTGCCGAAGTATCAAGACACAACTTCCCGGATAGAAAAACAGCGATGAATGACATAATCACCACCGCTGTTACAAAAATCACATTATATAAATAAAGCTTATCGGTAAAACCTCTTTTTCGTTTTCTTCTATACATCCGCACCCTCCTTCAAGAAAGTATTTTCCCTCATATGTTTCGAATACAATCTTCGTATTTCTTTTATTGTGGCCTTTGCAACTCCGTTAGGAGTATTTGTACTTTCCATGTGTTTTTCATACTGATCACATTCAGAAATCACAAAGTCGAACTGCTCCTTTGTATGGGGTGTTCCCCTCATACATTCATTTCCAAAAGCTAAAATATCTGCCCTTGTTTTTCTAATCCGTTCATCGGAAGATTCCTTGATATGCTCGTCAAGTTTTTCTTCAATTACATCAACCCTTTTTGCAATGTCTGCATTCATGTGGTTACCAATCCATGATAAAATCTTATCCCAAGGATTAAGCTTTATCGGAGCAATCTGTATAACTGTCATCAACAAAACAAAAAGGAATACCCCGAAGGATACTCCCGTTTTTAAATCCATTACCTGTATTAAATTCATCAAAAGCATCCTCCAATTATTCCATTTCGCACGGTTCCACATATCTTATATATGCATAACCATGACCATCATTAGCATCTTTTTCATTTAATGTTTTGTACTTTGTACCATTATAAGTAAATGTAGGCATGTTACCAACATAGGATGAACCACCTGCCGCCGAATTTCCATATTGTGCTGATTGACCGGAAAACCATCCTGCACCGCCACCAGCATATGAATATGTTGGTGTTCCTGAACTGTTATATGATGGTATCGCAGCACCAAAGCCTTGTGACTCGGTAGTTCCTACAGCTGTCTGTCTACCACCTAATGCTGTGCCGGAACCATCTTCACCTTTTTCACCACCAGCATAACCTCCATTGTGGGCACCCTTTGCGACACCTTGAGCTGTATTGTCAAAATTTGAAACGCCAGCTCCTCCGCCACCACCTGCCATAAGTAATAGATTTGCTCGATCCCTATATAAATTTTGTGCTTGTTGAGAGGTCAAATTGATTGAGGTAGTAGCTACATATGTTGCTCCGCCACCGCCTGCGCCATAAGCTCTGTTTGTTACCGAAGAAGATGGTGCATACACATATCCGTTTGCACCACCATTGGCACCGGCTGAAATCATGCCTGCTCCTGTTGTAACATCTCCGCCTTTTCCTCCGTTATAAACATAAAGAAACGTATCCTTTTTACATTTTTTATACGCCTTTACATGACCGCCTTTTCCACCTAAGCCTTTAACGGTTGCATTATCTACCGTGGCAGAGCAATCTCCACCTTTTCCTCCCCACAATTCAAATTCATATATACCATCAGCGGGTACCTTGAAAAGTTTGAATCCTGTATCTTTTGTCAAAAAATCATATTCCCTGTCAATGAATACTGGTACAAGTTCTTCCTCTTTTGTGAACCTATATTTACTTCTCGGAACATAGGTCGCTTCAGACAGTAAATTTGTTTTCCAGCCACAGAAGACTTTATCTCCATCTTTATATTCATATACATTTTCGGGCATTGTTACTTCGCTTGAAAGTGTTACACCGTTGTTATAAAACAAATCTACAGTCTGCGAGGATTCTCTCTTTCCAGAGATAAGAGTAGCATCACCAGAATCCATAGTGATTTCTATGCTTTTCTTGAAAACAGCATAAACCGTAACATCCGATTCCGTATTTAATATGTATGATGAAAGCACTTCTTCATCTGCATTCTTATCAGACTTCCAGCCAACAAATGTATACCCTGCTTTAGTTACAGATGGTGCTGATGCCACTATATCGTTTGATAATGCTCCAACCTGTTTTATTGCATTATCGGTATCTATCTGATAAGTGACATTTATTCCGGTGGCATAAATTACATGCTCACCAAGATAAATGAACTTAATCTCCTGTGTATCTGCATTATCATAACAATAATACATAGTGTTTTTATCATATGTTTTAAGTTTCTGATAATCAGTAATGCACATTATCTTCTGAACAAGTTTATCCGAACCCGCCATCTGCTCTGAAAGCTCTACCACTGTTTTTGACAAGTCTCCCATGCTATCAGTAACCTTCTTATCGAGTTCTGTATACTGTGATTCTAAATCAGTTAGTTCCCTAAAAGTTGCTCTGGCTTCGAATATACAAGTTCCATCAAGCACTTTATCTCCGATATTGGTTATCTGGGAATATCCCAAAGGTTCAATAATAGCTGTTGCACCAGCCTGTGTACATACAAGAGTGCACCATCCGGGAGCGTTGGGATTTGTTGCTGTATCACCAAGTTTATAAGGGTGCTCTCTTTCTACAGCATTACCACCGATTCCACCGCCACCGCTACCGCCTTTAAGGATTGAAAATGTCTGATTAAGATTCTGAATGGAAACCGAGTCAACAGTAAATACAGCAAGTTCTAATTCATAAATACTGTTGTTGTAGTTTATATTGGAGTCTGTATCAAGGGACGGCAAATTATCGGTCGTAATCGTTTTTATAGAAATAGGTTCGTCAGCATTTGATAAATCCAAGTGTATATAAACTCTTCCCTTAAGTGTTACTCCGGTATCAGCAAGCTGCACCGATATTTCGTTTTCATACATTTCAAAGAAACGACCTTTTATCATTCCAAATCCCTGCGAAATATGAAGTACATTTCCCCTTGCCACAGTTACTTCACACCCTTTGAAAATACCTGCTCCGGGGATTGCTGTCTGATATATGATTGCATCATCCTGTGGTGTAACATTTCCACCTTTGAAGGTTTTTAATACAATGTTTTCCATTAGCCGTTCCTCCTTAAAATCTTTGTAAGGTCAAGCCTTACTGTTCCAAAAATAAGCTTTGTTGTTTTTCCAATCTCCCTGCCTGTCAGAATGCTCGAGTAGCTTATTCCGTTAGAAATAATCTGTGCTATCTGTCCAAACTCAATGCTTTCGGGTTTTACCAAAGCATCCCCATTCATCATCGTTAGTTCGATGAGATTCGAAAAAGACAGATTGGCAAATTTGTTATAAGCCTCATTGATTGCAGCGGACTCAAATGAGCCACCTTCTTCTGTACTTACCGATGTGATTTCACAGTTAACAGGAGTTATCCTATCCTTGTCCTTTGTGTCATAAGACAAATCCGGATGAAGGTAATAAACCCTCTTTGTTGCATAATCCGTGGCATCATATATAATCAGTTTGTTTACATCTGCCGACACGCTCTTTATCGTAATGTTCTTTGTAATAATATTGGGAAGGTCAGCCTCAACGATAATCGTTCCTTGGGCAACCTTCCCAACACTAATCTTTATTTCCTTATTCTCAATATCAAGTTTTGCTTTAACCAAAACTCCATACTTTTCCATGGCCGGAACAATAACCGAATCAACCAGATTCACGATATTGTAATGTCCACCGGAATCCTTCGGTGTTATATGAAAATACCAGTCTGTTGTTTCCGATGTTGAAGACACTGACAGCCCCTTTATGTTCTGCATTGAATCTTCATTTTCAATAAACATTTCCGTTATCTTGTCACATATAAAACCTTCAAGAGTTCCTGTCTGCTGCAAATTAACATCAAAGAGAATATCTGTATTAAGCAGTTCCATAAGTGGTTTGTAAGAAACCGTCATCAGCTTCTTGGATTTATCCGTTCCATATGCCACTTCAGTTATTACTCCGACATACTCCTCCATATCCCTCGAAATTCTGATATAGTCCTGTTTCTCAATTCCCTCCATTTGAAGAATTGTAATTGTATTCTCATCAGAGGATAAATAATCTTCTTTATACTCCAGTTCATGAACATTTGCGTTTCCGACCATTTCGAAGTTCTGTGTGAATACCTCAACATTATACGGTTTCATAGTTTATTTTCCCTTCCACCATCATATTCACGGAATTGAGTCCTTCATGCACAACTGATATTCTGTTTTGACCATGTTTCAAAATGAAGAAACGTTCCGTTGTAAAATCACATAGTTGATACCTATCTGCCACAACCTCATCTGATACACCTCTCTCCGTTATGCTGTACGGAATGCTTGTAGTATCAATAACCAGCTTATGATCATCCGGGATTGTTCCATGATATGCCCCCGTTTCAAACAACTCGTTATTCACATAGTGTTTCCAAACAGGATTAATGGCGGGTCCGTATATCGTAATCTTACATGGACTGTCCACATAGGAATCGGAGTCAATCATCAAAGTGTTTTGGCTTATGTCTGCATATGAATATGTATATTCGTAAGGGTAAATCTTACCACCAATATAAATCGTATCCGAATACTTGATTACCGATTTATAAAATAACCCGGTTGCTAAAAAGCGAACCTCACAGTTTAGTCCGACCCCACCCGTAATAAGTTCCGATTTTCTTATTTCTGTGAGTCTCACGGGTACTTTGTATATTTCATCAAGTTCATACACCAAAGTTAAGGGAGTCGCCCGGACAAACCTTGCAAACTCCCTATACTTTGTATATGCATCTACACCGCCAAAGAAAATTGAACCGGATATTTCACCCTGCGAGAATTCCTCTTCAAGCGGAATGAAGTCCGTTCCAATCTGTTCAAACTGCGTTGAATCTGTATAGCCAAATCCATCAACAGAATGAAGAAATGCAGCCTTTTCATTTAGTTCGAAGGTTTTTCCCTCTCCGTTGACAATCTTAAACTTTCTCATAGATACGCCTTTCCGAGTGTCCTGTTTATTCCACCGGACAACTCTCCGACAAGAACACCCGAATCCAGCACTATCTGACTGTTTGCCATCTTCGGCAGATACTTAAGAACTGCATTCGTAAGTGCATCCACATTAGCACCGTTGTTATTTCCGCTCTGCGTCTTAACATCCACAGTAAGGGGATTCATCGGTGGTGTCAGTGTTGATGCCAAGGATGTCATCGGGCCTTTGAGTTTTGAAAGGTTTCCTTCGATACCCTCACCCATAAGCTTTATCATATCTGGCATAAACGTATGGAAGTTTGACAAAGGTCCCACATCAGGTTCAGAGAAATGCAAATATGATGCTATCGTCCCTGCTATATTCTTAACCTTATCAACAAGACTTCCTATCATTGAACCGATACCGGAGATGAGATTTCCAATCAGATCTTTGCCCCAATTCCATGCGTTTGATATAAGGTTCGAGAAAGCATTCTTTATGTTACTGCAGACATTACTGATGCAGTTACCTATATTGGATGCGGCATTCTGAATACCATTCCATACATTTGAAAGCCCACTCGAGATGGTTGATTTCATATGCTCCATACCGGAACTTATGGTATTCTTGATATTTCCCGTTACTGACTCAGCAGTGGATTTTATGTTGTTCCATGCATTAGAAAATGTACTTTTTACATTCTCCGTTGCAGAACTGAATGTTGACTTCACGTTATCCCACATGCTGCTAATCCCGGATTTTAAGTTACTACTAAAGGAATCATAGGCTGACTTCATGGCATCAAGCCCTTTACCTGTTATATCCTTCATCTTGTCATGGAATGAAGAAGTACCGGACTTGATGTTTTCCCAAAGACTCGAAACATTATCCTTTATACTATTGCCGATTGAGTAAATCGTATCTTTCATGTTATTCCACAAAGAAAAGGTGTTCTCCTTAATAGAAGACCACGCATTTGATACTGTTTCTTTTACATTGGAAGTTGCACTTGAAACCCCCTCCTTAATGTTTCCCCAGGCAGTACTTATTGAATCTTTCATGTTGTTCCATGTTTCGGAAGTATGTGTCTTTATACTATTCCAAGCATCGGTAACTTTACTGTTTACGGCATCAACAACTGTATGTGTTCCGGTCTTGATACCTTCCCACGCAGATGATATCCCGGACTTTATTTTGTCCCATGCATTTGCCGTATGGGTTTTTAATGAATCCCATGCGTTTGTTACAAAATCATTTACAGAAGTAACAACCGTAGATGTAACACTCTTTATTCCATCCCAAGCATTCCCGACAACAGTTTTGATGTTATCCCAAGCTGCACCACAAATGGATTTCAAGCCATCCCATATAGTACTGAAAAAGTCTTTTATTCCATTCCACAGATTAATCCAAAACTCCCTAAAGCCTTCACAGTTATCCCATAAATACTTAAAGAGTCCTGCAATTGGATTAACCATAAACAATGCCATTGCCTGCCAATTCTCTTTTATGAAATCAACTACCCCGGAGAATACCGATTTGATACCATCCCAAATCTTTACAAAGAAATCCTTAATACCTTGCCACAAATTAATCCAGAACTCTCTAAAGCCTTCACAATTCTGCCAGAGTTCTATAAAAGCAACAATAAGTGCAGCTATAGCTGCGGCAATCAATACATACGGATTCATACTCATAACAACATTTAATGCACCTTGAGCAATACTAACTATGTCAATTGCTGCCGATAATTTAGGAAGAACCGAAAGAATCGTACCAACGGCTGATATAATATTTCCTACTACAACAAGCACGGGGCCAATAGCGGCCGCAATAGCAGCAATCTTAATAATTGTCTCTCTTGTTTTAGGATCCATTTGGTTAAGTCCATCAACGACTTTCTGTATAACCGATACCACATCCCTAATAACCGGGACAAGGATGTCCCCTGCAGAGATAGCCAACTCCTGTAACTGTGACTTAAGAATGGTTAACTGACCACCAAGGTTGTCCTGCATTACTGCTGCCATCTTTTCACAGGTTCCGTTATATCCATCAATGCTGTCAGAACATGTTGCTATTGCTCCGTGTAATTTCTCGATATCAGAAGGTGCTGCCTGCATAACTGCAAGAAAACCGGACATTGCATTTTTGCCCACAAGTGTCTCGGCTGCTGCCGCTGCCTCTGATTCGGTCATCTGTCCAAAATAAACACGAAGATCCGCCAATATATCTCCAAGTTCACGCATTGAACCATCCGCATTTGCAGTCTGTATTGTGACATCCCCGAAAGCTGCCCCGGATAATTCCAACTCGCCTTGTAACTTGGTAAGCATTGTTCTCATCGCTGTACCTGCTTGGCTCGACTTGATTCCTGAGTTTGCCATAAGACCTATAGCCTCTGCACAATCCTCTGCCGAATAACCAAGGGCACCTGCAACGGGAGCACAATACTTAAATGTTTCTCCCATCATGGATACATTTGTATTTGCGTTACTTGATGCTGCAGCCAATATATCTGCGAAATGTCCGGAATCTGATGCCGAAAGGCCAAAGGCCGTAAGTGCATCGGTTACAATATCCGAAGTTGTACCTAAATCTTCTCCGGATGCCGCTGCAAGATTCATAATTCCGTCAAGACCATCAAGCATGTCGCTTGTCTTCCAACCTGCCATAGCCATGTAGTTCATAGCCTCGGCTGCTTCGGTTGCGGAGAATTTTGTTTTTTCTCCCATTTCCCTCGCCTTATCACGAAGGGCATTAAAATCATCACCTGTCGCTCCGGATACCGCTGCCACTTGGCTCATTGCCGTATCGAAATCGGCTGCTGTTTTTACCGCAGCTGTTCCAAGTGCAAGAACAGGTGTTGTTACTTTTTTAGTTAGGGTAGTTCCAACACTGGAGATTTTATCTCCGACAACCTTCATCTTCTCCCCTGCTTCGCCAATCTTCTGAATCGCTACAGAAGACTTACTTGCCTGTTCCTCCAAAGATTTGAGTTTATTCTCTGTATCAACGATTTCCCTTTGAAGGGCATCATACTGTGCCTGCGATATTTCTCCATTTGCAAGCTGTTCATTTGCCTGCTTTGCTGCCTCTTTTAACTGTGCTAATTTCTCTTTCGTCTCAGATACAGCTTGTGCAAGTAATTTATGCTTTTGGGTAAGAAGTTCCGTATTGCCGGGGTCAAGTTTTAGAAGTTTATTTACATCATTAAGGGCAGACTGTGTTGTTCTGATTTCAGAGTTCACACCCTTAAGTGCTGTCGATAATTTTGTGGTATCGCCACCGATTTCAACAGTGATACCTGCTATTCTGCTTGCCATACTTCTCACCTCCCATCCTCAAAAATATGTACAAAAAAAGCACCTACCGAAGTAAGTGCTTCAAAACTTTCTATTACTTTATTCTATTCCAAACCTAATAATTTACTTTTTGATTTTTCCAGCATTTCTGCCAGTTCAGCTTCGCTCATATTATCAAGTTCATCCATCACCTGTCGCATGTCACCATCATGAATTATTTCAACGAATGGGACACTACCATTGAAAGAATCCTGTATAGGTTCAAATGAATGTTCGTTATGTTCTGTCATAATCATTCTCCTCATAAATCTACACTAACTATAGATAAATATAGATAGACTTACAATCAGAACCTATCGAAATCATCCTGTCCTGCAATCTCTTGATAATCGTATTCATCGTTTTGTTTTTCAACAAAAATATCATTTACCATTCCTACGGTCAGAAGGTCTAAATCACGAAGACTCAGACCTATCTGCATACACCGTAGTAGGAATAGCGGGGTTGTCATTTCACGTTCGGTCTGGCGAAGTTTTTTTTAGCCTCTGAATCCGTTTTAATGTTCATACCCCAAAGTTCAATAAGTTCCGGTAACACCTGATAAATGGAAAATGTGCTGAAATTATCCAACCACTCTTCCGGGGTATCTGCTACCGTGGGATCTGCATGTTTGGCCATTATATATGCAATGTTCTCAAACAACTCCAATGAGAACATATCAAGGTTGGAGTTTTCTGCATCCCCGTCTCCGACACATTTCTCAAGGTCGGCAATATCCCTATAAATGTCTCTTTGGAATTTAAGTCGATATATTCTCGGAATGGCGGCACTCGCTTTGAATGCCACCTCCTGCCCGTCTATCTCAATCTTTCTTGTGATTCCCATACACAACCTCCTATGGTGTTACTTCTTCTTCATCTGTGATATCATCCGATAAATCCATATCGGGAACATATACTGACTTATACCAACTGTTATACGCAGCAGCCTTTGTGTTATCTCCGGTCTTTGCCTTTACAAGACCATTTGATAACGGACGAGCCTTGATTGTAAGTTTCTCGGTCTGAACTTCACGGCTCTCCTCGTTCGTCTTTGCCTCGATGGTAGGTCTTGAAGCAGAGCAATTGAACATGACATGTCTAATCTTTCTCTGGTCACCGTCAAACTCGAAAAGAAGTGCAAATTTACCTGTTTCAGAATTTGCATTCTCAACAAGCACGTTGTTGGTATCAGCAGATTCCATAAGGACATCCGTTCTGAATGACTCGGGAATCATAGCGACTTCCAAATCACCGTCATAACCTTGGTTGTTGTTGATAATGTAATATGCAGTTCCGTCTGCATAGAATGTTTCCGGTTCGCCCTGCGGGTCTAATGATAAACTAACCGCACCGGGAATCGGAACAGGTGTGGCAAAACTGTACTTGCCAGTCGCATCCTGTGAAAGCAAAGCATAATGAACATTACAGATATTAAACTTTACCTTGTTCTGTTTTGTAGCCATATCTATACCTCCGTTTCATAAAGTACTTCATACATTTTTTCGCTACTGATCCATGTTTCTGATTTCAAATAAATAAGTCCGTATTTGTTTAAGGTGTATTCGATTCTCTCTTCCAAATCACAATCCTTGTGGTCTGTATAAAGTTCGATATGCAACCTATCGGCCTTAAAATATACCGAATTATCTGCTACGAAATTAGCTGACTTCGGATAGCGGTACACTAAAAAAGGTGGGTCGACTGACTCACCTTCCGCAAAATGGTCATACGCATAAGGTATGCCTATTTCCTTTAATATTCTTGGAATATATGCTTTATCCATTACTTCAAACTCCTCTCTACTGATGCAATCAACTCTTGTTCTGCTTTAGCCTCAGCCGGAGCAATATGCGGAAAGGCTCTCGTCCTTCCACCGCCACGCTTTGCATGACCATTCTCCAGAAGATGAGTTAATCTGTACCTTGTTTTGGAATGCACTGTCATTACCATCGAAAGTGATGTGTCTTTAGTCTTTGTGACTGTCCAGCTCTTTTTATACTTGCCCGTTTTTACAGGCGCATTCGTTTGGATTTCTTCTTTCGTATCATCTGCCACTTTCTTTACTACTTCCTTAACATCCTTGGCAGCCATTTCCACATATTCGTTAAACTCCCTGTCTATTGTTTTAGCAAGTTCCGTAGGCTGGATTTTTGTGCTCACTTTTCCTTCTCCCTCTGTGCATATAATTTCAAGGACTTATGCTTAAATCCCATATCTTCAATTGAAGAAATGTTATAAACCTTTCCCATGAATACAATTCTGAATTTGTCGGCTATAATATCTGCCACTTCCGAAGAATAGCGAATACTAAACTCAACCGATTCCTGCACGAGAGTCTGCCCAACATCATCTGATTCCGACATTGATTTTGTATAGGCAGATGCATAACAGGAATAGTAATCAACCCATTTATTCATGTGGTTTCCAATATCATCAACGATTAACTCATTTTTCTGTAAGGTTATCCGTATGTTCATATTTGCAATATGCATCAGAACACCTCCTTACGGTCACCACCGAGCATAATACGGAGGTTTTTCATCATTTCGATGTGGCCCCCGTTTTCCCTATGCTCATACAAGAATGCCAGTGCATACAAAACAGCAACCAACACTTCCGGTGTGTCCGGTAAAGTTTCATCATCAGTAAGGCGAAGAATCTCCCTACAGTATTTCTCTGATGATTGGATAAGCCCTGTTATAAGTTCATCATCGTCAGATGTATCAACCCGAAGGTATTGTTTTGCTGTTTGTAATGTCACTAACATAATCTACCTCCGACTACGCTGTTGTCTTTGTAGTTGTCTTAAGCTTAAGAATCTGAACAGCCTCGGGTAATACAAGGAGTCCGTCAACTCTTTCCTTTCCGACATAGCCAATCATACCGTTTCCGGCATAAAGTTCACGAAGTTCCTGGAAAGAACGTGTGCCACGGTCACCGATGTTATAGTACTTATAATCACCAAATGCGATAGCACCTTCGGGAGCAAATGCGGATGTATGGATGTTATATCCAAGCACCTTGTCGGGTTCGCCTGCCTGATAAGAAGGCTGCCAGATATATGCACCGTTATTATCCTTAAGCTTACGAAGCTGTGCGAGTGTTTTATCATTCATAATGAATGATGCATTCTTACGATAAGGACGCTTAAGTGCATAGATTAAGTCGAGAAGATCGTCAGACTTAATATCTGCTGTAAGGGTTCCCGCAACAGTACCACCGTTTGTTGCATCGAAAATTCCGGTAGGCTTGTTTGAACCATTACCATTAAGGAATGCGTCCTCTTCGGCATTTCCAAGTGCCTTACCAAATTCCGAAATAATGTACTTTTCAAGATCAAAAGCAGAATCATACAAAAGTTCTTCAGTTACACGGATTGCAACATGAAGTTTGTGGGCATCAAGATTCTTCTGACCGAATGTTGCATCAGAGAATGTAAGTGCCTCGCCTTCATTAATCCATGCAGCTGCAGGTTTTGTTGCTGCAATATTAATCTTTCTCTCACCGGATGTTTTAATGACATTAGCAAGTTTTCTCATGATATTCTCTTCTTCAAGAACATCGATAAGTCTCTTGTCATATTCAACCGGAACAAGATATCCACCGTCTGCATCCACACCTTCCTGTAACACATCAGAAATGGTACGGAAATTGGTACGAAGTGCAGTAAGGATTCCCTGCTTGTAAGAATCAGATGCTCTTCCGGTCTTTTCTGCAGGAATCTTCGCTGTGGGCTTATTTGTAATAGGCTCACTTGTTGCCTTCGACAGCTGTTCGTCAATTGCTGCCTGACGTGTGAGACGATCGATTTCTTTTGTAAGGCTCTGAACTTCCTCTTCCATCTTGTCATATGTTGCAGCATCTTCGGCTGATACAAAGCCGTTTTCGTTTCTCTTGGCATCAAGGAATGCTTTCGCAGTATCCCATGCCTTCTTTCTTTTCTCTGTTAATTCAAGTATTGTAGCCATAATTTTCTACCTCCATTAATGAGACAAGAGTGAAAATCTCTTATCCAAACTTTCGATTGAAACCTTATTTTCCGGTTTCATATCAGTTACTTTTGCAATAAAGCTATCTTCCAAAGCCTTGCGGCTAAAAAGAACACTTGAAGGTTCAACCGTAGGTTCTGCATTCTTTGCAGGGTTTTCTTCCTCGGTTTCTTCCTCTTCCTTTGAAGGCTCTTTAGGTTCTTCCGTTTTGTTTTGATACAAAATCTCATCCACAAAACCTAACTCCTTGGCCTTCTTGGCATTCATCCATGTTTCCGCACTCATAAGCTGGCTTATCTTTGCATGGGATAAACCACTCTTAAGCGAATAGGCATTTATGATTGATTCCTTTACTTCGTTCAAAACATCAATTGCCTGTTCCATATCCCGTGTGTTGCCAAAAGCAAGCATTGACGGGTCATGAATCATCAGCATTCCGACAGGAGAAATTGAAACTGTATCACCTGCCATAGCAATGACCGATGCAGCAGACGCTGCCAAAGAATCAATCTTCACATGAACATTGCCCTTATACTCTTTGAGCATTGAAAAAATCTGTGCAGCCGCAAAACAATCCCCACCGGGAGAATTGATAACTACCTGCACATCCCCGGTTCCACTTTCAAGTTCCGACCTAAAAGATTTAGGTGTCACTTCATCGCCAAACCATGTCTCATCACTGATTTCACCCGATAAAAAAAGCGTCCTCGGGGCATCTGCCTCATTGACGCTTTCATCACGGATCCAGTTCCAAAACTTATGTTTCATCACTTTCCTCGCTTTCTGTATTCATCTTTGCTTTCCTTTGCCGTCTGATTTCTGCCATCGTTTGCATAAATTCCGGCATCAGATAATTTACACATGGCACCGTTTACCAAGTAAAGGTTACCGCCTTCCTCATCAGATAATGGATTCATGTTTTCCATCTCTCTAATATCGTTTGTTGAGAACCACCCGTTCTGTCTTCCTGTTGCATAACCCTGCATACGGGATGCATAGTCACCACGAAGAAGTCCGTCTACATTAAATTTAATAATGTACTTTCCTTTTTCAGACGGTAACAATAATGCCTGTTGCATTGCCTGCTCTATTCTAACAACCCAAGGGTCAAGAGTGTACTTAACGAATTCCAAACTCTGATTCTCAATGTTTGAAAAAGTGGCATGTTCCAAATCACCTATCATATGTGGTGGAATACGATATAATCTTGCAATTTCGTCAAGCTGAAACTTTCTTGTTTCCAAGAACTGCACTTCGTCCGGCTTTAACGTAATCGGCTTAAATGTCATGCCTTCTTCCAAAACAGCCACCTTGTGTGCATTGCCTGTTCCCTGATAGATGTTATTCCAACTTTCTCTTACCCTGTCGGGATTCTTAAGTGTTCCCGGATGTTCCAAAACACCTCCCGGAGATGCACCGTTTTTCATAAAACTGGCACCATACTCTTCGGCCGCAATTGTAAGCCCCAAAGTCTCTTTATTCATCGCCAGAGGTGACTGTGCCAAAAGACCATCAAACGTCAGACCCTTCACATGAAGTACTTCATCCTTCTTTAGGATTATCTGACCATCTTCCTTGGATTCCGGGTTCTCATCACTTTGCCTTGTGTATATATAGTAGAGTTCTCCGTTTTCGTTTCTCTCCACATCCATTCTGTCCGGAAGTAACGGATAAAGTGCAACAACCCTCCCCGTGCCATCACGAATAATCTGTGAGTATGAATTACCGTGAATTAACAAGTGATACATCATTACTTCCCTAAAGGTAAATGCTGTCATTTCGGAATTCGGTTCGTCATGTAAAATCCGATACAATGGATGTTCAATCTCCAGCTGTTTTCCCCCACCGTCTTTATAGGAATATACATGCAGTGGCAAACTTGCGATAACCTCCGATAGGATTCTCACACATGCATAAACAGCTGTTATCTGCATCGCAGTCTTTTCCGTAACAGGCTTATTTGAAGTTGTCCTGCCAAAGAAAAACCTCTGTCCTATTCCTACTGTGTCCTTGGGCTTATCCCTTGAACTAAATAATTGTGTTATTTTCATATGCACTCCTTACATCATTTTCAAAAGTATGTATTTTACCGTATAAGTATTCTTCTCAGCTGATATTCGAATCGTACTGTTGGAATTAGCTGTAACCTTAAAACCACCTGTTGAACCCGTTGCGGTTGTGGATACTGCTTTTGAACCAAATGTCTTTCCTGCTGGTGTTGTTATTTGGTAAAGCGAATGCGCTTTATATGCACCACTCGATGTTGTCCAGGAACTTAACTTAAGCAAATACGATGATTCCGGTTCAAGCGTTATTGTCGTCCCTGTTGTATTCCCAACAATGCTACCCTGTGCAATAACTTTCATTCCACCGAACCGCTGTGACAACATATCACGTATATAGGTAAAAACCTCTGTAAGTCCATTTTTTCCCAAAAAGCCTTTAGCCACAAAACCACCTACACTCCAAATACCGAAAACCAAGCAGCCTTTATTTCAGATGTATCAAGTTCCGAAACATCATCCTTAAGAAGATACCCAGTCAAATCCACATCCGTTGAACCCATAACTTCATACTTTTCTCCGTCCCAAAAGTATTCTGTATATGTGTTGTCACCACTTCCACTTATAGGAACAAGGTAAATAACTCCGTTATCACCTTTCTTTGGAAGTTCAGATTTTGCTGACAGCTTCTGAAAGCTTATTCCGGCAATATCTTTTAAGGCTAACAATATTGCATTGGCAACAAACTCTGTTGTAGCAATTCTCGTACTGGAATCTCCGTCAGCCGCAGTTGTTGCTTTAGGAGTCCCTTTAAGATCCGCATCCGTTCCTGTGGCATATTTCGACAAATCAATTCCTTCGAGTTTTTCCTTTAGTTCTTTTGTAAAATCATTTTCAGAAAGGCCTCTGAAACCATCGCCTTTCACATAACCACTAAACTGATTTTTGATAAGTTCAAAAATATACAATAAATCAGCTTTTCCTACGTATTCATTACTTGCCATTACATTTCCTCCTTAAAAATGCTGTCCCATAATTCTTTAATATCAGAAAAAGAGACCTCGGAATTTGCATCCAAAGCCCCTATCTCTTTTGCCGTGTATTTTGGTTTTCTTGTCCTTTTCGCCCACATCGGAACTGTCGGATCTATCTCATCATAGTTTTCAAGAAGTGAAGTCCCGTTTATTGATGGACGATTAATTAGCTGCCTGTAATCACTTGTTACTTCCTTTGTTACTTCTCCAACGTCAACATCAATCTCTTCATCCGGGCCTGTGTCAAAATCCAGCTCTTCTGTTTCCGAAAATATAAAATCAAGCATCAGACAACCTCATCCATCAGTATCTTCTGCATAGTTGTCTTCTTTATAGGTGTAGCGAGCACCTTGCCTGCTACAGTGATAATCCTTATCTGAATTTCAATTTGGCCATCATCAAAGAATAATGTTTCTTCCTGTGATAATTCCAAGGAAAGAACATTAGCATCGTTATCCATCTGTATATCTTTCGTTTCCTTCGTCAGCATTTTTTCGAGTTGTTTTATATATACAAACACCTTACTGATTTCAGAAACACTGATTCCTTGGATGTTAAACCGAAGTGTCGGTGTAGTACCTCTAATCATGTTCCCTCCGCTAATCTCCGTATAATTTATTGTTGACGTATCGCTCATTTTTCTGTTATCCTTTCAGCAGGGATTGATGAAACCCTATTCGCATAACTTTCGGAACTTCGGTTCCGTGTCATGTCCGTTCGGACATTGATTTCCACAGTTTATTTACAAACTAATGAAAGGAGTTATATGTTTACCGCAAAAGAATTAAATAGCATTGACCGTAACTACTTTTACTTAATCGATGTCTCCGATACCATCGTAAGGTTACAGTCAAAAAACACTCTTCACGGCTGGCATATTGTACAACCGGACAATGAGTACGTATCATACTCCGGCTGTATCATTTACCACCGACATGAAAATCAGTATGAATACCATCGTCATGGATATGCGAAAAATCTGCAGGATGCAATCAAGCAGATAAAATCGCATGACCAGTTCCAAATTAAAAACCGCTGGAAAGGTTTTTCTTATTCTGACTATCATAAAGCTTTCACTCCAACGTTTGATTGATTGCTATTCTGATCAGTAAAAATCCCAAAAATGATAACAGTAACATGATTTCATACCTATAAGAACAAAAGTCCCCTCTCATCGTATACACTCTCCGATGTGCCGTTTCCACATCTGATTGCACGGTCGAGACCCATTATCATTGCTACCGCTCCATCTATCTTTTCCGTAGATTTTGCTTTATCAGCTTTGATATTTCCGGCAGGGTCGGTTCTTATGAATATGTTATCCATCATCCACCGAAGTACCGGATGTCCGTTATGCGCAACCTTTTCTTCCAATACAAGTTTCATCAATTCCTTGGTTGGCGGGGACATTGAAGCGAATCCTTGACCGAAGGGGATTACTGTAAATCCCATGTTTTCAAGGTCTTGGCTTAATTGCGTGGCCCCCCATCTGTCGTATGCAATTTCCCTAATATTGAACCTCTCCCCAAGTTCTTCTATGAACTGCTCGATGTAGTTATAGTGAATTACATTTCCTTCCGTGGTATATATGAAACCTTGTTTTTCCCATGTATCATACGGAACATGGTCTCTTCTGACTCGTAAATCCACGGTATCTTCTGGAACCCAGAAGTATGGTAAAACATAAAACATATCATCTTCATCAGTTGGTGGGAACACAAGCACAAGGGCTGTTATATCTGTAGTTGAAGAAAGGTCAAGTCCTGCATAACAGACCCGACCTTCGAGTTTTGATTCATCAAATTCAACTTTACATTTGTCCCACTTATCCATTGGCATCCATCTTACCGATTGCTTTACCCACTGATTCAAACGGAGCTGTCTAAAAGCATTTTCCTCTCCGGGGTTTTGCTTTGCACTTTCACAAGCTGCCGCAACCTTATCGATACCGATTGTAATACCAAGGCTCGGATTCGCACGTTCCCAAACCTTAGGATCCGTCCAATCTTCATCTTCCTTTGCACCAAAGATAACCGGATAAAATGTCGGGTCAAACTTTCTTCCTTCCAAAATATCCACTGCCTTCTGATGCATCTCATAGCAGATGGAATTTGTATCCTGCCCTGCCGTTGTAATAATGAAATGCAACGGATTCTTACGGGCATCTGATGTTCCTTTAGTCATCATATCGAAAAACTTACGATCTTTTTGTACCCAAAGTTCATCGAATACAAGGGCACTGACGTTAACACCTGACTTCCCTGCAACATCTGCTGATAAAGCTTTATATGTGCTGTTTGTTGGCACATATGTTATAGTTTTTCGGCTTGGACGGATATCACACCTTTTCTCGAGCGGTTTACATAACTGCACCATATCGCAAGCCACATCAAATACCAACGAACTCTGGTCACGATCTGCGGCACAGCCATATACTTCCGCTCTTTGCTCCCCATCACCGCATAGCATATACAAAGCAATGGCTGCTGCAAGTTCGGATTTTCCGCATTTTTTCGGCACTTCTATATAGGCCGTTGTAAACTGCCTGTAACCGTCCGGCTTAAGAATTCCGAAAATGTCCCTTATTATCTGCTCCTGCCAATCAATCAGTTCAAATGGCTGTTTATAAAACTCACCCTTTGTATGTTTCAGTTGTTCAATAAACGCAACAACAAAATCAGCAGCATCTTTATCGTAGTGTGATGTCTTTGCCATAAATTTTGTTGGTTTGTATTTCTTTAACTTCCGCACATTTCTCACTCCACCAAAAAAGGACTCCGAAGAGCCCTTCTGTAATACTTTTTACTGTTCGTTGCTATCGCCATAAAGAATGAATTTCACATAATCCCCTCTAAATTCATCAAGGAAATCCAGTAATTCAACATAGTCCCAAAACCGGGCTATCTCCTTAACCGCATTAACATCGAACATATTTGTTAATCCGGATTCGGCTATTGCAATAATCTGTTTCTTTATAACCTCATCCATGTTACACCCCCTCGTCTGTTGCGAAAGGGTTACCTTCCTTCAGCTGTTCGCATATAGCTATATACCGAAGTTGTTCATGTCCCTCACAGCCTGCTACTGCCTGCATGTAGAATTCCAAAGCCTTCTCTTTGTTTTCCCACACTTCCTTCTTGCCGTAACATTCAACCGTGACCTCCGGAATCTTCCTGCAGGAGTCCTCCCCGTAGACTATTCCGAGGCATCCACCACAGTCCCAGTTAACATGAATCGTTCCTGTATCATCTACTCCGATGACTTCGCCTTTTTCTCCTGCCGGGATATTTCGATAAGGGTCATTCATTGACACAAGTGCTACTCTTGTGCCGACAGGATATTCTTTCTTGATTGAATCCACAATCTCTTTCCTTGGAAAGAACATTCTACTCACCTCCCTTCTTCGTTCCGCTCTTAAATGCGGATGAACCTTCGAGGTTCTTAAGAAGTTCTTTTCGTACCCCTTTGTATTCGTCACCGATAAAGCCAAGTCTTAAAAGGAAACATCTGAATTCATATTTTGGATTCACAACTTCCTTCTGTTTTGCATTTATTCGCTTTTGATTCGTTGCCATTTCGGTCATTTTAATTATCAGCTGCATGTATGCGTATGCTGAATCTTCCGAAAGTTCTGAAAACCAAGGAAATGTTACTTTCTTATCTTCCCGGATTATTTCAAGTGATTCCGTTTTAAGGGCAAGTTTCAAAAGTTCGCTCTTTGATTCAACAAGCCTTTTGAAGTTTTCCATGACCTCCGCAGGATATTTTGTATCCGGCATGCTTATCGAAAGGTTAGTCGTTTCAATTACCTCTTCCAATTCTTCCTCGACCTCGTTTTCTTCCCACTCAAGAGGTTCAAACCCTGCCATCACAATTGCATCCGCAACCGCTCCGTCCCAAGCAACGTCACCACCACCTGTAACCGTACCGTCCTTTGCCACTTCGTAGTCTCCAATACGGTAAGCGAATGTCGGGCAGCTTAAATATTCTGCTTTTACTCCGAGCGTTTTTGATATGGCTTCAACAATAGTCTTCCTATTTCTGCCATCCATGTTAAAGTGTAATTCCATATAATGTACCTCCTTAAATTTATGGTATGTACATATATCACTCAAAAGGTACATTATTGGAATACGCTCATTACACAAGTTAATCTGTAGTTTCTTGTGCATAATATGCTATGCCAGAAAGCACGAAAACGACATTCGGAAGTGCCACACCATTGCCCCACATCTTATATTCTGCAGAATCAGAATGAGGATTTTTAAGCCACTTAATAATCTGTGCATCCGTTTTGGTTTTGCCACCTACAACCGATGCATGTGTATTAAAGATGTCTCTCCATACTTCTACTTCCTCTTTGGTGGGTTCTTCCGTTTCAAGTCCGTCACACCACCAATCCGGAAATCCCTGCAATCTTGCACACTCGGTCGGGGTAAGTCTTCGAACTATATAATCTGTATCATCTTCATCATTTACAATCGGAGGATCCTTATAGTCTGTTGCAACAAGTGTATTTGCACATTCTTTGCTTGCCTCGGTAAAGAAAGACGCTTTTGATGTCGTATATCTTGGTTGCGCTACGGCATTGGGGCCTTTGGCAACCATAGTAGGTTCAACTTCCTGCTCTACGGCAAATCCAAATTTGGCATTCTTACCTTGGTTATATGCCGCTCTGTCAATTCCGTAGGACGGTTCTGCCACAAAGTTCTCTTCCGGTTCTTTAAACATTTGACTCGAAGGGCCTTTGGGACCATCATTTGCAGATAATGTTGCATGAACATCTGCAAATGCTACAGCATGTTGCTCCGTAGCATTAAGGGTGTACATTGCATTACCCTCATGATAACCGTCTCCGTGATGTGACGGTCGGCTACCATTTCCTTCTATGGAAACAACCGCCATACCACCTTGATTACATGACGGATTACCGCCATTTGCATCAAGGCATCTTGAGGTATCTGCTTCATAGAAACCACTATTCGGATTATTTGATTTCATCGAATTACTGTCTTTTGAACATATGCCAAAAGCAGTCGGTTGAAACAAGGTCTGGTCATTATTACAACCAAGTGTTGCCGAAAGGTTATCCTGTATAAGGGCACCCTTACCACCGCCTTCGCAACCAGATCTGATTTTTAATGTTTTCGGGGTCTCAACCACAAACGGTTGATTATTACCACCTGTCCCAAAGGTTGATAAAACCGTCTGCGAAACATCAAGCGGTCCCGTATATCTCGTATCCTGCGAGTGGTTTTCAAACATTAAGCCGACATGGCCTGTTTCATTAATGCCTTCTGAAGAATGTCCGGCAGACTCTTCCCACGTTCTGAAGCCCTGCGGAGTATACCCAGACAAGCCTTCTGACTCAAATAATACTTTTCCTGCACTCCAACCATCAAAATCTGCGACAAGGTAGATACGTTTTCTTCTCTGGGGCACTCCCCAAAATTGAGCATCGAATTGTCTCCAGGCGACTGAGTAACTATCTCCCAAGATTCTGCCTGCTGTCTCCCACTTTGAAGATTTAGGTACTGACACCGATTCATCTTTGACTTTGCAGATTTCTTTGAGGACGCATCTGAAATCTTCTCCCTTGTTGGACGAGAATGCTCCGGGCACGTTCTCCCACACAATGTATCTTGGATATTTTCCATTTGTCTTTTCCCTCATTTCTTTAACTATACGAACAGCTTCGTAAAACAGATTCGACCTTGAACCTTCAAGGCCTGCTCGCTTTCCCGCAACGGACATGTCTTGGCAGGGACTTCCAAAAGTGATGATATCCACGGGTTCAAGTTCAGCACCGTTAAGTTTTGAAATATCACCGAAATGTTTCATCATAGGAAGTCTTTTCGTAGTTACACGAATAGGAAAAGGCTCAATCTCCGATGCCCACTTGGGGGTAATACCGGAAATCAAGCCTCCTAAAGGAAATCCCGCTGACCCATCAAATAAGGATCCTAGTGTTAAGTTATTTTTCATTAAACTCAACCTCCTTAACGAGATCCTTATACATCAGTTTCTCTCCGTTTCTGATTACATATACGTTATCAGCATCTTCTGTATCCTCTACATATCTGCGGAGGATAACTGATGCATACTTCTCATCAAGTTCCATCGTATGACAAATTCGATTACACTTTTCACAAGCCATAAGAGTCGAACCGCTGCCACCGAATGTATCAACCACAATGCCGTTTTCCTGTGAGGAATTGCTTATAGGATAAGCAAGTAAATCAAGCGGCTTTGATGTAGGATGGTTCTTGTTCTTTTTAGGTTTATCGAAGTTCCAAATGGTAGTCTGACTTCTACCCGCCTTTGCAGACCAGTAATGCTTACCGTTCTGTAAAAAGCCGTATAAAACGGGTTCATGTTGCCACTGATAATCACTTCTTCCAAGGACAAGAGAGTTTTTTACCCATATACAACATCCTGCCAAGTGAAATCCGGCATCAATAAAAGCTTTTCTAAAATTAAGGCCTTCCGTATCTGCATGAAAAACATAAGCAGCACCGCCTTTTGCAAGATGTGCTGCCATGTTCTTAAATGCCGATAATAAAAACTCATAGAACTTTTCATTCTCCATTTTGTCATTCTTAATAGAAAGACCATCGGAACTTTCAAATGCGACATTATACGGAGGATCCGTTAATACAAGGTTTGCCTGCTTGCCGTCCATCAATGTATTTACATCTTCTTCCGAAGTTGCATCTCCACACATAAGTCTGTGACGACCCACAGTCCATACATCACCACGTTCAACAAATGATGCTTTCTCAAGAGCCTCGGATAAATCAAAATCATCGTCTTCAACATCCGACTTGTCTGCCATTGCAAATAAATCAGATATTTCATCTTCATTAAAGCCCGTAAGGGATACATCAAAATCCATCCCCTCCAAAGCTTCAATCTCAACTCTTAACAAATCTTCGTCCCAGCCTGCGTCCTGTGCATATCTATTGTCTGCAAGGATATACGCTTTCTTCTGTGCTTCTGTAAGATAATCAACATATACACAGGGCACTTCCTCAATGCCTTCTTCCTTTGCAGCCATAAGTCTGCCATGCCCCGCTATTACATTAAAATCCTTGTCTATGATTACCGGATTTACAAATCCGAATTCACGCAAGGATGCTCGAAGTTTGTTTACCTGCTCCTGCGAATGTGTTCTCGCATTATTTATATAAGGTATCAATTTTGATGTCGATACCAATTCCATTTTTGTCGTTGTTCTACCCATCAGCCTACTACCTTCCTTCTTAACAATTTATCCAGACCTTTCTTGGCCCCTTCCGTATCTCCTGCAAGAATCTGACCTTTAATGGTCGAATACTGCTGATGAGTCAGTTTGCTTTTCTGTGCCTTAAGCATCTGTATGCATTCAGTTTTGTCAATTGCCTTATCCATCGTTATCCTCTCTTCCGTAAGAGCATCTCCATTACATCTTCCTGCGGAGTGCCACTAAATTCTGTAGAACAGTTCTCTTTTACGATTTGGAAAATCTGATACCAAATCTGATTTACCTGTTTCATGTACTGTTGGCTCATTGCCACATACGGAGACGCACAGGCTTGACCCGTTGTCGGATGCTTTGCCAAAAATCCAAACTCCGAAACAGCTTCTTCGCATTGGATGTAACGTGATACGCTCATTGCATATTGTTCGACAAGCTGTTTGCTGACGAACTTTTCACATCCTCGTTCTTTAAGCCACAACCACGTTTCCTTATAAATGTTCTCCGCAGCTAAATCGCCACCGTTCTTTTGTTTTGCCGTTAAGTACTCACTCGGAGCAGGCATATCAACACCATCAAAAGAAGCGGTCTCCGGTAGTTCCAAGACCGTAAGTGCTCTGCCTCCCGGATTACCTGTGGCAATCTTCTCGGATAAGGCTTTGGACTTGCGACCCGAACCAGCACGTTGACCGCCTCTGGCAGTTCCATCTTTTGCCATTTGTTACACCTTCCTATTAATTTTTCGGGACCTTTCCTTATATACCCATTTGATTTCGCAAAAAATTCACACGCGACCCCAGCGCCGGTCCCCGTGGGGGCGGTTCGTAGAGATTCAGTTACCCCCACCGGGGTGCTTAATCTCGGGTCCGTACGTATATACATGGTCTTTCTTATGCCATCGGTCTCCACGCTGTGCATGAATCTGTGCGTGGCAGGAATGACATAAAGAAATAAGATTTTCTTTTGCGTGAGTTCCACCTTCAGAAATAGGAATCTTGTGGTGAACTTCTTCAACCGGAACAAGTATCCCTTTAGAAAAGCAAATTTCACAGTAGGGGAACTCTTGCGCATGCTTATCACGTATCCGTTTCCAAGCACGACCGTATCGTTTCTTGGAATCGTATGGCCTATCATACTTTTCGTATCGCCTGTTCTCCTCGGTTGTATGTTCCTTACAGAACCTTCCGTATGTTAAGTTAGGGCATCCGCTCTTTGCACACGGATGTGGTGGACTCTTAGGCATCGTATCCCTCATTTCATTGCATAATAAAAGCCCCGTAAGGATTGCTCCTCCGAGGCTCTCATCTTTTATTCTTTTGCTGATTTTATCATATCATAAGCAACTACATGAATTATAGTGCATTTTAGTGTCCTATCTTAAATCAGCTTTTCTACTTCTTCAAGTGCTGCACTGTGAAGTTTGTATATCCAACGCAGGTTATAATTCATAAAGACAGCTATCTGTTCCCAAGTCTTAAACGAAATGTATCTCTGCTCAAGTAATGTCTGATAATCAAGGTTCGGTACTCTGTTAATGACACTACCGATTTCCTTTCGCAGATCCACAAGCTTATCAATATCGTTATTGATTTCATTCTCGTAATCAATAATCTTTGCCATTATCGACTCCAGCTTATCGGTTCGTCTGTTTGGACTTCCCGGCATATCGGAATAACCAACGCTTGCTTTCGTAGCCAATTCCCTCAATGCATGTACCTGTTCAAGTTTACTGTTTATTCTGGCATCAATATGATATGCCTGTTCTAAATATGCCTTTGCACTTTTCATAATGCATCTACCTCCTCGTTAAGCATCCGGATGAGTGTCTCCCCATCCACCGATGTAAGTTCGCCATACCATCTCGACCGTAAAAATCGCTCCACATCCGCTTTATCCCGAAGTGACGATTCATGCCTTGGATTCTTCTTTAGGTTCTTCAGTGCCTTCCGATAATCTTGGCAAGCGGTAACGATGATGGCATTGGCTAACTTTTCGTAACATTCAACATTGTCTTGGACTTGCATAGCCACAGCAGTTCCTCCTTTCAGAATTGATGTTTGATGCTCTGCCCAAGACGGAGGTGTTAATGCATTGATTAAATGCTTTCGATAACAGTTTTTACTTCATCAACAGATCTGACAACCACGGCAATACCGCCACAATCGTTTATCTTTCGTATGGTTGCTTTCTGCAGGTCGGTAACTACTCCATCGTCTGTCTTAACTTCAAGACCTATGAACCTTCCTTTGTAGCAAAGAATCAAATCGGGGATTCCGGCTGTGCCATACATCCCTCCATGTTCTTTCCAAAAAAAGCAACCCCCTACTGTTTTTAAGTATTTCTTTATAGCTGTAACAATGTCTTTTTCTTTCATAATCCAAATCTCCTTCTGACATTTCTTCGGACATTCTGACACTGACAAATGCAATTATAATAAATAATTTTCACAAAAAATTAGTATGTGTTTTAAAGATAAAATATAGAGAGTAATAAGAAATAAAGTGTCAGAAAGCGTCCGATTGTCCTTTTGAATATGGATAAATGACCCCAGTCACCAAGTGACCAGGGTCAAAGAATCCTTAATCTATGCACTCTGCGAGTTTTATGCCCTTCCAAACTCTCTTGTTTCCGGTTGAGTCCTTACCACGGACAGTTTTAGGAAAATTGGATTCAATCTCCTTGTTAAACGTCTGCTTGCCGTAAGGTTTCATACCATTATCGTCACAGAACCCTTTATACCTGTCATAAAGAACCGTGCATCCGACTTCCACACCATCGTCTACTTCGCAGCATTCGTTAATGAACCCAATAACTGAATTGGAATCTTCCTTATACTGCTGCAAGGCATCAATGTTAGCCTGTGTTTCCGAGAACACGAAATTGTTGTGAATAAGTCGCCTTAATCCTTCAATTGCAAACATAAGGATACCGTCTGCCTCACTACGGAACTTATCCAAAAGTTCCGGGTCCTTCTTATCCTGCGGCACAGCGTGATTGAACTTGATAATGATGAGTCTACGGTAAAAACCGTCCGACCTGTCACCGTAGTTCTTCGGAATGCTGTTACATGAAAACAAGAGCCTTGCAAATGACTGGAATGAGAAGGGCTTCTTATTCTTGAATTCCACAGTCAGATAATCTTCGCCTACTAAAGCTTTGAAGATGCCATTGTCATCAATGTTCTTCGTAGGCAAATCTGCGAACGAATTTACAAGTTTTCCGAACAACTCCGCAGGCTTGAATCTTTCATTTAATGCCTGCCAGGATACATTGCTCACATTTTCCCTGCCGATAAGTATCTCGGATATCGTGCGGAGAAGTACCGACTTGCCCGAGCCTCCGACACCAACAATTAAGAATGCCTTCTGTGCCCTATTTGTCGGAATAAGCAGATATCCAAGCATCTCCTGCACAAGCGGTATCTGATCAGGTTCAAGTGCATCAGATAAATACTGTAAGAATCTCGGACACTTTGATGCCGGGTCATATTTCGCACCAATCTGTACCGTAGACAGATAATCCGCCGTATGCTCCGACAGTTTGTCATCAAGTACATTGTATAAACCGTTCTGAACATTGATAATAAACGGATTGGCATTAAGGTCCTTGAAATCCGACTGTGCCAGCATTCTCCACTGTCTCTCCGTGTCGGTTATCTGTGATAACTTAACTTCTGAAACAAGCATATGGTCACGGACAATTTTCTGTGCCGTCAGTTCTGTTATCGGTTCGTATACTCCGGGACCGTAAAGATAATACTGCTCGGCAGCATAAAACACTTTCTCATCTTCCTTAAGATGATTCGACAACACTCCGGGCTTGAATTTGTAACCTCTTTCCGTTACATCGTACCAATCCGGTATGTCTGCTCCTGCCTTGTTCTTCTTGACTTCGGCTCTTTCGCAGAATGCCTTATGTGCTTCCTTGTACATCTGATGCAGGGTTTTAAGGTCATCCCTCTTCAGATTGAAACGTGCCTTGACTTCATAATTTATGAAAGCACTGGCAATAACGATATCTACGTTATACAGATATTCTTCAACGAACTTACTCGCTGTTGTAAGGTCTGTAACGATAGTATTTGTAACGGGCAAGGTCACAAGCACTGCTTTAAGTTCATCCACATCCAAAGGCTGATATGCTATCGAAGCCGGAGATTTGCAGGAACACTCTCCCGACAGCATCTTCGGACACTGAAAGCCTTTATCGGCAATTACCTGACAGGTAATCGGTCCCGTGTTGCTTTCAAGAAAATGATTTATCTTCTTCTGCGTTTTTGACGCATCATATCCGGGATAGCCTTTACTATACTCATGAACCTTTGCAGTTCCATCCTCAAATACAGACATATTTGTAATCATTGCATACCAATCATGCTCGGATAGTGTTGCTGCGTTATCATGGCAATGCTTTATGAACTCGCATTTTGATTCAAGAAGATGCAGTCCCTTCTGTGTACCCGTCTTTGTGGCACTCCCCGATGAATCTTCAACCTCGGGTAACAGTTCCGACAGTTCATCCTGCGTATATTTACGCTCGGGGCTAAACAGCACACACTTAACCAGGACGGGGTCTTTCTTACAATGATTGAATCCGGGAAGTCTCATACAACGTGACTCGTTAACACACATCGGGTCACCGCCAAAATGTGCCACCAGCTGTTTCTGAATACCACGGAACTTGGAAACATCGCCATCCTTTATAAACCAATACACATGTAAGGATTTTCTCGTCTGAATTACCATTGACGGTGAGAGTTTAAACTTATCAATCTTCTCCCACTGCTCTTCAAATGTGCCTTCATCCATCTCAACAAACTGTGCGTTGATTCTTGTAATGCTCTTATCATCATCACCACCGGAATTGACAACGTAAAAAATACCACGGTTCTGTGCATTATGATCCTTAAGTTCTTTTTCAATTGTCGAATAGTGTCCCGCTTCGATAGCCTTCTTCATACCGGAGAAAATACCACTGCCCTGGTCTTCAAAGATACGAATATTAACTATGTCATCGGGGTTGTTTAATGCATTTAATACATCCTGCGCTGTTATTTCCATAACCTACTTACCTCCGATTCAATCACCGTTACCGGGATACCAAGTTTCTTACACTCACGAACCTCTGCCTCCATGCCTTCGGACATAGGCTGACCGTTCGTAAAAACATAAGCCTCATCGCACATTTCCAAAAGTGCCAAACCGTAAAGCAATCCCAACTCCCTTATATCCGTAGGTTCTCCGGTATCACCCGATACGGAAAACATCTGCGGAAACAAAAGGTGGCTTGCGATAGGAATCTTATGTTTCCTTACAATAAGAAATCTGGCAAACTCCCGAGCTGCCATAACATTTGCATCAATGTCACCTGCGAACCTCGAAATCAGATATGCCTTTTTTCTGTGACGTATTTCATCTTTGCGTCTGAATTCCTTCTTCTGTTTTTCTTTGTACTCTTTCATAACGTGGCTCATTGCAAGACCCGCCGTGGGGTCTGCAACGCCTTCATTGTTCTTGAACATGGGCTATTCCTCCATTTCTTCCATCTTGCCAAAGGTACTGCCAACCGATGCCTCGGCAATAAGCGGTAAGTCGAATTCCGGGAACGGATTTTCTTCCATGCATTCCTTAATAAAAAAAACCGCTTCGCCAAGATGCTCGGTAGGTACGATAAAGGTCAGCTCATCGTGAATCTGTAATATAGGTTTGAGCCAAGGACGTTCCGGCAAACCAACAAGTATCCTCGCAATAGCCATCTTGATGATGTCAGCTGCGGTGCCTTGAATCGGAGTGTTAAGAGCGCACCGCTCTGCAAAGGATTTCTTGCCCCAATCATCGGAGCGGATGTTCGGAAGGTATCTGCGTCTGCCAAGCCATGTCTCTGAATACATGCGTCTTGTAGCGAGAGCCTTCGTCTCATCCTGCCAAATGGTGAGTCCTTTATAACCAGCTTTCAGATTCTCGATAATCTCCTCACACTCATTGACGGTTTTCGCAACCCCCGCCTTAAAATGCAGAGTTTTCTGTAATCCTCGAGGGAACAGCCCATAGAAAGTTCCGAAGTTTACGTTCTTTGCGATTGTTCGTTGTTCCTTATATCCGTCACGGTGTTTGTCCTGTGCCTCTTCGTATGTGCAACCGAAAATAACCGAAGTCGTAGCCGCATGAATATCGCCACCGCTTTTGTAGGTATCAAGCATCACACCGTCCCTGCAGTAGAAAGCACCAACACGAAGTTCGATTTGTGAAAAATCACACGACACAATAACACAGTCATTGGGTGCCTTAACAAAGTCACGTACTCCGATTGGATCGTTTGAGGCACGAGGCATATTCTGTATATTAGGGTTCGTTGAATTGAAACGCCCAGTTTCCGTTGACAGGGCAAAAAAGTTAGGATGAATCTTATCCGTAACGTCATTTACATACTTCATATAACCGTCAATATAAGTCGACTTAATCTTTCCCCATTTACGGTATGCCTGCACAAGGTCAAAAAGCGGAGACAATTCCGGACGATTCGTATCACACCATTCCTTCAGCATTATCATTGCAGCATCGTCCGCTGCCTCTCGATTCGACTCCGTTGTTTTAAGAACCGGAAGGTTAAGTGTCTTATAAAGATAGCTCTTAAAAGCGTTAGTTGAGCAATTCGAACCAATATCGATATCCCCAATCAGCATGCGAATATCCTCACGGATTTTTGCCATCTCGGACTGTGCCTCTTCCTTCTTGCTTTCCATGAGTGCCTTATCAACCGGAACACCGTTTGTTTTCATTATTCCGATATAAACAGCTGTCGGAGATTCCAAGTTTTCTACAATGAATCTGTGTCTGGGCAGGTACTTATCGAACCAAGCATTGAACTTATGATAAAGGCGAAGTGCAAAATCGGAGTCGGCACATCCGTACCTTACGGTTTCCGTATCCTGCGCATCCAGTTCATCAAAGTGCTTTCCTCCCGTTACCGATGTAAATGAAGGCAACGGCTCTCCGCACAATTCCCCTGCGAGTCTCTTCAAACCGGAATCAGCAAGTTTCCTAAAATCATACGGTCCTTTAAGCGACATCTGGGAAGCGCAAATCGTATCGTACACAGGTGGCAGAATAACAATGTCCTGTGCGTAGCTGATACAGGATTCGAAGGCAATGTTATGTGCAATCTTTATAATGGAAGTATCTGTAAGAAACTTCTTAAGAAATCCCATAAACGCATCTTTATCAATATTCGTTCCGACAAGATGTGCTACGGGAACATAGATGCCGGTCCCTTCCTCCACGGAAAAGCTACAACCGACAATATGACATTTGGCAGGGTCCAATGCTGCCTTATCCTCGTCTCGAAACTTCTCGTCCGGCGAGGTTTCATAGTCAAACGCAATTTCCTTATTATCCTTTAAGTAATCACGGATGCCTTGGACAGTAGTTATACATTTGTAATTTGTATCCATAGTAAAATACCTCCTTATACTAAATGCCGAGAAGGGCAACCCCCTCTCGGCATCTCCGTGATATTTACTCTTATTCAGACCAAAAGGTTATTCAGTTGTTAGTTGAGAGGTTCAATTACCTCTCCGGTTTCGGCATCAACGTAAGGTACATCCTCCGCTAACGATGCCACAGTCAGATTTGAAGCATAATCCTTCATCTGATCTACCATTGTTGAAAGTGCATCTCTTTCCTCTGCAGTAAGCATACGGTCAAAAGTAAACACCGCCTGCGAGTAATTGATGCCACCTGCATTGGTAGCCTTCTTCAAGGAAATCTTCGTAACAATCTGACTTAAGTTACGGCCACGGGTAAGCTGACGCTTAACGTAATCCGTAAATGCCTTAAGCGAACCTGTCGGCAATGATAATACAACCGGGAACAGTTCACCTTCCTGCAGAATGTATAACATTCTTCTGTTCTTACACGCCTTGCTCTGACCTTCGCCAGAACCGAACTTATTATAAGGACAGTTCTTACACTCTCCACCGGGAAGACCGCATCCTTTAATGCCGTCAAAGGAACCGCAGTCAGGGGGATTGTTACCACCCGAGTATTTCTCCTTATAAAACGCATAGGCAGGATGGTTGAAGAGGATTACTCCCTTAAGTTCTTTAACCATTGTAGTTTCGCCATCTGCTCCATCGGGGTCGGGCATCTCAAATGCAGTGCTGCCACCGGAAGGAATCTTCACTCTGTCAAACGAGAAATCAAGTCCGGCCATGTCATCGCCCATAATGGAACCTAAGTCATTAGTTGCAAGTGCCGAATAATCGAAGGGCACCACTTCGTTTGCTGTTTTGTCAGCCATAGTTCTTTCCTCCATGTTTCTTTGTAAATTTGTTAACTCTTGCGAATGCCGACAGATACTTTTTCATATGTACTTACAACATCTGTCATCCATCCGGGAAGTTCGTCACCGTTCTCTGCCATCTGCTCCTTACAAAATGAAGCGAGCGTATTGGCATTTACGGTTTCTGTTACCAAGTCTCCGTAACCGTTCTCTCGGAGCGCAAGGATCATGTCATCCTTTCTTCCTGCGGCAGGCGAAGCGAACATACGGCTACTTAAATAGAACGTACTTCCGTTACGTGAGAACTTATCAAGTTCGGCTTCAGCCATTGCATCTGACAACTCCCGGTCAAGCTCTTCGATTTCGGCATTCAGAGATTTAACCTCATTATCGAGGTCTTTCTTCTTGTCCTTGCAGGATTTCAACTTATCCGCAAGTTCGAAAATCTGTGTACTCTCCATGTGGATTACCTCCTTTCACTATCTGCCGAAATAAGCAACCCCCTCGATGCTTACGCACCGAAGGGGTTAATTCCTTTACGATAATCATCAACCAAAGACTTGGCCAAATTAATTTTATCCCGAAGAGAACGAAGGACTTTTACATCAACAGTCTTACGACATACAAGATAAATATAATGGCAGTCCTTTGTCTGCGATACTCTGTGTATACGAGCCTTGCACTGGTCGAAGTTGCTCATGGAATAATCCATTGAATAGAAAACCATCGTGGCTGCTGCCGTTAATGTGATACCGAGTCCGGCTGCCGCAATCTGCCCCACAAACACCTTACAATCGGCATCCTTCTGAAAAGAATGAATCTGTTCATCACGGTTGTTTATCCCACCCCGGACAACAGAATATTTAATATGTTTCTTTTCAAGCATATGCTCGATGGCATCAAGTTCATTTACGAACCTTGCTATGATTACAATCTTCCTGTCATCTTCCATAGCCGAATCAACAATATCGGATAATGCATCAAGTTTAGCTGTAGAAACTGCAGTACTGTTTCCGGCATCGTCCGTTAAGAACCCACCTGTAAGCTGTGACAAACGGAGAAGTTTTGTAAGCACATTCGGTGCCGATACCTCACCATCCGACAACTCTGCATAGGATTGTTTCTGCAACTGGTCATACAGCTTCTGCACTTTATCTTCAAGTTCAATATGACGCACTTCCTCTGTTATTTCCGGAAGGTCAAGACACTCCGACTTTGTACATCTGAATGCAACGGAATGCATCTTCTTTAAAAATTCATCCGTCATGGACCTACGAAATACCGGAACATGGTTTCCATATCCCAACATATCAAAATAACGATTTCTGAATTGATAAAAGCTCGTGCCGAAAATTGATTTATCAAGAAATCTGTACTGGCTGAAAACATCAAGTTCCTTACCCGTAATCACTGTCCCTGTCAGTAACAGCTTATACTCTGCGTGGTCACCCAGGTTATGCATGCACTTGCTTTGCGAAGTACGGTTTTCCTTTAATTTATGTCCTTCATCGGCAATAATCAGATCTGCATGATAATTAAGTAGTTCCGTCTCCAATCTCCAAGCCGATTCATAATTAACAACAACCACCTGCATGACACCGTCCTCGTATTTTATATTCTGAAGCTGTTCTTTTTTCTTCGCACAGCTACCTTTAAGAACAATAATTTTATACGGAAAATCTGCAAATTTCTCGAACTCTTCAAGCCACACACCAAGGATTGATAACGGGGCCACAACAAGTGTTCTGTTTACTTCTCCGAACTGATATAGGACTCCGGATATGGCAATCGCTGTAAGTGATTTGCCACATCCCATTTCCATAAGAAGTGCTAACCCCCTCGCCCTACGACCTGTAGGGTTTAAGAGTCCGAACTTCTCGCAGGCAAAGTCGAATGCTTGCTGCTGATGATAATACGGCTTAACCTTTATTGGCATTGGGAGTGTATTCATTTCGCCACCCCCAAACACCAATCAGTTAAAAACTGCGGTTTCTCATAAAGATTCATGTACAGTTCGATTTCATGCTTTTTAAGGCTGTCGAACTCGCCGGACTCCTCATCATGGGTTCCGATGATAATGATTGTGCCTGCGTAAACATCCGGGCGTACATCTTTGTAAATAGGATTGTCGGGAGTGGCTGCACCGTACATCGTTCTGTTCGGCATCTTCCCTTTAAGCTTTCCGCACTCGTCACAGATAATTGCAACATCGTCATCGATCGGATATGTAATCTCTATGTGGCCTCCGACAAGATTCGAAAGGGTCTTATAGTCCGGCACAATCTCTGTAACATAGGCTTTTTCGCCCGGTCTTGCTACAATAACTTTTACTTTTTCTTTTTGCATAGTCTTAATCTCCTTCTTAAATGTGTAGGTTCGGGAAGGAGTTATTTCCTTCCCTTCACCTTCTGCCGAATCACGCAACCCTTACTTCCAGTCCTCTGTCGGGAGGGCTTCTTCAATGAGCGTCTCAACCCTTTTATGAATCTTCTTCAAGCGGTTGCTCATTGCCTGGTGCGTAATCACCTTGCCCGTTATGGCCTGCTCCTCGAGACGAATATCCTCGAGAGTTCTCTGCTCACCGTAATGGGCAAAAATGAGATTAAGTTGTGCCTCTGTTAACTTCGGAAATACTTGTTCACGGAGAACGATGACCATCTCTGAATCCACTTCTGCTTCTCCGAATAAGGAAGAAAGAATATCGGAACGTCTGTCGGAAAGATTCTCGATGGGGTCTTCCGTCATATCGTCATTGCCGTCTGCGACCTGTCCTTTGATTTTTTCCGATAAGAAGTCTCTATGCTCCTCTTCGTATCTGTCGTTGAGTCCCTCGTCATGGTAGGACTCCGCAAGAAAATCAAATGCTGCTGAATCGATATCAATGCCTCGTGTAAGAATCTTCTTTTCAAGTTTTCCGGTCTCGAAATTGACCTGAACATACTGAAGATGATTCTCGTCAATGAGATAAACTTTAGGGTTACTATAATTGTTGTTGTACATATCTGTGTCTCCTTGTCGCTTTGTTGATGGCAAGCGGGAAACACAGACATGCAGGCGGTCGTTACGGCATAAAAAATGCACAGGAAATAAGCGGCCGACACACATTTTCGGAATGATGCCGTCACCCGTATTGGTGACTAATCTTTCCTATGTGTATCCCGCTTGCGTCCTGTGCACTTTCATTAAATCCGCAAGTTGCGATATTGATGTTTTGAATTAATATGTTTTATTTGGCGCTCGAATCTTTTTCATGTAAAATTCCTTTCCCCATAAATATGGAAGAACATTTCTCGAAAACTTATTTCTGTACAAGATTTCGGTTGTTCATATCGTCAAGAGCCTTTTGTGTCTTTTGAATGTCATCGCAAATTGTAAGAACTGAACCTCCTACTCTACGGGTTCCACCGATAAGAATTTCTAAAATGTCGGCATAGTACAAAATAGTAGTAATAAGGTTTCTCATGTATATCACCTCCCTTCCAATCGAATTATCGTATTGCTTCGAAGGAATAATCCAATATTTGCGAAGGTGGTTTTTATTCTCTCGTTCTCACAAAATATTCCAATTGGAATATTTCTGTGATACACTAACAGAATGGAGGGTTCTGTATGAAAAAGGACAATGAAACCAAAAGAATAGAAGTCGAACGAATGAAGGAACTCATGGGAGAAATGAGTCAGCAAGCTTTTTCTGAAAAAACTGGAATAAGCCAATCGTCAATCAGTAAGATTCTAAGTAATCAACACCAATTGTCGGCAAATAATATCATGCTTCTTGCAAAGAGCTTTAATGTTTCAGCTGATTGGATTATAGGATTAACCAATGATCGTGACCCCAAACCAATCACACATAAAGCAGCATTGTCGTACGGTGATATCTTTGAAGTGGTCGCAACATTGATAAAGGAACGGTCCTTTAACGGGTCATATGGAACTATCTTTACAAAAACCGGACCGTTTCCCACTAACGAAATTGAAACACTAACCGTACAAGACGCTATTCTTCAATCAATCTTTGCTGAATGTTGTAAAATGCAATCCGTACCGCAAGATGTTTATGATGCATGGTATAACAAAAGAAAAGACGAATACTCCGATATTACATACATCCAATGTGATTTACCCATCCAGTCCGCGTTCAATCACTATTTTGGTGGCAGTGCTGTCAACCCTCAAACACTTAAGTCCTTTTTCGAAGAAATTCCTAATATCTTCAAAGAAATTCTTGAAGAGCGAGACTCTTAATTTTTCAAGGTTCATTAACTATTATGGTTCCACGATATACCCCTTTTGAGGCAATGCCCATTAAGTCAGAGTTAATGAAAATAGCACAAAAATAAGGCTTTGCGAGCATTCAATTTTTCTTTGAAACTCACAAAGCCTTTTCTTTTCAATGAATATTAACTTTAAGTCGTACTTTAAAAATTTGTTATTTTTTCTGCGGAAGTTTTAAATTTATCTTTGCTTCATCCAGCTTACTCTGCCACCCTTCAATTGAATCATCCGAATGATTCCAAATCAGAAACTTAACAAAGATGTGGGTGGGGTCTATTCTGTTTGCATATCCCGCCTTTGCAATTAAGTCTTCCATAAAAAGCGGATGCAGATTTAATCCGATGCAAATAGCCAATACACTAGCAAATGTCTTTTCTGCCTCATTATGATTAATGAATTTGCTTATTGTCACCGTGCTAATATTACTCCTATAAGATAATTCCTCCTCATTAATATCCTTACGTTTCATATGCGCCTCTAATGTCTTTGAAAAGGACCCCGGAAGACTTTCTAAAACATTTGAAAGTTCTTCCGTAGCATCTACAACCTTAGACAATTCTTCGCGCCTTTTTTCTTTTGACTGATTTGACGTATTGTCAGCATCATAATCCGCTTCAATAAATGTCTCTGAATTAATGTCGCGACATAAGAAACATCTTCTATAATATGTATCACTATAAGATTTGCTTGCATTAACTGAACGATTAAAAATAAAGCAGCATTCGTCCACATGCTCCAAAGCATAATCTGTTAACACCGGAAGATCATTCTCATTTAAAGTAATATACTTGGGCATGTTAATACAAACCATGCTATTTGCATATATTACCTTGCCTTCAGAAAACAGTTCCCTTAAAACTGGATTCATAATAAAGTTGAAAGCAGCATTATTTTCATCAATTACAAATGTCTGATCTGCTCTTAATGAACCTTTACGGAATGAAAACGGTGGTAGATATTTTCCGTCACAATAAACTTGAACACCCTGCGCTTGATCATAACCTAGTTCAATAGCACGGATTTTTGCTGCCAAAGCTGAAACACCAAAATACATGGAAAGCTTATATATTGCGTTTTCCATATGAATGGCAAATCGTGTACGAGGAGATAATTGATATTCTTTCTGAATAAGAGAATCCAGCACCCTTCTTGTCATTTGCTCCGGCATCAATATTCTCGGAGCAAGCTGATTGGCCTGCCACTCCATCCATTTCATCGCAGGCGCATCGGTAGCAATCCCTTCATATTCTTCTACGATTTCACAAGAAATATGTGTACAATGCCCTTGCAACAATTTCTGTAATTCAAAGGCACGTCTATGCTTATCCCAATGAACACACTCGTGGATAATCGTATTATTTGCCGTGCCGATATTACTCATATAAAATACATCCGGATTAATAAGCATATCTCCCGGTTTTGTTATAATCTCATGCGGATTCTTCTTTATTATATTATCGTATACCGTTACCTTTTCCGCATCGAAATATGTCTTTCCGAATATACCATCTTCCATTGGTGCATAATATATATGCATTCCTAAATTCGCAGCAATCTCCTCCACCGGAATTGCCATTGGTTGTAACAATGCCTTCTGGCAATAACGCTTTAAGAAGTCTTCGGCATGTTTTTCTATATCCTCTTCATATATATATGGAAGAAGATTCTGACTTAAGCTACGGTTACGCTCATACTCATTGGGTAAATATCTTTCCTTACCCGTTACCCGCATGTTTTTCAAGGTTACATCAAGTAGGCCAACAAAAAAGACATTATACATACGGCTCCGAGAAAAACTATCATAATCTCTACCTGCTTTTCCCTTTACTTCAATTTCTGTATCAACAGTAACACGAATCTCCAATTCTCCATTACTGCATTCTTTAAAGGTTACACCTTCAACATGAATGTCCTCAGCCTCAACCCATTTTACAGAAGTTATTTCTTCATCTTCAAAAGAATCCTTATCACTAAAAACAAGACCCTTGACAGCATCAAAGATTTCATCATAGTAATTATCTTCCATGTACTCCTTAAAATTCTTATAAGCCTTCATACTCGCCTACCTTCTTCCCTTTACATTATTATATCAAACGGATGGAAATCATAACCAGTATTATTTCACATTGGGCATTTTGTACACATCGGCTGTTTTTTGTCATACATTTTCATGCTTAAAATGTACATTTTTCACAAAGTTACATTTTCCCCGATAAAAATATGTACATTATCGGGGAAGTGTGATATTTTAATATTAACACTTCCCTTATTATTTTATCCTTATCGTAAGGGAGAAACCATCAGACATTGTAAAGGAGTTAAAAAAAATGGAAAAAATCACACAGAAAAACCTTTTAAAGCTCATAAATGATTACTTCACGTCTATCGGCCTTGAGAGCTTTGCAACATCAACATTTAACAATCAAACATTCTCAGATGGAATTGTATTAAAGCTTCCCGACGTATGCCTTATTCCTCAGAATAAGCCTTTTACATCCAGAAGTAAGCAGACACATATCCACATCACTGGAGAAAATCGTTTATTCTTCTATGATCGTAATACCGTAATAGCCTCGCAGAATGCTTCAACCCCGGACATCAAAAGATATGCCAATGTTTCTATGGCAAACATAAGCCATTTGAAAAATCACAATAATAATTCCTTCACTTCTGCCGAAACAAGAAGGACTTATACAATGACAAAAATCGGTGCCCGTGCCAATCAAGATAGTCAAGTTCAGATTAGTAAAATTCGTGAAGATGGTAGCGAATTTATAGAAATGCGTAAAGGTCTTTTCACAAGCGACCTGCTCATTTTCCTTAAATATCGTAATGTCGCAGCAAATAACGCAGAGTTTTTTGTCGTTGGTATTCCTAAAGATTTTTATGAAAACAATTACGAAGTTGATGCAGCACTCATTAATCACCTTGGTAAAAGTACCGTACGTGCTAAAGCCGCTATACGTGTAGTGGAAGAAAATGTGGCAGATGAAGATGTGATTTCAGATTCAGAAGAGATTGCAGATAACATCTATCAGCAGATGGTTGATTTGGTCGATGATGATGACGATTACGATGAAAGTCCCGATTATTCTCCCGAAGCATATACTGATAATGGGCAGGGACATAACACAACATCAAACAGACCCAAAACAAGTGCTAAATTAGGTAAAGATGCAATAAAGAGGAATAGATACAAATGTATCTTCTCAACAGATACAGATGAACACACAACATTTATTAAGCAGAACGGTAAGCCGTACATGGAAGTTCATCACTTAATTCCTGTAAAGTATCAGTCGCAGTTCATTAACAAACTTGATACTCCGGCTAATTTAGTTCCGGTCTGTCCTCTTTGTCACAGAAAACTTCATCACGGTAGACGGTCCGATGTGAACGTTCTTCTCTCTTTCTTGTACACCAAGCGTTCTGATATTTTAGCAGCCAGCGGGTTAAATATCACAGAAACGGAACTTCAAAATCTTTACTAAACAGCAAAAAGGGAATGGCCAACTGCAGGTCATTCCCTTTTTCTATTTCACATAAATTCTTTAATTGCTTGTGCAATAGCCCTTCCCAATAACGGTGGTACTGAATTGCCAATCTGCATATACGTCTTTGTATAAGATCCTCTAAAGAAGTAATCATCCGGATAAGACTGAACTCTTGCGGCCTCTCGTGGGGTCAACCCTCTTGCCTGGGTCGGATGAATATACATATTACAATCAAATTTCATATGCGCTGTGATTGTTTTACATACCTTATCTGGTTCGAGTTTAAAATACTTATCCTTGAAAATATCACTTCTGCTCTTATAAGGCATTATATCTGCAATTTTGGGATCATCTGATTTATCGCCAGGATTCATTCGTCCAAAAATCTCAATATCCCTGTCATTATTATATCTAGCCTTGTGATTGCAAGTTACAGGATATGCAGTACCACTATTTATCATAGCTACATATTCGTTCATATTCATCTGTGTGTTCGCTTCGATAATGCGCCCGGAACCATCTGTTTCGACATCTGTAGAATTCTTCTCTCTTGATGCCACCAACGGTCTTAATCCATACAATGCGTCCGCAAGCGTTGTATTTGGTATGGTTTTACTTATTTCAAATATTCTCGCAAATATCTGTTCATTATCTACACCCACACGATTGCCAATATATATCAATCTTTCTCTATTTTGAGGAACACCGAAATCCTTTGCGTTAAGAACATGTGCGGATACTTCATATCCGATAGCATTAAAGTCTTCAATGACCTGCTCTGCTACAGAAAGCATCCCCTTAACATTCTCCATTACAAAGAACGGTGGATTAACTTTCCGAACTACTTCTACAAAGTTTTTATATAAATGATTTCTTGGATCATCAATAAGTCTCTGTCGATTTGCCATGCTGAACCCTTGGCAAGGTGGGCCTCCTACTACAATTGATACATCTTTATAACGTAGCAGCTCATCAATATTCTCAACCACATCCTTAATATCACCTAGCACGATATGATCCCTCGGTGTCTCTGGATGGTTATGAGCATAAGTGTCAACGCAACAGTCTTGAATATCATTAGCAAGACTTGTAATAAAGCCTTCTTGTGTAAACCCTAACGACAAACCACCTGCTCCACAAAAAAGGTCAACCATTTTCAATGCATCATTTGGAATATTTGCTCTCGCTTCAGAAATATATGTATTACAATATTTCTTTACCGGGCACGTTGCACACTCTTTTACTGTTTCATTACAAATTGAAGCTAACGAATCAAAAGAATCTTTAAGCGCTGTGTTATGTTTTAAATCATTTAAAACAAGTTTTGACCTCTCATGAAGAAAAGTCTCATCAATGTCGGCAGTAAATCTAGTTATACAAGTGTCCGAACATTGTGTACTTGGTGCCAGACTATAGGCACCTATAAAAGATATAATCTCTCGAATGTCCGCATTTTCTTTCATTAATGCCATTCTCCTAATCTTGTTAATTCATCACGAATGCTATTTGCAACAGCGCGAGCCACATTAACTGTTACCGCATTTCCGAATTGCTTATATGCTTGTGTGTCAGATACTACAATATTAAAGTTATCATCAAACCCCTGTAGTCTTGCACACTCTCGTGGTGTAAGTTTTCTAATATGCTGTGTATTCCCGTCTCCAAGAATATAGTCATCTGAATAATAATTGTCTTGACATGCTCTATGCATCTTGGCCATAGTCGCGCACAACGGACGTGCTGGAGACTGATTAATTTCTGACCTAGCAACATATCCCCCTGTTCCATCTGATAAAATTGTCGGCATTACCGTTGCTGATAAATAATACTTATCTGGAACTTGCACATCCAAAATGTTATGCATATTTATTGTCAATGGCATAGGCTCCGGATAGTGAAAATCCGCGTCTTGATTTCTAAAGCATACAATAAATATACGATTTCGTACTTGCGGCACACCGTAATCAGCTGAATTGAGAACTTTATAATAGACTCTGTATCCCAAATCCTCTAATGCTCTCTTGATTGTCGCAAATGTGCGTTTGTTATCATGTGTTAATAGCCTACGTACATTCTCAAGCACGATAACTCTTGGAGCCCTATTGTGTTCAATCTGATACTGCACAATCTCAGCAATTCTGAAGAACAAAGTTCCTCTCGTATCTTCGAATCCTCGTTGTGCTCCCATTTGGCTAAATGGCTGACATGGAAATCCGCCAATCAAAATGTCGTGAGCAGGAATATCTTCTAAGGGGTACTCATTTATATCTCCGGGATGCATTATCCCTTCATCATAATTTGCGTTATATGTCTGCGCAGCATAACTGTCAAAATCATTCGCCCATATAACATTATATCCTGCATCAATAAATCCTTGATCTAATCCTCCAATACCACTAAAAAGTGAAACTACATCCATTACCTATTGACCTCTCTATTCTCTTTAATATATTCAGTTATCCATTGGCCAATAACCACCGATGCATTTCCACCATTTTCACGAATCAGCTGCATAAACTCGTCCTTTACTTCCGGCTCAAGAGATACCTCAATTTTTGCAGTTTTCTTCTTCCCTGCAGGTCTTCCGACATTACTGTTCTTTATCATTTCGTTCCTCTCCCTGTACATTTTCATCCTGTTTTAATCAGGGTTAAAACTACCTTTCTTATATTACCAAATCAAAGGTCACCTATCAAGATAATCTGAAAAAAGAAAACGCAATATATTACGTTTTCTTTTTGAACAAGTATATGCCTTAATCATTGATTGAATCATAGAAAGACGCTATATGCTCATAGTATTTTATTACTAAGTCTATTCCCTCTTTTATTTTATATATGATTCCATCATCATCCAATTTTTCCGGATTATCAATGATATAACAAATCTGAAACTTGTTTCTATTTCCTTGCGAAATTAAGCGATTAACATCATCGACATTCACACATACATGCTCTGACTTATCTTCCATAGTAACAAAATACTTTAACCCCTTTTCCAATGGCAAATCCAACACACGAAGTCTGTTTTCTCGGCTTTCAATGAAAGATTTCTTATCGTCCTGTTCAAGGGATACTCTATAAAAAAGACTGTTATCCTTTTTCTCGCAGAACACTGCGATACAATCGGGCATTGAAACATACTTTGAGTATTTTATCTTTGCCCAAAAGTACGTCCTAACATTCATCTTTGTCCCATTCAAGAATTGTGTCTCTGGCAAAATGATATAATCCGGTCTTTTGAAACTCTCGCATACAATTTCATTGAAGCATTTTTGTGCTTCCAATGCGTCATCGTGTATCTTTGTCATCAATGGCTTAATATCTAATGCTCTATTTAGTGAAACATATGGTGCATTCCCATATGACATAAAAAACTCACATATTGTACTATTCTTTGACATCATTTACTCCTTACACTGAAACAGAAAACAACTGTAGTGAACTAATATCAATCTTTTTTCGTTTTAAATAATAATCATATATTAATACCGCAGGCATTTTTCGAATCTGTATATTCTCCAATCCTAATTTTTCTAACATAGGCATTTTGGCTACACCAGCATTAATAATCTCTTCCTTTTCTGTTGGCATCAAAAAGCAATTTGTAATTACACTTATTCCATGCGCAGCGATAAAATCCTTATAGGCCATCTGATACAGATATTGCTTTGTGACATCCCCTATTCCTGGGTTTCCCCGAAGTGTTTTGCCCTTTTCCAACTGCAAATTATAATATTTTGCATCAAAAATAAGAAAACAATCTTTATCTGCAATTTGTGGAATACTGATTAAATCCGGAATAAGCGTGTCATTTGCTTTTTCCTTTACTTCATCATTTTCCCACACAGGCTTTTCAATTATGCTTAATAGCGTTTCTTTCTTCTTGCTTTCATATTCTTTAGCAAGTGGTACAGTCATCTTAAGTTTTCCCAACGGAGTATTTAACTTATTATCAAATACGTCTGCACATACTTTTTCCCAAACAGAATAAAAGGCTGTAGTTCCGTACATACTGATTCCGTCATTTTCTTCAAGCAACCGCTTATTTTGAGAAACATATGCATACAACGTTTTAAGCAGTATCTGTCTTCGTGTATTAAACTGTATGTTCAGTTCTTTTTGGATACGTTCCAATATATAGTCGCAATCACCAAAATCAATCAGTCTCTCTTCCGACAGTTCCAAAACATCCATATCAAAAAGAGTATCCAACTGTGCATCATGAAGCTGCTTTGAACATTCAGTCAAAACACATTCATGCAACCGTTTAAAATAATCCCTATCATCCTCTACACTACGCTCTGTGTATAATTCCATATAATAAGGACGATTATCGGTAATCAGTGCATAGCTTTCATCTATGGTTTTTCTCCATAGAATCTCACCTTCGCCATTTACCTCAATAATATCCTCACTGTTTGTGTAGATACCATACTCGTAATAATCGTTTAATAGGAAAAGAATAACTGCCAATATATTGAAACTACGGTTTTCTCCGTCTCCGTTAAAAATGTTGATTACTTGCTCTTCGGAATGACTATACCTTTCAAGAACTTTAAGCACTTGCTTCATTTCTTCAAGCGGTTCGATATCTTTAGATAAAAGATACTTGGGGTATACTTTGATAATTCTGCTACCACAAGTAATGATTCCTACATAAGTAAATACATACAAGCAATCACCACTTGCTGCAGTTTCATCCGCAATTTCGATGTCCTCATCGACCAAGTCCGTCTTTTCCAATTGTCCGGATTCGTTCCTTACACTCTTCAGTACTCCATAGGCCTTAAGGTTCTTTATGAATTTTTCAACACCGTTCTCATCAAAGGCAAAGATTGAACGAAGCTCATTTTTCGTATACCTTCTCTGCTCTCGGACATAGTTAGAAACAATTCGCATCCTTAATCATCCTTCTGTGTATCATAATAAGTTTCTTTAAATGTTGAACCAAAAATACCCATGCCGATTTCATCAAATGCATCACATACTGATGAATACTTACCGTTTTCGCAACCTTCAAAGAATCTATGCTTTCCTTGTTTTACAGCATCCTCATAAAGGTACATGATTACTTTACTCTTGAAAGCATCCATGAACTTCGCAACATCGACAATCATACCTTCTTCGTTAGATTCAACTGCACCTTTCGATAAGAAGAACGGCCCCATCAATTTATCTTCATTGATTTTGAAATCTGCAGATGACATCTTATCGTTAATTGCTCTTCTAAGGAGGTTCCATTCAACCACCTCATCAGAACCCGCAAGTACAACTTTTCCTTTTCCAGAAATATTGGATTCATTCTCATTTATTCCAAGATATTCGAAATTCCATCTTCTCTTGAAAGCGGTATCCATAGGGAACACGCCCTGGTCAGCACTGTTCATAGTAGCCCAGATAAACATGTTGTCCGGAATCTTTATCTTGTTGTAGTCCTCCGGATTTCCTCCCAGTTCCTTCGCAAGATATTTCTTTATGTCTTCAGATGCCTGGATAGGATACTCACTGACCTCATCCTCGTCACGGTCAAGAAGCTGGAAAATATCACCAAATACTGCGGCTACATTTGCGCGGTTGATCTCCTCAATAATAAGCAGATACGGCTTCGGATTTGCACGTCTTGCGCTCTTAAGCGCATTCACATATACGCGCATAAACGGTCCCGGAACATACTCATAAGCTATATCGCTTGATGCTTCCTGACCGGTAAGCAGACTTACATACTTCCTGATTGCCTTGCCGTGGTTTCTTTCTACACTGTTGTCACCGGCTGCATCTGTTTCATCCTGTTTGCGGGTCTTGAATATCTCATCTGTGTAAAGTCCAAGCAGCATGGGAAGTCTGGTCAGACCGTCACCTTTGAACTTTTCAAACAACAGGTCATATTTCTCCTGTGCTGTCTTTCCGTTATCATTCAAAACAGAAATAACATAATCCGTATCCCTGTCCGCCGTTTTCTTTTTATTCGAAACCATAACCGGTTTGTATGTTCCGACAAAGTTTGCATACGAATAATCCGGATGGAATGTTACACGCTCGTAATCAGTTTCGTTGTCTGCTCCGAGCAGTTCCTTCCTTTCCTTGTTGAGCATAAAGCTCTTTCCTGTTCCGGGAGCACCAAAAAAGATACGATTGCGCAGCTTTGAGCGTAAAATTCCTGTATTAAATACAAGTTCTTCATTACTCGGAATTTCTGTATCAAACTCCTCATCCTTAACATATTTATCTGACAATAAATCTGCTA
>JAZQQJ010000030.1:0-98137 GCA_045629005.1 Lachnospiraceae bacterium
GACTAATCTCTATGTTAGATTACTACACCGAAAGGTGTGTTACTTGTTAAGTTGATTGAACCGCCGTGTACCGAACGGTACGCACGGTGGTGTGAGAGGTCGAAAATTTCTCATTTAGAGAAATTTTCTCCTACTCGATTACTTTTATTTTTCTTCCGGGTAACCTTCGGCAGAGAGCTTTAGGTACTTGTTATTCTCGTCAATAATGTAAGTGTGCGTAACTCTGTAGAGGCATTCGCTGTTTTCAGAGTCGTTTCTGTCTATCATAAGCAAATAATAATCGGGTTCGTATTGAGCTGACTTAATGTTTGGACCAATGTAAACGGTGAAAGAGTATTCAGGACAGCCGTAAATATCAATTTGAGGATAAGAACCGATATTATATGCTTTCTGTGGGTGTCTGGTGTCGGATGGATCAGGCTCGGGAAGTCCTGTAATCTCAAAGGGCATTGGTAAACCACGACCCAGATAACCACCGATGTCGGTTACTTTAATGCTGTTAACGGTCTCGGGAATGTGTATTTCGGTGTTGTTCATGTCACCGTCCCAATTGTACTCATGGATGAAGCAAAGCTTTTTGCTGTAGGCATATGAAAACCTGCCGTCGACGCCTCTTTCCTCAGCTGTTCCCGACAGCATATTGGCAAAAAGAATAAATAATCCGATTATAATTGCAAGAATGACAGAACCAAGCACTATAGGCACGACAACGTACCACCTGGCTTTTCTTTTGGTTGAAACTTTTCCCCTCATAATTTCCCCTCCTATATTTTATTCGCTGAAAAATGTCCACCACACCCCGTCCCTAGTGGACATTCGCTGTGTACTCGAATACGTTCAGTATTGTTTCGCCGTCAATCTGGAGTGCGCACGGAATGTCGAAGCGCACGGTGATTTCATGACCTGTCTGAACGTAAAACATATCTTTGTGTTTAATGTGCTCGCCTTTGAAGATGCTCGGGAAAGCGAAAAGAGTTTTTAATCTGCCGGCATCGTGGTGAACAACAAGCGTAAGCTCCTTATCCTTTGAAAGGCGGTCCTGTGCGGGCGCAACCATCATTCCGCCACCGTAAAAACGTCCTTTCATCGTGGGAGCAAGGCGAACATGCTCGAACACCTTCGGAACACCGTCAACAGTTATTGTTGCACGGCGGGGCTTGAAGTGGAAAAGAAGACCCTTAATGGCGATAGAAGCATAGCTGACAGGCTTGGAGCTTGTTGTACGAAGGAGATCGCCCACTTCGCAGCAGTAACCGTCAAGACCGTAGCCTATACCGTTAATGAAGCGGCGTGTCTGCCCATTTACCGTTACGGTCGGAAGATTGTCGATGTAGCGGTTTAGTGATATGAAAATCTCGCCTTTGGAACTTCTTGTATCTGCAAAGAAATCGTTACCTGAACCTGTGGGATAGTAGAGAAGCTCGCGTAAAGGCATCTCGCCGTTTAAATCATTGATGAGATGATTGATCGTTCCGTCGCCTCCTGCGATGATGATGCTGTCATCAGGCTCGACATGCTCGATGTAGGAGGAAATGTCCTTAATCTGAGTGATGTCCTCGTAAACAATCTCTCCGGCAAGATTTGCCTCTGCACGGCGTGCGGTCTCATAGCCGGTTTTGTTGTTTGATATAGGGTTGTAGAGTATAAGCGTTTTGCTCATGCGGGTCACCTCTCTTTCTCAAGATGCTGAAGCATATCCTCGCGGACAAGAGCCGCAAGCTCGTGAGTTGAGTGCGCTTTAACGGTTTCTGTATCGTAAACCTTTATAATATCCATGCAAACCTTGGAACGATGCCAAGGAAAATTCTTTGCGATTTTGTCGGTATCCTTCATGACTGTGACAACAATGGGAACACCGGCAGACTTGGCTATTTTTAAAACTCCGTCGTGGAACGGAAGGAGCTCGCCGGACTTGCTGCGTGTGCCCTCAGGGAAAATACCCATGGAAACCTCACCGCTTTTAACAAGCTCTGCAGCGGCAAAGAGTGTCTTTACGGACTCTCTCGCGTCGGAACGGTTGATTGGGAGGAAACAGCATTTACGGACAATTTTACCGAAGGCAATGATGTTAAAATTTTCGGGCTTTGAAATGAAAGCAAGGTCCGATTTTTTTAAAACGTACCACTGAATTATGGGATCAAAGTTCGAGAGGTGATTGGAGACGAGAAGGAAACGTCCTTCGGGAATCTTTTCTTCTCCTGTGGAATGAACATGGACACGTGAATAAATCATTGCGAGGTCCGTGGAAAAATACAGGAGAAATCTGCAGAACTTTGAATTTTTTTTGTATTCTTTATTTGGATTAATAAAGAGCGAGCAAACTATGATGAAAAGCCACCAAAGAATGTTTAAGGCTAAAACAGCTCCGATAATCCATAAAATAATCAAAACAGGTAACGGCAAAATCATCAACTCCATATCTTAAAAATTACTCTGATTATACAACAAAATTCAGTCAAAAAAAACGGGTAGGGTCTAAAAAATGGATAAAATCTGTTGAAGCAGGGGGAATAATGGAAATGATTATTGAGTGTTATTGAAAAAAGGTGTTAAATATTATTGAAAACGGCAGATTTTGCCGTCATTGGGTTACAAAAATAAACATGGAGAAGATGGGGAATGAAAGTAAAAAAACTTCTTACGATATTCTTGGTTTCCTGCACTCTTGCAGGATGTGCCGGACCTGTTACCGAAGAGCCGGCTATCGTTGTTGTTCCCGAAAGAGAAAGGGTCAGTTACTCCACTGCGGTCGTTACGAGAGCGGATTTGAAATCCACAAAGAGCGTAAGCTGTACGTATAAGCAGCAGCAGGAAACAACTGTTATTATCCCGAATGAAGGGAAATACGTTTCTGAGGTTTGTGTGAAAAAGGGAGATGCTGTTCAAAAGGGACAGCTCCTTGCAAAGCTTGGCAGCAATTCTCTTGAAGAAGAGATTGAAGAGCTTACATACGGGATTGAAAGAAACAAAATTCTTCTTAAGTACACAGACGAGAATGATACATATGCACGTGAAGACCTTGAGGACGCAATATACCTTGATGAGCTTTATCTTGAGAAACTTCAGGCAGAGCTTAGTGAAAACAGAGTGTACGCTGAAGCAGACGGCGTAATCACCTGGGTAAAGAACGGTCTTCTCGGAAGTACTTCAAAGGCAAACGACCGTGTGATGACTATTGTTGACACAGCGGACTGCATTTTTACCGTTACAAAAAACAAATATACGGAATATCTTGCAAAAGACAAAAACGTTTCGATGAAAATTAATATCGGTGAGGCTGCGGGAATTTACGAACTAATTCCTGTTAACACCGATGAGTGGGGAGACTATTTCTACTTTGAGCTTTCACCTGATTATGACCGCTCGATTATCAGCGTCGGAACAACGGGCTACATTACAGTTACAATCGGTGAAAGAGAGCAGGTGCTTAAAATCCCTGCGAAAGCCATCCATGAAGCTTCAGACATGGCTTTTGTATACGTTCTCGATGAGAATGACGTGAGAACGGTTAAGTGGATTACGACAGGTCTTACAGGCGATGATGGTGTGGAAGTACTCACAGGTCTTACGGAAGGGGAAACGGTGCTGCTGAAATGATGAAAAGATTTATTAAAAAATCCGCGGTATTGACAGTGGGACTGACCGCACTTATATCCGTTACAGGCTGCTCGATTCCCTTTATGACTCCTGTTTATGTGGAGCCTGAAAGAAAAGCCATTGATCTCGTTGAACCTGTAACGTTTGAATCCTCACCTGAAAAGGCTGCAAGAAGGGATATTTACAATGCCTCCTGCTGTGAGGTGACGGTTGTTCCGTTTATTACGGAATATGCCTTTACGGTAGACATAAGGCGTATGTCTACGACGCTTCTTCCCGGAAGTCATGTTGAGGCCGGTGATGTTCTTGCTTCATCAGAAAACAGCTCAACGAATCAGCTTATTGAACAGTATGAAAATACTCTTTCCTCAGAGGAGGAAAAGATTACAGCCCTTACGGAAGAACTCGGAAAAAATTATTCCGAAGCCTTACAGAAGGAGCTTGATAAGCAGAAAGAACTTTATGAGCTTGACAGAGAATATATTAATAAAAAACTCGAAGCACTTGTTTCGGAAAGCGAGAAGTATATTCTGACGGCAGAAACTTCCGGAACCGTTGCTGGCATTTACGATAACACAGGCTCTGTTAAGGCGGGGACTGCAGTCATTTCCGTTGCGGATGAGACACGAAAGCTCATTTATACCGACTTCCATAAAGCAAACGAAGTTGCAAACGCAGAGGATTATTATGCACTTATAAATGGTGTCAGATATGAGTGCACACGCCTTGACTGTGACGAAAAGAACCGCTCTCTGTTTGAAATAAGCGACCCCGCAAATAATGTGTCAATTGGTGATGCAGGAGCTTTTATGTTTATTTCCGCCAAGGCTGAAAACATAATTTCCGTTTCAACGGAGCTGATTAAGTCTGATGATTCAGGAAGTTACGTTTACGTTAAAAACGGAGCCAACCCTGAAAAGAGATATCTTACACTTGGCGCTTCGGACGGTTTCTTTACAGAGGTTTCGTCAGGGCTTTCCGAGGGTGACATCATTGCTGACAGCGTTTCCGAAACGGCTACGGGTAAGACCGGAACAACAGAAATACGTGATATCGAAAAGAATTACGAAGGCATGGGAATCTTCTTTTACCCGAAGTCAGAGGATATTACATGCAACGTGACAAACGGCACGGTGCATTTTGAAAAGTATGTTGCGAGAATGTACAGCTATGTAAACGAAGGTGATGTTATTGCTGAGGTGACTGTCAGTGGTGACAACATTGAACTCGAGCGCCTTAAACTTCAGCTTCAGAGAATGGAAGAGAGAAACGAAGCCGAAGAAAAGATAAATGCACTCCGCGAAAAGATTGATAAGCTTACGTCGGATTATGAATCACATGAGCTTAGAGCGGACAAGGCAGGCATTATAGTCGGACTTCCTGAGTTTAATAAGGGTGATGTTATTAATAAAGGCGTTACCATTGCAACCGTAACGGACATTGCCAACTGCTATGTTGCGGTGCAAAGCACACGTGACCTTTCGTATGGCACAAAAGTAACCATTTCATATGTTGATTCAAAAAGAAACACATGTGAAGCAGTCGGAAAGGTTGTACTGTATAACGACAATTCCACAGCAACTTCACTTAAGATGGATTATGTGCTCATTCAGGTGGCTGAGGCTGATGTACAGGCTATCATGGCCGCACAGGGCGGCATGGGACGTTCTGTATTAACGGTTAAAGCAGAAATCCCGCAGTATAAAGGCATAGTTGCTGTTCCGAAGGGGGCAGTGACGGTGTACAGCGGCACATATTCCGTAAACGTCATGGAAGAGGACGGAAGCATTAAAAAGACGTGCTTCATTTGCTGCGGAAGCGATAAAGAAGTTTATTACTGCCTTGCCGGGCTTGGAGAGGGGGAGACTGTATGCTTAAAGTAATGTTCCAGAAACTTTTCGCAAAAAAGTGGATGACGGTCTGCCTTCTTGCAGGAATTGTGCTTCTTATAAGCTCTGTTGCAAGTTTCCCGATGTATAAAAATGCGGCACTGAACAGAATGCTTCAGGATGAATTCAGAAGTGAGCTTTCAAATACAGGTGTTTGGCCCGCAACCGCACGTTTTAATGTTGTTGCGTCACAGAAAACAGGAACGGAGCCGATTTTCGCCGCCGAAGAGACGGCAAAAGAGCTTTTCCGGGAGATGGGAGTAACGGAGAAGGAACTTGTAAAGTTTTATACCATAAACAACACGTCTGTTACTTCAACACTCGGAAGAAAAGAAATTAACGACCTTGCCGTTCGTGTCGGGTTTTACTCAAATCTTCCCGAACATGCCACAGTGCTTTCCGGCGAAATGTTTTCCGAGGACGGTCTTTCCGAGGACGGAGAGATTGAAATAGTAATTAACGAGAGCACGATGGTTAACTGTAAGTTCATTGTAGGAGAAGTACTTACAAGTAAGCTTAAGGATGCCTCGGGAAAATATTATAAACTTAAAATCACAGGTGTTTTTACACCTTCGAAATCGGATGACTACTACTGGCAGATGGTTTCTCAGACTACGGATAATCTTCTTCTCATGAATGAGGACCTGTTCAAGGAAGCTTTCATGAAAAATCCGGAGTCATATTATGCCTTTACAGCCATTTTCAATACGATGTTTGAATATGCCGATCTTTCTGCGGACAATGTGGAAAAGTTATATGACAAGACGCTCTACATGATGAACGAAAGTGAGTATTCAACAAGCTTTACCGAGCCACGCTACCTTTCAATCCTTGATACGTTCCTTGCGAAGAAGGACAGGACCGAGGCAACTCTTTTCATGCTCATGATACCTGTGCTTTTTCTTGTAGGCGCGTTCATTTTCATGGTTGTCGGACAGCTTTACGAAATGGAAAGCAACGAAATTTCTGTTATGAAGAGCAGAGGAAGCTCGACATGGCAGATACTTCGCATGTATTTTTACCAGAATGTTTTCCTGACAATTATAGGCTGTGTCATAGGCCTTCCGCTCGGAAAGGTTTTTGCACGTATTCTCGGTTCCACTCAGAGCTTTATGGAATTTTCCACTGCGAGGAATCTTACCGTTGAATATACGAGGGACGTCATTATTTATGTGGTTGCGGCAGCGGTTCTTTGCATAATTATCATGACTGTTCCCGCAATACGCCGCAGCAGTGTGAGCATTGTCAATCTTAAGCAGAAAAAAGCTGAGAAGAAGCATGCATGGTGGGAAAAATGCTGCCTCGATGTAATTCTCATCGGAATATCAATATACGGCTATTACACTGCTACTAGAGCTGAAACCGGCTTGACGGAGGACATTCTTAAGGGACAGTCAATGGACCCTGTCATTTACATAAGCTCATCACTTATGCTTGTCGGTCTGGGACTGCTTTTCATAAGGCTGCAGCCGCTTCTTGTTAAGCTTATCTATTTCCTCGGAAAACGTTTCTGGCGCCCCGCTTCATACATTTCCTTTATGGAGAACAGCAAGAACGGACGCAAAGAACAGTTCATTATGCTTTTTATGATTCTGTCCATTTCGCTTGGTATGCTTCATTCTGTTATAGCAAGGACGATTCTTACCAACGCAAGGGATGATGCGGCGTACCTTGCAGGGGCCGACCTCATTGTGAAGGAAGTCTGGAAGGACAATTCATACGCGGTTGAGGATACAGGAGCGGAGTTTATGTACTTTGAGCCTGATTTTGAAAGATTTACCAATCTTGAATCCGTTGAACATGCAACAAAGGTACTTTATGATGCGAATGCCGTTGTAAGCGGAAGGCGAAAACTGACGGTTACGCTTCTTGGCATAAATACAAAGGAATTCGGTGAAGTTACCGATCTACCTGCAGGTCTTTCAGAAAAGGATTTCAGGGAATATCTTAATGAACTTGCCGTTGCTGAAAGAGGCTGCATAGTGTCGTCTTCCTTCAGGGATGAGCGAGGTTTGGAAATTGGTGACAACGTTACCTTCCAGAACAGTGCAGGAAAGCAGATGTACTGTCAGATTCTTGACTTTTTTGATTACTGGCCGGGATTTACTCCGACTTCTTCGTTTACCGATGAAGAGGGTAATCTTTACACAGAATCAAACTATATGATTGTTACTCACTATGGCCTTTTAAACAACAGCTGGGGACTTACTCCGTATGAGGTTTGGATGAAGCTTAAGGAAGGCTGTGACACAGAAGAGTTTTATAACTGGGTTGAGGATGAAAACATTCAGCTTTCTAAATACGTTGATAAGAATGCCGAACTTGACAGAGTAACAGTCGATCCTCTCCTTCAGGGCACAAACGGAATACTTACTATGGGCTATCTTATCACAATGCTTCTTTGCGCAGCGGGATATCTCATTTACTGGATAATGTTCATTCGTTCGAGAGAAATGATATTCGGAATACTCAGGGCCGGTGGTATGCATAAGAGTGAGGTATTCCATCTCTTAATAAACGAGCAGCTTTTTGCGGGCGGATTTGCGATTGCTGCGGGCATTCTTATCGGAAAGGTTACATCGAATCTTTTCGTTCCTGTTTTGCAGGCGGCATATTCTGCTTCGGGACAGGTACTTCCCATGAAATACGTTGTCGGCAGGGAAGACATGGTTAAACTGTATGGTGTCATTATTCTTGTTGTTCTTTTCTGTCTTATGGTTCTTATCGGAATCGTACGAAGAATGAATGTTGCAAAAGCTCTGAAGCTTGGTGAGGAGTAGGGTATGGAAGACAATTTTAACGAAGAAAAGACGGTAATAACCGTAAATAACGTTGGACGTGTTTTTAAAACTCCCGGCGGCGATTTTACGGCACTTTCGGATATTACCGCACAGATTCCGGAAGGAAAGCTTGCCATACTAAAAGGTCATTCCGGCTCGGGCAAGACAACACTTCTTAACATAATAGGAGCACTTGATAAGCCATCTACGGGCTTTGTAACAATAGACGGCAGGAAGCTGAACGGCCTTTCTGAAAGAGCATTGGACAATATACGGAGAAAGCAGCTTGGATTCGTTTTCCAGTCGGTTTCCCTTATTCCGTCCCTTACAGCGTATCAGAACGTTGAATTTTCGCTGCGTATGGCGGGCATTCGAAAAGACAGAAAAAAAAGAGTTGAAGAGTGCTTAAAAATGGTCGGACTTCTTTCCAGGGCAAACCATATGCCTGCGGAAATGTCGGGAGGTGAGCAGCAGCGTGTGGCAATAGCACGTGCCATGGCGCATAAGCCGCGTATCATTCTTGCGGACGAGCCCACTGCGGAACTGGACAGCGCGATGGCTGCAGAGGTTACGAGGCTTTTCAAGGAACTGACGAGAAATGAAGGCATTACCGTAATAATGACAACTCACGATGTCGGACTTATGGACGCGGGCGACCTTATTATTGAACTTGAAGACGGGAAAAGAGTATGGAAGCAATGATTCAGGCCGATGGCCTTGTGAAAATCTATAAATCAAAAGAAACCGAAGTACTTGCACTGCAGGGACTTGATCTGACGGTTGAAAAGGGCGAACTTACGGCGATTATCGGCAACAGCGGCTCGGGAAAGACCACATTCCTCAACATGATCGGAGGCCTGGACAGACCAAGCGCGGGAAAGCTTTTTGTAGACGGAAAAAACCTTTTTACAATGAACACGCATGACCTTGTGCTCTATAAAAGGGATACGGTGGGCTTTGTATGGCAAAATAATGCGAGAAACCTTCTGCCTCATCTTTCCGTTCTTGAAAACATTATGTTTCCCATGCAGCTCACAAGTGAAGGCAAGCGTAAACAACGCGCGTTGGAGCTTCTTGAAAGAGTGGGGCTTTCGGAAAAGAAAAAGAGCAGAATGAACATGCTTTCGGGCGGCGAACAGCAGAGAGTGGCCATTGCCATTGCACTTGCGAATTCACCGAAGCTTCTGCTTGCGGATGAGCCGACAGGAAATGTCGACCGAAACACTGCAAATATGATATTTGACATTTTTACCGAGCTTAATTCCGAAGGGCAGACAATACTTATTGTTACGCATGATACTGAGCTTTCAAAGAAGGTTCGGCGTGTTGTGGCCATTCGTGACGGCAAGATTTCCAGCGAAAGACTTCTTCGTGAAAACTATGCGGACAGATTAAAGGAAGCAAACATTGACTGGAGACACGAAGACACACAGGAAGAGTTCGCCATTCTTGATAAAGCGGGACGTGTACAGATTCCTAAGGAAATTCTTACGGACCTCAATATTACAGGCAACAAGGTGCGTATTGAACAGGCTGAGGGAAAAGTAATAATAAGCAATCCGGAAAAACAGTGAGGAAACAATGGAACTTACAAGACTTGACAATGTATGTATTCTTCTGAGAAAAGAAGAGAGCGAGGCCGTTAAAATCGCAGCTCTTAATCTTGCAGAGGATATAAGAGATGTAATAGGCTGCAATGTGGCAGTAGAGGATACGGTGAAGCATGTCGCAGGGGATGATGCGGATAAGGTTATCGTTATCGAAACAGACGCTGATGTGAGTGCTCATAAAGAGTATTATCGTATGTTTCAAAAAAACAGCCGCTATTACATTACCGGTTCTGACCGAAGAGGCACTGTATATGGCATATATACGTTGTCAGAGATGCTTGGTGTATCTCCCTGGCATTTCTTTGCTGACGTGCCGAAGAAGAAACGCGACAAATTTGCATTCCCGAAGGAAATGATTGAAGACTTTCCTGACGTGGAGTACAGAGGCATTTTTATAAATGATGAAGAAGAGCTTGAACACTGGGTTCAGACGTACATGGGTGAGAAAACCATTGGCGTGAAAACCTACGAAAAAGTGTTCGAGCTTTTATTGCGCCTGAAAATGAACTATATCTGGCCTGCCATGCATGTCAATTCATTTAATATTGTGAAGGAAAACGGTGCGCTTGCTGACAGAATGGGCATTGTTGTCGGCACCTCACACTGTGATATGCTTATGCGAAGCAATAACAGGGAGTGGAAGCCCTGGCTTGAAAAGAAAGGCTACACCGATGTGAAATATGACTTTTCCATTCCAGGCAGAAACCGCGAAATACTTACGGAGTACTGGCGTGAAAGTGTTGAGCAGAACAAGGATTTTGAAGTGAGCTACACACTTGGAATGCGTGGCGTTCATGACTCCGGCTTTAATGTTGAATCACTGAAAAATCTATCCGGAAAGGAACTGCTTGACGCAAAAATCAAGCTACTCGAGGAAGTAATTGAAGTACAGCAGAATCTTCTTAAGGAAGGCCTTAACAAGGACACGATGAAAATTTTTGTGCCCTACAAAGAAGTGCTCGTTCTTTACGATAACGGGCTTAAAGTACCTGAGGATCTTACACTTATCTGGGTTAATGATAACTACGGCTATGTACGTCGTTATCCGAATGAGGCTGAGCGAAAAAGAAAAGGCGGGAACGGTCTGTATTACCATAACTCATATTGGGCACCCGCAGGAAATTCGTACATGTTCATAAATTCCATTCCGCTTGCACACACGAAGAATGAGCTTGAAAAGGCCTATGCTGAAGGAATACAAAAGCTTTGGGTGACAAACTTCGGTGCGATGAAGCCACTGGAAATGCAGATGCATTTCTTTGCCGACCTTGCATGGGAAGGCGGCCGAGGAAACGGAACAAAAACCGGTGACGTTGATAAATGGACTGAAGCCTGGCTTAAAAAGACGTTTACGGGACTTGATGCGGAAAAGCTCGGAAAGTACCTGAATGACTTTGACAGGCTTACAAACGTCAGAAAAATCGAACATCTTGAAGCTGACGCATTTTCACTTACTTCTTATGGTGATGAAGGGGCATACAGGCTTCAAAGATATAAGGAAATGTTTGATTATGCAAACGAGGCATATCGGAAACTGCCTGATAATGAGAAGGACGCATTTTTCCAGCTTGTTCTTATGAAGATTCATGCGGCCTATTATTCGAATGCAATGTTCTACTATGCGGACAGAAGCAACCTTTGCATGAAACAGGGAAAAGGACCCGCAGCACTGGAATATACTGAACTCTCTCTGAAATTTGATAAGCTCAGAAGACAGATGCTTTACTATTACAATCACATTATGTCGGGCGGAAAATGGAACAACATCCTTACTCCGGAGGATTTCCCACCGCCCAGAACAGCAATGTTTCCTCCATGCATGCCGCCTCTTTTTACCGAGAAAAAAGGCCTTTCCGTAAGCACCTGGGGTGGAAAAGCATCACTTGAGTTTACAAATGATATGGCTAAATGGATTGACATCGGAAATACCGGTGAAGGAGAACTGAAGTACGAGATTAACGCCCCCGACTGGGCAATACTTTCAAAAACCTGCGGCCTTGTAAAAACAGAAGAACGCATTCTTGTAAGCGTAAAAGCAAACGCAGATGTGAGTGGATTTATTACCATTACTGCGCCCGAAACAGCCGAAAGCCAGCGTATATTCGTAAGCTGTAAAACGAACCAGAAGGGCTTTGACGACAACAGGCTCATTGTTGAGGCAGATGACTTCTCCTGTAAATCTGATGATGCATCCATTGTGTACGGACTTGGTCGTGATCACGGGAATCTTCTCCAGCTTAACGGCGAAGGCTCGACCGTAAGCTATCGCATTGAGGTCCCTGAAACGGGGGATTATACGTTTGTCATTCATCGTTTTCCGACATTAAACTCGGTAGGAAGAATACGTTGCCGGATTGCGATTGATTCGAGAAATCCTTTTATTTACGAAGCACCGACTAACGATGAGCACAAGGCTTCATGGAAGCATAACGTCCAAAACAACGTGGATGATACTGTAAGTACAGTATTTCCTCTGGATAAAGGCACTCACACAATAACAATACAAGGAATTGACAAGTATTTTGCCTTCTCGCGGTTCGTTTTCTACTATGGCACTCCGAGAAGAGATGTACTTGCCGCACATTGCTATGCAACGCCTCTTCCTGAGACATTTGATATGGAAGCCTTTTCAAAGGTCTTTTACACCGATTTTGAACTGCCGCACCGAAAGGAAGTGTTTGCGGTACGAGGCGTTACAGTGGAGAACCTTAACACCGACTATGACACTTATGTTGATATGCAGACCGAGCCGGATTTGGATGATTTTTCTGAAAATCACTACAGAACGGCATCACATATTCTTGAATCGGGTGAGAAGGCTTTTGTTGAAAAAGACGGAATTATCCGCATAGATGCCGCTGCCGCACTCATAAATGCCGGGTTTGCCTCAGTTGAAGGAGAAAACAGGGAACTCGTAACATATTGCAACAGCACGTCCTATGAAGGAACAGGTCTTGCACTCTATATACGTGAAAAAGGCGAAGAGTTTGATTTTGACAATGCACCTGTGCTAAAATACATATTTGAAACAGAAGAAGAAACAACAAAAACACTCTGGATTAAACTTTTCTGGTGGAATTGGGACAGAGAAGGCTTTGCACTTACCATTGACGGAAAAGATTACACGAAAAAAGATTTCCTAAAACCCGGACCGGGTTACTTTTCATCGGAAAACACATGGAGAAACGTTCCGATAATCGATATTAACCTGAAACCCGGACGGCATGAGCTTAAGCTTCACCTTATTTCAAGAGAGATGCGTGTAGACAGGCTTGTATTTGCGGATAGAAATGGAGAGTTAGCATGGAACTGATTTATGAAAATGCACTTGCATGTGAAGATGATGTTAAGAGCTTTGTTCTTGAAGGATCGGCAAAAATATCTTTCCCTGAGGGATGCCTTCGCCTTGAAAATGCACTGAGTGCGGAACAGGGACAGAAAGCAAATTACGTATATTGGTGCGACAGGGACTTCCCTGACAACATCGTTATCACATGGGATTTTAAGCCTTTGAAGGACCCGGGGCTTGCCATCCTTTTCTTTGCAGCAAAGGGAAGAAACGGAGAGGACCTCTTTGACTCATCTCTTCAGAAACGTACCGGAGAGTACCCTTTGTACCATCACGGTGACATAAATGCCTTTCATGTATCTTACTTTCGAAGAAAAGAGCCTGATGAAAGACAGTTTCATACGTGTAACCTCAGAAAAAGCTACGGCTTTAACCTTGTGACACAAGGTGCCGATCCCATTCCCGATGCCTGCGATGCGGTGGATTTTTACCATCTTAAGCTTGTCAAAACAACAAAACGAGTGGAATTCTACGTAAACGACCTCATGTCCTTCGCTTACGACGATGACGGAGAAACATACGGAGACTGCCTCCGGGACGGTAAAATCGGCTTCCGCCAGCTTGCACCCATGATTGGAGAGTATAGGAATCTTCGGGTGTGGAAGAATACTGAGGAGAACTGAAATGAAAAAAATACTTTGCGCTATTATAGTTTGCTTTATGTTAGTCGGGCTGTGTGCATGTTCATCAAAGCAGGGGCAAATCAATCTTCCGGCCTTTCAGCATACGGAGGGTGAAACAACATCCGAACTTGCGATGAGCTATCTTGAGTACATCGGTACAAATCTTATCGACAGAAGGTTTGACAAAAACTTAAGCAATCATGACGCTGCTGTTGAATTTATTATTTCCGAACTCAAGAAAGCGGGATATTCGGACGAGCAGATAACATCCGAAAAGGTTGAGTCGGACTACAAGGGCGCTATTGTTCAAAATATAATTCTTTCGGTAAAGGGCAAAAGCAGTGAACAGCAGATAATCGTCGGTGCCCACTACGACGGAGATGGTGCAGGGGACAACGGTTCCGGCATTGCACTCCTTTTGGCGGCCGCCGTGAATCTTTCGAAAAATGTTCCGGACTATGATGTGCAATACGTTTTTTTCGACGCTGAAGAAATCGGAATGGTGGGTTCGGAAACATATGCAAACCGAATGACTGACGAAGAAATCGCCAAGACCGTATATATGATAAATATGGATGCTATCAGCTTTGGAGATTATTGTAATGTTTACGGCGGAATGACTGACCCCAAAACGGGAAAGGTCAATAACACGGAAGCATATGCATATGCGTGTGAAAAAGCACGTGAGCTTGGCATCAAAGTATATGAAACAAAGGACCTTGACGGGTATTTCAAAGAGCACGGGACAGGCCCTCAGATAGAAGATAATACAATCTATACAAACCCATGGACAAAAGAAAACTCCTCGCTGGAGTTCGGAGGAAAACCATGGTTCCAGGATTATTCACCGTCAACAATTCCTGCCTCAGACCATCTTTACTTTGCCGAAAAAGGAATTCCATACATTTATTTTGAAGCAACGAACTGGTTTGCAAAAGGAGACGGCGGAAATGAAGCATATTCCGGATACTACGAAACGTACGACATTTCAGTAGGTGACAATGGAATGTTTATGAATACAAAATACGATACACTTGAGAACTTAAAAACAATCTTCCCCGGAAGAGCGGAGAAGCACTTTGAAGTTTTCGCATTGTTGCTTGAAAAGCTTATAATGAATCCGATGAAAAAACAGGGGTAATTTTTTCAAAAATGTGCTAAACTGATTCATATCATAAAAAGGAGAAAAGGTATGAACGGTAATGAGGAGTTTAGTTTCAGAAAGACGGGAATAATTACGCTTGCGGTTATTTCACTGTTTTTTAGGATTGTCGAGGTTATAAGCAGTTATATCGGATTGAAAATGCTTTCGAGTACAGATGCTTCTTTCGCGACGGTTATTATAAGCTATATTTTGCCTATTTTGATTTCAGTTCTTTTTGCTGTTTTTTGTATTATTGCAAACAGAAAGAATGTAGCACTGACAGGAATCCCGATAATTGCTTTTGCTGTTTGGGAATTGTGTACGTCGGTTTATACGTTGTTTGTTGTTTATGACAATGTTAATACCAGTGTGCCGGCTACACTTTTAAATTTTATTCCGACGGTTGTCAGAGTGATTCTGCTGATTCTTTTTGCAGTGTTTTACATGCTTGCTGTTACAAACAAGTTTAAAGGCGAAAATACCGGAAAGAAGCTTACTTTGATTTTCGGTATTATTCTGATTGCTATTTCGATTATCGGTACGCTTGTTTCCGTATATTCGTATTTCTCAATGTTAATCAGCCCGAATATCGTTGGCACAAATTGGAAGGTTTACTACGGAAGCTCACTTGTCATGGCTTTATGCGACTTTATGTTCAGGCTGTTTATGTATTTCGCAATGATTTTCCTTGTAGCTAATGTTGCAAAGGAAATCGAAGAATGAGTATTTTCGGTAGAGTGGAGAAATGATATGAATGATGGCGAAAAAATGAATTCCAAGCAAATCGGAATAGTTATTCTTGCTTTTGCTTCGCTGGCATTCAGTATTGCGATGACTGTAAGTGATTATATTGGATTTGCTATCCTTTGCGGGGGACCGGAAATTCCCGATTGGATATCCTTTATTTTTAGTTTCCTTTTGCCTATTGTGTCGGCATTTCTGTTTGTATATTTTTGTACAATCGCAAATGAGAAGAATATGGTGCTGACGGGCATACCGATGGCATGCATAACTCTTTCCGATTTGATTTTTTCGATTGTTGCAATGGTGGGACGTTATATCGGGGAAGAAACACCTTCAACATATGTACAGACATGGGATGTGGCTACGATATCAGGTTATATTCTGGCAATTTTGTTTTTAGTATTTTACATATCTACGATTGCTAACAAGTTTTATGAAGAAAAGATGGGAAAAACTGATTTGATTGTTATTTCCTTTTTTCTGTTTGGCTTAGAGTTTTTTGGATTCCTCGAGTCTCTTGAATCTGATATAACGCTCATAAACAAAGAGTATTTCGCCGATTCATATTTACATGGGTACTTTGTTACCTGTGCTTATGGGGACACCTTTGAATTCATATTCCATATGCTTATGTATATTGCGATGCTGTTGCTTGTAAAAAATAAACCTGCAAAAAAGTATACGAGTGCAGCGACCGTTGAGTAACCGAACAGGCATATGCCGCGTACTTAGTTTAACATGAAATTTTTTCAAAAATGTGCTAAAATGATTCATATCATAAAAAGGAGAAAAGGTATGAGTGACAAAGAGCAAATGAGTGTTAAAAAGAGTGTAATGATTTGGCTTGCGGGTATTTCGCTTTTGTTTGTGATTGCAACGAGGATAATTACTCTGACGTCGGTTGCCGTTCTTCAGGGAAATTCTGAAGATGTGATGACATTGGGGACATCGTTCGGCTTCATTTCTCCGGTTATTATTTCAATTCTTTTTCTTGTTTTCTGCTGTATCGCTAATAATAAAAATCTGGCACTGACAGGACTTCCGCTGATAATCCAAGTTGTTTTCAGCGTAGCTTCTTCTGTTTACTCCATGGTAATCACCTTCGGAATAGTAGGAGCAGACTATGCAGGCTATGCAAGTGTGGTGAATTACGCTTCATTAATCCTCAATTTGATTTTAAGTGTTGTTTTCGCAGTATTTTATATTCTTACAGTATCAGGTAAGCTTCAAAATGGAAGTACCGGAAAAGTTGTTACATTTGTTTTTGCGACGATAAAAATCGCCATTTCACTTATTTCAACTTTGCTTTTTGTATTTGCTTTTTCAGCAACGATTTTTTCTCCAAGAATAACGCAATACTATCTTTTTCAAATTGCTTCGCAAGTATGTGATTTGACAGCCAGTGTTCTTTACTACTCTGCGATGCTATACGCAGTGGCTAAGTACAAAAAAGACGTTACATCTGATTCGGTTCAATAGCGGATGCAGCCACTATGGCTCAGGTTTTTTGCCAGGCACTGTCCTCATTGTTTATGTATTCCGCAATGCTTTATCCGATAATTATGTTCAGAAAGAAACACTCCTACACTGAAAAAAATGACAGATAAAATCAAAAGGATCCCCGATACGCTATACGGAGATCCTTTTTTTATACACAATTATCTTTCCTCGCCTCGCCGCACGCGCCCCATCAAATCTGCGGTGCTTCCCCGTTTCACGGTTGCGGGTGCCCTTTATCCGACCTGCGGCACATCATCTTCCCCCACTCAGCGCTATATCGTCGTCTTACAGCCTTCCAGCAAATCTGCCGGCTCTACCATGTTTCGGGACGTGACACACCTTTAGCCTGCCCCGGCACCTGATACAATAAATGTTACACATACAATCGGCTTTTGACCATAAACGCAAATCTGCCCGCCGATGTTGAGGGACGTGCACACTAAGAGACCCCCATAACGTCCTCAGAAAGCGGGCTGGACTTCTCTAAGGAGTTCCACGCGCCTCAGTTTTCGCTACGCGAAAAAATGGGCTCGCGCTATTCGAAAATAAACTCGTCGCATTCTCTATGGACTTCCCGGGTTATGACTCTGTTTCTCACGAATCCGCAGAAGCCTTACAGGCACGGGGCGTAATTTGCGGAAGCAAAACCGGCCGGTCGAACCGCGGCCGCAAGGGACAAAGAAGAAGTAGGCACAGGCGCGGAAAATGCGAATTTCCCCCAGCCTGTGCCACTGAAACTGTCCCTTGCGAGACGGGTTTTGCCGCAAATCAGCCCCTCATCAGCCTTGCTTCCCGCAAGGCTGATGGTGCCTGTGGGCGACGAGGACCAGTGAAAACAGAGATCATAACACCGGAAGTCCCTGAATGCTCCTCTACAGTATTTTCGAACAAGTTGCCCCAAAGGGGCAATCGCGCGCGAGCCCATTCAGGCTTCGGCGGGAACTCCTAAGTTCGCCAGACATTCTGAAGGACGTATGGGGGCTCTTTGTGTGTCACGTCCCGGAACATGGTAGAGCCGGCAGATTTGCGGGAAAGCTGTGAGACGATTGTATGTGTGGCGGAAGCTTATACAGGTGCCGTGGCAGGCGTAAAGTGTGCACGTCCCTCAACATCGGCGGGCAGATTTGCGGTTGGAAGCTGTAAGACGATATAGCGCTGAGTGGGGTAAGATGATGGGCCGCAGGTCGGATAAAGGGCACCCGCAACCGTGAAACGGGGAAGCACCGCAGATTTGATGGGCTAAAAAGGGAGGCGAGGAAAGTACGCAACCTTCCTCGCCTCCCGGCATTTTATGCTCTGAATTCGATTATTCTTCCTGGTGCTCCTTCGCTGCCGTCTGCAAATACCGCAGCGCAGTAAATCTGGTAGACATCGGCTGCGGGAACCTGGAACGGAAGTACCGCAGCACTCTTCTTTTCTTCGGCTGTTACGGAACGAAGAGGGAAGAACTGGAAATCTACCGAACCCTTTCGGTAAACGTTGTACTTAACGGCACCTTCGACATCGTTCCAGATGAGAAGGAACGAAGCAACACCATTCTCGATGTGAAGCTCCTGCATGGCGAAACCGGTAGGAGCGGTGACATCCTTCGGAGCAGGCGGAGCAAAAAGATCCGGCTTCGGAATGTCGAAGGTTGTGTTGAGAGCAGGCTTAAGTCTGTCAAACTCGGGCCTGTCGGAATCAAGAATTGCCTGCGAAACAAGACGTGCAAACTGCGTTGCACCATATTCCTGAAGATGTGTATTGTCGGAAACACCATCGGCATATGCGCCGTCGGGGAAAGCTCCGGGTGCAGCCCAAAGATAGATGAGCTTTGACTCTTCACTGCCAATCTTGTTAAGGTAATCAACAGTAAGCTGGCAAAGGTCGATAACGGGAACATCGTATTCTTCGCCGACAGCTTTCATAACGTCTGCGTATTTACCGAAGGAAGCAACGAAATTACCATTGTTGCCGTCACAGTTTCTTCTGGCGATGGGAGTAACAAGAACGATAATCACACCACGCGCCTTGCAGGAACGGATGTACTTTTTAAGCCAGAAGGGCATATCAGCTGTTGAAACATATCTGTTCGGACGTACTGCGGTAGCATCGTTGTGACCCCACTGAATGAAGCAGTAGTCGCCGGGAGCGGAGAGAGCAAGAAGTCTGTCCCACTTGCCTTCGTTAATGAAGGAACGTGAAGATCTTGCACCGATGGAACGGTTCTCTATGTTAAAATCAGGTGTTTCATAAATATGGTTCTGAGGATAGAAGAGATCGGGAGACTGAAGCTCCTCTGTTGTCTTTCCTGAGTTGAAAAATTTATAGAAAACCTGACCCCAGCCAGTCTGAGGATAATAGTATTTGTCATAGGACTGTACTGTAGAGTCCGAAGCAAGGAAAACGGTCGGCTTTGCCTTTGGAGCCTTTAACGGAAGCTCTTCGTAAACGATGTCCGTGATGACAAGCTCTTTAAGAACTGCGTCGCCTTTAAGCTTGGCTTCGTCAGGAACAAAGAACTGTAAAAGTGTGTCATCCTCAACAGAGCAGAGGGTAAATTCACCTGTTACGCTCTCGCCTGCGGGAACTGCTACGGCGTTAAGTTTAAGGATGTTATTGGCATATGCGCTGACTTTTAATTCGTCGGAAGTGATATTTTTGAAGGTGACGGTCCATTTGCCGTCCTTTAAACCGGTGGCTTTTTTGAAACCAAGGCTTTCAACATAATTATAAACGCCGAAGCCTGTTGACTCTGTTTCGGTCCAGCAGAGAGATGTAAGCTTAAGACCTTCGGCTGTCTTTTCAAACCAATTTGAAGCGTCATTCCATGATACATCTTCAAATACAGGCTTTCTTTCGGTGTAGACTCCCTGATCCCAGCCCTTAGCTTCTGCGGGATAGGTTACGATTACCGGTTGCAGATTTTCGTAGAACATATATTCTTCTCCTTTGTCGCCCGGACTTCTTCCAAGCGTCTTACGCGATTATATCATTACGAAACGAATTTTTAAATAGAACGTAAGAAGATGATTGCATTTTGAAAAAATGATTACCTATGATAACTTGACACATAACATAATCAATGTTAAGGTCTTTCTACACTTATAGATAAAAATGGAGCCGCATGGACAGATATGGAGGCCCATTTTGGAGAGAGGTATTTCTGATGTACATGAAAAGTCTTGAGCCCGACAGCCCGATGATGCAGGGCTTCGATATACTTAAAAATGTGTTCCTTATAAACATTTTTACCGTAATATGCTGCATTCCCATTGTTACAATAGGCGCAGCATTCTCTGCAATGCATTATTCTATGCTCAAGGTCGTCAGAAACGAAGAAGGATATGCTGCAAAAATGTACTTTAAGGCGTTTAAGGATAACCTTAAACAGGGCATTTTGAGCACAATCATTATGCTTGCTGCCATTGCAATCATTCTTTTTGACTTCTGGTACGTGCTCGGCATGGATACAGTCGCAAAGGAAAACGGTACGGAGCTTTGGTTTACCGCTCCCATATTTGTTTCGCTTGCAATCATTTCGTTTTTCCTTATTGTAACCCTTACCTGGTATTTTCCTATTATGGCCAAGTTTGAAGCAACGATTGGACAGAACATTAAAAATGCGTGCACAATGGGACTTTCGCATTTCCTTATTACACTTGCGATGCTGGCACTTAATCTTCTTCCCTTTGTAATTTGTTATTTTGTTCAGGTGCTGAGCCCTGTACTTTTCTTCTTCGGACTTGCTGCGCCTGCATACTTTGATGCAAAGATATACAACGATTTGTTTAAGAAGCTGGAGGACAGGAATGTTTGAACGACTTTTTAATCTGGACAGTAAGTTCATGCGTTTTCTTTTTAAGGCAGCGGACATACTATGGCTGAATGTACTTACCGTGGTGTGTATGCTTCCGGTTTTTACAATCGGACCTGCGCTCTGTGCTCTTTCCTACAGCTGTCTTAAAATTGCGCGCGATGAGGACGGAAACGTTACAAAGATGTACTTTGCTGCATTTAAGAGAAAGTTTGGACAGAGTGTGCTTCTTGGCATTTTGTCACTTGTCGTGTGTATCGTTTTTGTAGGCGATGTTTATGCGATAATTATTGGAGCCGCCGTATTCCCGACACTTTTAAAGGTTGCATCCTTTATAGCTCTCTTCGTAGTGCTTATTACTCTTTTATATGTTTTTCCTATGCAGGCACGCTTTGAAAACAAGATTCCTGTAACGATAAAAAATGCGTTCTGGGCAAGTCTTGTGAAATTCCCGAGAACGCTTCTTATGCTTTTAAGCTGGCTCTTCCTGCCTGCATGTGTTCTGTTTATTACCGCTAACTTTACGCCTGTGCTTTTCCTTTTTGGTCTTTCGCTTCCTTCGTATATATCTGCAATGGTTTATGATGACTTCTTTAAAACCATTGAAACACGTATAAAAAGTGCAAATGGCGAGATTACAACTTACGAAGAAGAAAATGCTTCTGATGATATTGCCGAAACTGAGGGCGTAACTGAAATTGGCGAAGCAGAAATAAATGAGCAGGAGCAATAATCAGTTGTGTGCCCTAAAGGCTTTTCTATAGGCGTCGGGTGTAATACCGAATTCGTTTTTAAATATGTTTTGAAAATGTGACTGACTTTTATAACCAAGCATTGCCGAGATTTCGGCGATGCTTATTTTTTCTCCGCTTCTGAGAAGTTCAAGAGCTTTATCAAAACGTTTCTTCTTTATATATTCGGAGAAATTTTCTCCTGTATTTTTCTTGAACAGACGGCAGAAGTATTCCGGAGTGAGACTGAAGTGGGACGCGGTATCATTAAGGTTTGTCGATGACAGGTTAGCATTGACATATGAAAGAATGTCTTCGATATGTTGCTTCTCATGAGAACCCTTTGATATGTCGGTAAAGGTGTCTCTGTATTCTTCTACAAGGCTCGAAAGCTTGGTGATAAGTTGATAGGCTCCATTGTTTTCATAGAGAAGAACGGAAGTGTTGCGCTCAAAAAAGTCCGTGCGGAACTTCTGCGAAACAAAATAGAGACGCATGGCATACCATATATCATTAAAGAAACGAAGAAGCTCTGTGTAACTGCAGTTTATTTCTTCGCGGGTTACGCTTCTGAAAAATTCAGCTTTTTCTGTAAGGAAAACAATTACCTCATCATAATTTCTTTTTTGAAGGGCGTTAAGCAGAAGAGCACAGGAGGAGTAATCAGGTACATAATCCGATGCTTCACAGGCATGAAGATGAATACTTCTGTAAGGAGAATTAAACCCGAGAATCATGGAGTAGCGTAGCGAAAAAGTCATAAAAGCCGATTCGTTACGAAGTTCGGACTCGTTTTTCACGGCATCGGAATAATAAACCGTAGAACTGACACCGGGAGTGATATTGTAAATAATCTGGCGAAGTGACCCGACAAAAGCACGGGTGGAAAAACTTCTGCTGTCATAATTCAGATAACAGTAAATCAGTCCGTTTACCATTTCGGCAAAATGTGAAACGTAGGAGGCAGCCAGAAAATTTTTGCAACCCTTATATATGGAAGACAATGTTTCAGGATCCGAAAGGATTCCGTTTTTTGTTCGATGCTCGACAATCATGACACAAAAATCAGGCTGGGTCTGTTCAGAAAATAGTTCACGAAAATTTGTTTTAGTAAATTTGTCCAAAAATGTTTTCTCCTGACTAAAATGTTTTAGACACATCAATTATTAACATAAATATCAAAATAACACAATGAAAATTTTTTATTTAATAAAATGATTATACTTGTAACGCAAAAAATAGCAATGATGTCAGAAAAAAGCATTTGTCTATATACATCCATTGTGGTAGAGTCAACATGAATCAAAGTGTAAATTTTGACAAATTTTGTGTTTTTTTCGAGAAAACAATAGTGAAAATTGCACAAGTATGGAGGACCGGATTATGGGTAATAACAGACGCGGCATAAGAGGATTTGCAAAACGCTTCTTCAGCGCTTCCCTTGTCGCTATGATGGTGCTGGCAGATTTGCCTTCTTCAATTGCCTTTGCAAATCCCGGAGACGCATTAAAGGATAAATATGCGGGCTTCGAAGGAAGAAAAGTCAAATGGGCATATGGGGCAAGTGAAGATGTCGCTTCCTATTCCAAAACACTAGCAGAACTTACAAATGTTCCTTATGCTACGGAAACAATAGAGGTTGACCTTTCCACTGTACGTGATGATGATGGTGTCATCGGTACCGTTGAATGGGAAGGAAGAACTGCTGTTTTCTCCGATGCAAAAAAGGAAAAGACTGAGTTCGAGGTTACCGTAACCCAGGATGCTTTCTATACAATTGAATTTGACTACTGGCTTGAGACAGGTGTTTCGGATTCTGCAAAGCGTGCGCTTTATGTTGACGGGGAATACCCCTTCACAGAGGCAGGTGACCTTGAGTTCTACAGATTCTTTAAGGACGAAGGCGAACCTATCCTTAATTCAATAGGCGACCAGACAAGACCGAAACAGATAGAAATTCCGGGTTGGTACTCACAGGGGCTTACCGATACATCGGGTATTACAAGTACGGATTTCCTCATTCACCTTACACCCGGTACACACACACTTACATTTGTTAATACAAAGGTAGGCATGTACATTTCCGGAATTCGTGTTGCAGCTCCCACACAGATTAAATCATATGCCGAAGTTAAAGCAGACTATGCTGCAAAGGGATATAAGGAAACGACGGCTGAAAAGATTCAGTTCCAGGCAGAGCTTACGGCAATTGCCAAGAATGACCCGACTCTCAGAAGAGAGAACGATGGTGACCCGCTTGTAGAACCTGTATCCGGAACAAACAGAATGCTTAACATTATCGGCGGCTATCGTTGGAGAACAGGTAACCAGAGCATCACTTGGGAGTTTGAAGTTCCCGAGGACGGTCTTTATAAGATTGGCCTGTATGTAAAGCAGACATGGAACGACGGTCTTCCTTCATACAGACAGATTAAGATTGATGACGAAATTCCTTTTAAGGAACTTGAAATATACAGATTTGAGTACAGCACAGACTTTAACGTTCATGAGCTTGGTGCAAACGGAGAGCCTTTCTCCTTCTACCTCACAAAGGGTAAGCACACCATTACAATGACTGTTAAGATGGGTGACCTTTCCGCCATCCTTGAGTCCATTCAGGATGATATTGCGGTTCTTTCCGACATGCTTCTTGACATAAGCATGCAGGCCGGTTCAAACCCCGATCCGAACTACGACTATCAGTTCTTTAAGAAAATCCCCGGTCTTCAGGGACAGATGGAATATCTTGTTGCAAGCCTTTCCGAGAAATATGAGATGTGCAAAGGTATTTCCGATAAGACTCCCGCAATGGCAAATAACTTCCTTTCTATAAGAGCTGATATCCAGAAGATGCTGAACGATCCGTTCACCATCGCAAAGCAGTACGGTTCACTTCAGAACGCACAGACAAGTCTTTCCGAGTGGTATCTTGCACTTCAGAGCGTACCGCTTTCAATCGATGAGTTTTATGTAGGTGCTCCATCTGAAAAGTGGAAAAACGAAAAGTCCAACTTCTTCCAGAAGTTCGCAATTACAATTAAGCAGTTCTTTGCATCCTTTACGAAGGACTACGATAATGTAGGAAGCGTTCTTGCAGATGATGTTGTTGTTACAGACACAATTGATGTATGGATTGCAAGAGGTACAGAGTGGGCAGAAGTAATTAAAGAAATGGCCGACGAAGACTTCACCCCTAAGACAGGCATCGCAATCAACGTAAACGTTCTTCCCGGAACACAGCTTGATGCCGGTAACGTAAACGCAATCATGCTTTCCATCACCTCCGGAAAAGCTCCTGACGTCGCACTAGGCGTTGATGCAACTTCTCCTGTAGAATTTGCAATCCGTGAGCAGGTTTACGATCTTTCGAAGTTCGATGATTATGAGGAAGTGAAAAACAGATTCGTTGATGCAACACTTACTCCTTACCAGTATATGGGCGGTACTTATGCAATACCAGAAACAATGAACTTTAACGTTCTTTACTACAGAAAAGACCTTTTAAATAAGTACGGCATTGACATTCCGGATACATGGCAGGACCTTTACGATTATGTGCTTCCTGCACTTTATAACAACGGTTTCGAGTTCTATTACGGTCGTGACTTTACTCAGTTCCTTTTCCAGAACGGAGGAGAATTCTACACCGACAACGGCATGAAATCGGCACTTGACACACCTGAAGCATATCAGGCTTTTAAGGAGTACACAGAACTTTTTACAAACTACGATATTCCCGAAACAGCAAATTTCTACCAGTACTTCCGTTCGGGAATTATGCCTCTTGGTGTAGGCGACTTCAATATGTACATGCAGCTTCAGGTCGGCGCACCTGAGATTGCCGGTAAGTGGGGCATCATTTCTCTTCCCGGACATATGAGAGAGGACGGTGTTGTTGACAGAACAGCAGGTGCCATCACAGATAAGGGTGACATCATCCTCAGGCAGTCCGACAAACCCGAGCAGTCATGGGAATTCCTTAAATGGTGGTCAAGCAATGAAGTGCAGACACAGTTTGCAAAGGAAGTTGAAGCCATGATGGGCGCCGAAGCAAGATGGAATACAGCAAACAAAGAAGCATTCTTAAATCTTTCCTGGACAGATGAAGACATCGAAGCTCTTACAGAAGAGTGGAAATGGGCAAGAGAAACTCCTGTTGTTCTCGGTGGTTACATGACCACCCGTCACCTTACAAACGCATGGACAAGCGTCGTAATGAGCGGTATGGATGTCAGAGAAGCACTTGAAAGAGCTGTTGAAGACATTAACAGAGAGCTCAGAATGAAACAGGAAGAGTACGGGGTAATAGCTGATGACTAAAAAAGCAAAAGCAGAAACAAATATGGAACGCGAAGCTCTTACAGTAGCTAAAAAAGCGAACCTTAAACGTTTCTGGCATAAAAACTGGATGGGCTACGCCTTCATGGCTCCCTTCGTTATACTTTTTACAATATTCGTTGTTGCTCCCGTTCTTGCGGCCATCGGACTTTCATTTACGGACTACAACATGATGCAGACGCCTCACTTTGTAGGCTTCAACAATTACAAGCTTCTTTTCCTCGACGATGAAGTTTTCATAACAGCCATAAGCAATACCGTTAAGTTTGCGGTTGTTACAGGTCCTATAGGATACCTTCTTTCCTTCTTCGCCGCATGGGTAATCAATCAGTTAAAATGTAAACGTGCATTTGCACTTGCATTCTATGCACCCTCAATTACGAGTGGTGTTGCCATGACAAACGTATGGCTCGTGCTTTTCTCATCAGATAGAAAGGGTTACCTGAACTACTTCCTCATGAACCTTGGTATTATCGATGAGCCTATTCTCTGGAACACGGACCCGACATACATCATGGGCGTTGTTACATTCATTTCCCTTTGGATGAGTATGGGTACAGGCTTCCTCGTATTCCTTGCAGGTCTTCAGAATATGGACCGTTCGCTTTACGAGGCAGGTGCCATCGATGGTGTTAAGAACAAATTCCAGGAACTGTTTTATCTGACACTTCCTGCAATGAAGCCACAGCTTCTGTTCGGTGCCATCAACTCCATAACCTCCTCTTTCGCGGTATTCGATATTGCTGTATCCGTAGCCGGTATGCCCAGCCCGAACTATTCGGCACATACCATTGTTGCACACTTGTATGACTACGCTTTCATACGTTTCCAGATGGGTTATGCTTCCGCAGTTGCGGTTGTGCTTTTCCTTATAACCTTCATCCTTGGTAAAATCGTTATGAAGTTCCTGTCATCAAAGGACGAGTAGGAGGGGACGGAATGTTAAAAATTAAATGGTTTAAAGGACAGTGGATACACATTACCTTCTCAAAGGTTCTTCTGTATCTCATAATGCTCCTTCTTGTAGCGTTCACCGCGCTGCCCCTTGTATTCGTTGTAGTTACGGCTTTCAAGCCGCTTGACGAGTTGTACCTTTACCCTCCGAAGTTCTACGTTATGCATCCTACCTCAAAGAACTTTTCGGACCTCGTTGTTACACTCGGAAGCTCAACGGTTCCTTTTACAAGATACATTTTCAACAGTATATTAATTACCATTGTTGTAGTTTTACTTACTGTAATCGTTTGTTCACTGGCTGCATACGCACTCGTTAAGTTTAAGCCTGTCGGCGGCAAGCTCGTGTTCGACCTTATCCTTATTGCCCTCATGTTCTCGGCACACGTTACAAGAATTCCGAGTTACCTGATTGTAAATAAGCTTGGTCTTGTAAACACCTATTGGGCACTCATTCTTCCGAACGTTGCCGTCGCGTACAACTGTTTCCTTATGAGGCAGTTCATAACGCAGTATCCCGACGAACTCATCGAAGCAGCACGAATCGACGGAGCAGGAGAATTCAAGATTTTCATTAAGATGGTTATGCCTGCACTTGCACCTGCGTGGTCAACACTCGTAGTTTTCTCGTTCGTAAGCAACTGGAACGACTACTTCTCACCACTCATTTACATTACAAGCCAGGCAATGAAGACACTGCCTCTTGCACTTAAGACAATAGGCTCCGGTATAGGACGTGCGGGCGCGACAAATGCTGCAGCGCTTCTCACAACGCTTCCTACAGTAATCATTTTCACAATCATGCAAGGTAAGGTTATGGAAACCATGACATATTCAGGTATTAAGGGATAAGGGAGGACAAAATGAAAAAGCTTAAACGAATAAGCATTTTTCTGATTACAGCAATCATTTTACTGCTGGATTCAGCTAGACCGGTTCTCGCGGATACCACAAACTATGTTACGGGTGATGACAACAATCGTCAGCCGGTTCCTGATTGTTATGTGTGCACGGAAACCATAAACAACATCGGTGATTATGAAGATAAAAATATTTTCTTCAAAAATCCTCAGGATCTCTTCATCGATGAGTATGACAACATCTACGTTGTAGATACAGGCTGGAAGAGAATAGTAAAGCTCAACAGCGACCATGTTGTTACAAACATTTACACATGTCCCGGAAAGGCCTTCAATAAGCCTCAGGGAATATTCGTTGACAGCGACGGCGATATGTACGTTGCCGATACCGAAAACAATCGTATCGTTCATCTTGATGCGGAAGGAAACCTCGTTGAGGAGTTCGGAGCACCCATTTCCGATGAACTTGATACAGGATCGGTATTCACACCCACAAAGCTTATTGTTACCGACACAGGCTACATTTACGTGGCAAATAACGAAAACATTATGTCAATTGACGGTAACGGAGCATTCAGAGGCTTTTTCGGTCAGACGAACATCGGCTTCTCGCTTTCGGATATGCTCGGAAGAATGTTCAACACCGAGGAGAAACAGCTTTTCGCAAAGAAGAGAACAGCTTCTTCCTACATCAACATTACTTACGGCCCCGACGGAAACGTTTATGCGACAAGTAATGAACGTGAAGAAGGCGAAATCAAGAAGCTTAACGGCGTAGATAACAACGTTTACCGTAAGTACAAGACGGTAGGCGACAAGATGCGTAACCCTATTGAGGACTTTATTAATAACAAAATCCTCAAGGCTGTTGTTGCGGGTAACAGCTTCAGATTCGGTGAATACTTCAATGACGAAGGTATGTATATCGAGCCTAAGTTCGTTGATATCTGTGTCGACAAGAACGGCATCGTTACTGTTGTTGAAGGCCTTAACGGTAAAGTTTACCAGTACGACCAGCAGGGCAGAATGCTCGTTGCCTTCGGCGGACTCGGAGAGCAGAAGGGTACATTTACAAACCCGTCCTCCATTGCAGTTGACAGTCAGGGACGTATTTACGTGCTCGACCAGATTACCGCAAACATCCAGATTTTCGAGCCTACAGAATTCATTCAGAACATTCATGATGCAACCTCCAAGTACAATGAAGGCCGATATCAGGAATCCTACGAACTTTGGAGGAAGGTTCTTGCCACAGATGAAAACTATGACCTTGCTCATATAGGTATTGCAAATACCTACTACAAGCAGGGCATGTATAAGGAATCAATGGAAGAAGCTAAGCTTGTCGGCGACCGTGCCGTTTATACAATGGCTTTCGATAAGTACAAATACGAAGTACTTCGTGACAATTTCCTTCCTATAATTCTTCTTGCACTTGCAATCATTATTGCGGCTATCATACTTGTTAAGCTTTTCCTTAAGATGGCTAACAAGGGTTACTGGGATTTCATTAAAGACAAGACAAAGAAGATGAGCATACCGAGAGGCATTGCTTACATATTCTACATAATTTTCCACCCTGTAGATGCTCTCGAGGGACTTAAGAATAACCGAGACAGAATTAACTGGGCTGTTCCCATCATCATATTTGCAATGGCCTACGTTGTAAGAATTGCTTATCTCTACGTAGTTCACTTCCCGCTTGCTTCCATAGAAACGGATGATATTCACCCAATCATCGAGCTTGTAAAGCTCCTTATCGTGCCGATTTCATGGATACCTGCCAGCTTTATGGCAACAAGTATTTCCGGCGGTGAAAGTAAGTCAAGAGAGATTACATTCGCTTCAGCAGCAAGCCTTGCACCGTTTATCGTAATCAATGTGCCTATCATGTTCCTTTCACACATCATGAGCCAGACACAGAAGTCATGGTACGGTATTTTCACGGCACTTGCATACATCGGAATGTTCCTCATTCTCTTCATTGCAATGATGACCTTAAATAATTACACATTCGGAAAGACTGTCGGGATGATGTTTGTTTCAGCATTCCTCATGCTTGTCCTCTGGCTTGTAATTTTGCTTTGCTACGTACTTACCGGCCGAATGATTCAGTTCATTCTTTCGGTTGTAAACGAATTCAGACTCAATTTCCTATAATAACGGCGAAAGGAGAAAATAAGATATGGTTAAGACATTTCTTAAAGAGAGAATCGGAACCATCATATTCATCGTAATTGTAGCCGCTATGGTGGGTTGGGGAAGTTTCAGCATAAAAGAAGCAAAGAACAACGCAATTACATTTGATGACACCTACGAAGCACCGGAAGCAACAGCAAACCTTATGGACGAAGGCGAATATAAGTCAATTGCCAAGACCGATAAGCTCGAGCTTCTTTACAACGATGTCAAGGGAGCTGTTCAGGTAATTAACCTTGAAAACGGCCATGTTTGGAAGTCTGTTTGTGATGAAGATGTCATAAGCATGAAAAAGATGAACAAGCAGTGGGTTGCCTACTGTCAGTCACCCATTACCATTTCCTACAATGACTTAAAAAAGCGTGACTCGGGTGTTAAGAAGGTTTATGCCGGCAAGGACTGCGGCTATCTTGAAACAAACTACATTGAAAACGGTGTAGCTGTTACATACGGTTTCCTTACTCCCGGTATCTACGTTACCGTAGAGTATACAATTGATGGAGATAACCTTGTTGCAAGGATCCCTTGGGAAAAAATCCGTGAGGACAGCAGATACGCAGTAACAACAGTTGAACTTATGCCTTATCTCGGTGCTTGCGGCAATGATAAGTCCGGTTACCTTTTCTACCCGGACGGCTGCGGAGCAATTACAACCTACGAAAAGGTTGGAGAGAGACCGTCAAATATAAAGTCTTCAACATATTACTGCTATACAAACAAGTTCGTACAGATGTCAAATCTTGTTAATAATATAAACTATGACAGATATACGGCAGCGCTTCCTGTTTACGGCATTAAGGACGGCGACGATGCAATGTTCGCCTTTGGCGCGGAGGACTTTGAAAACACCGGTATCGTTGTCTATCCCTCCGGTTACGTTATCGATTTAAACCATGCATCGTTTGAGATTTATACAAGAAACGTGTTTAATGTTAACATGAGTAACATTTCAACCGAAAGCGGAACTGCTACGGGTGGTATGGTACAGCGTGTTGACAAAGAACTTATTCATCAGGACGTTGAGATACGCTATGCATTTCTTTCCGGAGACAAAGCAAACTATGCCGGAATGGCTGAAGTTTACAGGGATTATCTTCTTGAAACAGGCCAGATAAGAAATACCATTACCGGAAACGAGCAGTATCCTCTCGGACTCAGAGTCCTTATGGGCGCTGAGGAGGAAGGCATTCTCTATAAAGAGTACATATCAATGACAAAGTACGACGAACTCATCGATATGCTTGAGACGCTTAAGTCTTTAGGAGTTAAGGGCGCCGAGGTTGTTCTCGATTCCTGGAATAAGGACTGGAACGATTGGGAATACTGGGGGCCGGAATCGCATCTTGGAGGAAAGAGTGGCTTTAAGAAGCTTTCCGAGTACGCTCTGGAAAATGCCGACATAAATCTTTACCTGGAAAACTATTTCTCAATGGCTAATTCAAATTCAAGCAACTTTAACGAGGAAGACGATTCATGCTTCGACGGAATTGACATTGAAGTTGCAGTTACGTATATGGATGGCGTTTCATTATACCTTCTGAATCCGCTTGCTTCGTTTAACAGAAATAATGCATTTCTTAAGAAACTTAAGAAGTACGAGGGCTTCGGAGTTGCTTACGAGGACATAGGCGACTACTGCTATCCTGACTACAACGAGCTTCATCCTTACACAAAGAGCGAGACGGCAGATCAGCTTTCAGCACTGCTGCAGGCAACAAAGGATTCAGGAAGACTTGTTGCAAACAAGGGTGCAAACCAGTACGTATATAAGTCGACCGACTACTTCTACGGACTTTCCGAGGAGGCCTTCGGGCTTTCAATTACAGACTACACCGTTCCGTTTATCGAGATGGTTTTCTCGGGACTTATTCCTTACAGCACGGAGGGCGCAGGTAACCTTGCATACGATCTTCAGACCCAGAAGCTTCGCTGGATAGAGTTCGGTTCAATACCGTATTTCTTCCTTAGCAAAGAGTCCGCACTTGAACTTCGTAATACCGACCGCTCAACACTTTTCAGTTCAACCTTTGAGGAATGGCTCACTGTTGTTACGGAAACGTACAACGAGTTTGAAAAGAACATTTCCTGTGTTTACGGAAAGCAGATGACCAATCATGAGATCCTTTCTGATGATGTCAGAAGAATCACCTATGAAAATGGTGTTGTCATTTACATTAACTACGGTAATGACGATATAACTGTTGAGGGAATTAATGTTCCTGCAGACAACTACGTCGTTTTGGGAGGTGCAAAGTGATGAAAAAAGGAAAACACAGAATGAAACTTCGCACAAAGAACTCCCTTAAAGGACTTGTGTTCGTGCTTCCGTTTATAATCGGCGCAGCAGCATTTTTCGTTTACCCGATTATATTCTCGGTACGCATAAGCTTTGCGGAAGAAATTAAGGTCGTAGGCATGAAACTTTCGGGCTTCAACATCTCACAGTACAAGAGAGCGATACTTCTTGATACGGAGTTCCTTCCTACATTCGGGAAAACTGTTGCAAATACACTTACAACGTTCCCGCTTACTGTAGTTCTTTCACTTATTATTGCAGTCCTTCTGAACAAGGACATTAAAGGAAGAGGACTTTTTAGAGTTATCTTCTTCATACCGTTCCTTCTCGGAAGCGGTGAAATTATGCAGCAGCTCTTAAATCAGGGCGTTGACCGTTCTGTGCTTAATGTTACTGACGGCCGAATCATCCCTTACAACATCCTTCTCTATATCGGTTCGGATGTTGCGAACACCGTACAGGCAATCCTCGGAAAGCTTGTAAGCGTTCTTTGGAGATGTGGCGTACAGATACTTCTTTTCCTTGCCGGCTTACAGAGTATTTCACCTGCTCTTTATGAAGCAGCAAAGATTGATGGTGCTACAGAATGGGAAATTTTCTGGAAGGTTACAATTCCGATGATTTCTCCCATGATGCTTCTTAACCTTGTTTACACGGTCGTTGATTCCTTTACAAGTTCGGAGAACACCCTTCTCCAGTACATCAGAACATACGGCTTTGCAAACGCAGAGTTCTCATACGCGGCAGCGCTTGCCTGGATTTACTTCGTCTTCATATTACTGCTCGTTGCAATAATATTCGGCGTAATGAAGGGTTACATACATACATCTGAAGTAGAGGAGGTAAAGAAACGTGAGCGCAAACACAGAGTTTTCACAATCGAAAAAAAGCCCCGCAGGACTTTTGAGTAATATCAAGCTTCGCCTTTATCTGCTTAAAAGAAAGTATGCAACCGCATCGGGTGCAAAGAAGATTCTCATTACAATTGTAATGTACCTTCTCCTTATCGGACTTGCATTTGTGTTCCTTTATCCGTTCCTCTACATGATTGTAAATTCACTCATGACGAACTCGGATTTGAACAGTTCCTCCGTAAACTGGATTCCTACGGAGTTTAAGTTCGAAAACTACGCTATAGCACTTAATCTTATGAACATTAAGCGCTACGCAATCAACTCCTTTACCGTAACGGTTTTATCGTGTGTGGGACATGTTATTTCCTGTTCCTTCATAGGATACGGTTTTGCAAGGTACAATTTTCCTCTTAAAAATGTGCTTTTTGCAGTTGTAATACTTGCATTCATCGTCCCGACACAGACTATTATCATTCCGCTTTATCTTACTTATGCAAACCTTAAGTGGATAAACACCTACCTTCCTCTCATTGTTCCGACGTTCTTCGGCTTCGGACTGAGAGGTGCCCTCTATGTTTTCCTTTTCAGACAGTTCTACCTTACTGTTCCGAGGAGCCTTGAAGAAGCAGCAAGAATCGATGGCTGTGGCTTCATGAAAACATATTGGAAAATCGTATTCCCGCTCGCAAAAGCTACGCTTGTCGTTGCTCTCGTTCTTTCTGTCGTATGGCACTGGAACGACTCTTATGAACCGGGACTTTATGTCGACAGCCCGACATTGCAGTTTTTACCACCTCGAATCAACACAATCATAACAGCTGCAAATGCCCTTCCGGATCAGCAGCAGGAGATGATGAGACAGCTTGGTATCGATGATGGCGAAGATACGCTTAACAATGCGGTTGTCATGGCAGGTGCGACAATTATCACTTCACCTATTCTTCTGTTCTTTGCCTTTGCGCAGAAGCAGTTCATGCAGGGTATTGAACGTTCGGGTATTACAGGTGAATAAAGTTATTTTTGGGAGGTTTCAACAAAAAAAGTGAGTGGTTTGGGCCATAAATGGTCGAAATTGCACAATACTCGAAAGTATTTAGAGTGACGAAACTTTTCCGATGAGGTAAAATGTAAATATGCTTGAAAAAGCATCACAAATGTTAACAGCGCCATAAGGCGTCGTTATAAATTTATTCTTTATGAATGGAGGATATGTATGAAAAAATCATTCGTTAAAAAGCTTGTTGCAGCTGTACTTGCAGGCACAATGATCTTCAGCCTTTGCGCATGTGGAGAGAAACCTGCAGAGACAACAACAACACCTACAACAGCTCCTGCTGCAGAAGCTACAAAAGCTCCTGAAGCAACAAAGGCTCCTGACACAACAGTTACAGAGCCTACAAAGGCTCCTGCCGGCCCCATCAAGGTTACAATTTCTCTTCCTTCAGCTGAAGAGCATCTTGAAGCTAATGAGTGGTATGACAAGCTTGTTGCTGAAATCAACGCTTACACAAACGCAGATATCACATGGGAGTGGATTTCTGACGCTGTTTACTACGATGCTGAGCACCTTGGCCTCAAGATGTCCACAGGCGATATCGCTGACGTAGTTATTTCCGGTAAGGACGCTACATTCCTTAAGGCAGCTGAAGAAGGTCTCTTCTGGGATCTCGCTCCTTATATCGATCAGTTCCCGAACCTTGCTACCATTCCTCAGGCTACACGTGAGAATGCTTCCCACAACGGCAAGATGTATGGTATTCCCCGTTCAAGAACGCTCGCTCGTAACGGTTTCGGTTACCGTTTAGACTGGTTAAACAACCTTGGTCTTGCTGAGCCTACAGATTGGGATGCATTCGTTGATATGCTTTATGCATTCACATACAACGATCCCGATGGAAACGGTATCGATGATACATGCGGTCTCGCTATCGATGCTTGGTCAGGCGTTTGGAACATTATGATGACATGGTTCGGCGTTCCCAATGAGTGGGGTATCGACGAGAACGGCAAGCTCATCTACAAGGTTATGACACCTCAGTACAAGACAGCTATCAAGGCTTTCCGTGAGCTCTATGAGCAGGGCGTTATCAACAACGGCGCTAACGGTATTCCTGATTTCCTTGAAGTTAATCCGGGTAAGGCACGTGACCAGCTCCTCAGAACAGGTCTCTGCGGATGTGGCGTACAGGTTCTTGATGATCAGAGAAAGGTTGAAACATACTTCGAAGATCAGGGTCTCTCCACAGCAGATGAGCCTATCTACACACTTGCAGGTGCTGTAGACACAGGTCTTGGCATCCTTTGCTATCCTACAACAGGTATGAACAACCTCATCGCAATCTCTACAGTTAACATTAAGACAGAAGAGCAGCTTCTTCAGGTTCTTGCAGTTATCGATAAGCTTAACGATGGTACTATGATGAATCTCATCGAGTATGGTTGGGAAGGTTATACATACGCACTTGATGAGAACGGTTATGTTTCTCTTTACACAGCTGATCAGCTTAACGAGTCCGGTGTTGGCTCAGGCAGATATAACTATGGTTTCAACCAGATTATCCCTTACTTCACAGCTTCTCAGAATGCAAGACCTGTAACAACAGCTCCTGCTTCAACAGTTATCACAAAGCTTGAGAACTACCTCTATGAAGAGGATATTCAGTACTGCGTACCTAACTACGGTGCATCTTACTCATCACAGTACTATGCTTACAACGGCGCTGACCTTGATAAGATCATCAACGATGCTCAGCAGGCATTCATCCGTGGTGAAATCGACGAAGCTGCATTCGATGCTGAAATCGAGAGATGGTTCACAGCAGGCGGTTACGTTGTAACAGACGAAATGAATGAATTATTCAAAAAGTAAGATTGATTCATATCAATTGAATTTCAAAGGGTTTTACCCTTAATCAGACGAGCGACATACGGGCACTTTGCTCGTGTGTCGCTCGTAGTTTTTAAGAATTACATACCTTTACCCTTCATTTTAAAGAGGACAAAATATGAATATTCGTGTAAAAGAAATCAAAGAAAAAGAAATCACTTTTACCTGGGACAAAAATACAGATGCCACGGAATATGCTCTTTTCTGGGCAGATTCCGACAGCGAAACAATGGTATATAAAGAAGTATACAGAGGCGTAGAGTGTAAGTTTACACTTAAAAAATCCACTCATATTCCTCAATACGTTTATGTGGAATGCTATGAAGAAGGAAAATTACTTGAGAAGAGCGAAAAGCTTAAGACAAGTGTAACATATAAATTAAACGAGCAGCTCGAAAAGCTGAACAGAGGCCTTATTGCTGTTAAAACAGATGCCGGCGTTTTTCTTGCCTGGAGAATGTTTAAGGCTGAAGCTACAGGTTATACAAAAACAGGTCTTACCGGTACGGATTTTAACGTATATCGTAATGGAGAGAAAATTGCGACTGTTACCGATAGTACAAATTTCCTTGATAAAGACGGACGTGAGACGGATGAATACTTTGTAAAGCCTGTTGCTAACGGTGTTGAAGGCGAGCCTTCGGAAAAGGCTGTTAAGACAAAAGGCGGTACAAATTATATTGAAATTCCCATGAAGAAGCCTGAAGGCGGTATTACAGGTGACACGGGAAAGACAGTCGGAAAGACGCATGATATTTCATACGGGCAGCCATATACATATTCTGTAAATGACATGTCTGTAGGTGATATAGACGGTGACGGAGAGCTTGAATACTTCGTAAAATGGTATCCGTCAAATGCTCATGATGTATCACAGAGAGGTTATACAGGAAAGTGCTACATCGACTGCTACAAACTCGACGGAAGACTTTTATGGCGTCTCGATATGGGCCCGAACATCCGTTCCGGTGCGCATTATACACAGTTTATCGTTTATGATTTTGATGGAGACGGTAAAGTCGAAATGTCCGTAAAGACAGCTCCCGGCACGAAGATTACACGCTACAATGCGGATGGAAGCATTTTATCTGAGAAATATATTACTCTTCCCGAAGAGGATATTAAAAATGGTGTGACTAACGATGATAATTACGTTTGTTCTGCAGATGATTATTATGAGTACACCGTAAATCGCTTTATGAACTGGCAGGAGCTTCCTGAGGTTAAGAACGGTCATTGGCCCAAAACTCTTGAAGAATGTTTCAAGTTTTCAAAGATGTTTGAGTATCCGCTTTCAAGGGCAGACGCTGAAAGACTTGCAAACATTTATATGGATGAGCTTGCCCCGGTTTATTCAGAGAAAAATAAACTTCGTGAGTTTGAAGGCTTCATTTATGAAGGACCTGAATATCTTACAATGTTCTCGGGCGAAGGTGAGGAAATTGAAACAATTTATTTCCCTGTGCCGCGTGAGGATGATGGACTTTCATGGGGCGACTTTGCATGGAAGCGTCATGAACCTTGTAACCGTGTTGACCGTTTCCAGTCAGCGGTAGCATATCTTGACGGTGAACGTCCTTACCTTATCATTTGCAGAGGCTACTACACAAGAACAGCGATTGTTGCTTACAGCTTCTTTGAACGTAAGCATGAATTGTACTTTAAGGCTGATTCCGGACATGTTCTTATGGACAATCCTTTCGGACACCACAGTGCTGTTGACGGCACAGACCCCGTCTATGGTGTCATTTCCGGCCAGGGAGATCATTCCCTTTCCACTGCGGATGTTGATGGCGACGGATGCCAGGAAATAATTTACGGTGCATGCACAATAGATCATGACGGAAGTGTTCTTTATTCCACAAAGGACAGAATGCCGGACGGAAGAGTAATTAAGCTTGGTCATGGCGATTCAATGCACGTTGCAAAAATCAACCCCGACAGACCCGGCTTCGAAATATTCAATGTTTTTGAAGGTGCAAGCTCGGTTCCTTACGGATATGCATTAAGAGATGCCGAAACAGGTGAAGTTATTTTTGGCGAGCCTGCGGACAAGGACCTTGGAAGATGTATGATTGGTGATATCAATCCCAATGTAAGAGGTCTCCAGGTATGGGTCGGAAATGTACGCGACTGTAACGGAAACGCTCTTCCCGATAAGCCGCTCGGCACTAATGCAAATATCAAGTGGGCTGCAGACCTTTCAACACAGGTAACGGATGGTGTCGATTATGTCGGTGGACGCCATATAGGCCTTATCGGGGATAACACGCATGGCATTATGCTTGCTCCCGAGGGAACATCCACAAACAATTCTACAAAGGGTAATCCGTGTCTCATTGCCGATATTTTCGGTGATTTCAGAGAAGAAATCATTCTCCGCACGGAAGACAGCTCAGCAATAAGAATTTATATTAACACCGATATCACAGAGCACAAGCTTTTCACATTGCTGCATGATACAATGTACAGAACAGGTGTTGCATGGCAGAATAACGTTTACAATCAGCCTTGCTACACATCCTTCTACTATGCAAGCGATATGAACTTCAAGGATGTGCTTCCTGAATTGGATAAATAAAACGGTAAATAATGGTCAGATGGTTCAGAAACAAAATTGAGAAATCGTCCTTCAGATACCTGCTTGGATTGGGTGTTCTCGTTTTTGTACTCATCGTGACCATTATTTTCTTTGCGTATACACTTATAAACACAAGGCTGGAGGCTTTCGAAAATGCCGTTCAGAAGGCTGAGTTCAGGGCAGACCAGCTGACGGCACAGGTTGACGAGCGTCTGAATACATTTGAAAAGTATTATATTTCTTCAATGGATGATGACTGCGTTGACTGGCTTCTGAAAAATGAATACGACTTTTCAGATTACACACGCTACAAGGCAGTTATGGATATTCTCGGAGGGAAGAAGCTTTTTCTTGATTATGTAGGAAGCTATACCCTTGTTGATTTTAACTCCGGCTGGGTACTTTCCAGTAAAGGTCTTGTTAAACTTGATGAGCTTGTTAATCCCGAAGCGCTTACCATACTGTATGACAGAAGCATTGAAACCGGTAAAAAGCGCTATTGGAATTATATTTATTATGATTCACTTAATACAAAAACAACCTCTGACAAGTCGTACAGAATTACGTTTGACAACAGCAATCTTTCGCTTGTAATGCGTCTTCCGCAGGACAGCCTTAATACACATGCTCTGGCTGTAATACAGCTCAACATGATGGAGTGGAAGTCGTGGGTGGACAGCCTCCTGGAAGAAAACGAGAAGGTTGTTGTTCTCTCAATGGACGGTGAAGTTATCTATTCCACCGATGAACTTTTAAATGAATCAGCCGTTACGCTTAAAGATAACGACGGCAGAAACAACACAAAAACAAAGGTTGATGGCTCCGGCGAATATGCGGTTTGCGGTTCAAAGTCGGGTGTAACGGGTTGGAGTTACGTAGTTTATCGCGATACAGATGCAATAGCAAGCCCTGCAAGCAATGCCGCCTGGCTCGGAATGGCTATACAGGTTGTTATCATCGGTATTCTTGTTGCGACAGGAGCAAAGCTTATTTACACACCTGTAAACAGCCTTGTCAAAAACATTTCCGATTCGGAAAATGAAAAGCCGAAGGGAAATGAGTTTGATTTCATTACAAGTCATCTTTCCGGACTTAAGTACGATAAAGAGCAGCTGGAGCGAATGGTTAATGCCCAGGGTACACGTATCCAGGAAATGTTCGAGCTACGTCTTATTAACGAAAGCATTAAATCAGAGGATGATTGGAACGACTATTTTGAAGGTCTTCATCTTTCAAATTATCCGTTCTTTGCGACTGCGGTTATGGTGCTTGACCTTAGTAACGAGCAGGAGATTCAGACATCTCTTTCCGAAGATGCTATCTGCCTGAAAATAGTTGATACAATGCCGGAAGAACTCAGGAAGCTTACATGGATGCCTCCTGTTTACAACTCCTGTACAATATTCTGCCTTTTCGGTGCTGACAACGAAAACGATCTTTTGCAGAAAATTTGTGACTTCCACAAAGGAATTCAGGAATTTACTTATGCGGAAACAGGCTACAGAGTAATTATGGGTGTCAGCAACACCTGCACCGAACACAGAAGAATCCGTCAGGCATACAGAGAAAGTATAAGTGCTCTCACAAATATGCAGCAGAGAGAGCTCTACTCTGAAATTCCTGAAGGTGAAGTACCCGAATGCCGATTCTTTATTTCTACCGAATCAGACAGAGGAGAGGCATATTCGAACAGCTTTGAAAACGATATTATAACGGCGATTAAATCAGTTGATAAAGAAAAAGCTTACGATATCACAAACAGATTTGCCGCACATCTGAATACGGTTACATCCACAGATATCTCCATACTTTACGTTATGCGTTATGTAAACAGCATAATGATTACTGCAATGGAGGCTAACATTCCTATTTCGGAGATTGCTCCCGACGGCATGAGAACGGCATATCGCGAGCTGATTTCAGCCGTAGAGCCGGCTCGTATCAGACGATACATAAAAATGACTTTTATCGATCCTATTCTCGAGGCCATTTCTGAGAGGATGAAGGATGACTCCTACAACATTATGGGTTCCATCGAAAAGCTCGTTGAGGAATCAAAGGGCGATATCCTTCTTGCGGAGTGTGCTGAAAAGCTTGGCGTTCATCAGACGCATATTTGGAAAATCCTTAAGATGGAGAAGGGATTGTCATTCACCGAATATACTGAGAAATATAAGATTGAAGAAGCTAAGAAACTTCTTCTTCAGACAAATATGACTGTACAGGAAATTGCTGTTGCCCTGAATTATTCCAATGCACAGAATTTCATCCGTTTCTTCAGTAAGGTTACCGGCGTTACACCGGGTAAATTCAGAAAACTGTATTAAGGGGTGGGTATGATTTTTAAGAATTCAGTCATAAAAAAATATTGTAAAACTGTTGCACCGGCGGTTATTGCAACCGCTATGCTGGCAACAGTTTTTTCCACGTTTACAGGATGTGAAGCACGTAAAAACGAAACCGACGACAGAATTACGGTTTCCATTATGGCTATAGAATTTAATAACGGTCAGTCAAACACAGGTGAGTATGCTGAAGAAATTCTTGAGAAGCTTGAGGATTACTGCGGCTGTAAACTTGATATCACATGGGTAAACAATGATGCGATGACAGAGAAGGCCGCACTTGCGCTTTCATCTCCGCAGACGATGCCTATGATTATGACGTATGGCGGTACAATGACGGCGGATGTTGTTTCTGCTGCAAGGGACGGAATGTTCGTCGATCTTAACGACTACATCTGGGACAGCGAAAAATATCCGAATCTTTCCCAAATGCTTCAGTCTGTTGCGGATACCCTTACGGTTGACGGCAAGCTCATTGCAGTTCCGAGATCGAGGTCGGTCGGACGCTATGGACTCTGTTACCGTACCGACTGGGCTGAAAAACTTCATGTTAAGGAGCCGACAACACCCGAACTTGTATATGATATGCTGTTTTCCTTTACATACAGAGATCCTGACGGCAATGGCATTGATGATACGATTGGCCTTGAAATGTCCAGTTACACCGGCTCTTTTGATATCATCCAGACCTGGTTCGGCTGCGGAAACGGCTGGGCTGAGGTTAATGATGAACTCATTCCTGTTCATATGCAGGATGAATATATCGTTGCACTTGATTACATTAAAAAGCTTTACGATGACGGACTTATGCCTGCAGACTGGGCTGCCAGACCGACAGACACGTGGTCGAACGGATGTAAGTTTGGTGAGAACGGAGTATTTATCGATGTTCTCGATTCGGGACGTCGTATATGGGATTACTTTAATGCCGAGAGCACATTCACACCTTCTGTAGTAGACCCGTCACAGCCTGCTGCCATGACCCTTTACGGAGCTGTAAATGGAAGGACATTGGCTACCTCAGGCTACAACGGATTCTTTGTTCTTTCCGCTGAAACATGTGATACACCGGAGAAGGTGGAAGCAGCACTTACAATGCTTGACAGACTTTGTGACGATGAGATGCTCATTCTTACACAATATGGTCTTGAAGGAATAAACTATAAGGTTGAGGATGGCTACATTGTCCGACTTGATGAAGGAGACACTTTACTTTCGAATAACTATGCAGGTCTGAATCAGCTCCTTACATATCTTCCTTCTACAGAGCATGTTACCGAGCCTCACGTAAAGAGTACAGAGAGGCTTGATGCCCAGAACGAGGCTTATGCACTTGCAATGGAGGCAGCTGTTGTAAACCCCGCATCCACATATCTTGTTAATTCCCCAACGTATGCAGACGTCGGTTCATCATTGCAGGAGCTGATTGATAATGCAAGAACAGAGTATATTTGCGGTGAAATAACTAAGGACGAACTTCTTAAAGTGAACGATCAGTGGCTTTCACTTGGCGGACAGAAAATAATCGACGAAGTAAACGAAATGTATAAGGCAAATAAGAACGGCAGGAGATAACAAAATGTTAAACCTTTCGGGCGAATGGCACGTAAAGCTGAACGGAACAAAACAATATACGAAGAGCGAAGGAACAATTACTTTACCCGGCATTCTTCAAACACAAGGGTACGGTGAAATCATTACAAAAGAAACAGAATTCATGAGCGGACTTCATAATCCCTTCTGGTACGATAGGGAAGAGTATAAATATGCTCAGGAGGATGGTACAAAAGTGCCTTTTTTGGCACAGCCCTGCCTCGTATATTCAGGAGAAGCAGAATATGAAAAGGAGTTTACCGTTACGGAAAGCTCTGAGCTTGTGCTTAATCTTGAACTTACAAGATGGAAGGTTTCGGTATTCCTCGATGATGCTTTCAAAGGCGAGCTTGTTTCTCTTTTTGCACCCTTTGAGTTTGATTTGGGATATGTTCCTGCGGGAACCCACAGGCTTAAGATATGCGTTGACAATTCCCTTCAGTATCCTTACAGACCGGATGGACATGGTGTTTCGGATGCTCTTGGTGCAACATGGAACGGAATTGGCGGAGAAATATGTCTTCTTACGAAGAATGAGGTGCTTGCACGCGAGAATGCAAAGCGTGAGTACGCAAAGAGCAATCCCCGCTCCGTTGAAGTAAAGGACGGTAAGTTTTTCATAGACGGTAAAGCAAAGTACTTCAGAGGCACGCATTTCGGTGGTGATTATCCTCATACAGGTATGCCAGAGCAGGACAGAAGCTGGTGGGACCGCCTTATGCTTACAGTTAAGGAATGGGGCTTCAATTTTATAAGATGCCATTCCTACTGCCCTCCCGAGATTGCGTTTGCCGCAGCGGATGATGCGGGCGTTTACATCCTTGTTGAGTGCGGCATGTGGAATGACTTCCATGAAGACATTCCAATGCTTGATGTTTTAAAAACCGAAACAGAAAGAATTCTTGCTGCATTTGGTCATCATCCTTCTTTTGTTATGTTTTCATCGGGTAATGAACCGGGCGGAGACTGGTACAAGGTGCTTCGTGACTGGGTAAGCCTCGCAAGAGAAACCGATAAAAAGCTCGGTTATGAAGGGCGCCGTATCTACACTGCCGAGTCAGGCTGGTTCTATGACACTGAGCCAAGTAAAACTACGGGAACCGACTTCCTCTACTTCCACCGTTCCAATTACGGACCTTATCCGGGTGGGGCAATACGAAACGATAAGGGATGGCGCGGCGGCGACTATAATTGTTCCCTTGAAGGGTCACGCCTTCCGGCAATATGCCACGAAATGGGGCAGTGGTGTTCATATCCGGACTTTGAGATAACAAAGAAATTCAGCGGTTATATGACATCGAGCCATTATGACATTTTTAAAAAGCTTGCTGAAGCAAATGGTCTTTTGGAATATAACAAGGACTTCATTTCCTGCTCCGGTAAAAACCAGCTCAGAATGCTAAAAGAGGACATGGAGGCAAATTACAGAACCGAGCATTTGTATGGTTACGAGTATCTCGACCTTCATGATTACCTTGGACAAGGCGGAGCATTTGTAGGAATCCTTGATGCCTTCTGGGATAACAAGGGTTATTCGAAGCCTTCCGAATTTAAGGAAATATGTTCAGACACAATCGTCCTCACGCGGCTTAAATCCTACGTTTACAAGAACGATGAAACGGTTGTAACACCTATTGCTATATGTCATTTCGGAGACGAGGACATGGAAAATGCCTCTCTTATTTGGAAATTCTTTGATAAAAAGAATGGAAAAATTATTGACCGTGGCGTGATAAATGATTCGTTCGTGAAAGCCGGTGAAAATACCGAAATCGGTTCTTTGAAAATTGAATTAAACCCCATTAAGTCTGATTCGGATTGCACACTGGCTGTCGAATTAGTTAATAATGGCGATATTGTTTCTAAAAACCATTGGGATATTACTGTATTTGCAAAATCCGAAGAAGTTGCTGTTGGGGAAACATCGAATTTTGTTTATACATGCAATCTCGAAGAAGCATTAAAGGCTTTGACGGATGGAAAGAAGGTTCTTTTTACACCATATCTTTCCGAGCTTGATTTTGACTGTCCGGCATACAACATGAAGAATTCCTTCTGGAACAACCAGATGGGACCGACATGGGTACGTGCACTAGGCCTTTCCGTAAACGAAAAGCATCCTGCGCTTGGGGGATTCCCGACAGAGCATACCGGCGGCTGGCAGTGGGAAGATATTCTCGGAAGATGCCGTATGTTTAAACTTGACGCAAAATATGAAAATATCGTCAGGGGCATCGATGAATGGAACAGAAGCTTCCCGATGTCACTTATTTTCGAAGCAAATGTTCTTAACGGAAAGCTCTTAATGGCTACGGCAGATTTGTCCGGCAGCTTTGAAGAAAGGCCTGCTGCGTATTCATTAAGACAGTCACTTATGAAGTATGCTTGCTCCGATAACTTTAACCCTGAACAGACAATTGATGTCGAAGAAATAACAAAGCACTTTATGCCGCTTAATAAGGGAAATGACATAATGAGCACCATTGATGTTCATGCGCCTTCCTCAAACGGTGAAAAGATTTATAGCATAAGAGAAGAAACAGACATCAATCCCAACAATGCTGTTCTTCTTGAGAATGTTGCATTCCCGCTTTATTTGGACATAAAGCTTAACGATGCGGTAACGGTTTCCGGATTATGTTATCTTCCTCCACAGGGAGACAGAGATTTCCTCGGAAGCATAAAGGACTACAAAATTTATTCTGTAGATAATGACGGTAAAAGAACAGAAATATGTTCGGGAACATTTAAATATGCATATGATATGCAGAAAACCGACTCGTTTGAGGTTAAAACCGACAGAGTGATTCTGGAGGTTGACAGTGTATATGCACAAGGTACATCGACACGTTGGGACGAAAACGAGTTTGGCTGGTACAAGAAAACCGTTGAAGAACCCGAATGTCTGCAGATAAGCGGATTGCAGGTGCTCTTCAAGGAAGATATCCCGTACAGAAAAGACAATAACCGCTTCTGGACAGCAAGAGCAAGAAGCAGCCATAAAGAAATTGAGAGCTGAGGCATAATATGAGACTTCATAAACTTAAAGGCAACCGTGGGTATACAACCTTCGGAAGCATGTGGGAAAAAGGCAAAGTAAGTCCTTCTTCCGATTATCTTATCACTACCGAAAACGGCAGTCATGTGCCGTGCCAGTCACGTGTTACGGCGTATTGGCCGGATGGCAGTGTTAAATGGTCCGCTCACAGTGCGGATGCTGAAAAACTGGGGAATGCGTTTGAAATTTCACCCTGTGAAAAAGATTCATTCGCGGATGTTCCCGGAATATGTAAAACAGAGGATGCCGACAAAATAGTAATTAACAACGGTTTTTTTGAGATTACTGTTTTAAAGACAGGAAACCATCTGTTCGAGAGTGTTGTTAGGAACGGGAAAATTCTTTGTGCAAATGCCTCACCTGAGCTTATTTTACAGGAGCCGATTACCGTTGATGGTGAGGAAGCTGTTGTAAAGCATAACTATAAAGGCTTCATCAGTGAGACAGAGATTGAAGAGGACGGCAAATTCAGGACAATCATACGTTTTAACGGAACGCATGTTGATAAAAAAGGCCTTGGAAGACTTGCATTCATAATTCGTATGCATATTGATTACGAGTCCTCCGAACTCAAATTTACGCATACCTTCGTATACGACGGTGATGAAAACAAGGACTTCCTTAAGGGAATCGGAGTTGCTTTTGAACGTCCGCTTGATGGTGCTCTTTACAACAGACACATTAAGTTTACGGGAGATAACGGTGTTTTCCATGAGTCCGTTATTACAATGCAGAGCTGGCACCCTCGTGTTCCCGCAGGTATGGACAATAAACAGATGGCCGGAGAAATGCTTAATCCCGAAGGGCAGGACCTTGAGGACATTAACGGAATGCTTGCTGCCATGCCTTACTGGGACGAATACAGCATATGCCAGGACAGTGTCAATCATTTTATGATTCGTAAAAAACTGTCCGGCAACGAATTCTGCTATATTGATGCACTTCACGGAAACCGCGCAAAGGGCGGGCTGGCAGTTGGTAGTGAGAACGGATCGATGCTTCTCGGAATGACGGATTTCTGGGAGAAATATCCTTCGGGATATAGAATAACAGGCCTTTCCGGAGAATGTGCCAAAGTGCATGTGTGGCTCTGGTCTCCCGATGCCGAGGCGATGGATTTCAGACATTATACAGACAGAGGCTACAACTCGGTATGCTACGAAGGCTATGATTACAAAGGCGCAGACCCTTATGGCATAGCATGTACAAACGAATTTACAGTTGCTTTCTGTGAGGAGCAGGTTCCTTCGGACGAGTATCTTCTGACATTTGCCGGAGACTGCGACAATCCGCCTGTATATGTGGCTTCACCCGAAGAATATCATGAGCTTCATGCATTCGGCAACTGGTCACTTAAGACCGAAAACAGTGAAGTTGAAAAATGGCTTGAAAGCCAGCTTGAAAAAGCATTTGAGTTCTACAATAACGAGGTTTCACAGCGTAACTGGTACGGAATGTTCAATTATGGTGACTTCATGCATTCTTATGATGTTTCCAGACATGTCTGGAAGTATGATGTCGGCGGTTATGCGTGGGACAATACCGAGCTTGTTCCGACACTCTGGCTCTGGTTCTACTTTATACGAACCGGAAGAGAGGACGTTTTCAGACTTGCCGAAAAGCTTACAAGACACACTTCGGAAGTTGATGTTTATCACATCGGCAAATACAAAGGTATGGGCTCAAGACATAATGTCCGCCACTGGGGTTGCCCTTGCAAGGAAGCGCGTATCGCAATGGCACATCACCACAGAGTTTACTACTATCTGACAGGTGACAAGCGACTTGAAGATATTTTTGATGAGCTGAAGGACAATGAAGCAACGTTTATGAACAGGGATCCTCTCGGGGATTTCTATGACAAGGCAGAAATGGTTTATCCAAGCCATGCGCGCTCAGGTCCTGACTGGTCATCACTTTGTTCCAACTGGATGACGAGATGGGAACGAACAAATGACAAGGCTTATCTTGATAAGATTCTCATTGGCACCGAGGACATTAAAAATGCTCCGTTAAGACTTGTATCGGGTCCGGATTTTGAATTCGATCCCGAGACTCTTCATCTTCGTTATATTGGCGAACGTACAACAGGCGGCACACATCTTCAGATTTGCATGGGCGGTCCGACAATATGGATGGAAATGGCTGAGCTTATGGAAAGCGAGGACTGGAAGAATATGCTTGCGGAGCTCGGTTCGGTTTATTTCATGTCAAATGAAGAAAGATTTGAGGCAACAAAGGGCATTATCGGTAAGAGACAGTTTACATTCCCGATGTTTGCGGGAGGACTCGGAGCGTTTGCAGCAATGAGAAATTCCGATGATGAACTTAAGAAAAAGGTTTGGAAAACAATGTTCTCAGCGCTTCTTGACCTGAATGACGAAAGCGGCTTTGAGGCAAAGAGCCTTGAGAATAAAGCAAATCTTACCGAGCTTAAGGAAATTCCATGGATAAGTACTAACTATACAGCGCAGTTCTGTCTTAATATCATTATTGCGTTGGATTTCATAAAGGATGCACTTCCGAAAACGCTGTCAGAGGTTAAGACAATGATTCCCGAGGAAGGCACAAACAACAATTTCAGAAAAGCTTAAACGGACTATCCGTGTAAGATTAAAGGAGGCAAATATGATTAAAGGATTTAAGATGAAATTATTCCCCGGACAGGAAGCAGAGTACGAGAGAAGACATAATCTTCTCTGGCCCGAGATGAAGGATATGATTCATGAACACGGCGGAAAGAATTACACAATCTTCCTCGATAAAGAAACACTTACTCTTTTCGGCTATATTGAAATCGAAAACGAAGAACTCTGGGCTAAGGGCGCAGATACAGCCATCAACCGCAAATGGTGGGATTTCATGGCTGACATTATGGAGACGAATCCCGATAACAGTCCTGTTGCAATCGACCTTCAGAATGTTTTCCATCTTGATTAAAACTTGCACGTATTTTAGAAAACTTGATTTTTTCACATTTTCGTGGTTTAATCCTTTCATTGCATTTATCTATTAACTTGATAAAGGGGAAAAGTAATGAAGAAAATCAGAAAATATGTAGTATATGTTCTGCTTATCAGTATGCTTACAGCTGTTGGCTGCGGAAGCTCTAATGCGGTTATTACTCCTGATGTAACACCGACCGAAGCTGCATCCAATCAGCCGGGAACATCGGATAATACAGGCAAAACCGAAGACGTAACACCTACTGCAGAGCCTACAAAGGCACCTGAAGTAACAATAGCTCCCGAGGCTACTAAAGCTCCCGAGGCAACAACAGCTCCGGAAGCTACAAAGGCTCCTGAAGTAACGGAAGCACCTGAAGCCACAAAAGTTCCTGAAGCTACCGCAACCCCTACACCTACACCTGTTATCGATGACAATGCTATTGTTGAACTGTTCTTCCAGCTTTACGATACAGAGCCTGCGCCTACAGATGAGGACCTTCAGACACTTGTTAAGGAAAGAGGCTGGGACAGCTATAAGATTGACGAACAAGGCATTCATCTCTACATGACAAAGGTTCAGAGAGATGATTACATTGCAGAGTACAGAGAAGAGCTTAAGTCCGAACTTGAGAATATCGTTAATGAAACCGGTTTCGAAGATATAGAGTCCATTGAGGTTTCTGATGATTTTCAGAAGTTTGTTATTGTTTCACTTACCGACTCAGTCGATATGGCAGCAATAGAAATACTTCTTTCCGCAGCTGCTATGGCAAGCGTTGATTCTTCTATGTCCGGAGAATCCATCTCCGGTGAGGCTGACATCATTTATAAGGCAACAGGTGAACTTGTTTACTCCATTTCCTTCACCGGAAGAACATATACAGACATCGTAAACGAGCTTGCAACGCTCTTTTCAGAGAGTCTGATTGATAATACAACAACTCCCGAAGAGGTCATCTTCGCTGACCCTGATATACATGTTGTCCGCTATAAGAAAAACGGTGAAACAATACTTCAGGATGATTCAAATGCTGTAATTACGCTTAGTTCAATCACTTCTGATTCCTTTGGCGAGACATTCCTTGGCCTTAACATTGAAAATATGCGCGACGAGAATTTATCCTACATGGTTGATTACGTTGCTGTTAATGATGTTGTTGCCAGCGGATATCTCTTCACAAGTACCTTAGCAAAACATCAGGATACGTTTACAGAACTCGAGTTGTATGATCTTGGTGGATATACTCCTGACAAGATGTCAAAGCTCCAGCTTGCTATCCGTGGATACAATCCCGATACCTATGAAACGGCTTTTGTACAAAAAGTCGAAATACATTTTGACATTGATGAAATCAGCTACGACCATGCACCTGAGGGCGGAGATGAGATTATCCTTGATAATAAGTATGTGAGAATTATTGCCGGAACTCCTCAGTATGATGAGCTGTTCTACAGCATTCCTGTTTATATTTACAATAAGACAGGCATTGATCTTGATGTATCTGAAGATAACACAGTTGTTGACGGCTTTATGTGTGGCAGTGGTTTCTTCGAGACAGTTCCTGCAGGCATTTGGGTTATTGATGAATTAACGTGGGATCGCACAGTTTTCAACGATCGTGGCATAATGTATCCTTCAAGCATTGTTATGGACATTACTACGGATATTGATGGCACAATTGAGACAATCTCTGCCGATAAGATTTCCTTCAACACCGCAGGACTTGGAAAGCTTTATGACGGTGGATATACAATTCCTTCGGATGCAACGGTTCTTTATGATGGCAGTGACTTCACGATTGCTGTTCTCGAGACTGTAGATACAGATTCCTATTTTGGATTTGAGGCAAAGTTTTTCATTGAGAACAAGACAGATAAGGACGTTGAATTCCTTGTTAGAAGCACAAAGGTTAACGGAATTGCTGCAAATGCCATAGCAATGATTGAAATCTATAAGGGCTGCAAAACAATTGACTATGCTTACTGGTTGAAGGAAAGCCTGAATGATAATGGCATAACAGACATTTCAAATGTCGAGGTTACTCTTTATGCCATTGACATGAACAATCCGGGTGCAGCAAACCTTATAGAGAAGACATTTACTTTTGATGTTAAATAACAGCGGTTTTCCGCATAATAAAAGGAGAGCAAAATGCTCTCCTTTTTACTTTTCCGGAAACATCCAGCCTTTGAATTCACGTATGGACATTTTTTCGGTATTTTCTTTAAGCTGCAACGTCTCGGCGCGATAGTCACGGGGCGTTGTTTTCATTATTGCGGTAAAGTGCCTGTTAAAGGTTGAAACGGAATGGAAACCGACCGCCTCGGAGATGTCCAGAATGGAATCTTCGGTACTTCGAAGAAGATTGCAGGCTTTTTGGACACGTGTTGTGTTAATAAAGTCCAGAGGATTTGTCCCCATAATGGAGTGGAAGAGCCTTCTGAAGTGCGTCGGACTCAGGCGGCATATGTCGGCAAGGTAGTCGATGTCAATGAACTGGGAATAGTTTGTCTCAATGTAGTCGAGAACGGGAGAAAGTACCATGGCGTTCTCGGGTGGATTGTCTGAGGAAGTCTGGAGTTCACCGCCTGCACTTTGTATGCGGTAAAGTTGCACGATAAGGGAAACGAGAAGGCCGGAAGCGCTTGTGTGAAAATGCGGCTTCTTTTCTTCGAGCTCTTTAATTATTGCTGTTACAAGGTGGAAGATCTCAGGGTGTTCTTCGGAACTTATGAGGTACTGGTAGTCTTTGAAGGCCGAAATGGAAAGGTCGTAAGTGCGTTTGTTGAGGCCGGGGAAGACGCTCCTCATAAATTCGTCGGGGTTTATGAAGATGTATGACCAATGGCTTTCTGTACCGGGAGAAGACCATGTGGTGTGTGGGATGTTCTGGGGTATGCAGGTGATATCACCGGCTTTAAAGGGAATTGGTTCGCTGCTTCCTGAAAATGCCATAAAACCGGAGTCGGAGTGGCAGACGCCGATTTCAAGACAATTATGGAAGTGCAGTGAACTGCTTCGTTTGCTGGATATGCGCCAATGGTCTCCGGAAAGGAGAAGCACGGGGAAATCATATGGAAGATAGTAGTTGCGGTAGTCAACTACACCTGCTTTACGTTTTGCCATAAGGGGACTCCTTTCTGGGGGGGGATAGTATATTCGCATGCGCTGCCTGCTTCGCAGTCAGTCGTCACTTCGTGACTTTTCCGCCTGCTCATATCTTTTTTGAACAGCCTCCAAGGGAAAAATGAATAGCGACAGAACGTGAGGCTGTGGTAATGGCGCTACGGTACTGGCGCTGCGAGCCTGACCGCGCGTGTCGGGCACGCGTGGTTACGGCTGGCGCCTAACGTATGATTTAATTCTGTGCTTACGGAAGCAAGCTCCCGACGCACATCATTAATTCATCCGTTATGGCTCGCAGCGGGGATGGTTCGTGTATGTATAGCGCTATTTTGTTCGTTGGAGCGCAGATTATATAGGAATACTGGCTCTGCGTGTTTTTCTCTTGAATAGTAACTATTATAGTATAAATGGTCGAAATTGCAATGTATATATTGGTTGTTGGTGAGAAAAAAATGAGACTTTGTGTGATAATGTGAGCATAGGAAAAAATGCGCAGGGGCGCGGAAATGGAGTCTGTTATGAAACTTGAAATGAATGAAAGTGAAATAAGGGAAGTCATTGACAAAATTGTAAAGCGTACCATGAAAATGGATCTCACATGGGACTGGCCGTGTGGTGTTGCATACTACGGTATTGCAGATGCGTATGAAACAACCAAAAATCCTGAGTATTTAACACTTCTTAAGGACAGAATAGATGAGCTTATCGGCCTTGGCCTTCCCAAGGTTTGGACAGTAAATGCTTGTGCAATGGGACATTGTCTCATTACACTTTACAATGCAACGGGAGAGCAGAAATACTGGGATATCGTTATGAGTAAAATCGACTATATTCGTCATGATGCCCTCAGATTCGGAGACAATGTTCTTCAGCATACGGTTTCGGCCAATAACGATTTCCCGGAGCAGTGCTGGGCAGACACTCTTTTCATGGCTGCTTTCTTCCTTCTCCGTGTTGGCGTTCAGCTTAAGGATGAGGATATGATTGAGGATGCTCTTAATCAGTATTATTGGCACATTCGTTACCTTCAGGACAAAGATTCCGGTCTTTTCTACCACGGCTACGACAATATCGCAGGTGATCATATGTCCGGTTTTTACTGGGGCAGAGCAAATGCATGGGCAGCCTTTACAATGTCGCAGGTTGGAGAAATCCTTCCCAAGTGCTACCTTTACCCTAAATACATGGATGTTGCGGGCTCTTTGAATGAGCAGCTTGCAGCAATTAAGCTTCTTCAGAGTGAGAACGGCCTTTGGAGAACAATTCTTGACGATCCGGATTCCTACGAAGAGATTTCAGCGTCTGCAGGTATTGCGGCTGCCATGGTTTCAAGAGGCAATCCTTTACACACAAAATATCTTAACAAATCCATCAAGGGCATGCTCGAAAATGTAACTTCAGACGGTAAGGTCCTTAATGTTTCGGGCGGTACTGCTGTTATGAATGACAGAGACGGTTACAGAAACATTTCCCGTGACTGGATGCAGGGATGGGGCCAGGGGCTCGCACTTGCGTTCTTTGACAGGGTACTTATTTCAGGCACTATAGCAAAGGACGGAGCTTTATAAAAGCAGAGGCTGAGATGAATTCTGAAAGGTTTGTTTTTGGCAAATCAGATAATGACAACTGCATTAATGTCGGGCCTGACACCTTATTCAGCGAAGAAAAAGGATACGGCTTTGTTACTCAGCAGAATATGTATTCCGATGAGAATCTGACAATTCCCGATATGTGTAACAACTTTACGTTGCCGGCATATTATAGATCCGAGCAGGTGCTTAGGGTGCTTCAGAATGACACCGGATGCTATGTGAACTCCCGTGAAGTCTGTGAGAGACTTTCTGCAGAGGAAGGAAGGCTTATTCCGCTCTACTTCAGAAAACTTGTGCAGAGATCCGGAAACTATAGGGTTTCCGTGAAACTGTCAGGCTCCGGAGAGGTGCTCGTTTTTACGGGGACAAGACGTTTGGTTTACAAGGGTGTTGTCGACAAAATCGCAGAAGTTTCCTTTATTGCAAATGTCTGCTATGTCATACCGCGTGGCTTTACAAATGTACATGAGCGAAGAAGCATTGACATAAGTGTTCTTGGAGAAAATGTCATTCTTTCGGAAATTGAGATTACTCCGGTTTCGTGTCCTACATTTTACATTTGCGGTGACTCAACGGTTACCGATCAGTCGGCAGACGTTCCGTATGCACCGGGCACAAGCTATTCGGGTTGGGGACAGATGCTTCCGTTACATTTTACGGGGGAAATTGCAGTTTCAAACCATGCTCATTCCGGTCTTACTACCGAAAGCTTCAGAAGTGAAGGTCATTATTCCATCATACAGGCAATGATTAAGCCGGGCGACTATATTTGCTTCCAGTTTGCCCATAACGATCAGAAGCTTGCTTATCTCAAGGCTTATGAAGGCTATTATCAAAGACTTTCCGAGTATATCGACGAAGCACGCAAGGTTGGAGCAAATCCAATCATCATAACGCCTCTTGCGAGAAATACATGGAAGGCTGACGGCTCGGGTTACAACGATCTTTTGAAGGAATATGCCGAGAGCTGCATTAAGCTCGGACAGGACAAGAACGTGCCTGTTATCGATCTTCATAAGTTCAGCATGGATGAAATCCTGAAAGTCGGTATGGAAAGCTCCAAACGCTATTACTTCCCTAAGGATTATACTCATACAAACGATTACGGTGCCTACAAAATGGCACGTTTTATAGCAAGGGCAATAAAGGATTTTAAAAAGGCTTCTGTAAATAACCCGTATGCAAGGCTTTCAGAGCTTATTACGATAAATACAGGTGCGTGGGATACGGATGTTATTCCTGTTGTCCCGGAAATACCTGAAAAGTTCAGAACAAAGGATAATGCGGGTGCCGAAAAGCTTTTTGATAAGCTTGAACGCCCGAAGGATTTACTGCTTCGTGCAGAAGCACTTGATATGGTTATAAAGACCGCAAGGTTCTTCCCGACAAATGTCTTTAATGACCTTTATGATGACATCGTGGGACATGAGTGGTATGCAGGCACGGTACAGTGTGCGTACCAGAACGGTGTCATTCCGTGCGGTATGGTTAAGGACAGGAATTTCAGGCCTGAGGAGCCTGTTACTCTGGGCGATTTCCTTTGCTTCCTTATGGGAGCATATACAAGCCGTAAAACTCTCCCGAGTGATAAAGCTTGTACTTTCAATCCTTCCTGTGAGGATTATGCATTAAAGTTTATTTGTGCGGCAGCGGTTATCGGACTCGTTTCCGAAGCTGATGACCTGAATGCCCACATAACACGACGCCGCGCTGCAGATTTGTGCGTGGCAGTCGAATTATAAAAAGCGTAAAAGTTGACGGATTTACCGCATGGCGGTAGTCAGGAAAGGTACTGATATGCAAAAAGGCGGATTTACTTTACCGGGTGAAGCCGGTTACGAAAAGTTAACATTGGAGCTTGCAGAGAAGTGGGGCGCGGATGTAATCCGTGACAGTGACGGAACGAAGCTTTCGGATGAAATTACCAACTCCGGATATGGCATCTATTCCACAATCTGCATAATCAGAGAGCATAACGAGTGGGCAAAAAAGAACCTCGACAAGCTTCAGCAGACATTCCTCTGCACAGAGCCTGTTGTCGCTTCTGAAAACAGCCTTACAATTATTCTCCTTGAAAATTTCTTTGACGGACAGTTTATGGTTAACGACACCGATCGTGCCATGAAGTACTGGCAGGTGTACGACCGCACAACCGACAGTGTTGTTCCTCAGTCAAAATGGACTTACGACAAGGCATCGGGCTCGGTAACACTTTCAGGTATTACTCCCTGGCATAAATACACGGTAAGCTTCCTTGCATATCGTATATGGGAAGAGATTTCCATGTACAACCATACAACAAACAACTGGGACAAAGAGCATCTTATGCAAATCGATCCTATCTGGCCCGAAACGAGAGAGTATCTTCGTGACTGGATGGACACATGGTGCAAGGAGCATCCTTCAACGACAGTTGTCCGCTTTACATCGATGTTCTACAACTTTGTATGGATTTGGGGCGCAGACACAAGATGCAGAAATCTTTACTCAGACTGGGCTTCCTATGATTTCACCGTGAGTGATCTTGCTCTTGATCTTTTTGCAGAACAATATGGCTATACAATGACTGCGGAAGACTTTATTAACAAGGGCAGGCTTCATGTAACACACGTTCCCGCAGACAGGAGAAAGAGAGCGTGGATGGACTTCGTAAACAGCAACGTTGTTGCTTTCGGTACGGAGCTTATAAATCTTGTTCACTCCTACGGAAAGAGAGCATACGTCTTCTACGATGACAGCTGGGTAGGCGTAGAGCCTTACAGAAAGGAATTCGAAAAGTTCGGTTTTGACGGCATCATTAAGTGCGTTTTCTCAGGCTTTGAAGTTCGTCTCTGCTCAGGTGTAAAGGCAGACACGCATGAAATTCGTCTTCACCCTTACCTTTTCCCTGTAGGTCTCGGCGGACTTCCGACGTTTGCCGAAGGCGGCGACCCGACCAGGGATGCTGCTCAGTACTGGGTTAATGTAAGACGTGCTCTTTTAAGAAGTAAAATTGACAGAATAGGTCTTGGCGGCTATCTCCACCTTGTGGAGGGCTTCCCTGATTTCGTAGAATATATTGCTAAAATCTCCGACGAGTTTAGAAAACTTAAACAGCTTCATGAGTCCGGAAAGCCCTATGCAATTAACGCTAAGGTTGCTGTTCTTCATTATTGGGGCAGTTTACGTTCATGGACACTATCAGGACATTTCCATGAGACTTATATGCATGACCTCATTCATGTAAATGAGGCTCTTTCAGGTCTTCCCGTTGATGTATCGTTCATAAGCTTTGACGACGTTAAAAAGGGTGCCTTGAAGGACTTCGATGTAGTAATCAATGCAGGTGCCATGGGAAGCGCATGGAGCGGCGGAGATGCCTGGAATGATATCGATATGGTATCCGCACTTACAGAGTGGGTTTACAACGGCGGCACATTTATCGGTGTTAATGAGCCTTCTGCAACAAACGAGGGAGGTAATGTATTTAAGCTTTCGCACGTTCTTGGCGTTGATGAGGACACAATTGACAGAGTTTGCCACGGAAAGTGGAGCTTTGATACAGACAAAGTCGCCGCAGGAAAGCTTATGCCCGAAAAGGCATATGTTCTTCCGAAATCAAAATGTCATCTTACTGATGGTAGAGCGGTCGTACTCAGCGAGTCTGAGGGCGCACCTACGTTTACCAACTGCAAATTCGGCTCAGGACAGGGTTTTTACCTTTCCTCCTTTACAACCTGTCCTGAGAACAACCGAATGCTTTTGAACATACTTCTTGCATGCGCAGGACAGGAATCCGGAAAGTACATTACCGACAATCTTTTTACCGAGTGTGCTTTCTATCCTGATACAAAGACTCTTGTTGTAATCAACAACTCAGGAGAAGAGCAGAAAACAACTATTAAAACAGATGCAGGAAACAGAGAGTTTACACTTGCACCTTATGACTCAGTTATAGTACAGTTATAGGTGTAAGGAGGAGAATTGTATGATTCATCTTGCAATCGATATAGGAGCTTCATCGGGCAGGCACATTGTTGCCAGAAGAGAAGCCGGAAAAATGAGCATGAAGGAAATTTACCGCTTCGAAAACGGTGCAGTAAAAGAGGACAAGGCTCTTGTGTGGGATATTGACAGACTTTGCAAAGAGGTTGTGAAAGGCCTTGCGGAGTGCAAACGCGCAGGAATTGTTCCCGACTCCATCGGTATTGATACATGGGGCGTTGATTATGTCCTTCTTGATGAGAAAAATGAGCCTATAAAGCCTGTTTACTGTTATCGTGACGAAAGAGGCAGCAAAGCAACGCATTCCGTTCATGAAATTGTGCCCTTTGAAGAGCTTTACAGACACACAGGCATCCAGTTCGAGCCGTTCAATACCGTATACCAGTTCTACGCCGATAAGGTTAGCGGCAGGCTTGATGCGGCAAACGATTTTCTTATGCTTCCCGAGTACCTTGCGTTTTATCTCTCCGGTGTGAAGAGACACGAATATACAAACTGCTCCACAACAGGAATGATAAATGCGTCTACAGGTAAATGGGACAAGGAACTTATTGATAAACTCGGTTATCCTGAAAAGTTTTTTGAAGAGGAGCCCATTATTGCACCGGTTACTCTTGGCGAACTTCGAAAGGAGATTGTTGATCAGGTCGGCTTCAATGCGGACGTAATTCTGCCCGCAACACATGACACCGGCTCTGCGGTTGCCTCTCTCATAGAAACTTCCCATGAGAATTCAATATTCATTTCCAGCGGCACATGGAGCCTTATGGGAGTGGAGCTTAAATCCCCGATTACCGACGAAAAGGCACTTGCTGCGAATTTCTCCAACGAAGGCGGCATCGGTACAATCAGATTCTTAAAGAATATTATGGGTCTCTGGCTTGTTCAGTGCCTGAAAAAAGAACTTAATGACCAGTACTCCTTTGCGGACCTTGCAAAAATGGCCAAGGAGGAAGAAGGTTTTGACTACCGTCTTGATGTCAATGCGGAAAGATACCTTGCCCCGCAGTCTGTTATGGCAGTAATCGCAAAAGATTGCTTTGATAAAAGATGGCCTGTCCCGACATCTGCAGGGCAGTATGCATACGCAATATATAACAGCCTTGCACATTGCTATGACGGTGTTGCAAGAGAGCTTGAATCGGTTACGGGCAGACATTATGACTCCATCTGCATAATAGGCGGAGGCTCAAACAATACATATCTTAACGAACTTACAGAGAAAATAACCGGAAAAAAGGTTATTCTCGGTTCTTCCGAAGCAACTGCTCTCGGAAATATACTTTTACAGGAGGCAGCATATGTATAATGATGCAAAAGAAGCTTATGCAAAGCTTGGCGTTGATACCGAAAAAGCAATAGAGCGCCTTAAGAATGTTACGGTTTCCGTACATTGCTGGCAGGGTGATGACGTTGTCGGATTTGATTCCAAGGAAGCTCTTTCAGGCGGCATCCAGACGACAGGAAATTATCCCGGAAAGGCAAGAACTCCGGAAGAGCTTATGGCAGACTTCAGTCTTGCCGCAAAGCTTACACCCGGAAAGAAAAAGCTTAATCTTCATGCAAGCTATGCCATCTTTAAGGATGGAGAATTCGCTGACAGAGATAAGATTAAGCCCGAGCATTTCTCAGCATGGGTTGATTATGCAAAGAAAAACGGCTATGGCATCGATTTCAATCCTACATATTTCTCACATCCAATGGTAAAGGATGGTCTCACACTTTCCTCACCCGATGAGAACGTAAGAAAGTTCTGGATTGAGCACGGCAAGCGCTGCATAGAAATTTCCGAATATTTCGCAAAGGAAACAGGTGTTCCCTGCGTTATGAACATCTGGATTCCCGATGGTTTTAAGGACTGGCCGGCAGACAGACTTGCGCCAAGAAAGCGTTTTGCGGAAGCGCTTGATGAAATTCTTTCCGTACCTTACGACAAGTCAAAGGTGTTCGTTACGCTTGAGTCAAAGGTGTTCGGTATAGGACTTGAAGCGTATACTGTCGGCTCTGCGGAATTCTGCATGAACTACGTAAATTCACGCCACATCACACCTCTTATGGATAACGGTCATTATCATCCTACAGAGATGGTTTCCGATAAGATTTCTTCACAGCTTCTTTTCAACGACCGCATTGCTCTTCATGTTACAAGACCTATGCGTTGGGATTCCGACCATGTAGTTCTTTTCGATGATGAGACACGTGAGATGATGAAAGAAATCGTTCGAGCAGATGCCCTTGAAAGAGTATTCATCGCTACAGACTACTTTGATGCATCAATCAATCGTATTTCTGCGTGGGTAACAGGCTTACGCTCTGTGCAGAAGGCACTTCTTTATGCACTTCTTGAGCCCGCTTCACTTAAGAAACTTCAAGAAGAGGGAGATTTCACACAGCTTATGGTACGTCAGGAGGAGCTTAAGACAATGCCCTTCGGAGATGTATGGAATGAGTATTTAAGCCGCTGCGGCATTACAGCAGACTACTATTCAGAAATTAAAAAGTACGAGGATACAGTACTTAAGGAGAGAAAATGAAGAACATTCTGAACGCTCCCTTTGTGGAGGAAATGAAGGACATTACCCTTAACATGTACAATCAGGGATGGGATGAGAGAAACGGTGGCAATATTTCTGTTCTCCTTGATGAGAAGGAGGTTGCGGAGTATCTTGATCTTACAAAGGTTATCCGTACCATTCCTACAGGCTTTGATGCATCTTTCCTCAAGGGACGCATTTTCATCGTTACAGGTACAGGAAAGTACTTTAAAAATGTTACAAAGGATCCCGAGACAAACCTCGGTATCGTTCGTATTGCAGAAGACGGTACAACGGCTGAACTCCTTTGGGGCTATAAGGACGGTGGAAAGTTCACTTCCGAGTTCCCTGCACACATGATGAGCCACATTGCACGTCTTAAGCAGGATCCGGCACACAGAGTTGTTATGCACTGCCATCCGACATATACTCTTGCAATGAACTTTGTTCATGAGTTAAGTGATGCAAAGCTTACACATTCTCTTTGGCAGATGTGTACAGAGTGCATGGTTGTTTTCCCTGACGGCATCGGTGTTCTTCCCTGGATGCTTTGCGGCAATAACGAAATCGGCGAAGCTACAGCAAAGAAGATGGAAAAATACAGGCTTGTAGTCTGGGGACTTCACGGCATCTACGGCACGGGAAAAGACATTGATGAAGCTTTCGGTCTCATTGAAACCGTTGAAAAGGCAGCCAAACTCTATATGCTTGCAGCATCAACAGGAATGCCCCGCATCAATACAATCACAAATGACCAGCTCCGCGTTATTGCAGAAGCCTTCAAGGTTCAGTACAGAGAGGATTTCCTTCTCTAATCAGTTTCGGTTTACTTATGCCCCATGAAGTGATATCATCCTTCATGGGGAGTTTTTTATATGCTGCATGACAAAGATATAAGAGAACCCTTGTTCGATTTTTTGGATGATAATTTCGGCAAGGTGAGAATAATAGAAGAGAAGACCATGGGCAAGGCCAGAGCGGATGTGCTTATGGTTACAGGGAACGCATTGTACGGCATTGAAATAAAAAGCGATGCCGATACTTATGAGCGCCTTGAAACGCAGGTTAAGTATTATAACCTTTATTTTGAATACAACATCGTATGCGTTGGAAGCAAGCATGCGGAACACATTTGTGAACATGTGCCTGAATGGTGGGGCATTATTACCGTTGAAGAAGTTAATGGTAAGGCTGACCTCTTTTATTTAAGGCATGCACAGATGAATCCGAAAGCAGCAAGAAGCCTCAGAATGTTTGTAAAACGTGACATCAAGTTCTTATGGAGACCGGAATTAAATCACATACTTGCTTATTACACCAAATACAAGTACTCCGATAAAAGCAAAAAGTTCATTCAGGACTTCATACTTGAAAAAGCAGACATGAATGAACTTCTTGAAAAAATTTGTAATGAACTCTTTGAAAGAGATTATACCAAAGGCATTGCTGAAATTGAGGAATACCGTAAGTCACAGAAGAAAAAGTAATTATTCTCCGAAACCGGGCTCGGGAGATGGCTCAGCAACAGGCTCGGGAGAGGGCTCGGCAGCAGGTTCGGGAGTCGGTGACGGCTTTGGCGTTGTAAGAGGTTCGTCCGAAGTGAGCTTCGAGTCCATCCAGTCATAGCGGCTTTGTATGAAACTGCGCATATAGTCAATATGCTCTTCGTATGTTGTAAAGCCGTACGTAGTACTCCTGCCGGAGCCAATGCGGGAGCCTGAGAGTACCTTTGGCCATCTTTCGAAGTTTTTGTCAATATATTCGCTAAGCTGAGCACTTCTTTTATTAATAGAGTTTAGGGCGGCGTTAAGGAGGTCTTCCTTAACCTCAGCCCATCTTTTTTTGATTTCGGAACAGAAATTTTCATCGAGCAGGAGGTAGTAAATCATATCCGGCTTCTGCATATACACGTATGTGGAATCAACTGAAACCCATCCGTCGTAATTCGGAAGGTCGATGGTGTGATTGCCGAAAGCGGTGTCATAATCCCAGAGAGGACCAAGACAAAGCTTTCCGCCTTTTTGCTTGTACATGTAAAGACTGCGATAGAAGGCGCACTCGGTGTTGTTTGTAAGCTCGTTTATAATAAACCAGTCAACCCAGGAATCGACATCAATGTACTGTGTGTAGTCACCGCCGTTTTCCACGCAGCTTTCACAAGCTTTATAGTAATCATAGGCATATCTGAAACCGGGAGCCCATGTCTCTTCGACATCGGGCTCTTTTACGTATATGCTGTCACGGCTTGTGGACATGAAGTAGTCTTTGCCGTATATGTTTTCACCGTCATAATCCCAGCCCCATTCAAGAAGAAAACCGCCATCGGTGATTTTGCCTTTTTCGTTGTATTCGGGTTCTCCGAGATTGAGTTTATCTTTTGAATCCTCTATTTTTTCGCTTAAAACGTAAATTCCGAGGTATTCATCGTTTATGTACAGCTCGCAGAAACGGTAGTCCGGATTCCAGGAAAGATTTGTCATGACCTTTGCCATGTCGTATGTAACGGCGTTCCTTATAAGCGAAGGATCAACGTAGTTGCTTGAAAAGACAAAATCCTTGTCCTTGCTCATTCCAAGAAGAGAAGCCTTATTATCAAGCTTTATGCGGTAAGATTTTTTGGGGAAGGTTGTCCAGGAAGAATTGCCGCGCCCCTTAATTCTTAAGCTGTATGATTCACCATCAATCTCCATTGAAGCATTTATATACTCTGTTTTTGACTCAATCGGAGCATTGTTTTCGGTAGTTATGTGGATTTCATAGACGTTTTCATTTGCCGGAACGGGAGTGGGAGTAGCTGAGGGCGCATATTCAGGTGTATTCACCTGCTCGACAATAGGAGAAGTCGGAGCGACTGCTGGAGACTCAGGAGCAGATGTTTCTGAAGGAATTATGGTAGGACCGGGAGTTACTGACTGCCCTGCAGGTGATGGGGAAAGGTCATCTTCAACAGAAACTGATGGAGACGGAGTGATTACTGAGGACGGATTCTTTTTTGTACAACCCGCAAAAAGAATTGTCAAAAATAAAACCGTGAAGAAACACAGCGTATTAAAACGGTTATTCTGCTTTGAATCCAGCCTATTCATAGCTCAATAGTATAGCACAAAATAAATTAATCACTATATGGCAAATCATACATTTATGTAAGATTAAAACATTAATAGTTGCACAATTGTAACAAAACTGATATAATTAGCGAAAAATTTATCAAGGTAATACGTTAAACCGTTAAGGAATGCCTATGAACACTCGGATTTTTACAGAGAATACAACCGATGATTTTAAAATGTCATTGAAGGAATTGGGAGCTTTTGTAGAAGCTCTTGTTCCTATGCGTACATCAAACGAAGAATTTTTCCGTGATATTACAAATGCTGTATGGACTATTTCGGATTCACTTTTTATCGGACGTCTTCGCGTTGTCCTCGATGACAAGGATTCCATTCTCGGACATGAGTTGATGAACAACTATGTCTTTTTTAACAGAGAATGCACTGAAACGGATGAGGAAAAGTCGCACCGCGTTCATTGCGACATTTATGGCGGAGGAAGTGCCGACATTATATTTTATCCGTTCAAGGAACATGAGTTTACCGAATCGGAAAAGGTAAACCTTAGCATTGTCGGAAAAATAATTTTCTCATATGCCGGTCGTTTCAGACTTTCAAGAGCTTTGAAACAGATGGCAAATATGGATATTCTTACAAGACTCCCGAATATTTACGGCTTCTATGAGCAGATAGACAAGCTTATCGCTGCAAATGAAATTTCCAAGTACACAGCATTTTACTTTAATCTTTATGAGTTTAAGACAATTAACGATTCTGTCGGACAGAAAAGCGGAGATAAAGTCATTAAGATTTATGCACGTACTATAGCAGGCTTCTGTGATGGTAATGAAACAATAGCCCGCATTGGCGGAGATAACTTCGTCGCTTTGATTCTCCGTGAAAAGAGCGAGAAGTTCCTTAAGCTTATTGATAATGTTACTCTTTTCGTTGAACTTGAAAGAGGAAAAAAGCAGGTTGAAATATCTACAACAGCAGGCTGCTACGACATTGACGAAAATGTCCATTCTTCATCGGACGTTATGATGGCTATTGCAAATGCTCTTCAGATTGCAAAAGAAACAAAGAAGAGATATCTGTTCTTTACAAACGATATAGCAATGCAGATGATGCGTGACCAGAAGGCTTCAATGCTTTTTGAAAGCAGTATCGAAGCAGGCGAGTTTGTTCCTTACTTCCAGCCGAAGATTGACATGAAGACCGGTCGCATTTGCGGTGCGGAAGCACTTGCACGCTGGATGCATGAGGGCAAGCTCATTCCTCCGAATGAGTTTATTCCTGCTCTGGAGCGTGACGGACGCATTACAAAACTTGATTTTGAAATCCTTAAAAGTACATGTGCACTTATTTCCAAATGGAAAAAAGAAGGAAGAGATGTTCCTAACATTTCCATCAATATGTCTCGTAAAAACCTTAAGAACCGTGATTTTCTGAATGAAATTCTTATGGTACTCGGCAAGTACAGAACCGACCCTTCAGCTATTGTTTTTGAGTTTACCGAGACGTACGAATACGAAGAAATCGTAGCTATGGAGGATCTCTTCAAGGAACTTCGTCTTCGCGGTATTAAAACAACAATAGATGATTTCGGTACAGGAAATTCTTCTCTTGGCCTTATCAGCAGAGTAAAACCCGATATTTTGAAGCTCGACAAGGGGCTTGTTTCAGATTTCAGCAAGGGTGAAGAGGAAGCCGGTATGATTAAAGGCGTGATTAACCTTGCGTTCAGCATGAACATTCAGGTTATAGCAGAAGGCGTTGAAACAGAAGAGCAGAAAGACAGACTCTTACAGTACGGCTGTGAACAGGGACAGGGCTTCCTTTACGAAAAGCCTATTCCTGCTGCTGATTTCGAAGAGAGATATTTAAAGTAAATTAAAACTTTCGCTTTGCGCGGGAATGCACGGTGAGCATTAACAATAACAGGGACGTTGTTTTCTTTAAACAATGCCTCTGTTTTTATTGATTGTATTCTTAAGCGAATGCGAAGAAGTGACGATTTTAGGGCAAATGCAGGAAAATGCTGATTTATTTTTAGTTAATTGTTACTGTGCGAAAAATGAGGTATTATTTAACATATATATACTTCGGAGTATTTGAATGAAAAAAGGCTTATCCTCAATCCAACTTAAAGTGATCGCAATTATCGCCATGTCCATAGATCATATAGCATGGGGATTTGTTGATATGTTTTCACCTCTTGGGCAGATTATGCATGTTATCGGCAGGCTTACCATACCGATAATGTGTTTTTTTGTTGCTGTAGGCTACGAAAAGACTAAAAATCTTAAGGGGTACATCTTAAGAATGCTTACATATTCCGTTTTGGCAGTTGTTCCTTTTTATCTCTTTTTCGGAGAGGAATACGGCTACAGACAGAATTTTATTTTTGACCTTCTTCTTGCGCTTCTTGCACTGACGGCAGTTGACAGTCCAAAACTTAAAAAGCCTGTAAAGGCAATCCTTCTTGTTCTCATTGTCGGTGTTTCCGCTGTTATCGGAGGATGGCCTGTTTTCCCGATTCTTCTTGTACTTCTTTTCCATTATGTAAAAGATTTTAAAAAGCTCAGCTATTACTTTTGCGGACTTGTTATTCTTCTGGAAGCGGTACTTATTCCGCTCATTCTCCTAAACAATGTTTACCATTTTTCACACTATGAGTGGGAATGGTATGAGTATCTGTATTTCTTCGGATTTGTACTGGCATTGCCGCTGATAAGGCTTTATAACGGTGAGCGCGGCAAGTACCCTCTCGGAAACAGGTATTTCTTCTTCGTTTATTATCCGGCGCATTTCTTTGTACTTTGGTGCATTGACTGCCTGATTAACGGACGTGTTCAGACGGCGTATATTGCTGTTCACATTCTCTGTCTTTTCCTTGGAATTATATGTACCATACGCTTTGCGCTTTCAAAGCTCTGTAAGCCTGTAATCCCCGCTACACTCATGAGCGCCTGCGGCGTTACATATATGTTCGGATTTCTTATGGAGATATGCGGAACGAATATTGACTTTATGTTCGCCGGAGTATGTGTCCAGTATTTTGGCGAATGTCTCCTGTTTGTTGCATTCTTATGGTTTGTTGACATCTTCTGCAGGAAACATTTAAAGCGGTGGGTATATACTCTTGCCGGTGGTCTTTCAATATCGATAATTACGCTTGTATGTACCTCGAAGAACAATCACTTTTTTTATAACGAAATGTATATTGACTATTCAGGTCCTTTCCCGAGACTTGGTCTTGATTACGGATTTGGTTTCGATCTTTTCTTCGTCTACATGTGCGTATTTTACGCAGTAATAATGTGGATGTGTTTTTCAGCACTCAAGAAGAGCAAAGGTGTTGAGAGAAAACGAATCTGGTTTTTTATAGCTGCATTTATAAGCCCGATGCTTGTTTTCATCATTAAAATGACGGGAATTACCGGAGGGTATGAAATTATCGCAATCGGAGTTCTTTTAAGTATCGAGCTTCTCAGTAAAGCCTTTTTCAATTACGGTTATTTTGATTCTGTCAATGCTGCGGGAGAGAGTGTTCTTCAGGATTTGGGAGAAGGCGTTCTCGTTATGGACAGCAGTTACAGAATTACATACTGCAACAAGCGCATAAGAGAGATTTTCAAGGGAATTGCAGAAGGTCTTAATGCGCGGGAAATACGAAGTCTTACAGGTGTTATAAGCACCGACAAGATGGTGTTAAAACGTAACGGAAAAACGTATGAGACGAGAATAAAAGAGCTTGCCGAGCAGGACAACCTTCACGGATATATGCTTACCGTCCAGGATATGACGGAACATTACGAGTACATGAGATCTCTTGAACGTGAGGCACGCCAGGATGCACTTACAAAGGTTTATAACCGTCATTATTTCCGTGAGCTTACGGAAAACTATCTTGGAAACGGCGGCGCAGGCTGCTTTATGATGATTGACATAGATGACTTTAAGTCTGTAAACGATACATTGGGCCATGACATGGGTGACCGTGTGCTCATGATTCTCGGAAAGATTTTGAACGAAAAGACAAAAGAGAGCGGAGACATGGCCGGACGTATCGGCGGTGATGAATTTACCGTGTTCTTTAAGGGCATGACCGAGAAGAAGGAAATTAAAGCAATAGGAGAGTCAATCATATTAGAGTTCAAGAAAACTCTTTCTGCAAAAATCCCCGAATGTAAAACCTCAGTTTCGGTCGGAGCGGCTGTTGTAAACAAGGGTGAATTCAGCGGAACAAACAGAGAGTTCTTTACTGCGGTTTATAAGAGAGCCGATAAGATTATGTACACCATTAAACAAAACGGTAAATCCGGGATAATGGTTGAATAGAACAGTTTGGAATATCACAAAAAAATCAGGTCACGGAGAAATCCGGGACCTGTTTTTAGATTGTAGTGTGAAGATATTATCACTCTTTAACGATTTCAGCGTCGGGAGCGTTCTTCTTAATGGAGTCGATGCCGTTTAAGCACTTAGCTTCTGTTGTATAGCCTTCGCCTGTAGCGATAATCTGGCCGTTTGTAGCTTTAAGACGGAAACGGAACTCACCCTTCTTATCCTTGTAAACTTCAAACTTAGGATTCTTTTCTACTGCATAGCCCTTCTTTGTCTGGTTCTCAAGGTTTGCAACTACAGCATTCTTCTGTACGGAAGCAATACCCTTCTTACATGTTGCAACAGATGCGTAAACTTCACTTGTTGCGATAACCTGGCCGTTTGTAGCCTTAAGATCGAACTTAACGCCGTTCTTTGCAGCCTTGATGACGAATTTTCCCATAATCATTATCCTCCTGGAGTGTATTGAGGCACTGAATGCCATGCATTGCAGTACTATGGAAAAATATACAGAACACTGTATAAAAAGTCAAATTTCTTGCATAAGTTTAATGACTATTTATTTTTTATAAACAGTGGAGAAACCGCAACAATTATGATTCGTCGCTACGGTATGGCTGTGGCATTTGCTGAGACTGACATTTCAACTGGTATGCCTTTGGAGAAATGTTGAACGCTTCGGTGAAACGACGCGAAAAACTTGAATAATTATTGTAGCCGCTCATAAAACATGCATCATATGGTGAATAACCCTGACGGAGATATTGCTGCGCGAGGGATATTTTTTTTGCGATGATATAGTGCTTTAAAGGATAACCTGTAACCTTTTTAAAGCTTCTGTTTAAGTAGTCGCTGTTGTGATGGAGATTAAGAGCTATCATCTCAACGGTAAGATCCGCGGTAAGATTTTCCGCAACAAACTCGAATATCTTCGTAACAACGGAAGGAACGGTGCTTGAATAGAGCGGTTTCGGAGCGTCCTCCGCGAGACGGTTGCACTTTACTATGAACTCGGAAAAATAGGCTCTTGTAAGAAGATTTTCACCAAAAGAATGGTCATTAACAGCTCCCTCAAGCGCATCACCCATTCGTATGAAGTCCTGAATCTGAGCTTCGTTCAGGTGAACTACATTGAGCCTGTTTGCGGGGACACGTTTGAAACAAAGAGTAAGGTCGGTTTCTGCATCACAGAATGAGCGAAGATACTCTTCCCTGAAATTCCAGACTATTCTTTCGTAAGCCGGGATATCGGTGAGATAAAGGCCATGGAAGGAACCCGGAGCAATGAGAATGAGGTCACCGCGCTCCATTTTTTTGCCATCTGCTTCAACATAGAGAGAGGCGTCGCCTCCGAGGTAGAGAACAACCTCATAGCCGTCATGGCTGTGAAGAAGAGAGATGTCGCTCGGATTAATGCGGGCTTTCTTATGCTCACAGTTTATGTCGAGATAAAGAAGACCGTATGGGCAGTTATAATCTTTGTTCATAAAATTACCCCACCAAAAAAATAATATATGCCTTAAACAGGCTGTGCATATAAAACGATTTACTTTTACATTATACTACGCCAGGTCGGATTATGCAAAGAAAAGATAGTTTTTGGTGTTGTACGTGCAAAAAATCGAGTGATATAGTAGTTGTGTACTTGCAAGGGCGCAAGTATTTGGGAGGAAGGAAATGTTTAGGGTGGAGTTAAACGGGGCATGCAGGTTTATTTACGAAACCACAGCATATACCGGCGTCAACAGAATAGCTGACCTGGTTAAACAGGATATTCTTGCCGTTACAGGCTTCTACCCGGGCGAATACATCGAGAAAGAAAGATGTAAAAGTCTGGTCATTTACGGTACAGTCGGACACAGTCCGATTCTGTCCAAGCTTTCCGAAGAAAAGAAAATCGATCTTTCACAAATTGAAAATAAATGGGAAACATACATCTTCCAAATTGTTGCGAATCCGCTTCCGGGCGTTGACAACGCGCTCGTTATAGCAGGTTCGGACAAGAGAGGTACCATCTACGGCCTTTTTCATCTTTCAGAGGTTATCGGAGTGTCTCCTCTTGTTAACTGGAACCATGTATATCCTAAGAAGAGAAGAAATGTGTGCATTACCGAGGAGGACAACACTGTTTCAAAGGAACCTTCGGTTAAGTACAGAGGTTTCTTCATTAATGACGAATGGCCTGCTTTCGGCACATGGGCAAATAAGCATTTTGGCGGTATAAACGCAAAGTGCTATGAAAAGGTTTTTGAACTGCTTTTAAGACTTAAGGGAAATTATCTCTGGCCGGCAATGTGGGCATCCAACTTCTCCATGGACGGTCCGGGGCTTGAAAGTGCAAGACTTGCCGATGAGTACGGCGTTGTAATGAGCACTTCTCATCATGAGCCCTGCTGCAGAAGCGGAGAGGAATACGGTCTTCTCAGGGGCGAGAATTCCATCTATGGAGATGCATGGAATTTCAGAACAAATGAGCTTGGCATAACACGTTTCTGGCGCGACGGCCTTCTCAGAAATAAGCCGTTTGAAAATGTTATTACTCTCGGAATGCGTGGTGAACGCGATTCTGCAATACTTGGCAAAGAGGCCGGTATGAAGGAGAACATTAAGCTCCTTAAAGACGTCCTTAAAACACAGAACCAGCTTATCAAAGAGACAGTCAATAAAGACCTTTCAAAGGTAAAAAGGCAGATGGTCATGTTTACCGAGGTGGAAGAATTCTTCTACGGAGACGAGGAAAACGAAGGCCTTCTGAATGAGCCTGAGCTTGACGGCGTTACCATTATGCTCAGTGATAATAACTTCGGCTGCACAAGAACGCTTCCGACAAAGGAAATGCAAAGCCATAACGGTGGCTATGGTATGTACTATCATATGGACATGCATGGCGGAGCATATTCTTTCCAGTGGATCGGAGCAACATATCTTCCGAGAGTATGGGAGCAGATGACGCAGGCATATGAATTCGGCGTCCGTGAAATCTGGGTTACAAACATAGGAGATATTGGTGCAAACGAATATGCACTTTCATATTTCCTCGATCTTGCCTATGACATTGATAAATGGGGCGGTAACGACGCCGCTGTAACTGTTAAATATACCGAGGAATGGGTTCGTAAAAACTTCGAAGCTGTTTTCGGAAAGAGCGGTCAGGATATGATGTCGCAGATTATTATGACCTATACAGGCATGCTTGCAAAGCGTAAGCATGAGGTCATGAATGCGGATATTTATCATCCCGTAAACTATGGTGAGGCAGATGAAATACTTCGTCTTTCTGATTACGTTCTGAAAGAATGCGACAGACTGAAGGCAAGATGCCTTGAACCGAACCGTTCGGCATTTGTTTCGCTGTTTTACTACCCTGCATGCGGTACGGCAAACCTTATGAAGCTTTGGATTCTGTCCGGCAAAAACAAGCTTTTTGCAAAGCAGAACAAGGTTGAGGCAAACGAGCTTGCCGAAAGAGTTAAAGAGTGCCTTGTGCACGATAAGGAAATCTGTGAAGAGTACAGGACCGTAGACGACGGATATTACGACGGCTTTGAACTCTCAGAACATCTTGGCTTTACGAACTGGAACGACGAGGACAATAAACCTCCGGTTATGCACATCATTTTCCCTGTAGGCACACCGAGAATGCTCGTTTCAAGAGCGGATGACGCAGATTACATGACCGGTCTTGAATGGTGCGATAAGCCGCAGACATGGACGGATTTAATCAGACCGGATACCGACAAAATACTGTTTGATATTGCAAATGCAAGCGATGTTCCGTTCACATACAGCATTACAACGGAATGCGGGTGGATGAGTTTTTCCAAGACATCCGGAAAAGTTAAATCACGAGAAAGACTTGTACTCAGCATAAACAGGGAAATTGTTAAGGAAAGGGCTGAAGGCTCGTTCACCATTACAACGGATTGTCCTTCAACAGCTACCATTAAGGTGTGTGTCGATTGTCCTGAAGTTCCGGCAAACACGTTCCTTGAAACCGACGGAATAATTTCCGTCAATGCAGAGCATTTTACGAAGAAGAATGATGCAGGCAAGGCCGGCTTCCGTGTACTTAAGCCGTATGGAAGATATGGCGGGGCTGTTAAGGTTTTCCCTGCGACCTTCGACTTCGATAAGGCTAAAAAGTACCCTTCGGTAGGTTATGATGTCCTTTCCGAAGAGGGAGGAGAGTATGAGCTGACATTCATGCTTTCACCGACAACGCCCGTTACGGAGAAGCCGGTTCAGTTTATAGGATTTTCCGTAAATGACGGAAGCGTTACCAAAATCAACACAGTCATCGAACCCGACAGGCCTTTCTTCTTAAGCGCACAGTGGTCCGATGAAGCAATAAACAACGTTAAAAAGGTGACCGCAAAAACAAGGCTTCAAAAAGGTGTGAACACAATATGGTTTTTTGCCATGAGTCCGGCACTCATTCTTGAAAAGCTTGTGCTTGTTCACGAGGGGGCGGTTCTGAAGAAATCATACCTTGGACCGCGTGAAAGCTACATAAACCTTGAGTCACCCATGAAGGAGTAATTTATGAAAAAGAAAGAAAGGACAGTATTGACTGCAGAGCGAAAAGGCACGGGAAAGTATTGGCCGTACATCAAAAGATACTGGCAGCTCTACCTGCTTCTTATTCTTCCGCTTGTTTACCTTTTGATTTTTAAGTACCTTCCCATGAAGTACGTACTTATCGCCTTCAAGGACTACAAGCTCAATATGTCCGTTTGGGAGATGCCGTGGGCCAGAACAGCCGGAAAGCTTGATATCTTCAAATACTTCAAGAAGGCAATGGGAAACCCTGATTCCTTCTCCGCATTTTTGGAATCCGATTTCTATTATGCACTGCGGAACAATGTCGGTCTTTATCTTCTTGATCTTGTTTTCGGCTTCCCTGCACCGATTATCTTTGCACTTATACTTAACGAACTTCCTTTTAAGAGATTTAAAAAGACAGTTCAGACCATTGCATATATGCCTCATTTCCTTTCATGGGTCATCATTTATGGTCTTGCACTTACGCTTTTCACACCTACAGGTGGTTTTGTAAACCAGATTGTCATGAAACTCGGACATGAGTCCATTCCTTTCCTAAACGAAGAAAAGCATTGGATAGGAACATACATCGCCTTCGGTGTATGGCAGAGCTTCGGCTGGGGCTCCATTATTTACCTTGCCGGCATAGCGGGCATAAACCCCGAGCTTTATGAGGCAGCTGCGGTTGACGGCGCCGGACGTTTCAGAAAAATGTGGCATGTTACTTTGCCGGGCCTTAAGTCGACTATTGTCGTGCTTCTCATCATGAACCTTGGCGGTATTATGGGCGGCGGCTTCGACAGACCTTTTGCAATGCAGAACGTTTCTGTTTTGCATGTAGCCGAAACAATTGCTACCTATGTCTATAAAAATGGTGTTAGGGACCTGAAATTCTCGCTGGCAACGGCTGTCGGACTTTTTCAGTCGGTTGTCGGGGCATTCTTCGTCTTCGGAGCCAATGCGATTTCGCGTAAGCTTGGCGAACGCGGTATATGGTAAGGGGGGCGTGACATGAATGTTAAATCAAAAAGTACAATGATAGGTGACCTGTTTTTTTGCGCTATCTGTGTGTTTGTTTCCATTATCTGCCTGCTTCCGCTTGTAAACCTTGCGGCTAAGTCTCTCAGCGGGTCGGAGTTCCTCATAAGGCATGAGGTTTATCTTCTTCCCAAGGCACTTAACTTTGATGCATATGGAAAGGTTCTTGGGGACGTCAAGTATGTCAGAGCCTTCTTTTGGACAGCAGGACTTACGATTGTCTGCACATTATGGTCTCTGATAATTACCGCTCTTTGTGCTTATCCGATGATTTATGACAAGCTTAAGGGAAAGAATGTCCTTAATGTGCTGATTACAGTCACAATGTTCTTTAATGCGGGAACAATTCCCAACTATCTTCTCATGCAGCAGTTCCATCTTATCAACAGCCCGCTGGTACTCATTATTCCCAGCTGCCTGTCGGTATACAACATGATCATCATGAGAAGTTTCTTCTATGGCATACCGGACAGTCTTCGTGAGTCTGCCGAAATCGACGGAGCTTCTCACGTGAAGATACTTACGAGCATATACATTCCGCTTTCAAAGCCTGTTTTTGCGACACTTGCTTTGTTCTATGCGGTAGGCAGATGGAACGGTTATACGGACTCACTTATGTACATGACCGAGCCTAAGCTTTATACGTTGCAGCACCTTCTTTACAACATCCTCAACAGTATAAACAACGTTGAGGTTGCCACACAGGAAGGCTTCCAGACACCGGGACTTGGCGAGCAGCTCAAGAGTGCTGTAGTCATGTTCTCAACAGTACCGATTCTGCTCATCTATCCTTGGCTTCAGAAATACTTCATAGCCGGAGCAACACTCGGTGCGGTTAAGGAATAATCGGATACCATAGTGGTATACCGTTATTCATATCATTTTATCTACAAGAGGAGGATAAAAAATGAAAAAAAGAGTAATTGCTTTATTACTTGCAGTAGTTATGGTTCTCTCCATGGCTGCATGCGGTAAAAAAGCAGGCGGTGACGCAACAGACGGCCAGATGAAAGATGGCAAGTTCACAGAGACGAGACATATCTCGGTTGAGGTTTACGATCGTGACGGCGCTACACCCGCAAACGATAACGTTTGGACAAAATGGATTCAGCAGCAGATGCTTGAAAAGTACAACATCGAAGTTGAATTCGTTGCTGTTCCCCGTTGGACAGAAGGCGAACAGATTGTTAACCTTCTTGCTGCACAGACAGCCCCCGACATCTGCTACACGTACAGCTATCCGGCAATTCAGACATATGCCGACATGGGCGGTGTAATAGACCTTAATCCGCTTCTTTCAAAGTATAAGGATTTACTTCCCGATCTTTGGAACTGGCTTAAGGACGAGAACATCTACTACGATCAGGACCCTGTAACAGGTACTGTATGGGCAGTAGAAGGCAGAAGAAACAACGTTTACCGTATCAATACATTCGTTCGTCAGGACTGGCTTGACAAGCTTGGCATGAAAGCTCCTACAACAACACAGGAGTTTGAAGACATGCTCGTTGCATTCAAGAACAATGCCGAGACACTTCTTGGTAAGGATGCAGCTCAGATGATTCCTTTGATGGTAACATCCGATGTAGGCTGGACAGCAGCAAACATCATTGAATCTTTCATGGATCCCGCTATTTCCGACAAGGAACTCTATGTAAACGGTTTCGATGACAGAAAGTACACAGAGAACGGCACAAAGGAAGCCATCCGCCTTCTTAACAAGTGGTACAACAATGGCCTTATGTGGAAGGATTTCTATCTCTATCCTTCAGGAGATTCAACAGCTGACGATCTCTGCAAGGCAGGTTATGTAGGCGCATTCATTCATAACTATGACTATCCTTTCCGTAACGGTAAGGACAGCTTCAACGCAGTTCTTGAAGCAACATACGGCACAGGCGCTAAGTTTGTAGCTGTCAACTGCTTCACAGATAAGAACGGCAAGTACACTAAGTTTGCATACTCAGCAGCCGGCGATCGTAAGGCATTCTTCCCTGCTACAAACGATGAGCCTCTTGCATCACTTATTTACCTCAACTTCATCTCTTCTCCTGACGTAGTTGAATACCTTCAGAAGGGTGAACTCGGCATCAACCATACAGTTCAGGCTGATGGTTCCATCGCTATCGCATCTGTTGATGATGCTCACAAGGAGTATACACAGAACTCAGGCCAGAACATCGACCTTACAATGACATGTAACGGCCTTCGTCTTGTAAGCGATGAACTTACAACAAAGTCTCTTGCATTCACATATTCAGATGTTGATCCCGCAGACGTAGCTAACGCTATGGCTCAGGCAGCAGTTGACTGGGTATCACCCAAGAACGTTCAGGTTGGAACAATCGCAGCAGAAGCAGAAGGCACAGACCTTACAGGTAAGCGTGATGCAGGTTTCTGTAACTCCGTAATCGCATCTGTTGCTGATTTCGATGCTACATGGGATAAGTACATGCAGGAATACCTCAAGGCAGGCGGCCAGGCTATCATCGATGAGCGTAAGGCAGCTTGGGAGAAGACATACGGCACAGCTGATATGCTTCCTACAAAATAGTTTATAAACAACGAGAAGCGATTCTCGGAATATGATTTACTCTCTTTCCCCGCAGGCCACAAGTCCTGCGGGGTTTTTGTACGAATAGCGAAACACCCGTCCCGTGCTAACACATCATCAAAAGCACCTGTTTACTGCAACGCAGGAAACAGATGACATAAAACCGGTGCCGCTGCTGTAAGCCATATTGGCTTACAAGCAGCGGCACTGTTTTATGCTACTTTCCCACGAACGTGGGAAAGTGCTTTTGATGATGTGTTAGCATGGGACGGGTGTGAGCAAACGCTCATCGAGCGGGCTATGCACGCGAGATGCTCCTGCGGGTGTGAGCAAACGCTCATCGAGCGGGCTATGCACGCGAGATGCAATTGCGGGTGTGATAGAGCAGGGCAGAACTCTTTTTATCCGTAATGGATTAAAAACGATAGAACTGTCAACATAACTTATGCCGGGAGTTGGACTTAATAGGTGAGCCTGTGAAAACATTACAGAAAATGAGAAAAAAAGGCAAAATATGTAAGTATGACATAGGTTTACTTGTGAAAACATTACAGAAAACGAGAAAAATAAGCGAAATATGTAAGTATAATATGCTCTGGCAGTTCGGATAAAGCAAGTTGAACCGGTAAAACTTCGGAAAACGTGTTTATTACCGGTCATGATACCCATCAGGAATTTACAACTCAAGTTATGCCTTACTATTTTTCCGAGTTGTCTTGAATTTAACAAACACTTTCGCTATAATTTATTCTGTATAATCAGATTTAAAATATACATGAATTAATAGCTGCAAAATGCTTGTTGAAGGGCTTTTTTGTACGCTCTTAATCCTTAAAAAGAAAAAAGGAGAAGGCAAAATGTCAGAACTGCTTGAATATGAATGCCCCGCCTGCGGTGGAATACTTGAGTTTGATACAGACTCACAAATGCTTAAGTGTCCTTACTGTGACACAAAGTACGACGTTGAAGAATATAAGAAAATGATGGCTGAAAAAGAAGCTGCGGCCGAGAATTCGGAAGCTTCCGTAAATACCGGATCCGAGGAGTGGGTTGACCCGAATCTTCTTATTTACGTCTGCCAGTCATGCGGCGGAGAAATTATCGGTGATAAAACCCTTGGCTCAACTTCATGCCCGTACTGCGGAAACAATGTTGTTATGACAAAGCAGTTTAAAGGGGCTTTGAAGCCTGATTATGTCATTCCCTTCAAGCTTAACAAGGATATGGCAAAGGCAGCTCTTCTCGAGCATTTTAAAGGCAAAAAGCTTTTAAACAGACAGTTCAAGAGTGAAAACAAGCTTGATGAGGTTAAGGGCGTTTATGTTCCCTTCTGGATTTATAATGTTGACACAGCCGGAAACGCAACTTATTCCGCAACAAAGGTAAGAACATGGTCCGACTCAAAGTACCACTACACGGAAACAAAGTATTATCGTGTAGAGCGTGCCGGTGTAGCTTCTTATAACGGAGTTCCCGCAGACGCTTCCACAAAGATGGCAGATGACCTTATGGATTCCATTGAGCCGTTTGATTACGGTCAGGCAGTTCCTTTTAATTCGGCATATCTTGCAGGCTTCCTTGCAGATAAGTATGACGTTGAAGCAAAGGACAATATGCCTCGAATTCAGAAGCGTGTCAGCGTTTCACTTTCGGAAGACTTCAAGAAAACGATTAACGGTTACAGTACAGTAAAAGAAACCGCAAAAAATATTAACGTTAAGAGTGCAACAGCCAAGTACGCACTCCTTCCGGTATGGGTTCTTACAACGAAGTGGAAGGACAATACCTACACCTTTGCAATGAATGGACAGACAGGAAAGTTTGTAGGTAATCTTCCTATGGACAAAGGTCTTTATGCAAAGTGGCTTACCATTTGGACACTCATTTTTACACTTATCGGCGGAACGATTTTGTTCCTGTTTGAGTTCTTAGGTTAAGGAGGCTGCGAATATGAAAAAAGTAATTATTAAAGCATTTGCGGTTCTCTTTACAGCAGTACTTTTAACAGGACTTGTAAAAGAAAATGCTGTTTTTGCCGAGGATAAGATTCATGTAGTGGACGGTGCAGGGCTTCTTTCAAGTGAAGAAGCAGCAGAGCTTGAGGCATATCTTGATGAGATAAGCGAACGTCTGGATTTTGATGTCGCTGCACTTACGACCAGTGACCTTGAGGGAAAGTCTCCCATGGAATATGCCGATGACTTCTACGACTTAATGTACGGCCCCAATACAGATGGCTGTGTATTCCTGCGTTACATCAGTTCCTATGACAGGCAGCTTTGGATAAGCACAAGCGGTATCGGAATTACATGCATTTATGATGATTACATTGATTTCATCTTTGATGCCGTCGACTGTTATATCGATCCGGGTGATTATTTCGATTTATTTAAGACTTATGGTTCTCTTGTAGATGATACGGTAAGCCGATATAAAGAAATGGGGAGTCCTGTTGACATTTGGTCAAACAGCGGAAAGACAATCTACTATGACGAGAGAACCGGCGATTCATTTATCTATAATGGCGATGGCAGCAGAGATTACAGCATAAGCTACGGAATCGGTGACTGGATTTCAGAGTTCCTTAAATGCTGTTTCTGGCCTCTTGTTGTAGGCTTATGCATTTCCTTGGGCATTTTAGGCAGCTGGAGGAAGAAGCTGAATTCTGTTGAGGCTGCAACAAATGCAGGCGGATACGAAGAGGAAGGCAGCTTTGAGCTTAGCCATCAGTCAGACGTATTTTTAAGACAGTCAGTTTCAAAGGTAAAGATTGAATCAAGCAGCTCTTCATCCGGCGGTCACAGCAGCAGCTCGCACCACAGTTCGGGCGGCGGTTCACACGGTGGCGGTGGACGCTCAAGATAGGTGGTATTTATGAAAAAAGAGTTTAAACCGGGAAATATGCTTTTCCCGCTTCCCGTAGTAATGCTTTCGTGTCAGAGACCGGGAGAAAAGCCAAATCTTATCACGGTTGCATGGGCAGGGACAGTTAACAGCGATCCCCCGATGGTTTCGGTTTCGGTTCGTAAAGAAAGATATTCGCATGACATAATTCTCGAAACGGGAGAGTTTGTCATTAATCTTACAAGCAGGGAACTTACATATGCTACAGACTGGTGCGGCGTAAAATCCGGACGGGATGTGGATAAGTTCAAGGAAATGAAGCTTACTCCTCAGGAGTCTCTTCACATTTCGGCTCCGGGCATTGCCGAAAGCCCCGTGAACATTGAATGCAAGGTTACGGAGAGCAAGTCTCTCGGCTCACATACAATGTTTCTTGCTGAAGTTGTCGGCGTTACCGTTGATGATAAATATATGGACGAAAAGGGCGTTTTCCATCTTAACGATGCGGATCTCACCACATATTGCCACGGCTCCTACAGAAGCCTCGGAGACACACTCGGTACCTTTGGATACTCTGTAAAGAAGAAGTAATCGAGGCTACACTCGGTACCTTCGGATATTCTGTAAAGAAAAAGTAACTGAAATTCAGGTGACAGGATGAAAAAGTTTAACGGAATTCTCATATTGATTGGCGCATTGAGTGCACTCGTGCTGGCATTTTTGCTTTATTCCACGGGTGTATTTTCGCCGAAGGAAGAAGAGAACCCGACACCTACGCCTGCCAACGAATATATGTCTCCACGTGATAACTACGAAATGGATTATGATGCCGATCCGAATCAAAGCAAGGAAATAGCCGTAATTCATGTAATGGAGAATTTTGTTGATTACGTTAATCCCGAACAGATTTACACGTATGGCTATCAGGAGGCTGTCAGAAAGAAAATCAATGCTCTTATTGAAAACGGAGAGTATACCGAAGATAAGCCCCTCGTAATACATAATCCCTTTGGAACCAATTCGCAGTCTCTTTACGTTTACTTTGAAACAAAGGAGCCATGTGCCTGTGCATACAACGTGCATGTTTCCGATACGGATTCCAAAGCAGCTGATTTTGGCGGCAATGTTGTAGCTTCCAAAAAGCATATGAATTACGTTGACGGATGTGAAGAAGATGTTGATACATCATACATACACGAGTTCCAGGTTGTCGGAATACAGCCCGACATAGACAATACGATTACCTTCAGACTTGTAGATCAGAGCGGTATCATTCGTATGAGACGTTTCTACTACACCTTTGAAGAGGGCATTGTTAACGCAAATGAGCTCAAACTCGAAAAGGAACGCGCAACAAAGACTATTGTTGTCGACGAAAAAACGCTTGAAACCGCAACGGTCAATGTTACCGATGAGGAACTTGAGAACGGTCTCTACTGCATCTTCAGGGCAAAGAACGGTTATGACCCTTATATGCTCGTATACGACAATGACGGATTTATGAGAATGGAAGTTCCTCTTGAGAAGGCATATGCAAAGAGCGCATATGTCAAAGATGGTGAGCTTTACCTCTTTGTTTCCGACAAGAAGTTTGTAAAAATCAGCTCGCTCGGAGAAGTAAAGAAAATATACACATCCGATGAGTATACCTTCGGTAAGGATTTCTGCATTGATGACAAAGGAAACGTTCTTGTGCTTGCAAGTCGTACAGGCTCGGGCACAACTGACGATATTGTCTGTATCATTGATTTTGAAAAAGAAGCTGTATATGAGCTTTTCGACATGGGAAATTTCATGTCGTCACTTAAGAAAAAGCAAAATTGCAGCAACTGGCTCGGTCTTTCATCCATTTCCTATACAGGCGATAACATGGTAGTCCTTTCTGCCGATGCTACAAATACTCTCATTAAAATGAGACGTATTTATAACGGTCCGAAGCTTGTATACCTTGCAGGTGAGACGGATTATTTTGAGGACCTTCCGGACCTTCAGAAGATGTTCTTAATTCACGAAGGTGATTTTACATTCCCCACAACAGTTACCGAGCAGGGCTTCGAGAAATACGACAAAATACGTGAAAGCCGTTCTTACATCTGGGTTCTTGACAGGAATCTCGATTATGACTACGAAAAGAAGGAAGAGCATTTCGGCTATTACACAAGGCTTCTCCTTGACGATGAAGAACGTACTCTCAGACAGATTGATGAAAGCATTGTCATTAAAGGCATCACAGAGGAGTCTCACCTTGAGCTTTACGGCGACAACAAGCTTCTCGTAAAAGGTGACGGAAGCTCCTTCATCGAAGCAGACCACGAATTCAACACAATATATACGTTTACATATACTGCACCTGTTGTTCATAAGACAATAGAGCAGAAGGAATATGAAGAGGACAATCCGCCTCCGGACGATACAGTCCGTTATGTCGGTATATCAAAGATAAATCCCGTTTCTTACTTGTTCACGGATGAGATTATCGTTTATATCGATGGCGGAGCTCTCGATGACACCACGGCAGCTACAGGAGAAAGTAATTAATTGAGTAAGAATCTTTACATAGCGGAAAAACCCAGTGTTGCAAAGGAATTTGCAAAAGCACTTCACGAGAATTTTTCCAACAGGGACGGTTATCAGGAGTCCGAGAACAGCGTTGTTACATGGTGCGTAGGTCATCTCGTAACAATGAGCTACCCGGAAGTCTACGACCCGGCTTTGAAAAGGTGGAGCATGGACACTCTGCCGTTTTTGCCGAAGGAATACAAATACGAAATAATTCCGGACGTGAAAAAACAGTTCAATATAGTTAAAGACCTCCTGAATCGTGAGGACGTTACATGCATATACATTTGCACGGACTCCGGACGTGAAGGAGAATACATATACAGGCTTGTGGACCAGGAAGCAAAGGTGCCTGCAAACAAGGAACGCCGTCGTGTGTGGATTGATTCACAGACGGAGGAGGAAGTTTTAAGAGGAATAAGAGAAGCAAAAACATGGGACGCTTATGACAATCTTTCCGATGCGGCTTATCTTCGTGCAAAAGAAGATTATCTCATGGGTATAAACTTCTCAAGAATCCTTACGCTCAGATATGGCAGTGTTGTTCAAAACTTTCTGAATGCCGAAAAGCGTGCTGCTATTTCGGTCGGACGTGTTATGACATGCGTACTTGGCATTGTAGTCCGGAGAGAAAGAGAAATACGTGAATTTGTCAAAACGCCCTTCTACAGAGTAGTAGCAAAGGCTGAACAGGGCTTTGAAGCAGAGTTCAGGGCAGTGGAAGGTAGCAGATATTACAATACCCCCGCACTTTATAAGGAGAACGGCTTCAAGAAAAAGGAAGACGCAGATAAGCTTATAGAGATGCTTTCAGGAAAAAATGCTACTGTGGCATCAATTGAAAAGAAGGTTGAAAAGAAGGCCGCTCCTTTACTTTTTAACCTTGCGGAGCTTCAGAACTCCTGCTCAAAGATATTCAAAATCAGCCCTGACGAAACACTTAAAATAACTCAGGAGCTTTACGAGAAAAAGCTTGTTACATACCCAAGAACGGATGCGAGAGTTCTTTCGACAGCCGTTTCAAAGGAAATAAACAAGAACATCAACGGTCTCAGAAACTTTGCACCCGTTGCGGACCTTGCAAAGGAAATTATCGAAACAGGGTCTTATAAGGGCGTCGAAAAGACTAAGTACTGTGATGATAAAAAGATTACCGACCATTACGCAATAATTCCGACAGGCCAGACAAATGCTTATGCCGCACTCGGTCGCCTTCAGAAGAATGTGTATGAGCTCATTGTCCGAAGGTTTTTAAGCATTTTCTTCCCGCCTGCAGAGTACAGAAAGATAGCGCTTTCGCTTGATATTGATGGCGAGAAGTTCTTTGCAAACTTCAAAGTGCTTGAAAAGGAGGGCTATCTTAAAGTAACAGGGCGAAAGAAAGAAGAGCCCGAGACAAAGAAGCAGGACGATGCCGAAGCAAAGAAACAGGACGATAAGCAGGAAGAGCAGGAAGATGTTATTGTAAGCTCCGATTCGCTTGAAAAAATCAACGCCTTGAAAAAGGGCGATACGGTCGGTATTACCGGAATGGAAGTTAAGGAAGGCGAAACAAAGCCTCCGAAACGTTACAACTCCGGCGATCTCATCCTTACAATGGAAAATGCAGGACAGTTCATCGAAGATGAAGAACTGCGAGCCCAGATTAAAGGCGCGGGAATAGGCACAAGTGCGACGCGTGCCGAAATTCTTTCAAAGCTTGTTAAAATAGAGTATCTGGCATTAAATAGCAAAACCCAGATATTTACGCCCACGAAGCTCGGGGAAATGATATATGAAGTCGTTACGGGCTCAATATCACCGCTTCTGCGTGCCGATCTCACCGCAAGCTGGGAAAAAGGGCTTTCTCAGGTGGCCGAAGGAACAATTTCTTCAGAGGAATACATGAAAAAGCTTGAGGACTATGTTTCACGAATGACAATAAAAGTTAAAGGACTGAACAACAGTGCGCTGCTAAACGGTGCATTCCGTGAAGTTCAGAAGTATTACACAAAATAGGTAAAAAGATGTTGGAGGAAGCCATGGAGCTTGGAAAGACAGTATCAAGAGACATTTATATTGATGTGACATTAAAAGAGAATGAGCTTTCGGAGATATATCTTTATCTTGTGGATATGAAGGTGGATAAAAGCTTCAGAACATCCGAGTTTACCTTTTCCGTGCCGGATGAGGTTGCGGAGGATGAGGAAAAGCCCGACATCAGACTTCTCTGCTTTGAAAAGCTTCTTGAGCTTAAAGCAGAAGGCATAAGAACGCATTTCTTTGCAATTGATGCAAGAGAGGTTATGCTTAACTTCATCGAACCCGTAAAGACAGCTGACGGAAGAGCAAGAAGATTCTTTAATGACATTGCAGACGCTGCACTTCCGGGCGAATGGCTTACAGACTGCCTCAGCATGGGAAGAGTCATGGCTATGACTACTTTCGACGAGAAGCCCGAGCTTGGTGCAGGAATAAGAAGACGCCTTAAAGAAAAGTATCATAACGTTTCAGGTGAGATTAAAAAAGTTAAAAGCACACACCTTTTTGTACGCTATGACAAGCCTGCAACAGGGCCGGAGCTTTCCTTTAAGGTTACGGATGCAACAATAAACACAATCGATGACATAAAGCTTCATGGACGCATCGAGGACGACATCATGGTTGCAAAAACATGCGAACTCCTCAATAAGTACCCCGAAGCAGATGTTATTGCGGATAAAACAAGCATTCGCATTTATACACTCATTAAAAATGCCGAGATGCTGTCCTCTCAGGAGAACAACCGTCTTGTATACTCTGTGGGAAGTATGCTTTATGCCCTTGGTAAGACAGATGTTGCTGCAACAGCAGAGGGCTATCGTGATTACATCCTTAATGCAGAGGCACTTCGCTTCGGAAGATATGATGACAAAACAGTCTACGGAATTCATTACTTCCTGCTTCCGGTAAGATACAATTCCGAAAAAGCATGGAAGAAGAATTTTAAGAACAATTCCCTTTGGGCTAAAAATGAAGGCAATGAAGATGAATATGTGCTCATAGGTGAAAAGAAAACTGCAGGCAAAAAGAAGAAAAACACCGGTTCAGGTGAAATGTTCGGCAGACTTTCCTGCGAGAAGGGCAACGAAAAGTTTGTTCTTAAGTGCAGCAATGTTTCTGTTAGGAAATACATTCCCGGTTTTGCGGTTCTTACGATTGGGCTTGAGAATCATTTTTACCCCGGGCTTAAGGATATCCGAAGAATCAACGAGCTCTGTTCCTCACTTTGGGGCTCATCAAAGGCTGACGATCCGTTCCCGGATGTAATGAACCTTCAGATGAAGACCGATGCAAAGACGTTCAGTCTTGATACTGTTAAGAGAAATGCTGCGGGCGTTGAGCCCTGGCTCGGACTTCTGCTTACAATGGGCAGAAGGAAAGCAAACAAGGGCGGCAACTATTTCGGAACAGCCACCCTTTCGGAGAAGAGCTATGCATACTTTGATGATGGCTCACAGGGAATAGATGCAGGCGCAGTGGATGCAATTTCGACAGCTCTTATAAAGAGCGAGTACATACTCAATCTCGAAAGAGAACTTGCAGAGACTGTAAGTTCAGGAAAGACAAAGGGCTATGTGCCTATGAACAAAAGCCGCAAAAAGGCAGTTAAGCGCTTGAACGGAGCGTTCAACTACATGCTTACGGCATACAGCTATGACGTTGAGAACGGAGAGTTTGGAGAAAACTACAGACAGACCTACCGACTCAGAAAAGGTAAGGAAACAGAAGACAGACTGGAGAAAAAGTTCGATCTTTTGTACGAATAGGAGCTTTATATGAAAACAGGAGAGATTTCAACAGCTGTAATTAAAAGACTTCCAAGATATTACCGTTATCTCGGTGAGTTGCTTATCCACGGAGTTGTAAGAATATCTTCAAAAGAACTCAGTGAGAGAATGGGTGTCACAGCCTCCCAAATCCGTCAGGACTTAAACAATTTCGGCGGCTTCGGACAGCAGGGCTATGGCTAAAATGTTGAGCATCTTTACTCGGAAATCGGTAAGATTCTCGGCCTTGACCAGAAGAATGCAATGATTGTTATCGGGGCAGGTCATCTTGGACAGGCTATTGCAAATTACTCCGATTTTGAGCGTAGAGGCTTCATTATCAAAGCTCTGTTTGATGTTGATAAGTCGATTGTCGGTAAAGTTGTCAATCGTGTGCCTGTATATGACATGAGCGGGCTTGAAGGCTTCATTAAGGACAACAAGATTGTAATAGCCGCATTGGCAATTCCGAAGGATTCTGCACCTCAGGTGGCAAACGAGCTTGTTAAATACGGCATTAAGGCAATACTAAACTTTGCCCCTACAGATCTTTCGCTTCCAAAAGATGTTGCACAGGAAAACGTTCATCTTACAGAAAGTCTTATGAGACTTTCCTACAAGCTTAAAGCAAAGGAGGAGGAGTGGTGAAGTACGCACTGAATTCAGAGCAGGCAAGAGAAATTGACAGAATAGCAATTGAAGATATCGGTATTCCTTCGAGCGTACTGATGGAAAAGGCTGCCCTTGGAGTTGCCTATGCTGCTCAGACGTATTTTTGCCCCGGCAGCAGGATCCTTGTTGTATGCGGAACAGGCAACAACGGCGGTGACGGTCTGGCCGGCGCAAGACTTCTTCACTCCAGAGGCTGGAACGTTACTGTTTATCTTGTTGGAGACAGAAAGCTTTCAACAAAGGAAACAAAGCTCCAGCTGAAGATTGCCAAAAATTCCGGCGTCAACATCGTTAAAAAGGTTAATTATTCCGACTTTGACGGTATAGTAGATGCTATTTTCGGCATTGGTCTTTCAAGACCTATAACAGGAGACCTCTACAAGGAAATTGAAAAAATAAATGATTCGGGAAAGCCGATTGTTTCCGTAGATATTCCTTCAGGTGTTTCAGCCGATGACGGAAAGATTCTCGGAATTGCAGTCAGAGCAAATATGACCGTTACCTTCGGTCACATAAAAATCGGTACTATACTTTATCCCGGCGCGGAGTATTCCGGAAAGGTTGTCCTTTGGGACATCGACACATGCGTATCAACGCTTTCCGAACCTCCGAAATGCTTTTATTATGATGAGACACCCGAGCTTCTACTTCCAAAGAGAAGAGCGGACTCAAATAAAGGAACATATGGCAAGGTTCTCGTTATTGCAGGCTCTAAGAATATGTCGGGAGCAGCATTTTTTGCGGCTTCGGCAGCCTACAGAATAGGTGCGGGGCTTGTCCGTGTTCTTACAACCGAGGACAACAGAGAGGTGCTTCAGAAGCAGCTCCCCGAAGCAGTCCTTACAACCTACGGACTTTCGGACGATGGTGGTATTTCCGAGAAATCAATAGAGGATGTTAAAGAGGCAGTCAGCTGGGCAGACGTTATCCTTATCGGCCCGGGACTTGGTCAGGGCAAAGCCTCCGCAACACTTGTAAGCTATGTTATTACCGTTTGCAAGTGTCCGCTTGTTATTGATGCTGACGGCATTAATATTCTTTCGAAGATTGTTTCCGGAAAAACAAAAAAGAAGAATACTCCTGCTGACAGAATCAAGGCTCTTTCTAAAATGCTTCCCAAGGATACCATTCTTACGCCACACAAGATGGAGCTTTCCAGACTTACAGGCGTTTCAATGGCTGAGCTTGCTGTGGGAATGATTACCGCAAGCAGTGAGTTTACCAAGGGTAACGACCTTATCTTTGTAAAGAAGGACGTTCGTACGATTGTATCATTCGGCGATTCGAACTATATTAACGTGACCGGAAACGACGGTATGGCAACAGCCGGCAGCGGAGATGTGCTCGGAGGCATTATTGCGGGTCTCATTGCACAGGGAGAAAAACAGCGCTCTGCTGCTATGACAGGCTGCTATATCCACGGTCTGTGCGGCAATACAGCCGCAGCAAAAAAGGGTAAACGCTCCATGATTGCAAGTGACATTCTTGAAGCAATTCCCGAAGTAATTGGAGAAACAAATGACAGACAGGTTCTTTCGAGTTCAGGCAAACGTAAATCTGGACGCAATAAGAAGTAATATTTTAGCGGGTAAAAATGTCATTAAACCCGGCACAAAAATGATGGCTGTCGTCAAAGCAGATGCGTACGGACACGGTGCGGTGCCCGTTGCAAGGGCAGTTGATGACATAGTTGACGCATATGCAGTAGCCATTGTTGAAGAGGGCGTTGAGCTGAGACGCGCAGGCATTACAAAGCCTATTCTCATCCTTGGGTACACATTTCCCGAGCTTTGCGAAGAGGCAATAAAAAATGATATTGCCATGGCGGCCTTTGATTATGACACTGTTAAGGCATACGATGAAGCTGCCGGTAAGCTTAACAGGAAGGCAATTATACACATTAAGCTTGACACCGGAATGCGCCGCATCGGTTATCTGTGTGATACCGAAGAAGAGGTTAAAGCCGGAGTTGATGACATAAAAAGAATTGCAGAGCTTAAAAACGTCTGTATTGAAGGAATGTTCACCCATTTTTCAAAGGCAGACGAAGCCGACAAGACCTTCGCAAGAGAGCAGTTCGCAAAATATATGCGTTTTGCGGACGCACTCAAGGAGAACGGCATAGAAATACCGATTAAGCATGTATGCAACAGTGCAGGTGTAATAGACATTCCCGAAGCAAACCTTGATATGGTACGTTTTGGCATCACTACTTACGGTATGTATCCTACTGATGATGTCACAAAGGAAAGAGTTCCTGTTAAGCCTGCAATGGAAATTAAAACACACATTTCCATGATGAAAACCCTTTCTGAAGGAATAGGCATAGGCTATAGCGGGACATATGTTACAAAAGCAGCCACACGGGTTGCGACGATTCCTGTGGGCTATGGTGACGGCTTCCCGAGAGGCCTGTCAAATACCGGAAGAGTGCTTATAAACGGTAAATCCGCTCCGATTCTCGGACGTATATGCATGGACCAGTGTATGGTTGATGTGTCGGGAATTCCCGAGGCGAAGGTGGGAGATGTTGTTACTCTCATGGGAGTTGATGGTAATGATTTCATTTCTGCGGAAGAAATTGGTTTAACCGTAGGAAACTCCTTCCATTATGAGGTTGTATGCGACATTTCCAAACGTGTTCCGAGAGTATACTATAAAGACGGAAAAATTGTAGAAGTAAGAGAGCTTGTATAATGAGATCTATAGACAGTTTTAAAATGGAACGAACCGGCCTGATTCAAGTGGGGGACGAGGTCGAACTCAGAGAAGGAAGTCTTCCGAACTCTGTGTTTTACTATGTCATTGAACCGGCTGTGGCAATGAGTGGTAATTTCTCGCTTGGAGAACGTCTCCTTGACGCCTCCGGAAAGGTAATAAAAAGCGGTAAGGTTACAGACATAAGGGAAACTGACAGAGGTTTCTACGTTACGGTAGAAACAGAATAAGAGGATACTATGCCCACTGACAACAACACCCCCGAAAACATGAACACGGAAACGAATGCCGAAGCACTTGAACGCTCGTATCAGGTTACAAATTCATTGACTAACGCTTATAATACGTGCTTCAATTTTGACATTGACGAAGGGACGTTCTCATCTCTTAAAGGCGGTGATTATCTTACCTACCTTTCAAGGTCCTGCGGCACTGAATCTGTTTTGCAGAACTGGCTCAGCATGCTGCCGGAGCGTTCAGTCGATATTATGACAGCATTCCTGGATTTTAAGACGCTTGATACAAGAATGCGTAACAGGAACACAATAAGCATTGAGTACGTTGATGCCATCGGCAAATGGATGCGTGCCACACTTATTGTCTCCGACAGAACCGAAAAAGGTCATGTACGCGGGGTTACCCTTGCAACGCAGGACATAGATATTGAAAAGAGCAACGAACTTGAGTGGAAGAAGGCAGTACGAGAGAGAATTAATCTCTTAAGCAGTATTGCAAATGTATTCTATTCAATGTATCACGTAGACTTTAAAAATGACGCGCTTCAGGAACTCAGCACATCACAGTCCGACAGATTTTACGGGCTTCCTCTCCACCAGGCGTGGAAGCTTTGGGTTTTAAAGGATTTCGATAACGAAACCTATGAGGCGCATAAGGACTTCCTTGACATTGAAACCGCGCAAAAACGCCTGAAGGAAAGAGGTGTTCTTTCGGACGATATCCTTACCAAGCCCAACGGCTGGATGAATTTCCTTGTTGCTCCGTACAGAAGAGATAAACGCGGAAATATTACCGATGCACTTATCATGACGCGTGTCATCGATAAGCAGAAGAAGGCAGAACTTAAGCAGGCTGAAGCGCTCAGAATTGCCACAAAATCTGCCTACATGGACGGTCTGACCGGCATTAACAACAGAACCGCCCTTAAAAACTATATGGAAGAATATGACCTGAGCACCGAAGAGATGTACGTTGCTCTGTTCGATATTGATAAATTCAAAGCCTATAACGATACGTACGGTCATGTTATGGGCGATGAGACGCTGAAGGCTGTTGCGGAAAGTCTGAACCGCATTGCTACGGAAAACGATGCATTCTGCTGCAGATACGGCGGCGAAGAGTTTGTTCTTATCACGAGAAACAAATCAAAGTCTGACATGGAGAAAATCCTTGAGGCAATAAGCCGTGATATTCTCGATAAGAACATCGAGCATACGTTCTCCCCGGTAGGTGTTGTCAGCGTCAGCATAGGCTTTGCCGAGAGAAATGGTAAGGAAGATATTGTAGATACCGTAAAACATGCCGACGATGCACTTTACAATTCCAAGCAGAAGGGGCGTAACAGAATTACATTTGCTTCGCTTGACATTAAATCCGGCGGAAGGCTTTATGACGTTACCTTTGTTCCAGCTTCCACAAGATACATTGTTCAGGATGCCGACAAAGCTGCCAAATCCGAGCTTGATGAAATGGCTCAGGCACTCAAGATTCGCAGCCGCCAGCTCGATGTTGTCATGAATGCGATTCCGGGTGGCATAAAGGTTTGTAAATGCGATGACGCATATACTTTCAAGTACGTCAGCAAGGAAGCCGCCGCAATGTTTGGCTATACCGTTGAAGAATTCCTTGAATACTCGCAGAACAGCGGCACATTGGCATGTATTCCGGAGGACAGGGAGATTGTAAGGCAGAAGGACCTCGATCAGCGTAATGATAACGTTGAAAGATACATCCTTGAATACCGCGTAAGGTGTAAAGACGGCTCGTTAAAGTATATTGTTGATTCGGGAAGAAGACTTATCGATAACGATGGTGAAGAGGTAATTTACAGCCTTTATCTTGATGTTACCGATGAAAAGAAGCTCGAAAAACAGGCAAAGACGTCAAGCGCCTTCATGGCTCTCAGCGTCGACTACGATGCATTGTCATTCTTTAACTTTGCTGAAGACACATTCAAGGATTTCTATCTGAGCGAGCGCTACGAAGCAATAAGCGAAGGCTGGCGCTCAGCAGGAGGCCTTATGGAAAGGCTTAAAACCTTCTGCGATGCCAGAATTTACGAGCCAGACCAGGAAAGATACTGGGAATCCGTTCAGCCGGATGTTGTTTATAAGCAGCTTGAAAAGAAGCGTGCATATTACATAAACTATCGTATGTATAAAAATGACGGCACCATTGCCAGAGGACAGACGAAGCTTGTTCGTGACACCTCAGATCCGACCGGCAATACCGTTATAATGTGTTTCATCAACCTTGATGAAAACGGAAAACGTACAAGTGAGAAATAACAAGAGAACGTAAGACTCACTCCGACGTATTTATATGGTGCATTGAATTGGGGGAGTTAAGATGTTCACAGATAAACTGCCGCGTAAGATGGCATTTACAACAATTACAAAAAGATTGTTTGGGGTGCCTGCCGGCTATAAGGCGCGTGAGCTTAGAAAGCTTGTCTTAAGCGCCTCAGCAAATAACGAGTTCTACAAAAAGCTATACAAAGATATTGATTTGCAGAAGATTACCCCTGAAAGCATTTCAAAGCTTCCGTTTGTTACAAAAGACATGCTTATGGACAGCTTTGATGATTGGGTGTCAGACCCGGAAGTGCAGTTTTCGGAGGTTGTAGAGATTGCTTCCGACAGCAGGAGATTCGGGGAAACATATCTTGGTAAATATAAGATTTGTTCCTCTTCCGGAACGAGCAAACGGATGTTTTACAGTCCTGAAACGATGCGTGACTTTAATGTGGAGACGCTTAAGGGCATGGTGGCGGTTTTCCCGACACTGAAAAGCCTTTTATCAATAGCCTTAAGCGGACGTCCTATCTGCTATATCATCCCGAAGGCCGCTCCTTACAGCTTTCCGATGTGCTGCGAGTACGGTGTCAGGTTTTTTGATGAAGATAAGTCTCATTCTATCGATGTGTCTTTGCCCATTGACGATATTGTAGACGAACTGAACAGGTCAAATCCCGCTGCACTCGGGGGCTACATCCTTACACTACTTGAGCTGTGCGATGAGATTGACCGGGGTAAACTTACGATACATCCTAAATATATCTTTACTACGGGCGACACGTACAAGCCCGAACAGCGAAAGCTTATTGAGAGAAAATTCAAATGCCGTTCGATAGGAATCTATGCGTCAACGGAGTGCGGCATCATGGCTTATGCCGATACAGACGAAACCTATAAGCTTGATGAAGATATCATTATCGAGCTTATGAACAAGGATGATGAGCCTGTTAAGCAGGGCGAAGTAAGTGACCATGTTTACGTGACCTGTCTTTGGAGGAAGGATACCCCGATTATAAGATACCGTTTGGATGACAAGGTGCTTCTCACTAAAGCCGGAAAAAGTCCCCGGATTCAGCCTACGGGGCGTGATACGCCCTATGTCGTTTTTGTTAAAGACGGCTGCGAAATAAAGGTCAACGGATACAGTATTTTAAAAATCAGTGAGGCCTACAATGAGAAAGTAAACTGTCAGCTTGTCGTGGATAAATATGCAAATATCGGGATAAATGTTACAGGTGATGAAAAAGAATGCCTGTACTACAAAGAAAATCTTATGTGTGACCTTTCGGATTATCTTGAAAAGGTGCATGGAATCACCCCGGTATTTTATGATATTAACGGGCCCTTCAGTATTCTCAGCTCGGGAAAGTTCAGTGAACTTATTTACAAAGAGGATTGATCGATGTTATCCGGCTTGATTGTTCTTTTGGCATATACATGCTACTTTGTGTATGATTATAACTCAATAAAGTGGCGGAATAAATTTGCAAAGTGCCTTTTTACGCTTGCTTCGGCAATGATTTTGTCCGTTTCGGCATACGAGCTTATAAAAAACTTTGTCGGGATATCGATTTTTACTGTGGTCGCAGCTTGTGTGGCGACGGTTTTTCTTGTGTTACTTATTTACACGCTTTTCTTTGCGCTTCCTTTTGATTCGACGTATGTCAGGGACAGCAGGGAAAGAGAAGCTTACACAGGCGGTGTATATTCCTTGTGCAGGCATCCCGGAGTGCTTTGGCTTGCGGGGCTTTACCTGAGCCTGATGCCTGTTGTTTCCGGAGTGCGTCCTCGCAGTATATTTTTACTTATAATTGTCGGGGACATAGTTTATGTCATATATCAGGACGTGTATATTTTTCCCAAAACCTTCACGAACTACAACGAATATAAAAAAACGACGCCCTTTCTTTTACCCGGACGTCATAAAGGCGAAAAATAAATCAAATGTCTGAGATGCAGGCCTTTAGCGGCTTTGCATCTCCTTTTTATTTTTTTTGAAAAAAGGTGTTGACAAAAGAAAATAGGTGTTGTATATTTACCACGACAAACGTACTACGCCTAACGTAGTAACGGCTGACATAGTAACGCCAGACGTAGCACGAAAGACGTAGTAAACTTATGAAAGGAGAATAGCATGATTGAAATCAGCAGTGATGTCATCCGCGGGTATAATGACACGATGATTCTTTCAATCCTCAGACAGGGCCCGTCTTACGGATATGAAATTTCAAAGCAGATTAAGCAGCTCTCGGACGGAAAGTACATCATAAAAGAAACAACACTCTACTCGGCATTCACCCGAATGGAAAAGAACGGATACATTGAAAGCTTTTCCGGTGAAGCAGACCGAAGAACATATTACAGAATAACCGAAAGCGGTCTGAATTATTACAAAGAGAAATGTGAGGAATGGGAACTCACGAAGGAAGTAGTGGAGCGGTTTATTATGGAAAAGGCCGGCGGGCAGAGCTCTTCGGATATGCAGGAGGAAAACAATGGATACAATAATTAATTATCTTGAATCAATGTTCTTAAAGCTTCCGAACTCCAAAGAAGTTCAGAAAGCAAAAAGAGAACTCCTTCAGATGATGACAGATAAATATAACGAACTTAAAGCAGAAGGAAAATCGGAAAATGAAGCAGTTGCGATTGTCATCTCTGAGTTCGGTAATATCGATGAAATCGCCGATGATATCGGCATCAAGGATGTTGTTGAGGAAACAGCAGACGAAAACAGAAGAATCGTTACGCTTAATGAAGCAAATGAGTATCTTAAAGAATCCAAGGAGAGCGGCTTTAAAGTCGGCCTCGGAGTTGTACTTTGCATTTTAAGCCCGGTAGGCTGGATGATCTTTGGTGACTTAATCTCCAAGAGAAGCGTTGTGACATCGGGAACTTTGGGACTTCTTTGGCTGGCACTGTCCATCACGGGTGCAGTCATTCTCTTCACCTTGAACGGAAACACGAATTCAAAGTGGGCATTTTTAAAGAATGAGCTTTGCTCCATTGAATACGGCACGGCAAAGGAGCTTCAGAAGACTTACGAAAACCATAAAACGATGCGCGCAATATACATCTCCGGCGGAGTTTTATGCTGCTTCTTTGCAGCTGTTTTTGCGGGATTCATTGATGACATTTTTACACACGTGGACTTCAGCGGTGTAGTTTTCTTCTGCTTCATAGCACTCGGAGTATTCCTCTTCGTTTACTGCGGAAAGATTACCGGCGCATATAACACATTACTTACAATTAATGATAAAAACACGGTTGGCGGAAATTTTGTCGGAGGACAGCAGGAAGTCGGCGAACTTAGCGGAACAGCCGCAACTGTAATGAGCTGCTTCTGGCCCACAATCACATGCATCTATCTTGCATGGAGCTTCCTTACATTTGACTGGCACATAACATGGATTATCTGGCCACTGGCTGCACTTATAAGAGCAATTCTTGTAGCGGTTTTCCAAAACAATAAATCAGATAATCTTTAATGAGAGGACAATAAAATGAAAAAAGCGTATATAATCATTATTTCCTGCGTAGCAGCACTTTGTGTTATCGTTGGTTCCTGGGTACACATAAGAAAAGGTTTCACCTTTCTTAAAAATCATGTTAAAATAAGTTCAGAGTTCAATCTCGGCAACATTTCGGACGTTTTGAAGGATTTGGACGATTTGGTTGAGCCTGAAGATCTGGGCGATAACATGGAAAGAGAATGGGATTTTGAGACTGACGAAGTTAAAAAGATTAAAATTGATGCAACCGTAGCTGACCTGGTTGTTAAAGAAGGCAGCTCTTTCAAGGTTGGTTTTGATGGATATGAGAAATACGAACCCGAAGTAAAAACGGATTCAACAAAGACACTTATTGTTAAGCAGCCGAGCGTCAAAAGGTCGGGCGTAAAATCCTTAAACAATAAAATTGTTGTATGCATTCCTGCAGATGCAGAACTCGAGAAAATCACAATCGTATGTAATGTCGGCGACGTTGAGATTACAGATGTCACTGCTGATGAATTCGATGTGAGAGCAGACGTAGGTGAGGTACACATTGACATGTCTTCCGCAGGTGAGTGCGAAATTGTTGCAGCAGTCGGAGAAGTAGGAATCAATGGCGGAAAGTACGATTACATCAAATGTACTGCAAATGTTGGGGAAGTTCATATAAACGAATGTGACTTCAACGAGCTCAAAGCAAAGGCTGATGTCGGAGAGGTCAGAATTGACCTTATCGATGCACGAGGCAACTACAACTTTGATTTAAGTGCAAGCCTTGGCGGAAGCTATCTTAATGACAAGAGCGTCGGCAAAAACTATAAAGAAAACAATATCGATGCCAAAAAGTACATTACGGTAGATGCGTCTATCGGCGGAATTGAAATAAACGGAAAATAAACGAAGGACAGGATATTATGCTTGAACTGTTTGAAGGAAGACCTGCGGATGAGACAGGAAGACTCCCCAAAGAGATAAGAACCTACGATCTGCTTGACAGCCTCGGAGTGGCTTATAAGCGCGTTGACCATGAAGCTGCAATGACGATGGAGGCATGCGCTGAAATTGACATGACATTGAAAGCAACAACGTGCAAGAATCTTTTCCTCTGTAACAGGCAGGAAACGGATTTTTACCTCCTCCTTATTCCCGGAGACAAAAAGTTTAAAACAAAGGACCTTTCAAAAGTGCTCGGGGTTGCCAGATTATCCTTTGCAAACGAAAGCTACATGGAGCAGTTCCTTGACATTACTCCCGGTTCCGTGAGCGTTATGGGACTTATGAATGATAAAGATATGCGCGTGCGACTCGTAATTGATGAGGATGTACTGAAGGGAGAAGAAATCGGCTTCCATCCATGCATTAACACTTCAAGCCTGAAGGTGTCAATAAAGGACCTTACGGAGAAGATTATCCCCGCCATGAAACATGAACCGACCATCGTTACTCTACCTGTGTACACAGAAGAGGAATAACTCGGGAATTATTATTCAAACTGTAGAAATCAATAAGAAATGATAAATTGTCTTTTGCCGTGTTTGTGCTATCCTTGTAACGTAATTTAGTTTTTAATCTTACTTAAACAAGGAGATTTGATTATGAAGAAGATTTATGAAGGCAAGACAAAAGATGTTTATCAGCTTGACAACGGCAATGTTCAGCTCTTTTTCAAAGACGACTGCACAGGTAAAGACGGTGTGTTCGATCCCGGCGAAAACTCTGTAGGACTTAAGATTGAAGGCATTGGTAAAGCAAATCTCCAGACCTCCGTATACTACTTTGAACTCCTCAAGAAGGCAGGCATCAAGACACACTACGTTTCTGCAGATGTTGAAAAAGCAACAATGGAAGTTCTCCCCGGAAAGGTTTTCGGACACGGACTTGAAGTTATCTGCCGCCTTGTTGCAACAGGAAGCTTCATCAGAAGATACGGTGAGTACATCGATAACGGCACAAGACTTGAAGGCGGTTATGTTGAATGCACATTTAAGAACGATGCACTCGGCGATCCCCTTGTTACAGGCGAAGGCCTTGCAGCACTCGGCATCATGACACCCGAAATGTTTGAAAGCATGAAAGCTCAGACACTTGCCATCACAAAGATTGTTGCAGACGACCTTAAATCCATCGGCCTTGACCTTTGGGACATCAAATTTGAATTCGGCTACAACAATAACGAAGTAATCCTTATCGACGAAATCGCATCCGGAAACATGCGCGTATATAAGGGAAATACCATCGTTGAGCCCGTAGAGCTCACAAAGCTTATCCTCAACAGATAAACAACAAACCCGAAACACTCCATTCCCCCCGCAAACCCGTTTGCGGGGAGGAATGCAACAGAGAAGCATAAAAAAGATACAGTCCCTGCTTGGGACATCAAACCGTGTTCTTTACGGTTAGATGTCCCAAGCAGGGACTGTGTCTTTTTTATGCTCCCCTGTTGCATCCCTCTCGCATGCGCAGCATGCACAGAGGGAACGAAGTTCGCGAGATGCGTTGCGCGAGCTGAGCGGGCTTAACGTTTACAAGCTTATATTGTGTTGCCTGATGAACAACGGGAACTATTTCTAAACCGTTGGTGAAGCTTATATTAAGAAAAACCGATAAACTTGATTTCCACTGTTTGAGTGATAGTATTGAATATACAAAGACTGTTTGTTTTTTTGACGGAAAGGAATTAACATGAAAAAACGGATTTTTTCTTTAGCACTTGTATTATTACTTGCTCTGGCCTTTTTGAGAGAAATACCTGCGAAAGCTGCCAGAACCGTTCCTATCAGCGCAGACGAAGGCGGAAAGATCGCGGAAACGGATTCAACGTCGGCATCGTTTACCGCAAATGGTGATGAGGTTCGTGCGTATGCTTCAGGCAACGTCTTGACCGTAACATGCGGCTCGGATTCAGCATCATTTACTGCGGTTGCAGAGGAAGGATACTTGTTTACATATTGGTCCGTGACGGCTGTCGGAAACACAAATCAATTAGGAGTAATGAATTCTCCTTCAGCATATACGTCATATACGGCACATTTTGAAGTGTGGCCGGAATACACAGTTTCTTTTGAGTTACATGGTCACGGTGGAACACAGATACCGTCTCAGACAGTAAAGAAAGGATTACTTGCAACAGCTCCCGAAGAACCTGAGGATGATGAATGGAGTTTTCGTGGTTGGTATTATTCTTTAGACGGTTACTCACGCCATGACTTTTCCTATGATGGAATTTACGATAACACTGTACTGCATGCAAAGTGGGTGAAAAAACCTATTGTTACATTCTTTATGCAGGGACATGGTATGGAGCCCTTAGCTCCACAGAAAGTAGACTGGAGGGGAACATTAACGCCTCCGGAAGAGCCGGTGGAAGACGGATGGCAATTTGCGGGCTGGTATCCAGACGACTCGTACTCAAATATATTTGATTTTTCAACAGAAATCCGTGAAGATATTAATCTTTATGCCAAGTGGATAAAGGTGTATAAGGAGCCCGAAATACCTCGCGTGTGCGTGATTTCGTTCGATAATGGCGGATATGGTATAGAAGTTCCGCAGATGACCATAAACGCCGGTGAAAAAATCTCCGGACTTCCAAGCCCTATGGCAACGGGTATGATCTTTGAAGGCTGGTACAGTGACCCTTCGTTTGCTGAGCCGTTTGATTTCGGCTTAGTCATCGGAGCTGATACAACACTTTACGCAAAATGGACAGAGGCAAAGAAATATGAGATGCTTGAGGGTGAAAAAGCAACGTGGGATGAAAAAAGCAATTCCGAACTTACGTTCCGCTCAGAAGCGTCGTTTGATAAGTTTATGTATGTAATTATTGACGGATTTGGCTTTTTCTACATGGAAAACAGTCCTTATGAGGATGCAGCATTGAGGGCAGCAAAATGGGCCTTAGGAAAACATTCAATATCATCGTTTGCTACTGCCGCTGGAGCAAATATGAAATTTGAAACCGGTTCGACAAAGGTTATCATGGCGCCTGAATTCCTTAGAACTCTTGGAGGCGGAAAACATACAATTGAGATTGTTTCCACGGATGGTGTTGCAAAAACGGAGTTCACAATAAACGCAGCTC
>JAZQQJ010000031.1:0-15998 GCA_045629005.1 Lachnospiraceae bacterium
CAGAGATTTGCTTACAGCTTCCTTCAGATTCCACCTCACGATAGACACCCTTGCTGTTCAGCTATACACTTCCCACTATCTGGGCGTGTTCGGGACTTGCACCCGTTAGAGCGCGCCCATGGCGCGCAAACTAAAAAAGCCCTTGGGGAATACCCAAGAGCTCATTTTTTCAATAACTTTTCATATTCGTTTTTTTATATGGGTTTGTTGTAATTCCCATATCAATACTTCACATGTTTATTTATTGCATCAACAACCCTCTTTATTTCAATAGGCTTTGAAATGTGGTCGTTCATGCCCGCTTCATGACTCATTCGAATATCTTCCGCGAAAGCATTCGCTGTCATTGCGATGATTGCAATAGACTTCGCATCCGGTCTGTCGAGTGCACGAATGGCTTTTGTAGCTTCGTAGCCGTTCATACGAGGCATCATAACATCCATAAGGATGCACTTTATATAGCCCGGTTCAAACGACTTGAACTTTTCAACTGCATCAAGGCCATCTCTTGCCGTTTCAATCTCACAGCCGAGATTTTCAAGCATATCCATTGCAATCTCAAGATTAACCTCGTTGTCTTCTACAAGGAGAAGTCTCAAGCCCTTCGGAAGTTCATCGGAGCTTACGGATACATTGGATTCGCTTTCGCCGCTCTGTGACTCCGGTGAAACCGCAATCTCAAGAGGGAATGTAAGAACAATTGTTGTTCCCATACCCTGCTTACTCGTAACGTCCACCTTTCCGCCAAACAGATCCATAAGCTGCTTAACGATAGCCATTCCAAGACCGGTACCCTTGTACTGTGTTCTGGCATCGTGGTCGTTTTCCTGGGCAAAAGGCTCGAAAATAGTCTTTAGGAACTCCTCACTCATACCTATGCCGGTATCGGAGCAGGTCATACGTGCAAACAATGTTTTTCCATCATCCGAAACGTCGCTGTCAAACTTTAGTGTAATCGTTCCACCGTCAGGTGTATATTTTACTGCATTTGACATGACATTCAGGATTACCTGACGCATACGTAATGAATCGGTGTATACAAAAGGTGTGTCTATAGGAGCATGTTCTTCGACAATACTGATCTCTCTGTTTGACACGTAGGAGCTTATAACCGTTATGCACGTCTTTGAAATCTCACGTATATCGAAAATTTCTTTTTCAAGCGTTGTCTTTCCGCTTTCTACTCGCGCAAGTTCAAGAACATCATTGATAAGTGTAAGAAGATGCTCGGAATTTATGCTGATTTTTTCAAGACAATTGTCAAGTTTCTCGGGATCGTCACGGTATTTCTTGGCCATGTTTGTCATACCAATAATACCGTTCATAGGTGTTCTTATATCATGAGACATATTTGAGAGGAATGCTGTTTTTGCCTGAGATGCATTTTCCGCAGCAATATATGCCTTCTGAAGTTCTTCCTTTGTTTCAAGTTCGTGACGTTTTTCTTTATCAATTTCCTGAGTTGCAAAAAGGATATTGCGAACCCTGCCGTCTTCTTCACGGTCTTTTACAATCATTATCGACCTGAACCACTTATAATCCTGTGCCAGATACTCAATGCTTATCGCGCTTTCATTCATTAACCTTTCCTGAACCGTGTTCAAGTCAAAAAAGGCCTTAAGATTTTCTTTATGCTCAGCGCTGCAAAGCTTACTTACTATGAAATTCGTTACACCTTCAATATTTCCGCGGTCTCCGGCAAATTTGTGAACGCTCGGTCTTGCCCAGATTTCCGTATAAGTTCTTTCATCAAGGTTTACGGAATACATTGTGTAATAGGCACGGCTTATTGCAAGAACAGACTCCTGCTTAATACGTTCCGCGCGCTCTTCAAGCTGTTTCGCTTCTGTTTTTATTTTTCGTTCGTATCGGTTACGGATATATGTCTGATGGAAGATAACGTATGTATAGCACGTAATAATCGTTGCCAAATGTGGCATAAGATCTATCCCAATCAGCCAATTTAAGGCAAGCGCAAAAAACGGAATAGCTATGCCACCGCAGGAAATCAATATTTCCTGACCGAAGAGCTTTTTTCTTGCTCTCAAGCCAAGTAAAAGAAGAACAAGCAAAATCGACACTTCCATAGTGTTGTCGGAAACAAGGAACCACTTGTTAATCAGTTCCATATCGGCGTTTTGGAATATGTATGGAATGAGCGCTATGCTGATTCTCCATATGCACCTTAATGCAATAAGCACCTCAACAAAGACTTTCAACCCCTTTGCAAGCTTTGAGTTGTCCTCCATTATTGAAAATGCATATAACACAAGGAACAATTGAATCAAATTATATAAGATAAGCAGGCATGATGTAACGACATACAAGACCTCAAGTTCCGGTCTTGTTTCTGCATAGGAATTAATTGCGGAGTTGACACAATAAACAAAGTCAACGCACAATAGACCTTTCATCCAACGACTTGGTTTCAGGTCTCTACTCATGGAAAAATTACTGCCGATATAAAGAATCAGCATAATAATCGCAGCAAATATTTGAATGTAAGAAGAAGATGGTATCATAGCCTGTAGTTTATGACACCATCTTCTTTAGTTCAATTATGCACGTAATAAATAATTATTACTTTTTTCTGCTACAAATATCCGAATTATATATTTTTATAAAGTAATATCTGCTCCTAGCTGTTTTGTAAATGCTTCAACAAGCTTTGTTTTTTCGTCCCACATTGCACGTCCTTCGGGCGTTGTCATAGGATTGGTCTGCTGCTGGCGGTGAGTGAAACGCATAATGTGATCGTAGCAGTCAGCAAACGTTGCTTTATCGTTTCTTCCGCGCGTAATCATGCAATCCATAACAATTCCGAGGGCACCCATGTCATCAAGGAGATCGGCTTCCATAAGAAGAAGGAGATTCCTGTCGAGATTTTCTTCATTCATACGATACTTGTCCGAATGCCCTTCAACAAGACTACATATATATTCGGTTCTTTCCTCAGAAAAACCATGTTCAAGAAGATACTGTCTTGTAATCGGCACACCCGCTTTAGCATGGGAAATGTTCTGCTTATCGGCAATGCCTCTTCCAACATCATGGAAAATCGTTGCAATCATAACGTCCTCATAGGAAAGAGCAGACTTATCCGGAGCCGCATCATAAAGCCTGAGTGCCCATCCAAGAACACGCTTTGTGTGCAGGAATCGGCTGTAGTTTAAGTCAACCTTTACTTCAATATCTTCTGTCCGATCGGCCTGAAGCGTTTTTTCCACGAAGTCCATCATGCCCGCATAATCAAGGCTTCCCATATTTTTTAAGACTTCTTTCTCATGCTTTTCACGAGCCATCCTGCGGCGGTCAACGTCATACATATCGATTACCTGTCTGTCGCGTTTGACCATATCCACTTTAACCAAATCTTTTTTCATATCCTCCGACCAATGGTTGGGCGAATGGAAATTGGCTGAAGCAGCAATCACCGGCTCGATATAAAAGGCTGTAAAGCCCTCTTCGCTCTCATAATCATCAAGTTTCTGCTCACCGGGCATATCTTCAACTTCACAGAGATAGTAATAATTGTATTGCTCAAAAATCGTATTGTCTTCAATGTTGCTAAGCTGCCTTTTTAAAACATAGCCGTATTCCTTTATCGATTCCGGAATAACCCTGTAGCCTGTTTCTTCGAGCACTTCACGGATTAATGCATTTTCCCCGGTCTCGCCCTTTTCGATGCCTCCGCCCGGGAATTTGTAATAATCATATTTTCTTGAGTAGACAAGAAGAAGTTTCCCATCCTTTTCTATAATGGCTCTGGCTGAAGGTCTGCTAAATACCTTTTCCGTTCCTTTATAGTCTTTTCTGTCCATTGAAAACAATTCTCTCATAAGCTGCTCCTTTACGGGGGGGTGATTATTTAAGGATAAGTGTTCTGATAAGCGTTGCAAGGGCAAACTCTACGCCAAGTCCTCCGACTGTCATAAGAATTATCTGCCAAAGTTTGTATTTAAAGTTCTTCCATACTTTCATAATCTTAACAAGCACAAAGCCATAAAAGAAATAGAACAAAAGCACGGCAAGAATGAGAAGTCCGCTTGAAAAAAGGAACAAAATGAAGAATATTCCCATAACCGTTCCCCAAAGTTTAAGAAGCTCGCTCTTCGGATACTTGTCTGTTACTTCTCCCGTTTCATCAACCAGTTTGTCCAAAAGCTGTGACATTACCTTAAAGCTTAAATGAAACCCGACCTTCAGCTGGTGGTCCTTTAAATACTGCGCCTCGCTGTCATAATCATCTACATGTGCCATAATACTTTCCCCTTTACCTAATTATCTTTTCTATGTTTCGAACAAGCTGTTCGAGATTTTCTTTATCTTCTTCGGAAAAACGACCGAACTTAACACTGTCTATGTCAAGAACCGCAACAACATTTTCTTCTTTATCGAAAACCGGTACGACAATTTCAGAGTTTGATGCACTGTCACATGCAATATGTCCCGGAAACTCATGAACATTGGGGACAAGCTGCGTCTGTTTCGTTTTAAGAGCCGTTCCGCATACACCTTTCCCGCAAGGTATGCGTGTACATGCAACCTTCCCCTGGAAAGGCCCCAGTACAAGTCTGTTGTTAATGTTTCTGTAAAAGCCTGCCCAGTTAAGGTCTGACAATTCCCCATAAATAAGTGCCGATATATTGGCCATGGCACAAATCAGGTCATCCTCATCTTCCAAAAGGCTTTCTGCCTGTGCAAGCATTGTTTTGTAGTCGTTCATTTTTCTGTCCTATCTTTCTATTTCCAGTACATAAACGTCTTCTGCCCGGTTTACGCTTTGCTTTGTTTCATCAGGAGAATAAAAACAGTTTTGTACAAGAACATTAATTTTCTTTTCTTTCTTCCAAAGATTTATGTCGAAATTCGGCTCCCACACGCCCACTTCAAAATCGGTAATGTCGCAGTATTCGTCAAGCCTAAATACATCAACCGATACGAACTCCGCTGCCGAAACACGTGAGCCCCGTTCTTCGTCGCGGATAAGGAGTTTCACCTTCGTGTCATTCCCCGCCCCTTGAACAAGAATCTGTGGCCGTGCTATCGGAATCTTTTTTGTTCCGACTGATGAAAGCTCAAAATCAGTTTTTCGGAGATTTGTATTCTCACATTTCCATTCTTTTCCGTTGAAATGAAGGATATGATACTGAACAGCACCGTTCTCGCGCCAGTAAGAAGCGATATACGGCACATCTTCGTCGTCGACGGTCATGGAAGTCTGATTGATAAGTGCGCTTCCCTGCGGGATTTCCTTAATTACTTCACAGGTTGCTTCGGTGATGGGCAACGAGTATTTTTCACCGTCAGACTTTTGAAACTTCTTAAAAGTATCATCGGCAGAAACTGCATAATTCATATTGAAATTGGTTTTAACATCAGGCGTTTCACGCCAAACCCAGGAAATATGAAGCCTGTCTTTACTGTCGACAACAGCCTGCCAGTACGGTGAAAGCCTGTTTTCTCCGGAAATCAGATTGTCCTGAAGACGAATCCAGCTTTTTTCCTTTATTGCGTACCTGTTCAGGACAAGATTACCGTTTCCCGACGAACCATCTCTGTACAAGAAAAGAAGGTCACCGTTTGAAAGATTGTAAAACTCGGGATAAGTCACGCTTTCTTCAAGGCTTCCAAGCATTGTCGTTTCTTCAAAAGTCGGTGCAGCCATAGCGGTGTGCGACTTTGCTGACTTTGCATACGTCATTCGCCCTGCATGGTCGGACCATGCGAGGTGTACACATCCGTTTCCATCAACACCAACTGAAATGACGTTATGTGCATCGCTGATATTGGCCTTCAGCCCCGTGTTAAACGTTTCCCATGAAGCATCGTTCACGCGTCTTGCGAGCATTACTTCTCCGGTGGCATCATAGTAAGCAGCATACTGCACTTTCCCGTCTTCAAAATACCCTGTCGTAATGGCATTTTTTCGAAAAGAAGTGGCGTTTACAGAGTTTTCCGCATATCCTTTTGTAAGTTTGGTAAGTCTGGTGTTCATCTTGTTTTTTCCCCAAATAATTTTATAATATGTATAAAAATTTAGCAAGCATCAAAACGTTTTGAAAAGCTGTGAACGAGCCTATTCACAGATTAAGGAGAGGCATATGGTTTTTACCGAAAACATTAACGGAATCGATGTTACCGCAACGTACTCCGAAGAAGAAATAAATAAGCGATACATCCCTTTTTTGCAGAAGCTGACTAATCTTCAAAAGCAGAAAGGAAGCCGTGTTCTTGTTCTGCTTGCAGCCCCTCCCGGATGCGGCAAAACAACGCTTCTTCACTTTTTGAAAAAACTTTCCGAAGAAACCGAAGGTCTGACACCTGTAACAATCATTGGAATGGACGGCTTCCATCACTATCAGGACTGGCTTTTATCCCACAATACAGTTCGTGACGGCGAAGAAATGCCAATGGTACGAATAAAAGGCGCTCCTGTTACATTTGACCTGGAAAAGCTGACCGAGGCTGTTAAAAAAGTGGCTTCGGGCGATTGTATCGGCTGGCCGGAATATAACAGAATGACGCACAATCCTGTCGAAAATGCCGTTCAGGTAAGCGGAAACATTGTTCTTTTAGAGGGAAATTATCTTCTTTTAAATGAAGAAGGCTGGAAAGACCTTAAGCAGTACGCTGATGTTACGGTTGCACTCTCCGCAGATGAAGCACTTTTAAAGGAAAGGCTTGTCGAACGCCAGCATAAAAGCGGAAAAGCGTACGACGACGCCGTACGCTTTGTAGAATTCAGTGATATGGTCAATGTCCGCACATGCCTGGAAAAATCCGCCAAAGCAGACATTACTTGGATTATGGGGTGAAATTCGCCTTTACAGTTCGTTTTATCGTATTAACTGTAATGATTTTGTATAGAACTCCTTCGGGTTATTCTCATTCACAAGATGAATAAAGTTCAGTTTTGAGTCCTTCGCGCCCTTTATGTCGCTAGACTCGCTGTCACCAATCATTACTGTTTTCGAGCGGTCCATATCATATCTGTCCAGAAGGAAGTCAAAAAACTTTCTGTCAGGCTTCATACAACCATAATCACTGGACATAATAAAATCATCAACAAGCTCATGAAGCTTGAACATCTTAATTTCCGGCAACGTGTAAGTTGCCTGTGCATTACTGAGGATGTAAGCCTTCTTTCCACAGTCGTGAAGCTTTTTAATGAAATTTTCCACATCCGGAAAAAGCCTTATATATTCTCTTGATGCGACTCTGAAATCATACGAAACGCGGTCAATAATGTCCTTGTTAACCGTTCCGTTGCCATATCTGCGAAACAGATCTTCATATACTTCAGTAATATCAATCTCCGGATATTCGAAAGGGCCTTCTTCCAGCTGCTTTTTACGAAGCGCCCTATCCGCATCAAAAAACTCTTCGCGAAACTGCTCAATCGGCGGATGCTTAATGCCATTTGCATCAAGCACCGCACACCATTTTTCCCACGTTTCGGATGCATATTCATCCGTGCGGATGTCTATTAATGTGCCATATAAATCGAAGATGTAATTATCAAAATTCATGATTTTCTCCAAAGAAGGGTAAACAATTCGTTTGCCGAAGATTTGTCTTTATCAAAATCTGCACCCCAAAAAAAACTTACATGTGTTCCGCAAAGTCAATTTTTCTTGTCTGTTCGTACTCTATTCCGTCCAGATGTGCTTTAATCTTTTCATCGTCATCGCCTGCTTCGGTGAGTTCATCCGAAGCATACCACCACAGAGGTCTGATGCATTTATAAAGAAGTGGTGCAGCTTCCTTTTCCAAATCAGAAAATACATAGGCTTTCTTTGCAATATCCAAAGCATGAAGAACGCGGTTTAGGAAGACGTCCTTTTTCTCCAGTTCATCATATTCGTTCCACGTTGATACATACGGAGCCTGTCGGACTATGTAATTTATATATACTTCCCGTCCGCCTATGTTGAAATCATAAACGCCTTTAAAGTTACCATCATCGTCCAACAGAACATTTGTATCGTTAATATCTGCCTGGAATACCGAGGTCGGAAGTTTATGATAAATCTTCTCCAGATTTTTTCTTGCTTCAAGCCAGTTATTCCATATTCGTTCAACCTGCGCAAAGTAGCGTTCCGGAAGTGCTTTTGCCACTGCAAGCCATTTCTCCGCATCTTCTGTTGTTTCATCGGTTTTGTCGTTAGGATCAAAGAGCTCAAACATGCAATATGCTGAAGGCATATCTGTATAATCAAAATGACGGGCTGCCACTTTAGCGTCCATAATCATGGCGTCTTCAAGGAAGGTATACCATCCGTCCTTAACAAGATGTGTGTCTGAAAACCTGGTTTGTATCAGTTCGTCAGCCGATTTGTAAACAGAAAACTCCTCTCCCCATACAATGCATTCCCGGTCCTTATACGAAACCGTTGGAAATCTTCCGTCGAGGGAACGGATAAACCGAGGGCAGTAATACCCAAGATTGCGGTATTCCTTTGCAATCCTTTCCCAAAGCACAAGGTGTTTTTCATCCGTAAAGCCGTTCGATGACAGCTTAATTACAATCTTTTCATCACCAAAATCCACCAGAAGAGTTTCTCTGAAATCTTCTTCCCCATGGCTTGTATTCTTAATATCAATTTTAGTGGGATTTTTCTTTGAAAAAAGCCCCACAACCTCATTTACATCCATTAGTTATACCTCTCATATTTTTACCCATTATATGTCCTTCAGTATAACATATTTCTTGACTAAAATATGCAACTAAGATATAAAAGTGGAAGCGAAGCGGTTACGGGTTTTGGCATAGTATTTGGGGATTACTTTATGAAAGATAATAAGATTAGAATATTTGTTACAGCCTCCGGTATTGTTATGTCCCTGATTTTCATTTTGAATCTGTTTCTTTCAAGGGAATACAACGTTTTATGGATTGCTTTATCGGGCGGCGGCACGTTGATTGATTATCTGGGCGCCTCTTTCAGCTCGGCAATACAAGGCTTACAGCTTTACAGACTTATTACATACGGTTACACTCAGGCAGCAATATGGCATCTCATAGCCAATGTTCTTGCACTTGTTTTAGTCAGCGAATATTTTCAAAAACACTCAACTTTTTTAAAATTCATTCTTGTGTACCATGTCGGAATGATTGTTGCAGGCGCGGCTTTTGTTCTGCTATTTAAAAACGGAATTATGTATGGCGCTTCTCCCGCAATCTTTGCCTGCCTTGGCCTGATGGTCAACCGACTTGTTCAAAAAAAAGAAAGCCTTGCAAATTACAAATCCTTAAAAGGCTTTTGGTATCTGCTCGGCTACCTTATCCTGTCGAATTTCCTCGGTTTTGACACTTTTGCTATTCACCTTATGGGATTCGCCGCAGGATTTCTGATGGGATTTTTGATTCCATAAAATAACTCTGCTTTGTATAAAATTCATTTACCACATAGAAAGAAGGTAATACTATGAAATGTGATTGTTACTACATAGATTTTTCCGAATGCACATGTTCGTCCGCACCCTACTGCGGCAAAGCCTGCCAGGGTAAGGATAAGTGTGAATGGTTCATTTCAGAAAATGACTATTTTGAGAAGATGATGAACGGTACTCTTCCGGAAGTTAAGCAACAGACAGAAGATCCGAAAAAAAGACAGGAGAGAATCAATAAGAATCTCTCCCTTGGAAAGTCAAAAAAGCAGCTTAAATATGAACGCAGACAAGAAGAAGAAAAGAATGGTGGCGGTTCGGGCTTTCAGCTGAAGGACGACCCTGCCTTTAAGGATTTTCTTGAGTCTTTTTCGAATAAAAACGGCCGTTCATAAAATACAAGGACAGTAAAATCCACATTACTGCGTTAATTATGTATGCCACTGCGGCCCAATAAGGAATAGCTGAGTTTACAATGCCTAATAAATGCTTCTTAACTTCGCTGTGATACTTACAGTAAATATAGTTTTCATGCTCGTATAACACTGTCCGGTTTTTTCATGGAAGAAACTGTGAGAATAAGGATAAAGCACAAAAGCAGAATTCCCAAAACCAACGATATAATTTCAAATAAAGACTTTTTATTATTTTTCATTTTTATAATTCCCATAATATGTTCCATACAGGCTGGAATGTATCCACATGATCTGCTATATCGATACCGTTTTCAACGTGTGAGTAAATCATCTTGTTTAAGAAGGGGATCTTCTTTAAAAAACGGAATTTATAAAATACAAATGCATGTCCGAAGATTTCCTTTGTAAGCTGTTCTGCTGTAACCTTGCTCCAATGGTTGTCACTGATTTTCTGAAGAGCGATTTTCTCACAGAAATCTTTCTGCATGTAGCAATTCTCCATAGGTAAATTCTCGTATTTCTTATATCCTTCCATTTTCGTAGCTCCTTTGCTTTTGTTGAGTACATTGTAACTCCAAAACAAAAAAGACGACATCGATTCACCTAACAGAACAGGTGAATGATATTACAGTTTTGTCACATGAAAATGTCCACCACACTCCGTCCCTACTAGACAATGTCCACCACACCCCGTCCCTGCCGGACAATTTATATTGACAACGCAGCAATTTGGGTGTAATTTGTTAGTAGTATTAAAAAGGAACACTACATGACAAGCACATCTTTTCTTGAAAACTTAAAATCATTTGGATTAACAGGGCAGGAAGCCACCATATATGAGACACTGCTCAAAAACGGAGCTTTGTCAGGCTATGAAGTTGCCAAGGAAACGGGAATTTCCCGTTCAAACGCCTACAGCTCGCTTGCAGGCCTTGTAGAAAAAGGCGCAGCCTATGTAAGTAACGGTGATACGCCTAAATATGTTCCTGTGGAGGTCAAGGTTTTTACAGACAATTCTTTAAGAGAACTGTCGCAGAAAGCCAGAGCTCTCGTAGAGAATGCGCCTTCCCCAAAAAAGCCTGCTGCCGGTTACATTACAATAAGCGGCACTCGTCACATCAAGGACAAGATTCACGAGATGCTTAGCCGCTGTGAATTAAGAATGTATATAATGGCAGAATCAAAGCTTATCGCAGAATTTGACGAAGAAATCAGAGCCTTGATAGAAAAAGGCCTCAAGGTTGTTGTTCTTACCGACCAATATACGGCCCCCGGCGCCATTTTATATAATACCGAGCCCGAGAAGGGACAGATTCGTTTCATTACTGATTCCGATTATGTTCTGACCGGTACACTTTTCGAAACAGACGAAGATACGTGTCTTTATTCAAACGAGCCTAATCTTGTGGCCGTCATGAAGGAAGCACTGAAAAATAAAATATCACTTGTTAAAAGGGAGGAAGATATATGAGAATTGGAATTTTAGGATATGGAAACCTCGGAAGAGGCATCGAATGTGCTGTTAAGCAGAATGCAGATATGGAGCTTGTTGGTGTTTTTACAAGAAGAGACCCCTCTACCGTAAAAATACTCACTCCCGGCGTGCCGGTTTACAATGTTAATGAGCTCATCGCACACAAGGATGATATTGATGTCCTGATTATTTGCGGAGGAAGTGCAACAGACCTTCCAAAGATGACACCCGAATATGCTAAATACTTCAACGTAATCGACAGTTTTGACACCCATGCACGCATTCCCGAGCACTTTGCAAACGTTGATAAAGCAGCTTCCGAAAGCGGACACACCGCACTCATTTCCGCAGGTTGGGACCCCGGTATGTTCTCTCTTAACAGACTTTATGCAAACTGCATTCTTCCCGAAGGAAATGACTACACATTCTGGGGAAAGGGCGTAAGCCAGGGCCATTCCGACGCCATCAGACGTATTGACGGAGTAAAAGATGCCAGACAGTACACCATCCCTGTTCCCGAAGCACTTGCTTCAGTAAGAGCAGGTAAAAATCCCGTGCTCTCCACAAGACAGAAGCATACACGTGAATGCTTTGTCGTTGCCGAGGAAGGTGCGGATCTTGCAAAGATTGAAAACGAAATCAAGACTATGCCGAATTACTTTGCCGACTACGACACAACGGTACACTTCATTTCCGAAGAAGAATTAAAGAAGAACCATTCCGAGCTTGCTCATGGTGGTTTTGTATTCCGCACGGGCGTAACAGGCTGGAATAATGAGCACAAACACGTTATCGAATACAGCCTTAAGCTTGATTCCAACCCTGAGTTCACATCATCCGTTATTGTGGCATTTGCCCGCGCCATTAACAGACTTCACAAGGAAGGCATTAACGGCGGTAAGACAGTCTTTGACATTGCACCTTCGTATCTCAGTCCTTTGAGTGGCGAGGAAATCAGAGCACATCTTTTATAAGTTCAAAAAAGTGAGCCGACATCTTGCCAAAAACATCAAGAGCCGGCTCATTTTACTTGATACTTCCACGAAGAGAAGCTAAACGACGTGAAATTTTTTACTTTATTCTTTCGGGAGTTTGATGACCATAGCTCCTTTTCCGTATGTATTGTGCTCGGAAAATAAATCTGCAGGGTCAAAGGAATCCCATTTTGCAAAAATAAAGCAGAAAAGAAATTCTCTTATTAATTCGTGATTAACATCGGAATGCTCTATTTGCTGCCGTATATATTTTTTAAGTTCTTCTCTCCTTTCACTAACGGTTTTTTGGCAAGGATACGAGGCTTTACTTCACTTAAAAGCAATTCCGTTTTATACTCTCTGTATAAATCCTCTGTTTTAACCGTATTGCATAATTTATATGGTTACAGGAGAACCTGATTATCAAGAAAAACAGTTGGTATAAACTGCCATATAATGATATAATCGGTTTTGAAAAAAGCAATTGTATTATTAAGGCCTATATATAGTATGATTGGCTGTATGAAATACAAGATGTAAGCCCTGAATGACCCACCAAAAATGGTGCATCGTTCAACAGTTACAGAATACAGAAATAAAAAAGATGCTTCCCAAGTGAGTCATGGCAATAATGCCCTTCATCCCACGTCCGCAACGAAGCTCGAGCCTGCATCTGACGACAGAATATCACAAATGTCAGAAGAAGTCAATACTTTAGGCAACGCGCTTTCGAAAGGACAGCAGAAGTATTTCAAGGATTCAAAGGTCAGAGACAAGGATATTACAAATCTTAATCCTACAGAAAATGATGACATTTACCTGAATGACCCACCAAAAATGGTGCATCGTTCAACAAAAAACATAACCACACGCATGAAGCACATTAAAAGGAGGGATTGTCTTTTTAAGACACGAAAAGCTGCTATTATTAGCATTATATGCATTGCAATAGTTGCACTCGCAACTGTTGCGGTAATTGTTTTGAATAACAGCAAGAAGGTTAATCCTACACCGTCTGTACCTTCAATTGCCCCTGTAACCGTTAACCCTACAACTGAGCCTACAGTAAAACCTACCACGGAGCCTACAGCAGAACCTACTGCAGAGCCTACCGTAGAGCCCACAGTTGAACCCACAGTTGAACCCACAGTTGAGCCCACAGTTGAGCCCACCAAGGAGCCTGTAAGGCCCACGGCGGAACCTACCGCAGAGCCCACCAAGGAACCTGAGCCCACACCTGAACTTACGCCTGAGCCCACGCCTGAGCCCACACCTGAGCCCACGCCGATTGCTGAAATCACAGTCGAAAACGTTGAAGCTCCTTCAGGTTCATTCTACGAAGGTAAGAGTTTTAACATCAAGGGTAACCTTGGCGTAAGCATTGGCAACATCGTTGAAATCAAGGGTTTTATCCTTGATACAAACGAAAACATTTTGCAAGAAAGTAGCGATTCGCCAAACGCAAATAGCTATAATCTTGCAAGCAGCAAGGTTGATAAGAACCTCAAATTCGGCAAACTCGCAGCTGGGGAATACTTATTTAAAGTAACCCTCACTCCTGAGTACGGAGAAGAAGAGGTTATTATCTCCTCACGTTTTACCGTAAAGGCAAATGTTGTTACTGGCATTACCGCTAGCGTATCGTCTAAGACGCGCTACATTGGTGATACTCTCACTGCTGATGACTTTACTGTTAAGGCAGTTATGAGCGACGGCAGCAAAAAAGAGGTTAGTGGCTGGACAGCTGAACCTCTTACGCTCGGCAGCACAAGCAATATGGTTACTGTCTACTACCAAAACTTTGCCGCAACCGTAACTGTTGCAGCAAGTGAAAAGGTTGTAGTTGTAACACCTGAGCCTACGCCTGAGCCTGGCACAATTACTAGTGGTGGCACTACGCCTATTAGGAGTGAGGATGCATATCTTGTAGATGTTGATTCAGAAATCAAAATGACAGATGCTGATGCAATTACAAATTATGCCTCTAGCAATGGTTGGAGCTGCTATAGAGGACCAGGTACATCGCCTATAATATGTGATTTTGCTAAAAACGGCACATCATTAAGGCTTGTGATAAGTGAAGCAGCGGTAATATTAATGGATAAGGTAAATCCAATTCTCTATTTTCCGATTACACTCAATGATGTATATGTAATTCTTAGTAGCTATTAGAATAACTACCTCTTATTTTTTACAAAAAAACGTCACGTTTTTTACGTGGCGTTTCAGAGCGTAGACAAAGAGGGTTTGTGACCTGACGGCCACAAACCCTCTTTCTCTACACTCTGAAGCCCTGAAAATTCAGGGCTTACTGTTTCCTATATTTAGGAGCTACCGTTGGCGTTGCTTTTTCCGCAATTCGGACATGACACTCCGCTGACTGCTAATCGATAACCGCAGAATCTGCAAACCGAGCCTGCTTGAGTTATGAATGAACTATCTGTAGATGCAGTACTTGTCGTTTGGTCAACCGGCTTACTATGGCTGACATATAACCATCTGATAATTTCTCCCAAAGAGACTATTGAATAAATTGGCAAAAGAATTACTGCATATGCCAACAACCTCGATGATTCTATTATTTCGATAAGCAAATCATCTGAGGATTTGCCGAACAATGATACTTTCATGACCTCCTTATTGTATTTCCTGAAAGTATTCGTCAGTGATGTTGATAGCGAATTGCCATTATCCAATTCTTCGGATAGCATGTCAGTAAACTTCTCACAAAATCTTTCGGTCAGAATACCATCGGTATCATTGCCTTGCATTCCTTCAAATTCCCAGTCAATTCCATTTCGGGGTATCGAATACACAATTACCCAGTGAGTTTCATCCGAATAATTTTCAATGTAATATTCATAAGCGTACTTTGACAAGTTACGACCATTCGTGTTATCGAGCCATTCAAGAGACTTATAGATGTCCTGAGACTTTTCTTTGATAACTTCGTTGAAATCTCTTTCATAAACAGTGTGTATCACCGGAGTAATTCCGGTTTTGTCTTGAAAAATCGCCAGTTCATTTAAAAGATCTTCGCTTTCCTGAATAACTCCCGACTTATCGTCAATTACAATAGGATAGTCCATTGTGGGAAGTTTCCGTGGAATGTTGATTCCATATGTAAAAAACAAAATGAGATAAAGTAAAAGGAAAGCTCCCAGAACTACAAATTGCATTATCGGAAGGACATCGGTATCATAGTCTGTAAAATAGTATCTGGGTCTTCTCCTGAATAATGAATAATGCACATATCTTCTTCCACCGGAGAAGAACTCACTGCTGAATCTATAGCCTTGACCTGATCCTCCTCCGTGGTAGCCACCACCGCCATGACCGCCGTGGCTACCTCCGCCATGATGTCCACCGCCTGATGAATGGGGCACAAAAACCACCTCCTTGGCATTATCTCTTGCCCAATTACAAAAACGCTTTGCTATTGTCGTTATATATTAAGCCGCATGCGAAGCTTACTCAATATCCTAAATCAAAAAAATAACAGAATAAAGCAACAAATGCGCGAAATAGCTGCTCCTTGTGGGGTGTCTCAAGAAAGAAGTCCGGGGTTATTGCTTCGAATTTTTGCAAAACCGGGGATGTAATCATTACCACCAGCTTAGCTGGTGGTTTGCTCTGCGGCTATAAGCCGCTGTTCCCTGCTTGCCTCTAAAGAGGCTCTGAAAAGTTCGCCTTCCGCACTGCGGTCACGGGCTGGCTCTAAAGAGCCTCTTTTTATTTGCC
>JAZQQJ010000032.1:0-8048 GCA_045629005.1 Lachnospiraceae bacterium
TATTTCGCTTAGTTTCCGTGATTTATGTAACTTTCCCCCTGCCGTTTTTTTTCAAAAGTTACATATTTCGCCTAGTTTCCGTGATTTATGTAACTTTCCCCCCTGACATTCTTCGCGAAAGTTACATATTTCAATGATTTCAGGTGATTTATGTAACTTTCCTCCTGCCGTTCTTTTCTCAAAGAGTCGAGACAAATTTTAGGTGTAAAATCTTTTGGGTGTCACTGGTGATTACCAGGGGAATCCTTAATTCCCCTTGATTACCCACCAGCATGTGACTCGAAGTCTGTCCATGGACACGAAGTGTCCCCGAAGGGGTTCCATTGACTTACTTCGAGTCACATGCTATTTCAATTATTTTATTCCCCTTACGGAAATATGTTTCCTCCTGCTTTTATCCGTGATGCCTTTTATTTCCTTACGGAGATATGTTACTCTCCTGCATTTATCCCTAATTCCTTTCATTTCCCTTCTTTGAAGAAAGCAATACCCCCTTCGAATTTTTGGTGCTCTGAGTTCGAACTTTTGGTACTCTAAATGACAAAATCTTCGAACTTTTGGTACTCATGGTTCGACAATTGGTACATACAAAATAGATGCAGCTGTCAGGGTTGATTGCACTAACAGCTGCACTTTTACGGTGCAAAATGTTAACCCAAAAGACGACGTGAGCCCCGGAAATTTCATCGAACTTTCCGGGGCTCCTCTCCTTATTCTGCATATTTTAGATAACACCAAAAATCTATGCAGGCTAATCTTTTTTATTATCTATTTCCGTACATCTTTTCGTAGTAGTCCTGATAGTCACCTTTTACGATGTCTTCCCACCACTCGCGGTTATCGAGGTACCACTGAATTGTCTTCTTGATACCGTCTTCAAACATTGTCTCGGGAAGCCAACCAAGCTCGTTGTGAATCTTTGTCGGGTCGATTGCATATCTCATATCATGGCCTTTACGGTCGCCGACATGTGTAATGAGGCTTTCAGGCTTTCCAAGCTGCTTGCATATAATCTTTACGATGTCGATGTTCTTCATCACATTATGACCGCCGATGTTGTAAACCTCGCCGACGCGGCCCTTGTGGATGATAAGATCGATTGCCTTACAATGGTCTTCAACATACAGCCAGTCTCTTACGTTAAGACCTTCTCCGTAAACAGGAAGAGGCTTGTCTACAAGCGCATTCGCAATCATAAGAGGAATGAGCTTCTCAGGGAAATGATACGGGCCGTAGTTGTTTGAGCAACGGCTGATTGAAACAGGAAGGCCATAAGTTCTGTTGTAGGCAAGAACAAGAAGGTCTGCAGCAGCCTTCGAAGAACTGTAAGGTGAACTAGTATGGATAGGGGTTGTCTCTGTAAAGAAGAGGTCAGGTCTGTCCAAAGGAAGATCACCATAAACTTCATCGGTGGAAACCTGATGGTAACGCTTAATGCCGTATTTTCTGCAGGCATCCATAAGTGTTGCGGTACCAATAATGTTTGTGTTAAGGAATACGCCCGGATCCTCGATGGAACGATCAACGTGGCTCTCTGCTGCGAAGTTTACGATGATGTCGGGCTTCTCTTCTTCAAATAGTTTGTCAACAGCTTCTCTGTCACAAATGTCAGCCTTTACAAAACGGAAATTCGGATTGTCCATAACAGGCTTTAACGTCTTAAGGTTGCCCGCATATGTAAGCTTGTCCAAACATACGATTCTGTAATCGGGATGCTCCTTTAACATGTGAAAGATGAAATTTGATCCGATAAATCCGGCACCGCCGGTAACAATAATTGTCATATTTTTGTCCTTTCCTTATTCAGAAATGTACTGACTACGTGCTTCCATATTCCGTTAATTAGAAACACGCTAATTCTCTTTTCTCATATCATTTAGGCTTTGATGACGTAATTTGCAGAACGGTGTGCTAATAACGTACCTTTCCTTCCGCAACGTTCTTAAGATGTGCTCCGTACGGTGATTTGCCGTAACGCTGAGCACTTTCCATAAGTGTTTCCTTATCAATCCATCCGTTAATGAAAGCTATTTCTTCAGGAGCAGAAATAACGATAGACTGGCGCTTCTGAATCATCTGAACAAAATCCGTTGCTTCTACAAGAGAATCCATCGTTCCTGTATCAAGCCATGCATAACCACGACCCATAAGTGATACGTCAAGGAGGTCATCCTTCAGATACATTTCGTTCAGTGTCGTAATTTCAAGCTCACCACGTGCAGAAGGCTTAACCTCGTTTGCACGCTTTGAAACGCCTGCAGGGTAGAAGTAAAGACCTGTAACCGCATAATTGCTTTTCGGCTGAGCGGGTTTCTCTTCGATGCTGATTGCCTTGCCGTTCGCATCAAACTCAACAACGCCAAAGCGCTCAGGATCGTTTACATAATATCCGAATACGGATGCTCTGCCGTTCTTCTCAGCATTCTCTGCAGCGCCCTTAAGGGAACGTCTGAAACCGTTGCCGTAAAAGATGTTGTCGCCAAGTACCATTGCGCATGCGTCATCACCGATAAACTCTTCACCAAGAATGAAAGCCTGTGCAAGTCCGTCAGGACTCGGCTGAACCTTGTAGGAGAAATGAACTCCGAAGTCCGAGCCATCACCAAGAAGTCTTTCAAAGTTCGGAAGATCGGTTGGTGTGGAAATAATGAGTATGTCACGGATGCCGGCAAGCATCAGTGTTGACAAGGGATAGAAAACCATCGGCTTGTCATAAATAGGTAAAAGCTGCTTCGATGTTACCATCGTAAGCGGATAAAGCCTTGTGCCGGCGCCTCCGGCAAGAATAATACCTTTCATAGAAACCTCCGAAATGTTATTAACAGCTACCTTCATGCTTTGTCCCCAAACCTGCTTTGGGGACGGCCAATAGCCATGTTATTAACAGCTACCTTCATGCCTCAGCACTACCAGTACTGTCTTAAACAAAATCTTTATATCAAGCCAGATACTCCATTTATCAATATATTCGGTATCGAGCTTAACTATCTCATCAAAATCGTCAATGTTCGAACGGCCGCTGACCTGCCACATTCCTGTAAGACCGGGCTTGATGGAAATACGGCGCCACTGGTCCATCTTGTACTTTTCAACTTCATCAAGCGTCGGCGGACGTGTGCCTACAAGAGACATCTGTCCGGCAAAGATATTAAAGAACTGCGGTAGTTCATCAAGGCTTGTTTTACGGATGAATTTACCAACCCGTGTAATACGCGGGTCATCCTTCATCTTGAACATAACTCCGCCGGCAATTTCATTCTGCGCCATAAGGGCCGCTTTCCGTGCTTCTGCATCTTTATACATGCTTCGGAACTTGAGAATCTTAAAATGACGTCCGTTCTGACCGACACGAGTCTGCTTGAAAAGAATAGGGCCGGGCGAATCAATCTTAACAGCAAGCGCAACGATAAGCATTACAGGCGAACTTACAACAATCGCAATAAATGAGAGAATAATGTCCATAATGCGCTTCAGGAGCTGGTCTGTAACGTTAAAGGAAACACGGTGGTAGGTAATTACAGGGTAAGTTCCGACAGAAGAAACATAGCTGTATGCGCCGCCGCCATCATAAAGATCCATGATAAGCTTTACGGTAACACCCATTGTAACACACATGTCAATGTAACTCTGTGAGAACTCGACCTGGTCACCATGACGCTGCATGATGTAAACCTGATCGATGTGCTGGTCTCTGATAATATTTTCCAATTCGCCGAGCCAGCCGATGTAGCCTTCCTCTTCTTTATAACGATGCTCACTCATTGCCACATAGCCGATGAGCGTATGCTTAATATTCGTTTTTTCAATGTAAGTTTTGAATTTCGTGAAACGTTCAATTTTTCCAACATAAAGAACTCTTGGAACTGTTGATGTTGACGTGCGGATTTTGCCGTTTCTGTAAAGAAGTACCTTATCAAGAAAAGATACCGCATCAATTCCCAAAAAACAGTAAAACCAACATCTGTCTTCCTTCGGAACTGACGAAGCAAAAAACAGCACCGCAAGAGAAATAACTGCAGCTATCATAAACGCCCTGAACACTTTTTTGAAAATACGGTCTCTATAGTAAAAGAGCGTAATATTGTAAAGATATGCTGCCTTGCACACAAACAAAAAGATGATAATAAAAACAGCGCCGAGAACTGTAATAGGTAACAGTGATTCGACGTTTCCAAAAAAGCTGCATAAGCCGAGAGCCAATGCCAATGCTGCTACATTAATCAGTATGTCAATCTCAATCTGACTTAGGTCAGTATTGGCGTTTTTGTTAGAGTGATTCATGCATGAGCCCCCAAATTACATATTTTCTACGCGCGTAGACCCGCGGTTTTACGTGCCTTAATCATAACTTCCACTCAAAAATTTAGTGCAGATTTGATTTCAGGTGATACATGGATTTATTATATATCTTTCAGCACCCTCTGTAAACAGAAATGAAAGAATTTAGCCAATTTTAACAATTATTCAATCTTTAGAACATACTTGCCCACTTGTAAGAAATTAGTTATTATGCTACTATTATTCTATTGTACAGACATCATATATAGGAGGGCTTATATGGCGCTTTTACTTTTAATTGATGACGATAAAGAAGTTCTTGCTTCAAACAAACGTTTTCTTCTGGACAAGGGATATCAGGTATATACCTTTGACGTTCCCTCAGAGGGCATTCGTGCTGCGCAGAAATTAAAACCCGATTGCTTTATTCTCGATGTTATGATGCCCGAAATGGACGGCTTCGAAGTATGTGATGCACTTCGAAAGTTTACAAGCGCCCCCATCATTTTCCTCAGTGGAAAAGGCGATGAAGAGGCAAAGGTTAAAGGTCTTCTGAAAGGTGCTGACGATTACATCGTTAAGCCCTACTCCCTTCTCGAGCTTGATGCGCGCATAAAGGTTCTTCTTCGCCGCGCCCAGCAGCTGAGAGGCGCTGTCCAGCAAAGTAAAAACGTTCTTGTTTTCAAGAACCTCAAAATCGATAAGATTGCTCATAAAGCTTTCTATAAGGATGAGGACCTTGGTCTTGCCAATAAAGAGTATCTCGTTCTTTCTTACCTTGCAAACCGTCCGAATCAGGAAGTTACGTTTGAAGAGCTCGGAAAAGAACTTTTCGGTGTATACTCTGAGGCAGACAGACGATCTGTAATGGTAAACGTTTCCCGTCTCAGAAAAAAGCTTGAGATTGACAACGAACTTCTTAACATGGTCGAAACAGTGTGGTCAAAGGGCTACAAATTCATTTGTAAGGATTAACAATGTACTATTACAAAATATACGGCACAAGATTACAATCAGATTACGAACTTCCGCAGCTTCTTAAACTTTCCGAAGAAGAGAAGAAGCTCCCCGCAGAAATTACAATAAAGGCAGGCAAATTCCCGGAAGAATTAAAGCGTGAATACAACTGCTGGTCAAATATAAAGCATCCCGTTGCTACTCTGTCAAACAATACGTGTTACCTTTACGTAACAGCTGACGAAATCAAGTATGAGATTCGCGAGGATGCTGCTCACCCGGACTATCTAAACTCATTCCTGCTAGGATGGGGCATGTCAATGCTCTTTTGGGAGCGAGGCGAAATAGCAATTCACTGTGCCTGCGTTGCTAATGAAAACGGAGCCGTAATTATAAGTGGAAACAGCGGATGCGGCAAATCTACAGTCACATCGCATTTTCTTGACAATGGCTACCATCTTATGGCAGATGATATTTCTGTTGTAAGGCTTTGTGAGGACGGTGCTTACGCCACACCGGCATTTCCTGCCCAAAAGCTTTGTCGCGACGTCTGTGTCGCACGTAACCTCGATCTCGAAAAGCTTCTTTACATTAACGAGGAGAAAGACAAGTTTCTTGTTCCTTGGGAGGGTGAATATTCTTCAGAGCCCGTTAAAGTCCGCTGCATGATTGCTCTCAGTAAGTCAGACGAGCTGGAAGCTCCTAAGTTCGAAGAGCTCAGCGGTCTGAACAAGTTCTTCTGTTGTCAACACTCTCTCGCTTTGAGACCACTTTTAAAGAAAGACCTGAATCTTCCCGAGAATTCAGCCCCTATTCTTAAGATGGCTTCCATGTTTCCTGTATACGCTTTAGGGCGTCCCACAGAAAAAGACACAAAAAAAGAGGTGCTTAAGTATATCGACCAAGTACTGTAAACACTTCAAAAAAAGCAAAAAACAACCTCGGTACACAACGTACCGAGGTCTTTTAATGCAAATCAATCTTCAGCGCTTAACTTATCCTCCGTCGGCGGCTCAAGAGTTGTTGTCTTAGGCCTTGCTGAGGAATTTAATGTCTTAAGAGCATTATCATAAAAGTTTGGCTTACCATCACCGATTGGATAGTTGCCCCATTTTGTGTTCTTAATAAGTGTAACGTTAAGCTCGGGATTCTTCCACTTTTTCATGTTAGCACCTCCACATATCATTGTCATTTTACCACAATCGGCAAATAAGTAAACACCTTTTTTCAAAACGGATAGATTTACGAGTTAATCCTCAACGGGATATTCAGGTCTGTCATACTCAAACCAATACTGTGTGTATTTTTTTAAAACTTCTCCTGCCTTACCGATGTACGGACTTTCATCAAAGTAATTATTATTGCCACGCATTGCAACTATAGCCTGTTCAAGCTCCATATCATCATTTGAAAGGAAGAACCAAAGTCCGTCGTATTCCTCCGGTACATCCACCTCGAAAACTATCATTCCGGCATCCTTGTCAAAGTAGGAGGATGCAAGCGCCTGATAGGTTTTCTTTTCTACACTGAACGATTGTATGCACGTTGTGTTTGAATTGTAACCGACAGAACTTCCGAAGGAAAAAAGCTTTCCTGTATATTTATCAAGCATGCCCGGCATTGCAAGCCAGGAATCAATGTTGGTGATATCAAACTCAAAGGTGGCAACCAGCTGATAGTACCCGTCCATTTCAGAAGGCTTTTCGGAAAACGTGAGCACATAAGGAAGATCTATGCCCTCAGTTGTAAGGCCATCGAGATCTATTGAATCAGAAGTGTTGCCGGTGTAAAGCGTACCGGAAAACTTAACTCCCTTCTGAACCTCAATAGACTGCTTTTCATACCAGTAGCTCTGTCCGAAAAGACATCCGGTAAAAAGGCACATTGTGGTAAGCGTAAGCACCAATGCCGTTATTCTTTTTGCAAGTTTAGTAAACTTCAATATTTCCCCTTAAAGAACGAATAAGAAACCGTCCATCGACTCGTAGCAACTTTACCCACTACTCGTCATGATTCTTGTTTTACGTATTATATATCGACATCCTTCGAATGTAAACAAAAATCACATTTGAGAAACAAACATAAAAAATCTATAAAGATTAATATTTACACTATAGGCAACGTAAATGTGAAAGTTGTCCCAACTCCAAGAGTGCTCTCGCATTTTATGTTTCCACCATGTCTCTCAATAATAGCCTTTGCAATAGAAAGACCAAGACCGCTTCCCGTGGAAGAATTCGGAGTACGGGCAGAAGAAACCGTAAATGTTCTGCCAAAGACCTTCTGTACATCTTCTTTAGGAATTCCTGCACCTGTATCCTGCACCTTAATCTCAAGAAATTTGTCAACAGGCTTTACAGACAGTTTTATCATTGCTCCGTCACCGGAGTATTTGCAGGCGTTCGTAAAAAGATTATCAAGAACGCGAATGATTTTCTGTATATCGATGTTTATTTTTGCGTCAAGTTCCGCATCCATATCAAATTGCATATCTTTGGAGTCATAACGTTCATCTGTTGTTGCATCGATAAAATATTCTTCAAAGAACGGAGCTGCATCGACTTCTGCGAAGTCCAGTTTTTTCCCGGTATCCTCCACGCAGAAAAGATAATACATATCCGACACGAGATTTTCCAAAGTTTTCATGCGTCGGTCCATTGTGGCAAGATAACCCTTTCTCTCTTCATCCGTGAGCGATTCTATCGTAAGGCAGTCCATTGCACTTCTGATGGCTGTAAGAGGCGCACGAAGGTCATGGGAGATGTATGAAAGCATTTCCTCTCTTTCGCGCTGAACACGCAGAAGTTCTTGGT
>JAZQQJ010000033.1:0-24695 GCA_045629005.1 Lachnospiraceae bacterium
CAGTATGTAAGGAGAAACATGGTAAATAAATTCAAATTTAGAAAAACCTGCATATTTTTTATCCTTGTATCGATACTAATGCTAAACGGGTGCACAATCGGTGGGCAGACGGCTGTTATTCCGGACAGCCCAACGCCGGCGGAGGAAGTGGGCGTAACCCCGAAGCAGGATACGCCGGCGGCGGAAGTGAGCGTAACCCCGAAGCAGAATACGCCGACACCGACAAATGTTGCGCGGACTACGTCCGTGCCTGATACGCCAACACCGACGAACACGCCGACGCCGACAAACACGCCAACACCGACAAACACACCGACACCGACAGACACCCCGATGCCGACAAACACTCCGACGCCAACGAACACGCCGACCCCGACAAACACGCCGACCCCGACGAACACACCAACACCGACGAATACGGCAACGCCGACCCCGTCGAAGGCAAGAACGCCGGAAGTTGAATCATTTGTTAAAAAGCTGGATACGCATACCAATACTGTCCTTGAATTCGACAAGAGCGAGATGTGTTCATCAACTCAGGACGCAATAAATAAGTTTGCAAAATGTTGTGTACTGTATTCGGGGTTTGGAATAATATATGCCGATGCTTCATCAATACTTATGCCGGATGAATATATGAAGGAAATTCCGGAAATCATTTCAATAGAGCCGGATATGAAGCTTGGCGGGGTGTATGACAATTGTATTTATGTCTTTTACGAAGTCAAAACGATTCATTCGCCTCAGTATGATTATGCAATAAGAACCGGTGACGAGAGCATTCTGACAGCAGAAGAAAAGGCAGCGATTTTCACGGCCGAACAGTATTCTCAGCAACTTGGGCTTTCTACAATGTCCGATCTTGAAATAATCCGTACGATACACGATTTTATTATAAATAATACAAAGTATGATATGTCGATATCAAATGCTTCGCATACGCCATACGGGCTGTTTTCGAATGATATGGCCGTTTGCGACGGCTATGCTGATACGTTCAAACTCTTTATGCTTTTGAACGGAATTGACTGTTACACTTTGAGCGGCTATGGAAATGGTCAGAACCACGCCTGGAACCAGGTTAAGGTGGATGGCTCATGGTATAACATCGATCTTACCTGGGATGACCCCACAGGAGAAACCGATGTATGTGAATATGTTTATTTCCTCAAGAGCGACAGCGCTTTCAATAAGGACCACAGCAACAGATCATCGTATGCTAAAAATTGCGTAAATTCCGATTATGATTTATACTACTACAATCAGTACATTATAAATATGTATGGGGATATCGGAAGTGTGCTGAATGCACAGTCGGGAAATGAATATATGTATATTGCCTATAAAACAGATTCGTTTTCCGAGGATGGAATTATTGACGGAGTATTGGATTATCTTCAGGCGGCTTTCAGCTATATGCCTGCACGTGCAATATCGAAGGACTATTCCTTTGTAACAATATATAATCCGTTCAGGTAATTGCATTTCCATTCGGTGCCCATCCCGAGACTCTATTGAATGATGGGAATTTTTACAGAAAGGATGAGTCAGTATGTACTCAGAATATTTAAAATCAAGACATGACTTGTGCAAAAAGCTTGTAGACAGGCTTTCTCCGGACTACGGCTTTGTATCTGTTTTGGGTAAACAGATATCGGGTGTCACAGTCAGAGTCACCACCACAACGACCTCCGTTTCAGATTCCTATGAGCAGGAATGTGGCTTCGTAGTGAAGCTTTTTAACGGACGTACATATTCGGAATATTCATTTACGGATATTACCGAAGAAAACATTGATGAACTTGAACAGAAAATCAGAACCGAAATCGTAATAAGCGACAGGCTTCTTGACAATCATGTTGATGTAAAGCTTATGAATGATGACCCTCTTGTTAAGGACTTCGATCGTCCGGAAGAAGGAAAACGCTTTAGCGTGCAGGAAGTTGTTGAAAAGCTCGGTGCTCTGAAGGATAAGGTTCACGCAACATCGGACAAAATTGTCCAGGCAATGGAATCCTTCCAATTTTATGAAGTATCTGCTATGTTCGTGTCTCCTAACAGAGATCTTACACAGCATTATTCGTGGAGCAGTGTTGTTTCGAGCGCTGTTGCAAGGGAAGGCTCCAACATCCGTCAGGGTCGCGAGATTTCCGCATATAACAGTCAGGAAGAGTGTTTTGCGGATGCTGAAAAGAAGTGTGTTTCCGCGGCAAATCTTGCCATAGAGCTTCTTTCTGCCACAAACATTGAGCCCGGTGTTTATGACATTATCACCGCGCCGTCCATCACGGGCCTTATCGCGCATGAGGCATTTGGCCATGGCGTAGAGATGGATATGTTTGTTAAACACAGAGCACGTGCTCGTAAGTACATTGGAAAGCCCGTTGCATCCGGGCTTGTGGATATGCATGATGGCGCTGCTGCGTGCAAGTCCTGTGTCGGATATTTCTTTGATGATGATGGTGTTCTTGCACATGATACACTTATTATTAAAAATGGTATTCTCCAGACAGGTATTTCGGATGTACTTAGCGCTATGCAGCTTGGTACGGAGCCTACAGGAAACGGCAGACGTCAGTCAACGAAGCGTAAGGCTTATACGCGAATGACAAATACCTTCTTCTCGCCCGGAACCGATAAGGTTGAGGATATGATTAAGTCCGTTAAGCATGGTTATATGATTTTTGAAACCAATAACGGCATGGAGGACCCGAAAAACTGGAACATTCAGTGTGTTGCCGAGTATGGACGTGAAATTAAGGATGGCATGTTTACCGGGAAGATTGTTGCCCCTGTTGTTATGTCGGGATATGTTCCGGACCTGCTTATGTCCATCAGTATGGTAAGCGATGAGTGGGTTGTTACCGGCTCGGGACACTGTGGCAAAGGTTATAAAGAATGGGTTCCTGTCAGTGATGGTGGCCCGTATTTGAAAGCGAGATGTAAACTGGGATGATTGAAAGATTCATAGAATTACTTAAAAAGAATAAGGATGTTGCGGAGTGGAAGCTTAATCAGGAGTCTACAAGGTCTTGCGAACTTTTCTATGTTTTGGATAAGCTTGAAACAAACAGGGCTACAGATACTGTAGATTATTCTGCAACAATATATGTTGATAAGGACGGAAAGCGCGGCGCATCGAATTTTGCACTGTTTGACTATATGACAGATGCTGAAATCGAGGAAAAGATTAACGAGAACGTGTTCTCTGCATCATTTGCTCTTGATGATTATTATGATCTTCCGAAGAAGGAAGAAGCGGAGCTCATAAAGAGTGAATCAAACCTTCAGGACAGACCTTTTGCGAAGATTATAGAAGAAGTTGTGGATGCGTGCTTTAAGGCAAACACATATACAGACGGATATTTGAGCGCAACAGAGTTTTTCCTTTATGAAACAGACACGAGGGTTATCACTTCAAAGGGAATTGACCTTTCTTCCAAGTCCTATAAGGGACAGATTGAGATAATCCCTTCGTGGGAAAAGGATGGCGAAGAAGTAGAAGTTTATCAGATGATTACTTTCGAAGACTTCAAGCCTGAAGAGATCACAAAAAAGGTTGATGAAGAGCTTCTCCTTGCAAAGGCTCGCTTCGAAGCAAAGGAACTGAAGAATAAAGAGGGCCTCAGGGTAATTATTCAGGATGATGATATTGCGGATATTCTCTGGAGCTTTGCTGATGAACTCGGTTACGCCGGAGAATATATGAAGCGCAATAAATTCAAGCTCGGTGAGAATGTTCAGGGTGAAGAAATCACCGGAGATGCGCTTAATATCTCACTTGTTCCGTACTTTAAGGGAGCATCCGGTTCGATGGCATTTGACCGCGACGGCGTTGTTCTTAGAAAACTCAGCCTCATAGAAGATGGCGTTGCCAAGAACCACTACGGCTCATACCGTTTTGGATATTACCTTGGTGTTAAGCGCCCCACAGGTCTTGTTCCTGTGCTTGTTCAGAAGGAAGGATCAAAGACATTTGCCGAACTTGCAGACAGACCGTATCTGCGCTGCGTAAAGTTCTCCGGAATTCAGGTCGACCAGTCTTCAGGATATTTTGGAGGCGAAGTCAGACTCGGCTTCTACTTTGACGGTGAGAAAGAAGTGCCCGTAACAGGCATCACCGTGTCCGGAAATCTGGATAAAAACAAAGCAGGTTTCATGTTCTCAAGCGAAACCTACACCGGAAATACATACCACGGCCCGAAATATCTGGCTGTGGACGGAATGTCGATTATGTAGTAACAGTTGCTGCATACAACATAAGGAACTGTAAAAAAACTAATACAAGGGCTGTTGGGGAGAATTCCCTGTAAGAAGTAGCTATGGGTTCAAGTCTATAGCTACTTTTTTGTGCGATTAGGTAGGAACTGTTGAAATCCGGAGTTCTTGCTTTAATCCAGAAGATTTCTAGGTACAGAGCGAGGAAATCTGCTGCCTGTACCTAACGCAGACAGATTTTTAGGTACAAAGTGAAGAAAAACGATGGTTGTACCTAATGCCAAGATATTCTTAGGTAAGACGCGGCGAAAACTGACTGCTGTACCTAGAACAGTACCTCGGTTAGGTAGAGACGTACGAAAATCAGGGTTTTGTATCTGACTTGAATCGGACACCCTGTCTGAAGGTACAAAAAAAGCCCTAACCCAACGATTACTCGTCAAACTAGAACCCTTTGCGTGCGTCTTCAGGGGCTCGAACCCTGGACACCCTGATTAAGAGTCAGGTGCTCTACCAACTGAGCTAAAGACGCATTCACGTTATGTTTTTTTCAGAACGCAAGGCGTAGTTTACCACGATGGAAAGGGTTTGTCAACAAGTTTTTTTAATTTTTTCAAAAAAGGATAATTCTTGTAAAAAATCGAAACGGATATTGATTTATGACGTTGTTTAGGGCGTCCTCAAAATCATTAAACTCGAGGAAATATCAATATTATATAAACGCTGCGAAGCATCCTGCATTTTAATGAGCAACAAGCGTAGTGGCTACAAGTTTGTTAATTTAACAAGGGATTCCGTAGCGTGTTTTGTAAAGGAGAATTTGAAATGAAAAAAGATAAGTTTTGGCGTGTTCTTATGAGTATCCCAAACAGTCCCCGCCGGAAAATACATATTTTATGATGGCGTTTTAACACAAAACAAATAAACAGACGTTTTTCTCTAAATGATGACACTTCCCGTAAAGTATGATATGATAACAGAATGGTAACGAACCGTTACTATTCACGAATGTTCAAAAACATTCGCAAGCGTTGCCTGCTTTGCAGTCAGCCGCCACATCATTGCTTTCGGGAGTTTTTTTATGGGCAGGATTTTTTGTGTAATGGGGAAGAGTGCAACCGGTAAGGACACAGTGTATAAGCGCCTTTTGGAGCGCTTTGAGGGGCGTTTCAAAAATGTGGTTATGTACACCACCCGTCCCATTCGTGCAGGGGAGAAAAACGGAGTAGAGTATTATTTTGTGACGATTCCGGAAAAGGAAAAGATGCTTGCAGATGGCAAGGTTCTTGAGATCCGTCTTTACAATACTTGTTACGGTCCTTGGTGGTACTTCACCGCGGATGATGGTCAGATTGATCTTTCAACAGGTGATTATATGATGATTACCACGCTGGGGGGCTACGAAAACATTCGTAACTGCTTTGGTGCGGATAATGTTATTCCCATTTATACCGATATAGACAATTACACGAGACTTCACAGAGCCGTTGAACGCGAAAATAAGCAGAAGGTTCCGAATTTCTCCGAGGTGTGCAGGCGTTATCTTGCCGACGAAGAGGATTTCAGGGAGTCGGAGCTTGAGCGCCTCGGCGTAACAAAGCGATTCATTAATGACGACCTTAACAGGTGCCTTGAGGAGATAGCCGCTTGGATATCAACAAAGTAAATCAGACACAACAAGTGAATACCCCGGAGCTCCAGGCCGCGAAGCCGCAGCCTACAGAGGATTTCCGTTTCACGCTTATCTCTAAAATTGAGGAGACGGCACTTCAGGAGAAGCTTGCATCTCTCATGGAAGAGATTACGAACGAGGGCAAAAAGATTCAGAAACACATGGATGTGCGCGATATGAAGCAGTATCGTGCTCTTATCAAAGAGTTTATGAATGAGATTGTCACACGTTCGCATAAGTTCCAGCGTGAAAATTTCCTTGACAAAAGGGGCCGTCACAGAGTATATGGTATGATTAAACTCGTCGATGAGAATCTTGATGAACTTACTGAAGAACTCTTAAAGGACGAGAAGGATCATCTGCTTATTCTTAGTAAGATTGATGAAATCAGGGGCTTGCTCCTGGATATAATGACATGACATTTTCTGAGGTTATCGGACAAGAGAAGATTGTTGCACACATGAAGACCGCCATCATCGAAAATAAGGTCAATCATGCCTATATTATTTCCGGTGAAAAGGGCAGCGGAAAGAAGCTGCTTGCAGGCATCTTTGCTGCTGCAATGCAGTGCGAGAAAGGCACAGGGAATCCTTGCTGCGAGTGTCAGTCGTGTAAGCAGGCTTTTGACAGCAATAATCCCGATATTCATTGGATTACCCATGAAAAAGCAAATGTCGTTTCTGTAGATGACATACGTGTACAGCTTAATGCGGACATTACAATAAAGCCCTATAGCAGGCCGCACAAGGTGTACATTATAGATGATGCCGAAAAGATGAATGAGCAGGCACAGAATGCTATGCTTAAAACAATAGAAGAACCGCCGGAGTACGCGGTTATTATTCTTCTTGTTAAGAATGAAAAGCTTCTTCTGCCCACAATTCTTTCCAGATGCATCCTTTTGAATCTTCGCCCTGTTGAAAAGGACAAAATCAAAAAGCTGCTCATGGACAAACACGGTATTTCCGAGTATATGGCATCGATTGCAGCTACGTTCGCGGACGGTGTGCCAGGAAGAGCTGTTGAGTTTGCAGAGTCGGAGCGCTTTACCGAAATCAAATCCGATGTTATCGGCTTGTTGAAAAACATTGACAGATATGATGCGGGCAGGCTTTATTCCGCCATAAAGGACTGGAATGACAAGGCTGAAATCCAGGAAAGACTCCAGCTTGCCACAATGTGGTACAGGGACATTCTCGTTGCAAAGTCCACGGAAAACACGCAGGGCATTCTCTTTTTGGATGAAGAACAGACCATTTATGAGTTTGCCGAGAAATACAGTTATCAGGAAATCGTAAGAAAAATCGATGCGATTGATGTGCTTCGCGAAAGGCTTAAGGCAAACGTCAATCCGGAAGCATCATTAATGCTTCTCTTCCTGACATTGAGAGATAATGGCTAAGACACGAGATGTCTGCAGCTCAGAGTTTGATAAAAGTTTTAACGGCTCGTTTTCGCAACGGGTCGAAATGTAATTATGGAGGTTATAGATTATGACAAAGGTAGTTGGTATCAGATTCAGACAGGCGGGGAAAGTATATTACTTTGACCCGCTTGATTTCGATATAAAGCAGGGCTCAGGAGTAATTGTAGAAACTGCAAGAGGACTTGAGTACGGAATTGCTGTTCTTGGAGTTCATGAAGTTGAGGATGAAAAGGTTGTACAGCCTTTAAAGCCCATTATCCGCCCCGCAACCGAGGAAGATGCTAAGCAGGAGCAGGAAAATCGCCAGAAGGAAAAAGATGCATACAAGATTTGTCTTGAGAAAATAGCGAATCGCGGTCTTGAAATGAAACTCATCGGATGTGAATACACGTTCGATGCAAATAAGGTTCTTTTCTACTTTACAGCGGACGGAAGAGTTGACTTCCGTGAGCTTGTTAAGGATTTGGCAGCGGTTTTCAGAACACGAATCGAGCTCCGTCAGGTTGGTGTTCGTGATGAGGCAAAGATTCTCGGAGGCATCGGTACATGCGGACGTCCGCTTTGCTGCCACTCTTATCTTGCTGATTTCACTCCGGTTTCCATTAAAATGGCAAAGGAACAGAACCTGTCTCTCAATCCTACAAAGATTTCCGGAGTCTGCGGCAGACTTATGTGCTGTCTTAAGAACGAAGAAGAAGCTTATGAGGACCTAAACTCAAGACTTCCCAATGTCGGTGATTCGGTTACAACACCTGATGGTCTGAAGGGTACTGTTCAGAGCTGCTCCGTTTTAAAACAGAAGGTTAAGGTTCTTGTTGAAACAAGCGAAGATGAGCGTGAGCTTAAAGAGTTTGATGCAAAAGATTTAAAGTTCAAACCAAGACGTAAAAAAGAACAGAATCGTGATGATGATGCGGCAATAAAAGAGCTTGAGCGCCTTGAACAAAGAGAAGGAAAGTCAAAGCTTGGTGAGGAATAATTGTGACAGAGCTTAAAAGTACTGAAAGAATAGATGATTTGCAAAGAAATAATCTTAAAATCATTCAGGACAAAGAGCGTTTCTGCTTTGGAATGGATGCTGTTCTTTTATCGGGTTTTGCAAAGGCAAAACGCGGTGATAACGTACTTGATCTTGGCACCGGTACGGGCATTATTCCCATTCTTATGTCTGCTAAAACCGATGCAGAGCATTTTACTGCGCTCGAAATCCAGCCTGACAGCGCAGATATGGCAAAAAGAAGTGTTGAGCTGAACGAGCTGCAAAATAAAATTGATATTGTTATTGGAGATATTAAGGAGGCTTCCCGTATTTTCGGCAAAGCCTCCTTTGACGTGGTTACAAGTAACCCGCCATATATGATTGAAGGTCACGGAGAGTCGAATCCTGACGATGCAAAGGCAATCGCACGTCATGAGGTTCTCTGCAATCTCGAGGATGTTGTCCGGGAAGCTTCTGCGTGTCTTAAACCAAACGGACATTTTTATATGGTTCACAGGCCTTTCAGGCTCGGTGAAATATTTGAATGTATGGAAAAATACAAATTCCGTGTTAAAGAAATGCGTATGGTTCATCCGTTTATCGATAAGGAGCCCAATATGGTTCTTATCGGTGCCTCAAAAGGCGGCAACCAGGGCATAAAAATAGCGCCTCCGCTCATTGTATATAAAGAGCAGGGCGTTTACACCGATGAAATTTATGACGTTTACGGCTACTAGAAAAGTATGATGCTTTTGGCTCAAAAGAGGCAAATGAAAAATCATAATTTTTATCGCCAAAAAAAGGCCGTATAAAAGAAGATGCCCCGGTTTGAAAGGGGAATTCAAATCGGGGACTTTGGGGTATGAGGGGTTTAATTTCTAACAAGGCCATTTTACTATTTTAAGTACATCAAAAGTACACCAAAAAACCCGATTTTTTAGAAAAATTTCTATCATTTTTGAGAGGATTTATATGTTATATTTATGCGCCACTCCAATAGGAAATCTTGAAGATATGACTTTCAGGGCTGTTCGCATCCTTAAAGAGGTTGATGTCATTGCCGCAGAGGATACAAGGAACAGTATAAAACTTTTAAATCATTTCGACATTCACACTCCGCTTACAAGTTATCATGAGTATAATAAAGTTGATAAGGCGCGTGAACTTGTTCAGCAGATGCTGGAAGGAAAAAACGTAGCATGCATTACCGATGCGGGTACACCGGGCATATCCGATCCTGGCGAAGAACTTGCAAGGCAGGCGCGTGAAGCGGGTATTCAGGTTACTTCCGTGCCGGGAGCCTGTGCATGTATTACCGCACTTACGATGTCGGGGCTTCCCACAAGGAGATTTTGCTTCGAGGCGTTTCTGCCTACCGATAAAAAAGAACTTCGAAACGTTCTTGACGAACTTAAAACCGAGACAAGAACTATTGTCATGTATGAAGCACCTCACAGACTCGTGAAAACATTGGAACTGCTCCATTCTGAGCTTGGAGACAGAAAGATTACCATCTGCAAGGAGCTTACAAAGAAGTACGAAAATTCTTTCTCCGGCACGATTTCCGATATGATTGCCCAATTTACCGCAAATGAGCCAAAAGGCGAATATGTGCTCGTAATCGATGGCGTGAAACAGGCTGAACTTGATGCCGAAGAGCATGAAAAATGGCAGAGCCTTTCCATGGAAGAACATGTGCAGCTTTATGTTGACAAGGGCATGGATAAAAAAGAAGCAATGAAGGCTGTAGCAACCGACCGAGGAATATCGAAAAGAGATGTATATCAGGCACTGTTAAAATAACGGTGTAGCAGACGCAATTAGTTAATGCGCTCTGAATGTTTTTGAGATACTTAAGCGCGATATTCCAAAACTGTCAGAAGAATTGAATCAAAAAAATCTGAAAGCATGAAAATGTTATATAAAAGAGGGCTGCGACTTTGACAAACATTATTTCATGCTTTTTTGTTTATTGTGCACAAATTTGCCTGGACGAAATTGTGCATTGTGTACATTGACCGAATTAGTTCCAGCGGGTAAACTTTAAATAGAGCAAACGGTTGCGCAACTCTGTTTTAGAGGTTGCGCAGATTGTGCGCAAATTTTTGGACAAACAGAAAGGCAAAGTATGGACAAATTTGTTGTTAATATTATCCATCGTCCCGAAATGGTTCCCGAGTATGCCGAGAAGGTTACCGGCCATGGAAAAGGAGAGGATATATCCAGAAAGGCACTTCTTAACGAATCACTTGATATTTTCAAGACTCAGCAGGAGTGCGCACACAAAAACGGTTTAAAGACTACCATCCAGATGACATACGCAAGCCTCTTTAATGAAGAGGCTGTTTCGCTTGCAAAGGAACACCACGAGAAATATGGTGATGAGATTGCGCTTACTCTTCTCGGACTTCCTTGCAAGGAATTCCGTGAGAAATATAAAACGAAGGATTTCTGCATCTGGATGTTTTCTATGGAAGACAAGAAGGCCATTGTTGATGACGTTTTCGGTAAGTTCCATGATATATTCGGATTTTACCCCGAGTCGACAGGTTCCTATTATATGGATGCAGACCTCATTAATTACATAAAGGGTAAATATCCTTCGGTAAAATGTGCGGTTGCAACATGTTGGGAGGAAGGCCCGAAGGCTTATCACACATGCAATAACTCATGGTATACCCTTATGGATGGTGGTCCGTGGGCACCATGGATTCCTTCGAAACAGAATACTCATGCACCTGCCGCCAATGAGGCTGAAGACAGTGGAATCGTAGCAATTCCGCACCTTTCACGAGATCTTCTTGCATGCTATGACGGTAACGGAAGCAATTTTGGTACACATCCCCAGAACGTTCTTCGTGGTATGATTTATGATTCCAAGAAGTGGGAATATCCTTATCTTTTCAATCTTATCGATCAGTACCGTCACCTTGCAAAGTTTAATAACGGCTATTCCTATAATATGATGTTTGTCGGACCGGGCTGGATGAATAAGATGGGACGCTGGGAGGCTCCGTACGAGCTTCTTCTTAAGTCCTACGAAGACGGTTGCGCATATTATGGCAAGCTTAAAAAAGAAGGACAGCTTGTTGATATGACAATGTCCGAGTTCGCAGATTACTATCGTGAAAAGAAGCATTACACAGAGCCTGAATGTGCTCTTTGGAGAGATATTCTTTACGGCTCCGACAAGCAGCTCTTCTGGTACTGCGACCCGTATATGCGTGCGTGCGTAAATATGGACCAGGGCGGTGCCATTGTCGATCTTCGTCCTTACGTTGCAAAGCTTGAATGGCCTGTCGGAATAGGAACTCCGCACGTTCAGGATGCATCATATCCTTTCCTTATTCAGGAAAAATATCGTGCAGGCTATTTCACACACTATGCAGGAGAAGGAACAATACGTTCCGCAAAATTCTCCTACAACGGAGAAGAGGTCGATCTTTGCCTCTGCCGCACACATGCTGCATTCTCAGAGGAGAATGGCGTAAGAACACTTACGCTTAAGCCTGTTGACATTGAATTTGCAGAGCTGACCATCACTGTACAAACAAAGATAACCTTCAAGGAAGGCGATTCTTCAATAAAGATTACAAGAGAGATTATTAATTCAACCGATCCGGACGCAGTTGTTGATGTGAACGAATATATGGTTGCCTGCTACGGCACTACCGAGTATTCAGAGGATATGACATCCATTACTTTGTCCGTAACAGACAAGGACAACGTTACAAACCTAATCGGATATGAATATAAGTGCCGCGAGGAAGAGGTAAAGGGTGCAAAGGAAGTAAGAGCAGTGGTTCCTCCTATTAAAACAGCTGTTGCTCTTTCCTGTGACAAGGCAGATGCAACCGGATATATTAAAGAAGGATATGCGTTCTCGCCGATGTTTACACTCGGATACAGAACATCTCTTAAGCAGGGAGAGGAGGTTTCAACATGGCTCAAGCTCGAAAAGGAAAATTAAATTACAGATGTCCGTCATGTTTTATGAGAGACCTCGATATCGATATGTTCTATGACAAGGACAAAAAAGAGTTCTACTGCCTCAGATGTCAGTACAGAGGCACAGAAGAAGACGTTCTCCAAAAGAATGAAATGGTACGTTTCAGATATGGTGCAATGATGAAGAGGTTCACAGACTTTGAGGATTTTGGAGATTGATCTTGTAAGCGCTTCCGCGAAACTTTTCGAAAAATATTGGAAACGTTTCCAAAAAACTATGGACAAATTGACCCATTTATGCTATTATCGTGGAGGAAAATTTAGTGAAAGTAAACAAATTGCTTCGTAAAATCGTTGTATTAAGCCTTTTTGCATTGCTTTTGACAGGTGGTTGCGGCAAGAATCACAAAGCAGATGTTAAGTCGGACACACTTGTTGTAAAAAAGGTTGAAAATCTTCCGGAGGACTTTATCCTCGGAATGGATGCTTCTGCAGTTATTTCCCTTGAAAAGGGCGGAGTAAGCTACTACAACTTCGAGGGCGAAGAACAGGACGTATTCAAAACCCTTTCCGAAAACGGCGTAAACTACATTCGTGTCAGAGTGTGGAACGACCCTTATGATGAAAACGGAAACGGCTACGGTGGCGGAAACTGTGACATAAACACAGCCGTTGAAATTGGTAAGCGCGCCACAAAGTATGGTATGAAGCTGCTCGTTGACTTCCACTACTCGGATTTCTGGGCAGACCCTTCAAAGCAAATGGTTCCGAAGGCATGGAAGGGCATGGAAATCGAAGAAAAGACCGAAGCCCTTTATCAATACACACTGGACTGCCTCAAAAAGCTTAAAGAAGCAAAGGTAGATGTCGGAATGGTTCAGCTCGGTAACGAAACGAACGGTTCCATGTGTGGCGAAACAATATGGATGCGCATCTATTACCTTATGGATGCGGGTTCCAGAGCAACGAGAGAAGTTTTCCCCGAAGCTTTGATAGCGGTTCATTTTGCAAATCCCGAAAAGGTTACCAACTATGCGGATTATGCAAAGAAGCTTGACTACTATCAGCTTGACTATGATGTATTTGGATCTTCCTACTATCCTTATTGGCATGGAACACTTGATAATCTTGCAAATGTTCTTTCGGATGTTGCCGAAAAATATGGCAAGAAGGTTATGGTAGCGGAGAACTCCTATGCATATACAACAGAGGATACTGATTTCTACGGAAATACAATATCCGACGCAGGCGGTATCGTTAAGAATTATCCTTTTACGGTACAGGGCCAGGCAAATAACGTCAGAGACGTAGTTGACACCCTTGTAAACAAAACAACAAACGCCATTGGTTTCTTCTATTGGGAAGGAACATGGATTTCCTCAGGCGGCTCTTCGTATGAAGAAAATGCGGCTCTTTGGGAAAAGAACGGCTCCGGTTGGGCCGCATCCTACGCTAAAGGATACGATCCCAAGGATGCAGGGAAATACTACGGTGGTTGTGCCTGCGATAATCAGGCATTGTTCGATGCAACGGGTCACCCGCTTGAGTCTCTCAAGGTCTTCGGACTTATGAGAGAAGGTAATGAAGGTGTTCTTATGGCAGATGCCATTGAGGATACAAACCTCATCATTGACCTGAATGGAGAAATCCATCTTCCGACACAGGTAAATGCAGTGATGACGGATGGCTCAAAACAGAGCCTTGACGTTACATGGAAGAACGTCGATGTTGACAAGATGAAGAGCAGTGGACCCGCTAAGTACGACATTGTCGGCGAAGCAGGCGGCATGGATGCACATTGTTATGTATCCATGGTTGAGTTCAACTTCATCACAAACTACTCCTTCGAGGACGGCGAGACCGGCTGGAAGGCAAAGAATAACGGCGAAATTAACGAGCTTTACTGTGAAGATAAAGCAACGGATTCCCTTACGGGAACAAAGCACTATCATTTCTGGAGTGACAATACACACGCTGTTGACTTTGACCTTTGGCAGGAAATCGAGGACCTTCCTTCCGGAGATTATCGCTTCTCTATTTCCATAATGGGTGGAGATGCAGGCGAATGTGATGTTTATGCCTTTGTTAAAATTAATGATGAAATCGTTGCAACAGCACCGATGACCATCACAAGCTACGGCGAGTGGCATGAAGGCATTATCGAGCAGTTCTCCTACACTGCAGGCGAAAAGATTTCCGTGGGTGTTCATTGCAAATGTTCAGGTGCAGGAAACGGCGCATGGGGCAAGATTGACGATGCTCTTCTGAATTCTGTCAAAGCAAAGTAAGGCGCACAAAGGAGCGCCAGACAAAGGCACATAAAAAGGCGGCATATGAAAAAAACGTTTGTAAAAAGAATATGCGCGGCAGCGGTGCTCACAACAATGTTAGTTTCGACATTCGGCTGTACAAAAAAGCCGGTTGTCGATTCTATAGATGATAACTACAGAGTCTTTTATGAAATCTTTGTCGGGTCCTTCTCGGATTCAGACGGAGACGGAACAGGAGATCTGCGAGGCATAATAAACCGCCTCGATTATTTAAACGACGGAGACATAAACTCCGGAAAAAGCCTTGGCATTCAAGGCATCTGGCTCTCACCGATTTTTGATTCGCCTTCCTATCACAAGTATGACTGTGCGGATTACTACAAAATCGATGAGGACTTTGGCACAGAAGCAGACCTAAAAGAGCTTATTACAAAGTGCCACGAAAGAAACGTTCTGGTTATACTTGACCTTGTGCTGAATCATTCCTCGGATGACAACGAGTGGTTTAAAAACTTCTGCAAAGCTCATCAGAATGGTGATACGGCAAACGTTTACTACGAGTTTTACCAGTATGCAAAGGAAGGCGAACAGCTTCCCGGACATGCATACTACCGGATACCGGGCTGTCCGGACGAGTATTACGAGGGAAACTTCTCAAGCGACATGCCGGAGCTGAATTACGACTCCGATGCGGTTTATCAATGCATGCTGGAGGTTGCTCAGCATTACATCGGTCTCGGTGTCGACGGTTTCAGATTTGACGCCATAAAGTACATCTACATGAACGACAATGAGCGTTCGGTAGAGTTCTTCAAAAAATACATGGCGGACATTTACGAAATGAAGCCTGATGCGTACTGCGTCGGCGAGTGCTGGTCACCGCAGGCGGAGACGTTAAAATATATAGAAGCAGTAAACTGTTTTGATTTCCAGATTTCTCAGGCAGAAGGCATTGTTGCCAATTGCGTTAAGAGCGGAGATGTTGCGGTTTACACAAACTATCTTGAAACGTATCAGGACATGGTTCAAAAAGCCAATCCGGACGGAATGCCGATTTCCTTCATGTCTAACCATGACATGGACCGCATGGCAGGCTATATGATGCTTGCAAAGAATTGGACGCAGATGGCCGCCAACCTCTACATTCTTTCACCTGGCTCACCCTTCATCTACTATGGTGAAGAAATCGGAATGAAAGGCTCAAGAGGCGCAGCAAATACCGATGCGAACCGACGCCTTGCAATGCTCTGGGGCGATGAAGATACGGTCGATGATCCTATAGGTACGACGTACGAAAAGAAAAAGCAGACCAACGGAACGGTTGCAGGACAACTTGAAAACGAAGACAGTCTTTTAAATTACTATACAAAGCTGATTGCCTTCAGAAACAGGTTTCCGGCAATAGCAAGGGGCGATTATAAATCGCTCAAATACAGAGAAGACAAGTTTGGTGGTTCACTCATTACATACAATGACGAGGTAATAGGGCTGTTCCACAATACTTCCGAGGATCCGGTTACTGTTGACATTACTTCAACAGGTTCCGCGGATATAAGCTTCAAGGAAGTGCTCGGCTTCATCGGACAGGGAGAAGCGTCCCTGGACGGAAACACACTTACGATTGGTCCTCAGACCAGCGTAGTGCTCAAATAGTCAGAAACTGTCATAGGGGCAGTTTTAAATATTTAAAGAGGAGATATAAATCATGAAAAAAAGAATTTCAGCTATTCTCGCAGTTGTTCTTACACTTTGCATGGTAATCGGTCTTGCTTCATGCGGTAAGAAGAATGATGGCGGAAATGCAGGCAACTCAGGCAATTCAGGCAATTCAGGAAACGACAAAAACGTATCCTCAGAACTCGCAGGAACATACGATATCACAGTATGGGTTTCCGAGTCTGAAGGCGTTGCAGACCTCACAAAGAAGCAGATTGCAGACTTCTGCGCAGAGAACGAAGGCATTGTTATCAATGCAACAGTTGAAGGTATCACAGAGGCTGAGTCAGCTTCACAGATGATTACTTCCGTTGAAGACGGTGCAGATCTTTACTGCTTCGCACAGGACCAGCTTGCACGTCTTGTTCTTGCAGGCGCACTCAACAAGCTTGGTGACGGCGCTACAGCAACAGTTAAGGAAAGAAACGATGCAACATCTATCCTTGCTGCAACAGTAGGCGACAAGCTTTTCTGCTACCCTCTTACATCTGATAACGGTTACTTCATGTTCTACGATAAGTCCGTTATCCCTGAGGAGCACCTTGATTCCTTTGAAGACATCATTGCAGACTGCGAAAAGGCAGGAAGAATGTTCTCTTACGAGCTTGAAACATCTGCTTGGTACAATGCAGGTTTCTTCTTCGCTACAGGTTGCGTATCTGAGTGGGAAACAAACACAGATGGTAAGGTTGTTGGCCTCAACGATACATTCAATTCAGACGCAGGCGTTATCGCTCTTAAGGGCATGCAGAAGCTTGCTAAGTCTTCCTGCTACAACTCATCTTCAGCAGGTGCAGACTTCGCAGCAGCAGTTCCTTCAGCAGTTGTAATTTCCGGTACATGGTCATCAGCAGCTGTTAAGGAAGTTCTTGGTGAAAACTATGGCGCTACAGATCTTCCTAAGTTCACAGTTGATGGCAAGACATATCAGCTTGGTTCTTATTCAGGATGTAAGCTTATGGGCGTTAAGCCTCAGACAGACGCTAAGAAGAACGCAGTTCTTCAGCAGCTCGCTCTTTACCTCACAAACGAAAAGTGTCAGCTTGAAAGATTCAACCTTGTAGGTTGGGGCCCTTCAAACATTAATGCTCAGAAGGATCCTGCTGTTACAGCAGACGTAGCTCTTCAGGCACTTGCACTTCAGAATCAGAACGCTATTCCTCAGGGCCAGATCGACGGCGCTTGGTGGGATATTGCAAAAGTACTTGGTACAGCAGCTAAGGAAGCTACAACAGATGCAGAGCTCAAGGCAGCTCTTGAGACATACGAAGCAGCATGCAGAGCACGTCTTGATGTTTCTGAAGACGAAGCCACAGCATTCGGCGTTATCGGTGCATTTGACGGAACAAACTGGAATACAGATTATCCTATGACACAGAAGCCTGCAGGTACATATTATTCATCAGCTATCAATTTCAAGGCCGGCGATGAATTCAAGGTACGTCAGGGCGGCGGCTGGGACGTTAACTTCGGTGCTAACGGCGCAGCAGGCGGCGACAACATCAAGGTTGAAGCAGATGGTATGTACTATGTTCATATGGAGTTCGACGGAACAACATGTTCAGTTCTTGAGCTTACAAAGTACAACCCTCTTGAGGGCTATACAGTAATCGGTACAGTTAACGGAACAAACTGGGATACAGACTTCGAAATGGAAATTCAGGCAGACGGAACATTCCTTTCAAAGGATGCATTCACAATGACAGCAGGCACAGAGTTCAAGTGCCGTCAGGGTCTCGGCTGGGATGTCAACTATGGTAAAGACGGCAACAACTTCGTAGTCGATGCAGATGGTACATATAAGGTTAAGCTTGATGTTACAGCAGGTAATGTTGAACTTATCGCTCAGTAATTCAAACGAATAATTAAGCTTTAAAAGCCCGGAGCCACTCCGTTAAACCGGGGTGGCTCCGAATTTTTGGATATCGGATTTATGCAATGGAAATAAGTGCGATAGTTGGGCACGTGCTCGCAGGACGTTGGAGAGGGCAGGTTATTTATGAAAAGAATTTCGTCATCAAAATATATGAAGATGAACTTCATAGAAAAGTTTTTCTATAATATCTTTTTCTTCATTTGTTCCATACCGGGATTCTTCCTGGAACTTGGGAAAAAGATTTGGAAGGGCATCAAAACGTTTGGCATAGGCGTTTGGAAAGAAATCCGCGATTTCTTTGTTATCTTTGCAAAGGGATCGGTTTTTACAAAAGTTTCCTATGTTATCATGGGATTTGGTAATATATTCCGTGGACAGATTGTACGCGGACTTATTTTTCTGGCCTTTGAAGTGTGTTTTATTATGTACACGATTACAACAGGCATCGGCTGGATGAGTAAACTTGGAACACTCGGAGACGTAGGACCTCACGAGGAATACAACGCCATTCTTGACACATATGTGCGTGTCGATGGTGATGACTCCTTTAAGATTCTTCTTTATGGTGGAATTTCTGTAGTAATATGTCTCGTTTTTATATATGTTTGGCGCATGAGCTGGCGTCAGAGCTGGGAAAATGACAAGCTTTTAAAGGCGGGCAAGAGAATTCCCAAGTTTAAGGATGACTTCCACGACCTTATCGATGCGAAGTTCCACAAGACTCTTCTCACGCTTCCTATAATCGGCATGATAACATTTACTGTATTGCCGATTGTATTCATGATTTTCGTGGCATTTACAAACTATGACGGTGCACACGACGGCTACAGCAACCTTTTCACTTGGGTAGGTTTTAACAACTTCAAGGAACTCTTTGCAGGCGGAGCGTCCGGATTAAGCTATGCGTTCAAGAAAATCTTTGCATGGACAATAGTTTGGGCAATCCTTGCAACATTTACAAACTACTTCCTTGGAATCATTCTTGCTATGATGATTAACAAGAAGGGTATTAAGTTTAAAAAGTTGTGGAGAGGAATATTTGTTCTCACCATTGCCATTCCTCAGTTTATTTCGCTTCTTTATATGTCCAAACTCTTTGCAAAGAACGGACTGATTAATGGCTTTATGGTCAATATTTCCAATAAGCTTGCAGCATGGGGAACGGAGCTTGCTGATTCAAACATTTGGCTCTGGCTGTCCAACTGGTTTACCTCCATGTCTCAGGATATGGCTTCGTGGCTTCCTTATGACTTCTGGGGACATGCAACATCTGCACGAGTTCTTGTTGTTGTAATTAACATATGGATTGGTATTCCTTACCTTATGCTTATTGCAACGGGCATCCTCATGAATATTCCTGAAGATCTTTATGAATCTGCAAAGATCGACGGTGCAAACGCCGTTCAAAGCTTCTTTAAGATTACGCTTCCTTACATGTTCTTTATTACAGGACCGTATCTTCTTACAAGCTTCATCGGCAACATGAGTAACTTTAATGTTATTTACCTTCTTGGAGGCGGCGCAATCGCAAATCCTGCACTTACGACGTCAGGCGGTACTGCATCGGATGTCGACCTGTTGGTTACATGGCTCTTCAAGATAACAACAGGAACAGAAAGTAACTACAAGCTGGCTTCAGTCATCGGTATTATGATTTTCTTAATTGAGGCGATTTTCTCGATAATCGGCTTCAATGCGATGGCTTCAAATAAGAATGAGGAGGACTTCCAGTAATGAACGATAATGTGACTACTTCTCAGAAAAAATACAAAAGCCTTAAAAGAAAAAACGCCAGAGCAAACACAGCCATTTACATTATACTTGTGATTATGGCCATAATCTGGCTTACTCCATTTGTGTGTATCGTACTTGAGTCCTTCAGATGCGAAACGACAATGCAGGTTGGATATGTTATTCCGAAAGAATGGGGTTTAAAAAACTACAGGACGCTTCTTACTGAAACGAAATTCCTGAAATGGTACACGAACACCTTAACGATTGCGCTATTTGCGGCAGTTATCCAGACGTTTATTGTGCTTTGCACTTCCTACACGCTTTCAAGAATGAGATTTAACGGAAGAAAGTTCCTTATGAACCTTATGCTTGTATTCGGCATGTTCCCGGGCTTTCTTTCAATGATTATTCTTTATAAAGTACTGAGTGGCTTCGGACTTACAGGCCCCGGCTCAGTTCCCGGACTTATTCTTGTCTATACGGCAAGCTCCGCAATGGGCTACTATATTTCCAAGGGCTTCTTCGATACTATTCCGATTTCGCTTGATGAAGCTGCAAGAGTAGACGGTGCTACGCGTGCACAGGTTCTTTTCAAGATTACGTTTCCGATGGCAAAGCCCATCGTTATTTACACAATCCTTACTGCATTCATGGGCCCTTGGGGCGACTTCATGTTTGCAAAGTACATCGTTCACAATACAACTGAAGGCATGAACGTTGCAGTAGGTATGCAGAACCTCATTTCTACATCTGAAAACCTTGCTGCCCACTATACACAGTTCACCGCAGCCGGCGTTCTCGTTGCCATTCCCATTACGGTTCTGTTCATGAACCTTCAGAGATACTACGTTGAAGGTGTTACAGGCGGAGCAGTTAAGGGCTGATGAAATTTCATATGTAAATATAGAAAGACGTAGCCTATGGGGTTACGTCTTTTTTTAGGCTTCCGTGAGAAAACATCGGAAACTCTTTTTTTTCGGATTTCGATGCTCAAAAAGAAAGTTGTGAGGAGGCTGAAGCATCGAAATTAAGTTATTTTGTAATCGCGATGCTTTTTGGTATGCCTTTTGTCTTTCGCAAGCATCGAAAAACATGATTTCCTTAATTCCCGATGCTTTGTTTGTTCGGAAATAAGTAAACATGACATCGGGATTAGTAATTTTGAGAATATCGATGCCTGGTGGCGTTTTAACCGCATAGTTGGGTGGTGATGTGCTATCAAGTTTTTCGCAAGTTTCCCGATATACGTATATGAGAGATTGTGCGCAGGAGGCATTTATGTACGAGAATATTATCGAGCTTGAAAACAATTGTGAATGGTCGAAAGCGTTGAAAGAAATATCGGCATATTTCAAACAGGGAGTGTTTGATGAAAAACTTGCAATTTTATATGTTCGTGTCTGCATAGAAGTAGGCGATTTGGAAAATGCGCATAGTACTATAGCCAGAGGACTAAAAATTGATCATCGCAATCCCGAGCTTTGGCTTATGCTCGGAAATATATATGAGCAAAAAAACATCAATCAGGCATACCTTTGTTATGAAAATGCATTCTTTTTTGCTGAAGATGAAGAAGACAAGAAATACATAAAAGCCTTTATGGATGAGAAAAAAGCGGACAGTGGTTTTCTGGTCAATAAGGTTTCGTTTGTTATTCTTTCATATAACACATTGGAATATACAAAGGGATGCCTTGAAAGCATAAGAAAGACGTGTCTCGAAGGCTCATATGAAATCATTGTTGTTGATAATGCTTCAAGCGATGGCAGCGTCGAATGGCTGAAACAGCAGAAAGATATTATTTTACAGTGTAATGCGGAAAATGCAGGTTTCCCGAGAGGATGTAATCAGGGAATTGCATTGGCAGATAAGAACAATGATATTTTTTTGCTGAACAATGATACTATCCTTGTGGATAATTCACTGTTTTGGCTTCGTATGGGCTTGTATGAGAGCGAAAAGGTGGGAGCAACCGGCTCAGTTTCCAATTATGTGCCAAATCTTCAGTCCTGCGGAGTTATGGCGGATACCGTAAACCAGTATCTGGAATATGGTAATGCAAACAATATTCCACTTAAAAAGGCATATGACGAAAAGATTTATCTCGTTGGTTTTGCACTTCTCCTTAAACGTAGTGTTTTGGAAGAGGTTGGATATCTTGATGAGCGTTTTTCTCCGGGAACCTACGAAGATAACGATATGGGAATAGAGCTCAGAGCAGCAGGGTATTCTGTTGTTTTGTGCAGAAACAGCTTTATCTACCATTACGGAAACGGTGGCGGCAAAAATAAGGATAAATGGGCTGCCTTATGCGAAACTAACAAGAAAAAACTGGATGAAAAGTGGCAATTCGATACTGACCGGTATGAGTATCCTTGCTTGCGTCATTTGAAAAGAATTCTTCAAGAATCCAAGAATATGCCTAAAATTCTTGAAATCAATTGCGGCCTTGGGGCAACTTTACTCAGTGTCCTTGCGGAGTATCCGGATGCGACGATTTGCGGCACGGAAAACAGAGAGAACCTGTATAACATTGCAAGCCGACATTTTCATGTTGAAAAGGTGCAGGATTTGAAGAATAGTCTTCCTTTTGGAGATGAAAAGTTTGATTTTATAATCATCAGCGAGAATGAGAAAGGTGAATATCCCGACGAGGAAGAGATAAAGAATATCGAAAAATATCTTGCTCCCGGCGGCAGACTTTTGAGCATGAATTACGAAATATATGCTTATTCATGCGCAGATGAGATTAAGCCTAAGTTTGTAACCGAATTCTATAATGGTGAAGACAGCTATTCCGATGGCAATGTCGAGAATGAGATTATTAACATGATTATCGATAATACACCTGAGGATTACGACAATGCAATCGCAAAAAGATTTTCATGGCCTTCATATTATCATCTGATTGATATTCGTAAAAACATTTTAAACTGGTATCCGTTTGAAAAGGATAAGGATGCTCTGGAAATCGGGTGCGGACTTGGAGCAATAACGAGTGTTCTTTGCGAAAACTGTCACAGCGTTACGGCAGTAGAGCTTTCGAAAAGACGTGCAACGGCAGCGCTTCTTCGTAATCGTGAAAGAGAGAACCTTGAAATAATTGTGGGAAACCTGAATGACATCAAATTCGAAAAGAAGTTTGATTACATTACCCTTATAGGAGTACTTGAGTATCAGGGAAAATATACCGACGGCGAAAACCCGTATATGGATTTTCTTAAGAAAATTAAGGGCTTGCTGAAGCCTGATGGAAAGCTTCTCATCGCAATAGAAAATCAGTATGGATTAAAGTATTGGTGCGGAGCGAGGGAGGACCATACGGAGATACCATTCAACGGAATGAATCAGTACCTCTTTTCAGGAAAAGGCATAAATACTTTTTCACGAAAAGGACTTGAGAAACTCGTTAAAGACAGTGGATTTAAGAATACGTTTTTCTATTATCCGTTGCCGGACTACAAGCTCCCTGAAAAGATTTTTTCCGACAGGCACCTTCCTGAAGCGTCAGATGTCCAGACAGTACATTACTACTATCTGAATCCCAGCTCGCTTGTGGCAAATGAGCGTATCATTTATAAGGACGTCATTGAAAATGATGTATTTCCGTTTTTTGCTAACTCCTTCCTTGTAGAATGCTCTGATTCTGAAGAAATCGGAGAAGTTGAATATGTTTCCGTGCCTATATTCAGAAAGAAAGAATATGCTCTGGAAACCATTATTTCGAAAAAGCAAGGAAAACGATGTGTCGAAAAAAGAGAAATGCATCCGGAAGCTCGGGACTTTGCAGAAAAGGTTCTTTTAAATGAAAAGAAAATGCTTTCAAAAGGAATCGAAGTTGCGGTAAGCAAAAAAACAGAGCGTGGAATCGAACAGGAATTTATCGAAGGCGAGCCGTTTGACAAGCTTCTTACGGAGGCATACGAAAAGAAGAATACCGAAGAAATATATGCGCTTTGGGATAGACTCTTTAATAATTTCTGCGATGAAGTAATAGACACAATTCCAAGAAATGCAATCATCAGGGATGGAAAGATTGTCTGGTTCGATCAGGAATGGGGTATGGAAAATGCTGAGAAAGAATATTCCATGTTTAGGGCAATTTGGACATTCTATGGTTCAAACAACAGCTGTAACGCAATAATACCGTTCGAGCAGATAATGAGCCATTACGGATTGTGGAACAGATATAATGATTTTCTTGCCCGTGAGACGGCGTTTGAACAGCCGTTATTTGATGAACGGAGAAGTAACCTTGTCGGGACATTTGGCGGATTTGATGTAAGTCTCCTGGCAAAAAGACATGTTCAGACAATAATGACAATAAAATAAATACAAATAGGCGGTAAACAATACATGTTGTGCAAGTCTTCTTATTGTGCACAACATGTATTGCATGCCGCTTTTTGTTTCCATTTATTTTAGAAAATACAGATTTATGTTTATAGAAAGTTTATGGATTGAGGGTTAAGAACGGGTTTATAATTACCGATATACACGGTACAAGGTAGCGGCGCATGGCGAAGCTCCTTCCGTACATGATAATTATTTCAGGTGAAGCCTAGGTCACTTGAATGATTATAAGTACATAACAAACCGTGGCCCTGAAAGGATTCGGGGCACTCAGGATTTGCATAGCGCAAACCTGAACACATACCAAGGAGGTAACTATTATGGCAATGATCGTTCAACACAACATGGCAGCAGCAAACACCAACAGACAGTTAGGTGTAGCAACAGGCGCTCTTTCCAAATCAACTGAGAAGCTTTCTTCCGGTTACAGAATCAACAGAGCTGCAGACGATGCAGCAGGATTGGCAATCTCTGAAAAAATGAGAAGCCAGATCAGAGGCCTC
>JAZQQJ010000034.1:0-3779 GCA_045629005.1 Lachnospiraceae bacterium
GCTTCTCTTGAGCACCAGATTACTCCATCAAGGTTTACTCCGCAAATATGCCTCCAGTTCTCATCACTCATATCCGTGAAAAGGCCGACGAGCGATATCCCGGCATTATTTACGAGAACATCAATGCCTCCAAATCTTTTCTTGATGTCAGCAAACATATCCTTTACAAACTCAACATCCGAAACATCCCCAATGTATTCCGCCACTCCGGCGCCATTGAGTCCCGACGCATTTGCACCATTGTGTTCTGCCACTCCGGAGCCTGAATAATCGGCTGCATTGGTGCCGAGGCTCTGTATCTCTGCAGAAAGTTCCGCAAGTCGCGCTCTTTCATGAACGCAGTTAATGCAGACATTGTATCCTTTTTTAGCGAATTCGGTGGCAATTGCTCTTCCTATGCCACGTGATGCTCCTGTAATTAGAACGGTTTTCAATATTTTAACTCCTCTATCAGCTCTTTTGCTGCAATTGTTCCTATAACATAATCCGTTTTGTCCCATTCACCATTGGCAACTCCTTCATCGGTAAACGTGCAGTCACGGTAAATCTCATAATACATCCTGCTCTCGGAAGCGTCAAGGCTGCTTTCTCCGTTGGAAATCATAGCGTCAAATATATTGAAAAAGGAATCGGGGCTTTTGCCGTTATAGTCATATCCTTTTTCAAGCCACAGCTTGTAAATGTCCTCGTCAACGGCAATCCAGCAGTCAAGTGTTTCGTCAAGAGTCTCGGAGAAAATCCTGGTCATTCCTTCAAAGCGGTAGGTTTTTGAAAAATGTGAATCAAGTTTGGATACTTTTACATATTGTGGAAGCGTCGGAGAATACGAAAGGAGTTCTTTATAAAGCCCGTCGGAGATGGACACCTTTGTAGACTTCGGAATTTCCAGGAAATGAACTTCTTTTCTCGGAGAGTTTAAAATCTCGAGGTATATTCCGGACAGCTTATCATCGTTCAATGTATAAATAAGGCGAAGCTGTCTTGTACGAATAAGGCTTTTAGAAGAATCCTCTTCAGCCGATTTTACTGAAGACTCAACCGACACGTCTCCGCGCACAAGCTTCTCACTAAGCCTGTCTTTACCAAGAGGGATGCCAAGCCTTCCCGCAACAGCGAAAACAAACGCTGTTACAACTGTAACAGCGACAAGTATCAGTGCGGTGACTGATATTATTCTTGTTGTACGCGTTGTTTTCATGGCTGTATAATATCAAAAAAGAGGTTCCCTTTCAAGGGAACCTCTAATGTTTTGTCTGTTGTAATCATCAGGTTTAGCTTGCCTGAAGTTCACTGCAAATTTATCACGCTTCGCTCGCCTGAAGCTCACTGCAAATTTATCAGGCTTCGATTGCTTCAATCTTGGAAGCTCTCTTTTCAACCTCACGCTGCTGAACATCTGAAGGAGCCTGCTCATAACGTACGAACTCATGCTCATATTCGCCCATACCACCGGTCATGGAACGAAGGTCTGTTGAGTAGCCATAGAGCTCGGATGAAGGAATTTCTGCAGAGATTGTCTGCTTGCCGCCCGGAAGCGGATCCATACCCATAATACGACCACGTCTCTTGTTAAGATCGCCCATGATATCACCTGTGAAATCATTGGGAACTGTAATCTTTAAGGACTCGATGGGCTCAAGGAGAACGGGCTTAGCCTTCATGAAGCCATCACGGAATGCAAGCATGGAAGCTGTCTTGAATGCCATTTCGTTGGAGTCTACAGGATGGTAAGAACCATCAACGAGTGTAGCCTTAATACCAACAACAGGATATGCTGCAAGAGGGCCCTTTACAAGGGATTCCTGGATACCCTTTTCAACAGCAGGGAAGTAGTTCTTCGGAACGGAACCACCGAAGATCTGCTCGCTGAACTCGTAAGCCTTTGTCTGATCCTCAAGAGGCTCATAGTCCATGATAACATCACCGTACTGACCATGTCCGCCGGACTGCTTCTTGTGCTTACCCTGAACATGCTCAACCTTACGTGTGATTGTCTCTCTGTATGCGAACTTGGGCTTTGAAAGCTCAATTTCAACTTTGTAACGCTCAAGAAGCATTGAAGAAACGATTTCGAGCTGCTGCATGCCGATACCGTAGATGAGCATCTGACGGTTCTCTTCGTCGTTTAATGTCTTTAATGTAAGGTCCTCGATGAGAATCTTCTGGAGTGCCTGAGCAACCTTATCTTCCTCGCCTTTAACCTTAGCACGGTAACGCATATACTCCTGAGGCTTGGACATTGTTGTGGGATGGTACTCAACAGGGCATTCTCTTGTGGAGAGTGTATCACCTGTTCTTGTGGAATTCAGCTTACCGATAGCACCGATATCACCTGATTCAAGGCTCTTAACCTCGATGAGGTCCTTACCGCGCATAACGTAAAGCTTCTGAAGCTTTTCTTCAACTTCCTTTGTAACGTTGTAAACGATGTCGCCTGCGTTAAGAGTACCTGTCTGAACCTTAACGAGTGAATATTTACCAACGAAAGGATCCATGATTGTCTTGAAAACGTAAGCGCTGACGGGCTTGTTGGGATCCTTGTCTGCGAGTACTTCTTCGTTTGTCTTTTTATTGATGCCCTTCTTGAATACGGCTGACTTATCGGGAGCCGGGAAGTACTTCTGGAAGGACTGGAGGAGCATGTTACATCCGTATGTAAGTGTGCCGGAGCCAAGCTGTACGGGGATGATTTCGTGCTCAATAACGCTCTTTCTGAGAGCCTGTGAGATTTCTTCCTGTGTGAACTCTTCGCCGTTGAAATACTTTTCCATGAGCTCTTCATCGGACTCAGCAACAGCTTCGAGAATCATGTTTCTAACGTCCTCAAGATCACCCTTAACGCCTGAAGGAATGTCGATCTCGGTGTATGTTCCGTCGGGCTTGAACTTTCTTGCGCCCATCTTAACTACGTTAACGAAACCTGTGAACTGGTTGTTCTCGTAGAAAGGAAGGTGGAAAGGAGCAATCTTCTTTCCATAGAGATTCTTTAAGTCTTCAACAATCTTAACGTAATCTGCGTTAGGATCATCCATGTTTGTAACGAAGAAAATGCAAGGGATTTTTCTTCTTTCGCAGATGTCCCAAGCCTTCTTTGTACCAACTTCAACACCTGACTTACCGTTGATAACGATAACTGCAGCGTCTGCAACACTCATTGCTTCCTCAGCCTGTCCAACGAAATCAAAGTATCCGGGTGCATCAAGCAAATTTATCTTAAGGCCTTCCCACTCAATCGGAACGATTGATGCTCTGATTGAGAATCCTCTCTTTATCTCTTCTTTGTCGTAATCACTGATTGATGTTCCGTCAGCAACCTTACCCATTCTTCCGATTGCCTTTGTGTGGTAAGCGAGTGCCTCCGCAAGTGTTGTCTTTCCTGAGCCCCCATGACCAAGAAGAACAACGTTTCTGATTTGTTCGGTTTTGTAAACGTCCATAATGCATTTTTCCTTTCAAGTCGTTTTGTCAGTTAATTCTGAACATTTAAGCAGAACAAGCTGACTTTCTTATTTTACCATTTAGACGGGGATTAAGCAACAAAATTCATAAGATAAATTGAACTTTTTCTATCCAAATTATTAACGGATTTGACACAATAACAGCCCTGTTTTTCCATCCAAAGACCTTTTTCGTTTTTAAGGCGCGGCTTTTTTGTTTTGACTGAGTCAATCGTCTGTGTTATCATACATTTTAGCAGATTTTGGGAAGAATTCTGCACAGGAGGGTATAATGTATCATATATTCGTAAATCCGGCGTCGCGCTCGGGGAGCGGCGCATC
>JAZQQJ010000035.1:0-59316 GCA_045629005.1 Lachnospiraceae bacterium
GTCCGGTAATTTCTTTGGCTGGTCCTCAGGCAATTCCTCTCTCTGGAACAACATCCTGAGTTTTATCACCCACGACGTACGTGTTGAGGGTTCCTACGCCGAAGTCGAAACAACTACAGAAGGTGCCAGAATTATTTATCATGCAGGTGACGAATTTAGCGCAAATACGACCGTTACAGCCACCGTTTTTGATTCAGGCGGTAATTCCTTCGTCCTGAGTCTTCCGGCCACCTCTCCGGGCATTTTTGAGGCCTCCTTTGATATGTCACTGCCCGGTGTTTACTCCATTGCTCTGAGCCAGTATGAAGGTGAGGAACTTATAGGCGGTCTCAACACTGCGGCCATTAAGAAATATTCTCTCGAATATGCATTTGACTTTAATAGAAATAAAGGCGAAGCCCTTCTTGACAAATACACCGCAAAGGTCGGCGGAAGTCTGATAGAAAGCCCATCGGAAGTCTTTTCTTCCAGGCTTGACAGCGTTAAAGGCATGACTGATATCACAACGCCTATACTTATTATTGCTTTACTGTTTTTCGTATTTGACATAGCCTACAGGCGCTTCAACTTCCACCTGACGGAAAAGCTTGTTAAAGCATTCGCCAAGCTTAAAAAGTCCGCAAGAACGAGTAATGCAGCTGTTGCAAACGTTTCATCCACAGGTAACACTACACGTGGAGTACAAACATCGTCAGAAGTTAATGCGGCTTCCAACGGCAGCACAACGTCAGGAAGCAATGCGATTTCCAACGGAAACACTCTGTCGGAAGGCAGTGCCGCATCTGCGCCCGAAACAGCTGCGAATTCGCAAACCCGGCCTGCTGCAAGCGCTAAAAAGGTAACAAAAAAAGCTCCCGCAAAGGAGCCCGAAACGCTTGATCCTTCTCAGCTGCTTAACAGGCTGAAGAAGTAAGCTGTTCCTCAATTGTATTCCATATTTCATCCTTACCCGACTTATTTTCTGCCGAGAAAGGAATAAGCACAGCCTCCTTCGGAAGCTCAAGTCCCTCGCGGATTATCTTTAGCTGCTTCTGAAGCTGGCTTCTGTTTATTTTATCGGATTTTGTAGCAATAATAACCGGCTTATAGCCGCTGTGGACTATATAGTCGTACATAATGCGGTCGTTTTCCGAAGGCTCGTGGCGAATATCTACAAGAAGGAAAATAAGCTTGAGTTGTTTCGATGTATTCAAATACTTCTCAATCATCTTTCCCCACTTAATCTTCGTCTCTTCCGAAACCTTTGCAAAGCCGTATCCCGGGAGGTCTACAAAGTAAAGTTTGCTCTCAACATTATAGAAATTAATTGTCTGTGTTTTTCCGGGCTGTGAAGATGTTCTCGCAAGTGACTTTCTGTTAATCAGAACATTTAAAAGAGACGACTTTCCAACGTTCGATTTGCCCGCAAAGGCAATCTCGGGAAGTACGTTCTCGGGGAGTTTACTCGTTATTCCACAAACTGTCTCAAGTGATACATTGTTTACGTTCATATAAACCTTCCTTGACTTAAAACGCCCACCATATAAAATGGTGGGCTGTGCTTAGCTGTTAATTACTCAACTGTGTAAGGCATAAGTGCTACGTGACGTGCACGCTTAACTGCTGTTGTAAGCAGTCTCTGGTGCTTAGCACATGTACCTGTAATACGTCTGGGAAGGATTTTGCCTCTCTCAGATACGTATCTGGATAACTTCTTTGTATCCTTATAGCTGATCTCTGCATTTGTCTTGTCTGCACAGAAAGCACAAACTTTCTTTCTTCTGCGAATGACACGTCTCTTCATCGGAGCATCTGTCTTCTCAGTTCTGGCTGTCTTCTCTGCCATAATATTTCCTCCTATTCAATCGATGTTGTAAGCTTTATCCTATGCGAACGGAAGTTCTTCGTCAATGGCATCCGGGATGCTCATGAAGCCTGCGTCTGCGCCACTGGGCTGAGGTCTCTCATAGCTCTGTGACTGTCCGCCGCCCTGAGAAGCATTCTTGCTCTCAGCGAATTCGATGTCGTCAAGCACAACGTCTGTTGTGTAGACTTTCTGTCCGTCCTTGTTTGTGTAGCTGCCGGTCTGAATACGTCCCTGACAAGCTACCTTTGTACCCTGTCTCAGATATTTCTCAACAAACTCTGCTGTCTTGCCAAAAGCTACACAGCCAATGAAGTCTGCATTCTGCTCACCATTGTCGTTGGAGCGGCTGAAACGTCTGTCAACTGCTACCGTGAAACGCGCAATTGCGGAATTATCTTTCTGGGAATATGTGATGTTAGGGTCTCTTGTGAGTCTGCCCATAAGTATGACTCTGTTCATTTAGGAAATCCTCCTACTATTATGCCTCAAGTTTTGTGCATAAGAATCTGAGAACGTTGTCCCTTGTGCGAAGTCTGTCTTCGATTTCTGCGGGAGCAGTTGTCTCAGCATCGAACTGAATGAAGTAGTAATAGCCTTCGTTCATCTTCTGAACTTCGTAAGCAAGCTTCTTCTTACCCCACTCTTCAACGTTCTTGATTTCGCCGCCGAATCTGGTGATAAGCTTCTTTGCATCTTCTACGGATGCGTTTCTTACGTCGTCCTCTACTTTTGCATTAACAACTAAACATAATTCATAATTGCTCATAGTTGTGTTGCACCTCCTTCTGGTCTTATTTGGCCGATGCCTGACGAGAGCATCAGCAAGGAATTTAACTCGTCACGAAGTGATAATATAACACGTAAAGCGTGCTGTGTCAACCACAACACGCTTCTCTTGCAAAAATGATAATCACCCGTGATAAAGCTTCTGGGTCTGGTATTTGGGCTCTGAAGTAATGTTTACTCCAAGCTTTCTGAATACGTTTCTGTCTACTTCGGAAAGGATGACGGTGGAGTGCACTTCACAGCCACGGAGCTTGTGAAGCTGTTCCATGGCAAGCCTTGCATTTTCATCGGTTGCGGCGCATATGGAGAGTGCAACAAGAACCTCATCGGTATGAAGCCTCGGATTATGATTACCAAGCACGTCTGTCTTTAGTTTCTGGACAGGCTCAATGACAGTCGGGGAAATCAGTTCAGTAGTGTCGGGGATATTTGCAAGTGCCTTTACACAATTGAGAAGAAGCGCTGCGGAGGCGCCAAGGAGCGAGCTTGTTCTTCCGGTAATAATACGTCCGTCCGGCAACTCAGCAGCCGCTGCAGGAGCACCTGTAAGCTCTGCTTTGACGTTTGCAGCCCCAACAACCTTACGAGACTCGGGGGTAACGCCAACCTGCTCCATAATGAGCTTAATTTTGAGTATTTCTTCTTCGGAACCGATGCCGTTACGCTTATTAACAAGTGCCTGGTAGTATCGTCTGATTATTTCTTCCTTGGATGCTTCGGAAACGGCCTCATCATCGATAATGCAGTTTCCTACCATATTTACGCCCATATCCGTAGGCGACTTATAAGGTGATTCTCCGAGAATCTGACGGAACATTGCGTTAAGAACAGGGAACACTTCCACGTCTCTGTTATAGTTTACCGTTGTAACACCGTATGCCTCAAGGTGATACGGGTCAATCATATTGACATCGTTCAGATCGGCTGTTGCTGCTTCGTATGCCATATTTACCGGATGGCGGAGCGGCATATTCCAAATAGGGAATGTCTCGAATTTGGCGTAGCCGGACTTGATGCCGCGTTTATTGACATGGTAAAGCTGTGAAAGGCATGTTGCCATCTTACCGCTGCCGGGGCCCGGTGCAGTAACTACAACAAGCTTTCTTTCTGTTTCAATATATTCGTTCTTTCCAAATCCTTCTTCGCTTACGATAAGCGGGATGTTTGCGGGATAGCCCGGAATCGTGTAATGATGGTAAACCTTTATTCCAAGTGTCTGAAGCTTCTTTGCATAGGCAACTGCTGCAGGCTGGTCTGCATATCTTGTCATAACTACGGAACCGACATAGAGACCGTATCCTCGGAATGCATCAATAAGACGAAGCACATCCATATCGTAAGTAATACCAAGGTCTCCGCGGACTTTGTTCTTTTCAATGTCACTTGCATTGATGGCGAGCACTATTTCGGCCTCATCCTTCATCTCTACGAGCATCTTGATTTTAGAGTCGGGTTTAAAGCCCGGAAGAACTCTTGATGCGTGGAAGTCGTCAAAGAGTTTACCTCCAAACTCGAGATAAAGCTTACCGCCAAAGGAGTTGATTCTTTCGAGAATCTTCTCGGATTGTGTCTTCAAATACAACTCATTGTCAAAACCGATTCGTGTCATGTCCGCCTCCGATCATTTTATGCAAACAACCCTAAAACACCTGCAAGAATAACGATAATACCAAGAACTATTCTGTACCATCCGAACACACGGAAATCGTGCTTCTTTATGTAATTCATAAGGAACTTCAAAACAAGGAGAGAAACCGCAAACGCAACGACCATACCAACCGCAAGAACTCCGAGCTCCGCTGTTGTGAAGTCAAAGCCGTACTTTACAACCTTCAGAAGGCTTGCACCGAACATAACGGGAATTGCAAGGAAGAATGTAAATTCCGCTGCCACAGGCCTTGCGACTCCGATAAGGAGTGCGCCTACTATTGTTGCGCCGGAACGGGATGTGCCCGGGAAAACAGCTGCGATTACCTGAAATACGCCGATAATAAGTGCAGTTTTAAAAGTGATTTCAGAGAGTGCATTTATCTTGTGTTCCTTGCCTTTGTGAAGGGTTTCGATAATGATAAAAGCTATACCGAAAACGATAAGCGCAATAGCAACACAGATGTAATTGTAAAACAAATCGTTAAAAAGATCGTCAAAGAGCAGTCCGACAATGGCTGCAGGCACACAGGCAACAAGTATCTTTGCCCAGAGAAGCCATCTGTCTTTTACAAAGACCGATTCAGAGCCGGTCTCTTCTTTAAACTTTTTCGTAAAAGCAAAAGGCCAGATTTTTCTGAAAAACATAAGGATAACCGCAATGATGGCCCCAAGCTGTATTACGACATCGAACATCTCCAGAAATTCGTAACTCACGGACTCCATGGGAAGAATCTTTTCAAGAATGATAAGATGTCCTGTGCTGCTGATAGGCAGCCATTCGGTTATACCTTCAACAAGACCGTAAATAGCGGCTTTTAATAAATCAAGCATAACATCCTCCAATAATATACAAAAAAAGAAAATACTCTTATATTTGCTAAAAACAAAAATCAGAGTGATTTTAGCACAACACTTTCTTTAAAACAAGATTATCATAGGTATCCAAAACACTTTCTTTTTAATTTCAATACCAAATCAGGCCTCGTTTGCTATGTTTTTCTTCCCCTCGGTATCTGTATGAGCAAAGAAAGCCATGGGACAGCCAGCGCCGCCAATGACAGCCATGACATCCTTTGCAGTAAAACGCATGTCAATAACTCTCTTTTTTATAATCTTGACATAATGTGATAATATGATACCAGTGTCAAAAGTTCGATAACTTACTTGAAAAAGCATTGATGACGTTTATAATGCACAAAAGTATGAGAAAGCAGCCATTTTTTCAAAAAAATGTAGCCCCCCATGCACAACTTATGACACTCATTACACCTCTCACACATTAAGGAGAATAAATGAACGAGAAAAAAGTCATCGTCGGGCTTTCCGGCGGTGTTGATTCCGCTATAACAGCATATTTATTAAAGGAGCAGGGTTACGAAGTCATCGGGACCACTGTTATAATTTATGGTGATGAAGATAAAGATGTCAGACTGATTGCCGGACACCTTGGCATAGAGCTTCAAACCATTGATTTCCGAGATGTTTTTAAGCAGGAAGTTATCGACAACTTCGCGGAAGAATATCAAAAAGCCTGCACTCCCAATCCATGCGTACGTTGCAACAGGTACATCAAATGGCAGGCCCTTTTGAAATGTGCCGATGAAAATGATGCCGCATACATTGCAACAGGCCACTATGCACGCATTGACAAACTCGAGAACGGACGCTATTCCGTGCACAAGGCAGATGCAAAGGAAAAAGACCAGACCTACGTTCTTTGCATGCTTACACAGGAGCAGCTTTCCCGTACACTTATGCCTCTTTACGGTTTAAAAAAGGACGAAGTGCGTGCCATTGCCGAGAAGATTAATCTTCCCGTTTTCGACAAACCCGACAGTCAGGACATTTGCTTTATTCCCGACGGCGATTATGCAGGCTTCCTTGAAAACAACTGTAATATCACTTTGCCTGCGGGAGATTTCATAGACGAAGCCGGAAAGAAGCTCGGACGTCACAAGGGCATTCATCACTACACTATAGGACAGCGTCGCGGGCTGGAGTTCGCAGCCGGCACACGAGTGTACGTCACCGATATAAATGCTTCAGATAATTCTGTTACCTTAGGCAATAACGAATCGCTTTTCAAGACCGAATGCTTCTTTGACAACGTTAATTTTATGGGCGAAGCCTGTTTCACAAGCAGCGACTACACCGCAAAGGTGCGCTACGGAAACACCGAAATCCCTTGCACAATTGCTTCCGTTTCCGAAGACATTTATAAATGCACATTCAAAAAGCCCGTCCGGGCAATTACGCCGGGACAGGCCATAGTTATTTACAAAAATGATGTTGTTGTAGCAGGTGGCAGAATTATAAAGCTTTCTTAATAGCATCAAGTAAGTCGTCAAACTCTTCAAAAGCAGGCAGGTCAGGATTGTCTGCTTTTATTTTGTCTGTACTCTTAAAGAGGAAGCCTGCTTTGCTGGCACGAATCATGCCGAGGTCATTGTAGCTGTCACCGGAAGCTATTGTTTCATAGCCGATGGACTGGAGTGCTTTTACGGTTGAAAGCTTGGACTGTGCTATGCGCATTTTGTAGCCAGTAATTTCACCGTTATCAGCAACTTCAAGAGTATTGCAGAAAATTGTGGGCCAGTCAAGCTTCTCCATAAGAGGCGTTGCAAACTGTGTAAATGTATCACTTAAAATGATTACCTGAGTAATCTTTCTAAGTTCATCAAGGAACTTCTTTGCGCCCGGAAGGGGATCGATTTTAGCGATAACAGCCTGGATTTCTTTAAGACCGAGACCATGCTCCTTAAGAATGCCAATGCGCCACTTCATAAGCTTATCGTAATCAGGCTCGTCACGAGTAGTTCTTTTAAGCTCGGGAATGCCCGAAGCCTCAGCAAAAGCAATCCATATTTCAGGGACAAGTACGCCCTCCATATCAAGACAAACAACGTTCATAAATATATCCTCCTAATATTCTTCGTCAAATGCACGTATTCCGGCAACTTCAGAAACCGGTAACGAGAAGCTTATTGCGCCTACTTTTGTTCCGACGCCGCAGTTCTCGTTGATGGCTTTCATAATATCACTTTTCCTGTTTTGTGCAGCAAGAATATAAATGATATCCTTTTCATCCGCAAGAGAAACACCGTGGAAAAGCTTCGAGGGCATCTTACCCGTTCCCTTTGCATGGAAAACCGTGCCGCCTCTTGCACCTGCAGAGCGGGCTGCCTCCATTACAACATCGGAGTATCCATCATTCAATATTACGACTATAAGTTCATGGTCGAAATTCATATCAGGTACCTTTCCTTCAAGTGTCTGTCCGTCGGTAAGCATTTCCAGCGTAGTCCTTCCGTTAATGCTTTTCATTGGAATCGATGCAATAACACCGTTTCCCGGAATATCAATAAACAACTTTCTTTTTGCTGCTCTTATAAGTGCCTTCACGGATGGGCCTGAAGCAATCGCGGTAATAACACACTTTTCCGTTTCTTCAAGGTCATACAGTGACAAGTGCTCTCTCGTAGCCGTTCCGAAGCCGAGATTCTGAAAAACCGTTGTCATTGAAAGGCTTCTGTGGAGTTCTATAAGTTCGTCGGCACGTTCTCTGTCAACAATACTGAGCGTCATGTACAATTCCATTATGCCACCTCCCAAAGCTCGATAATTTCATCCTCACCAAGCTTTTCAGGAAGAACGTATTTCGTCTCTTTCTTCTTCTTAACAACGGAGATAAAGCCCATAACCTGAACCGTAATAAGCGGCATCATGGCAACAAGCGCAACAAGGCCGAATGCATCTGTCATAACATTTCCGCCGTGTGCGTTGCATGCACCCATTGCAAACGGAAGCATAAACGTTGCCGTCAACGGTCCGGAGGCAACACCGCCGGCATCGAAGGCGATAGCGGTAAATGTAGGTGATACAAAGAAGCAAAGAACAAGTGCAATTGCATAGCCGGGAATGATGAGCCAGAGAATGGAGATGCCGGTAATAACCCTGAGCATTGCAAGCCCCATGGCACACGAAACGGCTATAGAAAGCGTCAGTCCCATTGTCTTTTCACTTATTGCACCTGCAGAAAGCTCTGCAACCTGTTTATTTAAAACGTGAACTGCAGGCTCGGCATTAATAATGAACCAGCCCATGAGCATTGCAAGCGGTATAAGTAAGAATGTCAAATCCTTCTTAACCAGAGCCTCACCAAGCTCATATCCAAGTGATGAGAAGCCGACGTTTACGCCCGTAAGGAACAGTACAAGACCTACATAGGTGTAGATTATACCGATAAAAATCTTTTTAAGCTGTCTTCTGTTAAGTCGAAGCGAGATAATCTGAAACAGCAGGAAGAATGCAAAAATCGGTAGAAGCGCTATGGCCACTTCAAGCATCTGGTCAGGGAACGCTTTGAGATAACCCATACCAAGGTCTACAGTATTGTCAAATCTATAGACATCAATCGATGAAGAAGCATCCGTAGGGGTTTTATAAATAAAACCAAGTATAAGAACAGCAATAATCGGGCCTATTGAACAAAGTGCCACGAGACCGAAGCTGTCTGCCTTTGCGTGTTTATCGCTTCGAATTGAGGCAACACCGATACCGAGTGCGATGATAAAAGGAACCGTCATAGGCCCTGTCGTAACACCGCCGGAATCAAAAGCCACACTCAAAAAGTCCTTATCTGAGAAGAATGCGATTACAAACACTATTGCATAAAATGCTACGAGCATCCATCTGAGCGGTATGCCGCATACAATACGAAGCATGCTGAACATAAGAAAAAGTCCGACACCGACAGAAACCGTTGTAATCAGTACCGCCTTGTCTATACCGGGCGTATTGGTTGCAAGTACCTGAAGATCAGGCTCCGCAACGGTAATGGCTATCCCCAAAAACAGACTTACAAGAAGGATTACCGCAACTTTTTTGGAACGCGTCATTCTTGCTCCGATGTGATTGCCTATTCTTGTCATTGCAATATCCGAGCCTATTGTAAAGAGCCCCATGCCGACAATAATAAGGCAGGAACCGAGAATGAAGGAGAGCATAAGACCGCAATTCATCGGAACAAAAAAAGCACACAGTACAGCAACTATCAATGTAATTGGCAATACCGATGAAAGCGACTCTTTAAACTTTTCGCCAAGCATGTTTTTATGAACCATGTATTCTCTCCTAACGTTTCCAGATTACGCAATTTGAATAAAGTTTAACATAATGTCCAAAAAATGCAACACAATAATGGTATGCATATTCTATGTAACGTCCAATCCGGCAAAAAAGATACCTCTTTATGCATTTTTTATGAAAAATTCTGTTTTGAGGAATTAATTAATTAATCCATAAGGCATATAATTACGCATTGTAAGGTATTATCTAAACCTATAAGGATAAACCGAGAAAGGACCTAAAAAGATGTCAATGTTTTCAAGGAAGAGTGCTGACATTTCAACACCAAAAACAACAAGTAACGCAGTGGCAGTTGCACCCGCAACATTCGATGCAGATTTCATGAACGAACAGTACGATAAAATTCTTCGCGAAGAATCAAGTATCGGTAAAGAAATCAGAAGCATCCAGAACAATTTCAATGATGTAGTTGCCGGTATCGACGAACTCGGTGATGTAATCGAAAAATCAAAGGAATCCATCAAGGCAACTGCAGATATTGCTACCTCTTTCAAAAAGGTCCGTGACGGAATCTATGGTTCCGTTGACAATGCAAAACAGGAAATCGATCTCCTTAAGGAAAGCTCCGCTCAGGTAATGGAAAGCTTCAAGGCTACACAGCAGATTTTCGAACTCCTTGAAGAAGATGTTTCCAAAATCAGAGACTGCATGGGCGGCATCCTCGCCGTAGCAAACCAGACAAACCTTCTTTCACTTAACGCCAGCATTGAAGCTGCACGTGCAGGTGAATCAGGCCGTGGTTTCGCAGTTGTTGCCGATCAGGTCCGCATCCTTTCCCAGCAGATTAAGACACTGACTTCTGACGTTGAAAAGAGCATCTCCAACGTTGAAAAGACAACAGGTGAACTGAACGATTCCATTCAGACTTCAATGAGTGCTGTTGAAACAAGTTATAAGAACGTTGACCGTGCATATGAAACCTTTGATAAGGTATCCGAACATGCAAACGAAATCGGTACTGCATATGAAGAACTTACAAAATCAACTCAGGTTTCAGAAAATGGTGTGGATGACATTGCTCATCGTCTCAACGACTCCAAGTCTTCTTACAGTAAAGTAACAAGCAGCATTGATAAAATTAACGAGCATTCCAACAAAAAGAATGCTATGTATAATGATTTGCAGAAAGCAATTCAGGAAATCAGTCGTTAACCACCCTCTCTCAATACAAAAAAGCGGACCACTTTCCCCGTGGTTCGCTTTTTTCTTTTGGTATGAATCAACCTGCCCAATTTAGAATATGGGAATATCCTTTATTTCAATCCGTTTTCTCCAAGCCTTATAAGCTTCCTGCAGTAATCATCGCTGCGCTTCTTTATGTCCTCTTTGTAAACCTCCAGCTCAGGCATTGAAACCGCAAAGAAATCGTACTCAACAACATCATCCAGATGCTCCGTACCAAATGCAATCAGGCTCTTAAAGGCTTCCTCAGCTCTTTCAGGCTCGCCAAGTGCAAGAAATGCCGCTCCGATCCAGTAAATGTAATCAGAAGGCTGATCGTTGTAATATCTTACAGGCTCCGGCGTGAGCTTTCCTGCAGTTGCCTTTATGTAATATTCACGCGACTTTATTATATCCCCCTTCTGCTCATAGCACATTCCAAGGATAAAGAATGCACGGTTGTCAGGCACATTCGGAAGTTTGCCTTCTCCGAGGTTATCAGGATATGTAAGTGTCTTTTCAATGTAAGAAATCGCATCATCAACTTTGCCTGCACCAAGGCATTCGGAAGCCCTTCCGAACAAGGCATTTTTATATTCATCCGCTACCTTGCCTTCTCCACCTTCCCACACATGGAAGGTGTGGCTTTCAAGCTTTTTAAGTGCTTCTTCACAGCGTCCGTTCAAATTAAGTAGGCGCACATATGCAAGCATGAGCGTGTCTCTGTCCTCTGCAAGCTCTTTGTGAGCCTCAATGGCAGCAAGTCTTTCAGTCTCGTCAACCCCTGCTTTTGCACTGAGCTGGTCGAGTTCAAGAAGAAATCTGCTGTATCCCGGTTCAAGTCTGCACGCTTCACGGATTTCCTTTAATGCCTTTTCGGCGTTATCGAAAACGTTGAAATATGCGATGGAAAGGTTTCTGTGAGCCATTGCGAGTGAGGCGTCCTTTGCAACAGCCTCCTCCCAGTGTTTTGTTGCTTCTTCATGACGTTTCTTATCGTATAAAAGATTACCGAGGAGATAGTGTGCAAGAGGTGCTTCATTCAGTTCTTTTATTGCATCTTCAAATATAAGCTGCTCCCGGACGGTATTGGGGAAACAAAAGTCTGCATTTGATTTTTCAGCAAGTAAATACAGTTCTTTTGCCTTTTCAACATTTCCGCGAAGTCTTTCAGCATAACCGCTGTAGTAATATTTAAGTGGACTATCGCACGGAGCGCATTCCATTATGTCGGAAACTTCATCGTAAAAGCCCATCTGAAGGAACAAGTCGGCAAGCTTTACATAGTTTGACATACGTCCGCCCATGAGCTTCTTAAACTCTTCTTTTTCTGCCTGCTGATAGAGGATACCAAAGCTTAACGAATCTATCTCTGCACTCTCTTCAAGGAATGCCTTATTATCACGGCCGTTTGCCGTAAGAAGCATTGCCTTTAATGCACGCGCATTCATATTATGCCAGTTTCTGATTAACGCATTTTCCACATGCTGCAATGCCTGTTTAAAGTGGCCCTGTTTTGTGCTGATACACGCAAGGTGATAGAAAGAGTTACCTGCCGTTTCGGCAGACCACGTAGCCTTATAGAATGCGTCATAAGCCTTCTCGTCCTTTTCCAGCAGTTCAAGTGCCAGACCGAGATTATAGTAGCATTCTCCGCTGTACGGATTAGGATTTCTCCATGTCTGTTTCTTAATTGCTGCCTCAAAAAACGTAATACTTTCCTCAATGCAGCCCTTTCTAAGAAGCAGAAGTCCGTAAGCATTATTCATGCGAATGTCCGTGGCATCACGCTTGAGTCCCTCAAGGTAATAATCTGCCGGATTTCGTGTTGCATGACGGTACTGCTCGAGGTGCTGTCCTGCAAGATATAATTCCTCAAGGCTTTCAATCTCTTCAGGCTTTTTTATCTCCTTCATAGGGCTCGGAACCGGAATGTCCGCAGGTGTGAATTTGCGGTATTCGCAAAGTTCCTCACCTGTTTTGTCACAAACCGTAATGCAGAAATCGTCAAGTTCCGGCACTTCGGTCACATAACACTTTTCAGGAGAAAGATTAACCTTCTGCTCGAAAACAAGCTTATCACCGTCCGTAATAAGTATAACAGCGTCTTCGTACTTGGAGGTTGCATAAACCTTAAGAGTTCTTCCGTCGAGTCCGATGCATGCATCCTTGGTTGCATTACATACACGTCCGACAGTCTTGTAAGGCATGAAATACTGCGTAAACGTCTTCTCTTCATTAGGCTTAAGCCATGAGAAGTCAGGCTGGTTGTCGGTGAAAACACCGGTCATAAGCTCGATATACGGACCATCCTCATCCGTAAGATTCTTGTCCCACATCTTGCCAAAATCACTGTTTCCCCATGTCCACTGCTTCTTCCCCGGTGAAAAATGGTGGTCAGCGACGTGCAAAAGTCCGGCATCCTTTCCTTCGTCAAAGTTACCGATGAAGTCGAAGTCGGATTTCGCGGCCATATACGATGTTGGAACGGGAATGTTTTTATATCTTGAAATATCAACTCCCGCAGAATAATCGACCTTATAGTATTCGCCCGTAGCAATAGGGAATGTTGAAACGGCACGCTTTCCGTGGTCAACAACCGCATTAACATCAGGCGGAAAAACGGAATATGTGCTGTCATTTACAGAAACTGCCGGGTTTGCCCACCAAAGGAACGTCTGAGGCATATCGGTAGGGTTGTAAAGCTGTCCGTTCAACTCGATGTACGCTTTGTCAGGGTAAAGGGAGATTTTCAGAAGTCCCTTTGTGCCATACATAATGTCGGTCTCACTTATATAAGCGGTAACAGAGCCGTCTTCATTTTCTGCGATTTTATAATCAACCGGACTGAAGGTGGAAGGTCTGTGGTGCTGAGGCCAGTTAAACTCAATACCGCCGGAAATCCAAGGTCCCGCAAGACCTACAAGCGCGGGTTTGATAACACGGTTATAGTACACAAAATCATAACCGTTTGTCTTGTCCAAAGCCCTTTGTATACGGCCTCCCAGTTCAGGAAGTACCATTACGTACAGGTAGTCATTTTCAAGTATTAATGCCTTGTACTCCTTGTCCTCTTTTACATCGGAAATCTTTTCCGTAACAGGAAGCGGATAAACCTTTCCTGTGCTTCCCTGATATGCCCTTTTTTCAATAAAAAGCGGGCTTTTTTCCGGGGCAGCCTGGACATAGGTAGGTATTGTAACGATTTCTTCTCTAATTGTTGCTTTGTTCTTTTTGCTTTCCATGCTTATCTCCTATTCAGAAAGAAAACATTGATTTTTTCTTGAAAATACAGTATTCCTGTGCAATAATCAATAACATGACTTGCGTTCTTATTTACTTTTTTTGCTTTCGGAGGCTGTATGAAATCCACTGAAAAGTATATTTCCCAACGCTCAGATTACTATATTTACACGCCAAGCGTCAACATTCCGCCATTTTTGTTTTTCTGCAATTCGGCGGGGCACTTTTTTTACAAAAAAAAATATCACCTTGTGCGTGATTCATATGACAGTTTTCTTTTATTTTATGTCTGCTCGGGATCTATGAACTTCAGGATGTCCGGAGGTGCCGAAGTTACGGTAAGGACAGGTGAATGTTTATTCATGGATTGTCATAAAGCCCATGAATACAACGCTTCCGAAGATTGCGAATGTTTCTGGTGCCACTTTGACGGTGGGGCCGCGGCGGAAATATACAAAAACGTGTCTGTTTTCTCGCCATTTCCGCTCATTACGGCAGATAATCACGTTTCCGACTATCTTATCCGTATTTTTATGAGTCTTGAAGCTTCTTCTGTCAGTGAGCCCGGTATTTCCGATCTCATTAATCGCATCCTCACTACATTTCTTGAGGGCGTTTCGTCAGAGGCACACTCTTCACACCCGACAGTTGTTTCTGACGCAATGTCCTACATCGGTGCACATTTTTCAGAGGATTTGTCCATAGACGATCTTGCTAAGGAATACGGGGTTTCCGTGTGGCACTTTATCCGGCTTTTTTCACGTGAATGCGGATGTACCCCGCATGAGTACCTTGTGCGTGTCAGAATGAACACAGCCCGCTTCATGCTTAAAACAACAACAATGTCTGTAAAAGAGATTTGTTTTGCCTGCGGATACTCTTCAGTCAGCATCTTTTGCACCGCATTTAAGCGCGAAACCGGTAAAACCCCTGTTGAATACAGGCAGGGCGGGGGTTAAAGGTCCTTTTTCACCATTATTATTTCTTCGGTTCGGAATTCTTCAACAAAACCTGCTCCCAAGAACATTCTTACAGCAGGATTGTCAATAGCGATATCGTCGTACAACGCCTCGATGCCGTTAGCCTTTGCCTCTTCGCAGAGTAAACGAAGGCCTTCGCGTCCAAAGCCTTTTCCTCTGTACTTTGCATGTACTACAACATCCGCAATATAGTGCTCGCCATCAAAATGATATGCAATCTCTCCGACATATTCGCCGGTTTCTTCATTTTGGAGATATCGGTAAAATCTCTCGCCTTCAGAATCGGTAATCCAGTAGTCATACCAATCCTCCCATTTGTCTTTGGGCCAGTCTATAGTGCCTCCCCATGCGTGGTTGTACGACATAGTGGCCTCATCAGCCATCATCTTCTGCCTGAACTCCAATTCCTCGTATTTCGGTGTAATTAGTCTCAACATATCATATCCCCTCGTTTCACTTAAAACGGCAATAATGATTTTCCTGCCTTCTGCAATCCTTTTCCTTGCATAATTTCCTCATTCCCCGGAAACGATTGCTTTTTCCGGTTGCTTTTTCCCGGTTGCTTTTTCCCGTTTGCTTTCCCCGATTGCTTTCCCCGATTGAATCAAAGTCATTATATCAATCCTAATCTTTATAAGCAATAAATGGGCCCAAGACCACCACCTTCATTTGGTTTTATTCATGTGCCTATTTTCATTTGGATAATCTTCATTTGGCCTTTTTCATTTGGATATCCTTCATATTAAGCTGAACATGTTTGATTTCATAGTTCAAGGACTTCCTTCACCATTTTTCTCAACGCCTTTATATTCAGTGGAATATATTCAGTCTCAAATGTCACTATCAAATTCTTCCCTAATATTATGCCGGATTGACTATAGTCACGTATCTTAGTGAGATTATTCCTTCGATAATCCTCTTCATCAAGGAGACCCATATGTTCATGGTAAATCATCTTTCGTTCAGGAAATTTAAGTAGTGTAAAGTCCGGGTATTTCACATGTCCATTGTACAGCTTAACCGGATACTCATAACGGTAAGGGACACCCATCTCATAATACATATTGGCAATCAGTAATTCCGATTTTGTTCTAACCATCTCGCCTCTTTCTGTTTGATATTCAAGTTCTTCAGGATGAAACGAATTTCCCTGATACTCCTTCTTCACCCAATTTTCTCCAAATTCCTTATTTGAAAGAAGAATCGGAGAAACAAGAGCTTTTCTATATTCGTTCATGTGCTCATATACTTCTTCAGGCGCTATGCCTGACATATTTTTTAGATAGTAATTTATTGCTTTTTCTTCCCGCTTGCATTCTTTAAGAAGCTTTTCACAGTAGCTTTTGTGCGCAAGTTTCTGTGCGATTGCAAAATCCTGTTCTTTTATATATTCTCCTTTGGGGTTTTCGGGCGAGGTCACCAAATAGTAACTGGGTGTCTTATGGTTTAAGTTAACACGTAGATTTCCCCCGGGTAAGCCTGCCACTTCACGTTCAAGTCGATTAATAAGTTTTGTCAATTCTTTTTTTCTTTCAGTTAATTCCCTAATATACATATATCTTCCCTTTCCATATCCACGAAATGTTTTAAACTAAGCTTCCTAACGAGCTTTTTCTTGTTTTTTCATTTTTAGCTCGTCATTTCCTCCGCTGTTAAAAAAAAGTATGACGAGTCTTTTCTTGCTTTTTCATTTTCAGCTCGTCATTTCCTCTGCCATTAGGACAAAAAGACAAGCTTTTTCCTGCTTTTTTCTTAAAAGAGGGTGCAATGCTCCTGGTTCGCTCAAGAGATGTGCGCTTTATTATTAAAAGGGGGTAATAATCCGACAAAGGGGAATTGTCGGAGAAGACAAAATAGAATTTCAGATTGCTTGAGGAAGCAAGCAATGCTGACATCAATCTGTTTGTTTCGGTTATTTCTTGCCCAAAAGAAATTCCAAGTACATTATACACACAAACAACAGATTTACAAGAAACAAAAAAAAGCTTGGCGCAGCACGCTACGCCAAGTTTTTCTTTTTAATGTTTAACCAACACACTCTATACTTTTTTAATGTTGCACCGGCAAACTCTGTTCTTTCTTTTATGTTGTACTAGCAAACTCTATACTTTCTTTTGAAGATCATTCTGTAAATAAGGCGTAAAGGAACCTCAACGCTGTTTACACGGTCTCTGAAGGTAAGTGGCTGGAAGTAGTTCGGGTCAACCTTGTGATCCGGGCAGTATTCCAAAAGATTACCCTCGAAGAACAACTTGTCTTCCAAAACCTTTTGAAGATCATCCGGGCGATAAGCATACAAAGGTTTCTCAAGCTCATATCCGAGTTCCTTAAGAAGATACATTACAAACTCTACGCAGGAGAAAGACTTGTAAGTTGAAAAGCCGCCCATGACAGGTGTTAAAAGAACCGAGAACAGATTATAGAGGTAATCTCCTTCCTTATACATCTTTGATATAACGTCCTCAATTTCTTTGTACTGCTCATCGGTTACGGGGAGCTCAAAGATTTTACCCCCGACATAGTCATACTTACCGAGTGAATATCTGTACATATTTTCACGGACAAGCTGTCCAAGAAGAATGCTCTTGTGTTTAAGTCTTGCAAATGCGTACATGCGGCTCAAGTCCTTATCAAGAGCTATGGCTGCATGGTTATATTTTGTTTTTCCTAATTTCCTAATAGCACCGGCAACGCCTGTGTGTGTCTGGGAAATGATTATATACAAATTTTTCATATGGCGCTATTTTACTACTAAAAAAGCGCTTGTCAAGAAACTTAACATCTTCTTAAGAAAAAATATTGCTATTTATAAAGGTAGGTTGTAAGCAACCGTTTATTCAAGTCGAATAACCACTGCACCATGCTTTTCGACATCACATTTCAGATGATTTCCGAATGTATTGGCACTCTTCCTGCCGCAAGACTCATTTGCCTTCAGTGCTTCAAGTGCTTTACCACTCTTCCCGTCGCATAACTCTTTCTCATTCTGTGCTTCAATCACCCTAACACTCTTTCCGCTCCAGAGTTCCCTTGCCTTTGTGAAGTGTTCAAGCTCGTACTCTGACAAGTTAAATTCTATTTTCCTCTTCTTGTCGGAAATATTGAAAAGCGCAATATAGCAAGCCTTTTCCGTCTTGCAGGGAGCTATCCATGCAATCTCATCGGCAGTTCTGTAAAGCTGATGAGCGCAGTGGGTTTTCTCTTCAATATCAAGGATGTCACGATTTGTGAGAAGCTTTAATGTAAACTCATCATTCTTGGGCATATGTCCGCCTGCAATAAGCGGTGCTCTCATCATGCACCAAAGAGAAAGCATTGTAATCTGCTCCGCCTGCGTAAAGCGTGTACGGTCATCGGGATTGTAGTCCTGACGGAGTGCACCTACGGGAAGCATATCAGCATCGGGCCAGTGTCCCGGGCCGGAATGCGTGCACCACTCTTCAGCACGCTTGAACATGTCAAGAAGAAGCTCCCACTTGTCCCAGAAGTCATCGGTAATACGCCACATGTTGGCATTCTTTTTAAGGTGCTCTGCCTCTTTAAGAGGTGCAGGACCCGGTGAAAGTGAAAGGACCATATCGCGTCCGCTGTTTACGCATGCATCATGAATAAGCTCTATTTCTTTTCTGCAATGAGGATACTCTCTTGCTATATCGTCAACCTTAACGAAATCAACGCCCCACTCGGCATAAAGCTTAAAAATGCTGTTATAATAGTCTCTTGCGCCTTCTTCAACCTGTTCACACTTAAGGCCGTACATATCGGGATTCCAAAAGCAGATGGAGTTTGGATTGGCTACAAGACGTGCAGTATATTTTGAGTTCTTAATGGGAAGGTCTTTGTGTGCTGCCATTCTGGGCATGCCACGCATAATGTGAATGCCAAACTTAAGCCCAAGTCCGTGAACATAATCTGCAAGAGGCTTAAAGCCTTTAAAATCCGCACTTGAAGGGAATCTGTTGGGCGCGGGATAAAGGCGTCCGTACTCATCCATTATTACGTCTGAAAAAGGATGATATTCGTGTGAATCTGCTTTGGGCTGATACCACTGAATATCAACTACAATGTACTCCCAGCCGTAGTCTTTCATGTACTTGGCAATGTAGTCCGCATTTTCTCTTACCTGCGCCTCATTAACCGCAGCACCGAAACAATCCCAGCTGTTCCATCCCATAGGTGGTCTTTTTGCTGTCATGATTATTTCTCCTTCACTTTTTTAGTTTGTTTTTCAAAGGCGTGTGTCCAGTCACTGAACAGAAGGAACGCCAAAAATACAAAAGAACTGCATGTCCAGGTAATCGGATATGCCCAGCTTATAGTCCTGAAAACAGGCCATATATTAATTGCAGTAGTAACATAGAGAACACGTACCGCACACCAGAAGGAAAGCATTGTGATCATAGGCACAACCGCTTTTCCGCATCCTCTCATAACACCTGCCACACAATGCGAAAAGGCGAGCAGGCAAAAGAAAAGGGATGTAGTGCGGGCGTGAATAACACCATAGGCAATGGATGCATCATCGTCAATAAAGAATCTGAGAATGCCGTCAGCCCCGAGATAAAGGATTACTCCGATAATCTCCGCAAGAATCATACCGCTTATAATGCCGAAGGCAGCACCCTTTTTGGCACGTTCATACTGCTTTGCACCAAGGTTTTGGCCTATATACGTAGGAAGTGCCATGGAGAGGCAGCTTATGGGCAGAAATACAAAGCCCTCAACCTTCATATATGCTCCCATTCCGGACATTGCAAACTGTCCGAAATCATTGACGTTTTTCTGTATGGTCATATTTCCGATGCTTATAACGGAATTCTGGATACCCGTAGGAATGCCCTGTATGGCAACTTCCTTCATAAGTGGACCGTTCCATTTGATTTTGCTGAAGCAAAGTCGGGTGTAGTCTGTAGCCTTACGCATTTTTATTATGCAGAGGACAACGCTTATTGCCTGCGATGTAATGGTTGCGGCTGCAGCGCCTGCAACGCCCATGTGGAGGAATTTAACACACACGATATCAAGCACAACATTCGTAAGTGAAGAAACAAGCAGATAAATAAGTGGACTTATGCTGTCACCAAGAGCACGCATTATTGCCATACAAATATTATACATAAGGCTTGCCGTAACACCGCCGAAAATAATGCGCATATATGTAAGCGAATAAGGCATTACTTCGTCCGGTGTATTCATAATTCGAAGAAGCCACGGAACAATCAGAAGTCCCACGATTGTTGCCAGCACTGAGGAGATAATCCCGAAAAGGAAGTTTGTATGTATTGCTTCCTCAACCTTCTTCTCATCCTTTGCACCGAAGTACCTGGAAATTATAACGCCTCCACCTATGGCCATACCGTTGAAAAATCCGACAACAAAGAATGAAACAGAGCCCGTGGAACTTACCGCAGCAAATGCAACCGGCTCCGCAAAATGTCCTATAACCCATGCATCCGCAATATTATAAAGCTGTTGCAGAAGCTGTCCGAGAAAAATAGGTATGCAGAAGGTTGTTATTCCTTTAATAATCGACCCCTGAGTAAGGTCGGTGTTTGTTTTCAGTTTAAAGGTTTTCATAGTGAATTCCAAATAATTGTTTTGTTTTTTTCAGAATGTGATACAATCGTATCGCTTAGATTCGAACGGACATCCGGGTGCTTTGGCAACTGAGTTTCCGAATACCGAATTGCATAATTACCAACTGACGGAAGGCAGTACGAACATGAGGAAATGTATCACAATCCACAAGAAAATTAAAGCCCCTATTTCCAAAGAAATGACAGGTCTTTTCTTTGAAGATATAAATTATGCCGCTGACGGCGGACTGTATGCCGAGCTCCTTGAAAACAGAGCATTTGAGTTTGTAAAAGCAAGCGGTCACACAGGGGATTACTACACAGAATTTGACGGGCTGTATGGGTGGAGCGCACTTAATTCAGGAGAAATGCTTATAGTATCCGGAAGCCCCGTAGCGAAAGAAAACCCGCACTATCTACGCTTCACCGCAAAAGCATCCGGTGACGCTTTCACCAACAAAGCATATGACGGTATATACGCTAAGAAAGGTGACAAATTTACACTTTCCTTCTACGCACGAAATGTTGGCAGACTTGACCACATCGAGGCGGGCTTCCTTGTCGCAGATGACTGCGTTGCCAACACATCCGCCAATAACTTCCCAAGTGCTTCAAAGAGCAACGCATCCATTACCGATTTCCAATCAGGTTCATGCTCATTGGTTTCCATCAAGCTTGACTGCCCGGGTGAAAAGGAGCTTTGCAGTTTCAAAAAGTACACAGTTACATTAACTGCAGACGATTCGCTGAAGGGAGTAAAGCCTGTAATCCTTCTCCCCTCCCGGGGCACAATCGAATTTGACTTCTTCTCACTTATGCCCGAAAATGCTGTGGCAGGCATATTCCGCAAGGACCTTTTTGATTTGCTGAAGGGCATACAGCCGGGCTTCATTCGTTTTCCGGGTGGCTGCATTATAGAAGGCAATACCCTTGCAAACAGATACAACTTTAAAGACACATTAATGCCCCTGGAGCGCAGAAGATCCAACTGGAACAGATGGGCAGTTCACGGAAACGACTGGCGCGAGCCGAAGGACCACAGCGAGTACGACCATTACAATCAAACATACGGAATAGGCTATTACGAATTTTTCCTTCTTTGCGAGATGCTCGGTGCAAAGCCTCTTCCCGTATTAAATGTCGGCCTTGCGTGCCAGTATCAGTCATATGAACTGGTTCCGATCGAGTCCGAGGAATTCAAGGATTTTCTTCAGGATGCCCTTGACCTTATATCCTTCGCAAATGACCCTGTTGATACAGCATGGGGCAAAGTTCGTGCCTCACTCGGACACCCCGAGCCGTTTAATCTTGAAATGGTCGGTATAGGTAACGAGCAATGGGAAACCGAAAAATCAGAGTTTTTCAAGAGATACACTCTTTTTGAAAAAACAATACATGACACCTATCCCGACATTAAGCTCATCGGTTCGGCAGGCCCCGACATCACCTCCGAGCGATACCTGGCCGCCTGGAATTTTATAAGGGAGAATGCTTCCAAAAAAGACAATTTTGTTTACGCAGTGGATGAGCACTACTACGTTCGTCCTCAGTGGCTTCTTGACCATGTCAGCTTCTATGATAACTATGACCGCAAGATTAAGGTGTTTGCAGGCGAATATGCCGCTCATCCCGAAGGAAGCGGTACCTTCAACAATTACAAAGTAAATACACTTGAAGGTGCTCTCGCAGAAGCCGCTTTCCTCACCGGAGTCGAGAGAAATGCAGATGTTGTTGTCCTTGCAAGTTATGCCCCTCTCTTTGCACGTTTGGGTTACACGCAATGGTCACCGGATATGATATGGTTTGACGCAGAAACAGCGTACGGAACGCCAAGCTACTACGTTCAGCTTATGTATTCACGTTACACAGGCTCCGCTACACTTGATACAATGGGCCAGCACGAAGTTCTTTACAATGAAGGTCTCTACTACAATCCTTCCATTGACGAGAACACGGGCAGGATTTACGTAAAAATCGTAAATACAAACAATGAGCCTGTTGCTCTCTCCCTTAATGATGAAAGCGGAAGCTGCCTTACCCCTTCCGAAATCGTTGTTCTCAGCGGTCCTTCAGTCACCACCTGCAATCCTGCAGGCAGCCTGTCGGGAGATGCGGGCAACTCCTTTGAAAATCCTGCAACTGCTGCATACAACTCTGTTGAAAATCCTGAAAACATAAGCCTTAGGACCGGCGATTTTGACGGTGACTGTATCACACTCGAGCCAAACAGCTTCAGCATAATTATTCTCTAATAATAATAAATTATGAGCAACATTTGACTTTATATGAGCATCTCCCCTTGCTATAATTCACGTATAAATCAAGCAGGAGGTGCTCTTTTTATGCTTTCACCGTCTCCATATAAATCAAGACAAATCACACGTGTTGAGAAGCGTGGAAACGCTCTTTATCTCACTTCAGAGGCAGGTCTCCACAGGCTTATTCCTGTCAACGAAAATGTCGTGCGAATCACCTACACCGAGAAGGACTCTTTTTCCGATGTGATTAAACCCGGTGTAATAAGCAGGGCAGCGCAGCCTTCCGGCAACGCCATGTTACCTTTTTCGGTAACTGACGAGGACGGTATTCTTACGTTGTCCACAAAAAATCTATGCATTAAAATAAATCGCCTAACCGGTTCATATACTTACTTCAGTGTTTCGGGCAAGCTCCTCCTTGCGGAGCGCGAAAAGGAAAGCCGCATTCTCGATGAATTCCAATCATATATTCTCTCTGAAGATCATACAATCGAAACAGAAAAAATACAGACCGCAGATGGCGTGAAGGAGCTTGTTAAAGAGGCGGTCCGCATTCCCGGAGAAAAGCTTTTCCACACCTTTCTCCACCTTAACTGGCAGGAGGACGAAGCATTGTACGGTCTCGGTCAGTATGACACAGGCGTTCTGAACCTTCGTGGGCAACGTCTCTATCTTCATCAGGCAAACCTGAAAATTGCCGTTCCGATGCTCGTTTCGACGAAGGGCTACGGCATTCTTTACGATACATATTCACCGATGATTTTCTCGGACGACGTAAACGGTTCATACCTCTACTCCGAGGCTGACAAGGAGATGGATTTCTACTTCATAAAAGGCACTCCCGATGAGGTCATCAGCGAATACCGTGATCTCACCGGAAAGGCCGTAATGCTTCCGAAGTGGGCATACGGTTATGTTCAGTCACAGGAGCGTTATGAAACTGCCGATGAAATCATCAGCATGGCCAAAGAGTACAGAAAACGCGGCCTCGGTCTTGATTGCCTCGTTCTTGACTGGCTGTCCTGGCCTGACGGTATGTGGGGTCAGAAATCCTTTGACCCGAAGCGCTTCCCGAATCCGAAAGCGATGACAGACAAGCTTCACGAGATGAATGTACATTTCATGCTTTCCATATGGCCCAATATGTGCAATGGCTCGGAAAACAATAAAGAAATGCGTGAACATAACGGACTCCTTCCCGCCAGTGACCTTTACAATCCTCTGATAAAAGAGGCAAGAGAAACCTACTGGAATCAGGTAAACAGAGCTCTTTTCTCCAATGGAGTGGACGCCTTCTGGTGTGATTCGTCAGAGCCGATTACAGTCGAATGGGTACATAAAAACAGGCCGGAGGCAGCAGCAAATTACTACGAATACGTTAAAGCCCTGGAAGACAAGCTTCCTGCAGACTATACAAATGCTTTCCCGCTTTATCACGCACGGACCATATACGAAGGCCAACGATCCACAGGAACAGACAAGCGTGTATGCAACCTTACAAGAGCAGCATACACAGGGCAGCAGCGTTACGGCACCATTATGTGGTCCGGAGATATTTCCGCCAGCTGGGATACATTCAGAAAGCAGATTCCCGCTTCTCTTAACTTCTCAGCTTCAGGACTTCCTTACTGGACAGTCGATGTCGGTGCATTCTTCATAAAAAAGGGGGACTGCTGGTACTGGAACGGGGATTTCGAAGACACTAACAAGGATAAAGGCTATCTGGAGCTTTACGTACGCATGTACCAGTGGTCCTGTTTCCTTCCTGTTATGCGTTGCCACGGAACAGACTGTCGCCGCGAACTTTGGGCCTTTGAAAACGAAGATATGCGTTTTTACAACGCGCTTGTAAAAGCAAACGGGCTTCGTTACCGACTTATGCCTTACATTTACACAACAGCTCATAATGTATGGAAAAACAATGCTTCCTTCATCAGTCCGCTTGCCTTTGTTTATCCCGATGAAAAAAACGTTTATAATATTAAAGACCAGTATTTCTTTGGTGAAAGCCTCATGGTCTGTCCTGTAACAGATGCCACCTATTTCAATGCAGGAAATACTGAAATCATCGGTGTTTCACATACAAGAAAGGTTTACCTTCCTGCAGGAAACAACTGGTATGATTTCTTTACAAAAGATTTCTACAAGGGCGGACAGTGGATTGAAACAGATGCTTCAATCGACCGCATTCCTGTCTTTGTTAAAGCAGGCAGCGTCATACCTATGAACAAAGAAAAAACCGACCATGCAAACGCACAGTCGGTTGTGGAGTTAATCAATTATGGCGATGCCGATGCATCGTACGAGGTATACAATGATTCAGGTGACGGTTACGACTATCTTACCTTATGCTGACATATCTCCTGATAGTCGAAACAACCTTTGTAATATCGATAGGCTTTGAAAGATGATCGTTCATGCCTGCTTCCTTACATTTTGCAACATCTTCTGCAAATGCGTTGGCAGTCATTGCGATAATCGGTATCGTCTTAGCCTCCGGATGCTTTGAGGCACGGATTGCCTCGGATGATTCACAGCCGTTCATTATCGGCATCTGCATATCCATAAGAATTGCGTCGAAAGTGCCTGCGGGAGCATTTGTAAAAATCTCCAGGCACTTTTTTCCGTCCTCGGCACGTTCAGCAGAAATGCCGTTGATTTCAAGAAGCTCATTTGCAATTTCCCAGTTAAGGTCATTATCTTCCGCAACAAGGATATGCATCGAAAGCATTTCCTCATAGTCCTCTTCTTCCTCGTCCTCTTCGTCTATTGACTCTATAGGAGATATAGGAAGTACAACCGTAAATGTTGAGCCCTTGTTCACTTCACTCTTAACCGTAATCGTTCCGCCCATCTTGTCGATAAGGTCTTTAACGATTGAAAGGCCGAGTCCTGCGCCCTGTATCTTATTGATACGCGTATCTGTTGCGCGACTGAAGGTTTCCCACATGTGCTCCATGAATTCCTTGCTCATGCCGATACCGGTATCACTGACAATAAATGTTATGAACGGTGCACCATTAATTGTCGTGCCTTCCGAAAGTTCAATATGAACGGTTCCTTCCTCAGGAGTGTACTTAAGGGCATTGCTGATAAGGTTCGAGCAAATCTGGTTCATTCTGACATCGTCAATCATAATCCAAGGATATGAAATGTCATGCATTTCAAATATCGCTTCGATATTTTTCTGCTCCATCTGAGGTCTGAATATCGTCTCAAGCCTTGTAAAACAGGCTTTAACGTTATTTTCCGAAGGTCTTAATTCAAGCTTTCCGCTTTCAATTGCAGAAATATCAAGAACATCGTTAACAAGAGAAACCAGCTGTCCTCCCGCCATTTCAATCTTTTTCAGATTGTCATGGACTCTTCCGGGATCGTCCTCATGTCTCATAGCGATATCAACCATTCCCATAATGGCATTCATAGGTGTTCTTATATCATGGCTCATTGAGCTTAGGAAACGGCTCTTTGCGAAGTTTGCCTGTCTGGCATCTTCATATGCTTTTTCAAGTTCCTCGGTAATTTTGAGTTCCCTTGTCTTCTGGGCATCAATATCATTAGCAAGCCAGAGAATATCAGTTGCATTTCCTTCCGCGTCACGATGATATACAAGCATATGAACCTGTACCCACCCGGATGTATCGGTAAGCACCTCTCTGGATATAATGTCTTTATCACTTAATCTGTCACGAATCGTTTCGGTATTCCAGAATTCCTCCTTATCACCGGCGGTTCCCGGTGTCTTATCCTGCTCAAGGTAGTATTTCATAGCCTCCTTGAAATCAGAAACATTCACAAAATTCTTTGATTCTCTTCCGGAGTAAATTTCCTCGCCTGCACCCGTTTCAAGATTAAAATGATTGATTGCAAAATATACCTTGGACAAAGAGTTAAGTAGCGTCATTCGCTCCTGTTCCATGCGTTTTGCTATAAGCTCCTGTTCCTTTTCGTAGCCTATCTGTCTGCACATAAACAGCATTTCATCAACCCTGCCGAGCGGGTCTCTCTTAAGAGGAGTTATACAAATCTGTGCCCAGCCATAGCTTTTCAGTTTAACATCACGTACGATGTTTGTGCTGAATGTAAACGTTTCGCGAAGGCTTTCAACAGTTAATATATCCTCATTTTCCGCTTTCAAATCGTCATCAAGATCAATTTCCTCAAACGCCTTCAAGGCTTCGTCAAGTTTGCAAACTGAGGGAACCCTTCTGCGAAGGTGCGGAGGCGCCTGTATTTCGTAACACATTCCGCTTCTTATATCAAGACGGTACATGAAGTTAAAGGTCTTTGCAATACCTGAAAGAATAGCTGAACGTTCAGCCTCCAGCTGGGCATTTTCGATTTCTGCCTGTTTAAGTTCATCAACTCTTCTTACAAGAACAAGGAACTCGACAAGTCTTCCCCTGTCATCCTTTCGGTGAGAAATGATATTCAGGTTCAGCCATCCAAGGTTCTCCGTCTTAATGTCATGGGAAACCATATCCGTATCCTTCAGTCTTTCGGAAACTGTTGATACATCAGTGAACGCTTCTATTTCGGCCGTGTGTTCTTTGGAGCCTTTTTTCGTTTCGGCTCTCAGCATCTCAACAAGCTTTGAAACGGTTGTTTTCTTATCCCATTCCATCTTTTCGTTACTGCCGTATATAAGTTCTGCAGAATCATCTTCAAGACCGCATTTGTAGATGGCATACGAATTGGCTGCAAGTGAATTGAAGAAATATCGACTTTCTTCTTCTGCCTTTCTTGCTGCAAGTTCCTGCTTCTTTTCCTCATCAATGTTTTCCATAATCCAAAGGGCGCTGAGTGCGTTGCCTGCATCATCACGATTAATTGCAACGACATGTGCTCTAACCCAGAATCCCTCGGTTCGTTCGTATTCGAAGGGATAGTCGTCTGTGTCCCTAAGAAGATTGCGGATTTTCTGAGGCGTTCCCACGAGTTCCTTCATCTTCTTTCTGCTTCCTTCAGCCACATACCTGTTCATAACGGTATTAAGCGCATGGTCCAAAGAACTTGCATCGGAAATCAGATTATTCATTGACGATTCCTTTTTAAGCAGATTAAAAAGATTATGCTCCAGATCGAGATAGTAGGTATTAAAGGAAACCTTTGCCATCGCGCCGATAATCTCGAGTTGCTGACGCATTTCATAGTTTGTTGCTTCAAGCTCCTTAACATGCTCATTAAGACGGAACTCCGTCATATCGTCGGAATAGACTTCATAAGAATTTTTACCTTTATTCTTTGCATGATAAAGGGCAATGTCAGCCTTTCTGTACAAATCCGAAAAACTGTTGTCATTTTTTGTACAAAGAGCAATACCAATGCTACAGGAAGGGGTAATATAATCATCCCTGCCATATTTAATTTCGGAAACCTTCTTCTGGAACGGTTCTATAAGCGCTTTTATTTTTTCAAGGCTGTCTGTATTCTTTACGAGCGCGATAAATCCATCCCCTGAGAAACGACCGATTATATCACCTGACCGGTTTTCAAGAATAGTTTTTAATGTCTCTGCAACCGAAACGATAACACGGTCTCCGGATGCATGCCCGTAACTTTTGTTAATCTTGCTGACACTATCAATATCGATAAGCAACAAAGCCGTATTCTCGGTGCCGGCAGTAATCACTTCTTTTATTTTTCTTTCAGCAACATTTCTGCAATAAAGGCCGGTCTGTCCATCGTGCTCTGCCTCGTAGGTAAGTCTTTCCTCGAGGTCTGCGGTTTGTGATATGTCCTGATGGTATCCGCGGAAACGAACACCTTTTGTATATGTTCTGTCCAATACGCCGACACATCTTACAGAAATAATATGTCCGTCGGGATATTTCCACTTATAGGTGATTTCAGACTGTCCAAGCGTAGCGATTTCGTCAAAATATCTGTCCAAATCAGCCTGATATTCCGATAACATTCCTCTTTCAAAGCACTCGTATGCGGAGACAGGGTCTGCGCCATGAGGTGCACCGATAAGATCTTCCATAATGTCATTGCAGAAGAGTCTGTACTTCTCGCCTTCGTCCATTTCCAATGACCAGATGCCGATTTTAGCGGCACTGAGAATGACACCGTATTCATCTGCCGTAAAGATCAGCTGGTCGATGGTATGCTTGTTGTTCATTATCCGAATGTTCATATAATTCCTCCAAGGCACAGCAAGAGCTACTCCCCCTTCATACTCGTACTATGGTAACATCTGTGCCCTATTACTGCCATTAACCCGACATTAAATAACCTTAAAAAGTGAATAAGGATAGATTAATAATAAATAAAAACAGACTCGGACGTCTGCCCATACTAAGGACAGCCCATTCGAATCTGTTTATTATGTTTACCATTTTTAATTCTGACAGATTAAATACTGTCAATAAGTCTTCTCTCTTCTTCTGAAAAGCTGCAGTTTTTAATCGAATCAATGTTTTCCTGAATCTGTGAAGGCCTTGATGCACCGATAAGAACCGAGGTAATGTCTCCGTCACGAAGAATCCAGGCAAGAGCCATCTGCGCAAGTGTCTGCCCGCGCTTCCCGGCAATTTCGTTAAGAGCCCTGATTCGGCTAACTGTCTTCTCATTTATGTCAGCCTCTTTAAGGAATCGGCCATCACTCTTAACTCTTGAATCCTCCGGTATTCCGTTCAGATATTTCCCTGTGAGCAGTCCCTGTGCAAGCGGGCAGAAGGTGATAACGCCAACTCCGTTCGGAGCGGCATAGCCCTTGAGGCCATTCTTCTCAATGCTCCTGTCGAAGATATTATATCTGCTCTGATTGATGATAAATGGCGTTCCCATTTTCCTGAAAAGTTTCTGAGCTGCTTCCGTCTGCTCTTTGTTATAGTTTGAAACGCCTACATACAATGCCTTTCCGGACTTTACAATGTCATTAAGCGCACCGCAGGTTTCCTCAAGAGGAGTCTCCGGGTCCGGACGGTGATGATAGTAAATATCAACATAATCAAGTCCCATGCGCTTTAAACTCTGATCAAGGCTTGCAATGAGATACTTTCTGCTTCCGTTATCACCATAAGGGCCGGGCCACATATAATAGCCTGCCTTCGTGGAAATTATTAGCTCATCACGATATCTCCCGAGGCTCTTTGAAAGGATTCTTCCAAAGTTTTCTTCAGCTGCGCCTTCCTTGGGACCATAATTGTTTGCCAGATCAAAATGCGTAATTCCCGCATCAAATGCAGTTTCACACATGGCTGTCATATTTTCGAGATTTGCGGTGTCTCCGAAGTTATGCCAAAGTCCGAGTGAAACCGCAGGGAGCTTTAAACCGCTGTTTCCGACGCGGTTGTAAATCATTGTGTCGTATCTTTTTTCATCTGCGTTGTACATAATATTCTCCTTTATGTCATCATGGTTTTTAAACTTCATATTTTCACCTCTGTCTGCATATTACATTACAGTTTTCATCCTTGCAAGCGATTTACCATAAGTGGTCAGATTTAACTCATATTCTTATAAAAATGACTTAAAAAATACAATTTCTTGCATTTATTCCGTTTTGGATATATTATGTTGACCTGAATTTTGTAGGGGGATATTTCGTGAAACACATTATTATCAAAAAAAACTTAAGTCTTCTTATATTGCTGCTGTTCATTTCAACATCCGGATGCAGCATAGTACAGCCCGAAGCTACGGACTCCCCGGTTGAAAAAACTCTTGTAAACATCGATTACAGTTCAGAGGAAGGTACCAAAGCCCTCCCTGAGCCGACCGAACCAACGATTGCTGCCCCAACGGCAGATTCTTCTTCTGACGTGGCAGTACATGAAATCGATATTTACGCAATTAATGACCTTCACGGCAAGTTCAAGGATTCCGACGGCCAGCCCGGCGTTGACGAACTGACAACATATCTTCAGATTCAGGAAATGCTCTCCGACGGATTCATTCTTCTCTCTTCCGGAGACATGTGGCAGGGAAGCAGCGAATCTAATCAGACAAAGGGTGCACTTATGACCGAATGGATGAACCGTACTCACTTTACGTCCATGACCGTCGGGAACCACGAGTTTGACTGGGGCACTTCATACATATCCGAAAACAGTCAAAACGCTGATTTCCCTTTTCTTGGAATTAACGTCTACGACAGGAAAACAAACAAGCGTGTTGATTATCTTGATTCATCGGTTATGGTCACACAGAATGGTATTACATTCGGCATTATCGGAGCCATAGGAGACTGCTACAGCTCCATATCCGCCGATAAAACAACCGACGTTTACTTTGTTACGGGAAACGCACTCACAGAGCTCATAAAAAACGAATCCAGAAACCTTCGCGCTCTCGGCGCGGATTTCATCATTCTGTCAATTCATGACGGTTATGAGAGAAGCTATTCAGGTGTCGGTCATATTGATGCCTTTAATCTTTCTCCGTATTATGACCTCGCACTTTCCGAGGGTTATGTCGATCTCTGCTTTGAAGGCCATACGCACCAGGCTTACATACTTCAGGACATAAACAATGTTTATCACGTCCAGTGCGGTGGCGATAATTCCACAGGCATCGCCCACGTTCATCTTTCGGATGAAAGCGGAAAACTTGAAGTTGCTTATGCAGAGCAGATTGACAGATCTGTTATTTCAAAGAACACAAGTTCTTCGCTTATAGACGAACTGCTCGAGCAGTACGCAGAAGAAATCGGAGATATTACCTCCGTCCTTGGACACAACTCCGTATATTTAAACGCCGACGAGCTCCGTCAGCTCTGTGCCGACCTTTATTACGAAGTCGGCCTGGAACGCTGGGGCAGCGAATATGATATAGTCCTCGGAGGGGGATTCTTCTCCTGCAGAAGTCCCCGCTGCTTATATGCGGGTGATGTCACCTATGAACAGCTTCAGATGCTGTTCCCCTTCGACAATCAGCTTGTTCTCTGTTCAACAACTGGCGTAAACCTTAACAACAATTTCTTTGCAACAACAAATGACAACTATTTTATTACCTACGGAGATTATGGTGAATACGTTCAGGCGGACCTTTCTCCGAACGCAACATATTACCTCGTTACGGACACATATTCCTCACAATATGCACCGAATCACCTTACCGTAGTCGATACATACGACGCAGACGTATTTGCGAGAGATTTGCTCGCGGAATACTTCAAAAAATCCGGCAAATAACAAAATAAAAAGCCGCACGGAACGTGCGGCCCCGGGCCATCCTTAAAGGATGGCTTTTGCTTTATTCATTGCAACCTCAACGGTCTTGTCCATATCGTAATACTTGTATTCGCCAAGTCTTCCTCCGAAGATGACATTTTCTTCCTTGTCGGCAAGTTCTTTGTACTTAAGGTAAAGTGCGGAGTTTTTCTCATCATTTACAGGGTAGTAAGGCTCGTCCCCCTTTTTCCATTCTGAGCTGTATTCACGACTTATGATGGTCTTCCCGAGGTCATTTCCTTCCTCATCCTTACCGAACTCAAACCACTTATGCTCAATGATTCTTGTCCAAGGTGTTTCACGGTCTGTATAGTTTACAGCAGCATTTCCCTGGAAGTTAGGGAAATCATATGTGATATTTTCAAAACGTACGGAACGATACTGAAGCGTACCAAGACTGTAGTCAAAATATGCGTCAATAGGCCCTGTGTAAACAACCTTCTTTGCAAGCTTTGAAAGCTCATTACGGTTTGCAAGATAGTCAACACCAAGACGCACTTCCATGCCCTCGAGCATGTTTTCAATCATCTTTGTATAACCTCCGATGGGAATACCCTGGAAGAGTGCATTAAAGTAGTTGTTATCAAAAGTAAGGCGTACAGGAAGGCGCTTAATGATGAAAGCGGGAAGCTCCTTGCAGTCACGTCCCCACTGCTTCTCTGTGTAGCCTTTAACAAGCTTCTCGTAAATATCACGTCCGACAAGCGAAATAGCCTGTTCCTCAAGATTCTGAGGTTCTCCGATAATCTCTTTTCTCTGTTCGTTAATTTTAGCCTCTGCTTCCTGAGGGGTGACAACACCCCACATTTTATTGAAGGTGTACATGTTGAAGGGCATTGAGTACAGTTCACCTTTGTAATTCGCTACAGGTGAATTTGTAAAGCGGTTAAACGTTGCGAATTTGTTCAGGAAGTCCCAAACCTCTTTATTGTTTGTATGGAATATATGCGCACCGTACACATGGACATTAATGCCCTCCTGCTTTTCGGTGTATATATTTCCCGCAACATTATTTCGTTTATCGATAACAAGGCATGTTTTGCCTGCTTCTTTGGCAAGTCTAGCAAATGTGGCACCGTAAAGACCGGCACCGACAATAAGGTAATCGTACATAAAAACTCCTTTACTATTTAAAAGTCATAATCGTCAGAACATCTTCATACGTAGTTCCTTTTTTTAGTGCGCTTTCGCTCGAAAGCTGTGACATGTACTCATCCAGTAACGACATAAGTGTCATTTTGTCATATTCGTCATATTTAGGAAGGTCCAATGGAAATGCCTCAAGACTTATTTCATGAACCGCAGGCGCTGCAACTTTAGACACTGCTGCGAACTCCATAATTTCCTCCAACAGTATGGCAACTTTATTAAGATCTGTCGACTTACGCATTTCGTTAAGTTGAAAAATTCTGTCAAAGCACTTATAGATCAATTCTCCTTCCGCTTCAGCATCCTCATCTGCCACGCTTCCCATATTCCTGACAAGAAGAGCAAGTATGTGGCCCTCGTTGTTTTCAGAAAAAATATCTATTATTTCGGCCACTAAATCGGAGGTGTTTTCATCAACAGAAAGAATAAGCTTTGAGAAAACCCTGCTATTCGAAATTTCAGCAATTTCAAAGGAACCTGAATCATATCTTTCAGCCTCCATAATGCCTGTTTCTGCTACAAGCTCAACTCCGCCGGCAAACGCATTGATAAGTGATTCCTTCTCTTTATCCGAGGCCCCATCGAGATATGAAATAACAACCTCAACAAGCCGGTTGGACACATCTTCGGAACCGCTGCCCTTGAAAAAATCCTCAGGCACAACCCCCATGTATTGCTCATCCTTCACCCACTTCGAAGACGCCTCATCCAAAATATCATATAAAATATCCATAAGGAATTCTGAGCTCATAAGGGTATTTTTCATACTGCGAATGCCCTCGGCCGTTTCCGTGTTAAACTTCAGCCTCGTATCCGTAACAATAGGGGCAGCATTATGAAATATCGTGCAAAGGTGCATTGCCTCTTCGTGAAGATTTGATTTAGTGCCGTTTCTTTTTACTTTTGCATATGTAAGATACAGCTTTTCACCGCCAAGCTTTGAGTAGAAGGAAAGAAGAGGGTCATCGACTGTCGTTTCTATCTTTGCCTCAAAATGCCCTGCAGCAGAAATAAAATTCCGGACTAAAGTATTTTCTGACTTAGCTCTCTGCACGGTTTCAACATCCTCAGAAAGGCTTGTACATAAGCCGCTAAAAGGAAGCAGCAGAAGGAAAAAGAACAGCAGGCAGTTAGCACCACTTACAGCAATTGAAAGGCTACTCTCCTTAAGGCTGAAACCCTCCTGCGAAACGTCATCATCAGAACCGGCAGAAGTCTCACGAACCTGTGAGTCCTTTGAAAGAAGAACTACAGGTATCTTCATCATAAGATAAATAATAACAAAAAGCGGTATATAAAAAGCCACCGTCAGAAGAGGTTTCAGGAAAAGTGAAACAAGCTCTGACAAAATGGGTTCATTTATATTCTCGGGAACAAATGACAAAATAAGTTTCAGAAACGGCTTATGGAACAGCAATGCAAAGGGCTTTGCAAGGAGCATCGTAAGAATGCCTGTTATGGCTGTTGCAGCAATAACAAACAATGATTTCTTTGTACTTCTTAAGGCGCCCCACAGGCAGTTAAGAACTATAAGTATGATTATTATCAGCGTAATGTAATGCAAGCCGGTCCTCCAATACATTTTCCCCACATAGCTTTTGATTATAACACTTTTACAATAATAGAGCAATTCGAGATTATTGACAAAATAAAAGCATGGTGATACGATACGCTTGTTTCTGACACTAAAATATTACATTGAGGTGAAAGATCGGCCAATACGTGAAATGCGCTATTTGCGTTTATTTAAGGACCGCATCTTTTGATGTGGTCCTTTTCGATTATTTAGGCAAAACCACATAATTACGGTTGGCCAGCCACCCGAAGGAGGATTATGAAATTAAAAAAAGTGTTTGCAATTGTTTTGGCTCTGTCACTTATGATGTCTTTAATGACAGCCTGCGGCAGAAAAGATGAGTCAGAAGTTAACGTCGGCGTAATCAAAGGGCCTACAGGAGTTGGTGCCGTTAACATTATGGAAAGTGCCGAAAAAGGGACTTATCCGAATTATCATTTCACGCTGACCGGTGACGCCAATGACATGGTTGCAAAGCTCACAAACGGAGAGCTTGATATCGGTGCTCTTCCTACAAATACTGCTGTAAACCTTTATAACAAAACAAACGGTGCGGTTCGTATGATAGCGATTAACTGCACAAGCGTTCTGTACATTCTTGAAAACGGAAATACCGTTAATTCCATAAAGGACCTCAAAGGAAAAACTATATACGTAAACGGACAGGGTGCAAACCCCGAGTACGTTTTAAACTATGTTCTCAGGAAGAACGGTCTAGAACCCGGTGTTGATGTTGATATTCAGTTCAAGGATGCAACCGAAATATCAACCCTCATGGTAAGCGGCGATGCAAATCTCTGTATGCTTCCAGTTCCCGCAGCAACAGCCGTTATGAAGAAAAACGCCGATGTTCGTAAGGCACTTGAAATGGCAACTGAGTACGATGCCGTTACTACTGACGGAAGCCACATCACAATGGGCTGTCTTGTAGCAACAGAGAAGTTTATAAACGAGCATCCCGATGAGGTTAATCTTTTCATCGAGAGATACGAAGATGCAATAAACGAAGTTCTTAACAATATTGACGCAGCCGCAGAACTTGTGGCAAAATACGAAATAACCGGTAACGCAGCAATTGCAAAAGCAGCAATTCCCGACTGTGGCATTGTCTGCATCACCGGCAAAGACATGAAAACCGCCATTGAAGGATATTACAATGTCCTTTTTGAAGCAAATCCCGCTTCCATAGGAGGAAGCCTCCCTGCAGATGACTTCTACTACGAAAAGTAAAAAGAAAAGACTGAATAAATGGCTGAAGACAGGCATAGCGCTTGTCTTCTGGTTTGGTGTGTGGTTTGTGGCCGCGCTCATAATCGACAAAGAGCTTCTTGTGCCCTCTCCGGTTCTCGTTCTTTCAAGAATAGGAGCACTCATTGTAACAAAGGCTTTCTGGCTAAAAACGGGCGCAACGCTTTTACGCGTGCTTGGCGGCTTTGTTTTGGGAACTGTTGCGGGCTCGGTCTTTTCCGTCCTTACATCTGTGTCAGACATAGCTGATGCAATAATCACACCTTTTATAAGAATGATTCGTTCGACTCCCGTTACGTCATTCATTATTCTTGTTATGCTTTTCATAAGTTACACCCTTGTTCCGGTATTCATTGCCGCTCTTCTCGTGGCACCGATTTTGTACCTTAACCTTCGTGAGGGTATAAAAGAAACGGACAAAGGACTTTTGGAAGTTGCAAGGATGTACCGTTTCGGAAAGAAAAAAACCATTAAGGTTGTTTATTTACCGTCATTAAGACCATATTTTATTTCAGGAGCCGTTACTGCACTCGGTCTCGCCTGGAAAGCAGGTATTACCGCGGAAGTTCTGGCTTTACCTTCAAAGGCAATAGGCCGCGAAATTTACTACTCAAAGCTCTATCTTGAAACACCGGACCTTTTTGCGTGGACTGTTGTTGTTATTGTTTTCAGTTTGATTTTTGAAAAGCTTTTTGAAGTAATCGTAAAGCGCACCAAAAAGAGAGAGGAGGCCGACAATGATAATCAATAATCTTACGGTTTCCTACGGTGACAAAAGAGTGTTCTCCGATTTTTCTTTAACATTAGGCGACGGAATAACATGCATAATGGGTGAAAGCGGTAAGGGAAAAACAACGCTTCTCCATACCATCGCCGGCCTTATAGAACCTGATAGCGGATGCATTTCGGGCAGGCCCGAAAAAATAGCACTAATGTTCCAGGATGACAGGCTGTTCCCTTGGCTTTCGGTTTTGGGAAATGTTATGGTAGCAAACGACAGTAAAGAAGCTTCTCTTGATATTCTGAATAAAATGGAGCTTTCGGATGTGGCTGAAAAGATGCCTTCTTCGCTTTCCGGCGGAATGCGAAGAAGAGTCAGTCTCGCAAGAGCACTTGCATTCAATGCCGAACTCCTTATACTGGACGAACCTTTCAAAGGGCTTGATCCTGCTCTGACAGAACGAATTGCTGCCGTTATCAGGCAGGCCGGCGTCCCCGTCATTGTTGCCACACACGACGAAAAGGATGTATCACTCCTTAGTGCAGAGAAAATAATGATATAATTATAAAGCTATTGAAATGGAAAAACGAAAAGTGTAAAATGAACTTAACGCAAAGGCCACGTCGGCAGAAAGGGCACATTATGAAGAAGTTCTTTAAGTTTATTACATGTATTGTTTCTCTTACAGCAATCGGATATACAGGTTACTCACTCTATAAAAAATACGTAGAGAACGCTCCTGAAGCTGACGATGATGATTTTGACGACAGCTTTGAAGACGATTCCTTTAAAGAAGGCAAGTCCAAAAGAGAGTACGTAACAATCAATCTCGACAAATAATCCGTTTTTGCCCGTGTGAAAAACAGCATAAAAATAACCTGCGCAAGTCAAACTGCGCAGGTTTCTTTTTTATTCTCCGAGAAGCTCTTTATTTGCTCTCTCAAGGTCATCGCGAATATTAAGGTGCTGAGGGCAGGCAGCCTCACAGGCACCACACTTGAGGCATACATCAGCCATCTCTTCGGGCTTCATGTTCTTATAACTTCTTGTGGCTCTTTCCTGATTTCCATACATTCCGAGCATATTCCAAATTCTGAAAATGTGAGGAATCACAACGCCTGCAGGACAAGGCATGCAGTAACGGCAGCCTGTACATCCGTTCTTTCTGCGTGAACGTATTTCCTTAACAACCGCAGTAACTGTAGCCTGCTCCTCTTCACTGAGAGGTTCAAAGTTCTCAAAGGTGCTTAAGTTATCCTGAACCTGGTCATATGCTGACATACCGGAAAGAATAACCTTAACCTGAGGCTTTGTGCCGAGCCAGCGAAGTGCCCACGAAGCGATGGACTTGTCAGGACGTACATCCTTATACATCTGCTCAACATCAGGTGCAAAGCTTGCAAGTTCGCCTCCGCGGATGGACTCCATTATAACCATCGGAACATTAAGCTTTTCGCAAAGAGCGTAGCCCTTGTCACCCGCCTGCTCTTCTGTATCCATGTAATTGTACTGAATCTGGCAGAAATCCCAATTATGGTCTGTAAGAATCTTTTCGAAAGCATCGTAACCATCATGGAATGAGAAGCCGAGGAAACGGATCTTTCCGGAAGCCTTTACTTCCTCAAGCCAGTCAATAACGCCCATAGCCTTTATTTCGTCATAACGCTGGCCGTTGAAAGCATGACAAAGATAAAAATCTATGTGGTCTGTTCTGAGATGCTCAAGCTGAATGTTGAAAATACGCTTTGCATCATCAAGTGTATGCACTTCCCAAAGAGGAAGCTTTGTTGCAAGGAAAAAGCTGTCACGAGGATACTTTTCCATAACCTTTCCGAGGAAAGGCTCACTCTCACCATTGTGGTAAGGCCATGCTGTGTCATAATAATTAACGCCCGACTTGTAGGCAAGATCAATCATCTTCTCTGCTTCTGCTTCGTCAATATGACCGTCTTTAACCGGAAAACGCATGCATCCGAAACCAAGTAACGAGGTTTCAACCGAAAGCTTTTCTAATTTTCTCTTCTCCATAATTACTCCTTCTCCGAGGACTCGGTGCTAACAATATTTTTAGCCCAGATACCGCTCTTCATAATTGCGGTACCAATTATGCATTTTAGCACATCAAGAAGCTGAATTACAAGAAAAACCGTAACGATATCCAGCTCTGTTTTCAGAGTAAGAATCCATGCCGCCGGAATGCCCACAACCCACAGGAAAAAGCTGTCGAACAGGAAGGTGATGAGTGTCTTTCCGCCGGAACGGATTGTAAAATAAGTCGAATGAAGATATCCCTGAATAGGCATACAGCAGGCAGAAACGAGTATAAAACGCTTTGCAAGTTCCTTAACCTCATCTTCGGTATTGAAAATCTGAGGGAAAAGTCCTGAGCATGCTGCAAGGAGTCCACCGATAACAACGCAGATTGTTGTGCTCATGGCAATAATTCTGTATGCGGTTTCCTTACCTTCCTTAACATTTCCTGCTCCGAGCAGCTGGCCTACTATAATGGCAACAGAGTCACCAAGTGCTATGAAAACAATGTTAAATACATTGTTGATTGTTGAGTTAATGTTAAATGCAGCGACAATGGAAAGTCCCCTGTTTGAGTATATCTGCGTTTGAGTAGCAACGCCTGCTGCCCAAAGTGTCTCGTTAAAAACAAGCGGAAGTGCAAGGAGAAGTGTTCTTCCGGCAAGAGACATCGGAATTCTGAAGTGACTGTATGCTCCGTCCGTAAATTCCGCTTTATCTTTATGGCGGTGTGACCATATAATAACAATGCCGCACTGAATGTATCTCGAAATGACGGTAGCAATGGCAGCACCGACAACGCCGAGTTCAGGACAGCCTAAGTTTCCGAAAATGAGGAGCCAGTTAAAGCATAGATTAACAATAACCGCTACCGAGCTCGCAACCATCGGAACGCGCGTTTCTCCGCACTCTCGAAGTGTGGAAGAGTAAACCATCTCCAACATCATTGGCGGAAGTCCGAAGAGGATAACCTTCAGATAGTCTTTTCCAAGCGAAAGCGTAAGTGCCAGGTCTCCTTCAAAGTCGGATGTATGAAGGTACAGGCTGATAAGACGTTCATCAAGCAGTGTGAAGATGAAAAATGCAGCTATAAGCACAATAAAACCGGAGACAAGCTTAAAACGGAATGTATCACGCACACCCTCCCTGTTTTTCTGACCAAAGAACTGTGCCGTGAGTATTCCGGCGCCTCCGAATGTTCCGAAGAAGCACAAAATCAATACAAAGTTCAGCTGGTTGACAATGGAAACTCCGCTCATTGCTTCTGTGCTGAGTCTTCCAACCATAATATTATCAAGCATACTTACAAAGTTGCTTATGCCGTTTTGAATCATAATCGGGAAAGCTACGCTTAATACCGATTTATAGAATTTCTTATCACCTATCAATTTCATTATGTATTACCTCTTGAATCCTTATACCTTATCTTTATAGCCCACGGATAAAGAATTATCCGTTACACCTTCGCTCTTGTCAAGAGATTTGATAATTTTTTAATGGTTTGTGAGCAGATTTGATGATATACTCCTAAATTGGTTGTTTACAAAGTCAATAAGATGCTCGTAAACGGGTTGTATATCATATTCAACGAGATGCCTGTAAATCGGTTATTTATCCAATGGGGAACGGAGATTATAACATGGGGAACCAGCAAAACGTAATACCTTACGGCGATATGAACAAAGACATTATTACGGAAGTCGCAAGAATAATCGCATCAGATTCATCAAATGAGAAGCTCGCAATTGAAAAATCGCTCGAATTTCTTGGGAGTCATTACAGATTACAAAGAACATACGTTTTTGAGAACAATCCCGATGACGATACAATCAGCAATACATTCGAGTGGTGCGCTGAAGGTGTAACACCTGAAATTGACTCCAAACAGCGCCTTACCTACGAAAAAGATCTTGGTTTTGATTATTTTAATGTCTTCGACGAAAACGGGATGTATCTTTGTGCTGATATTAACAACATGAAATACTGCAAAAAAGAGCTCCTGATTGAAACCGGAACGACCAGTTTTCTGCAGTATGCATTAAGTGATGACGGCAAATATGTCGGTTTTATCGGCTTTGACAGTAATACCGCCAACTACAGCTGGACACCGGAAATAGTCCATACGCTCTGGCTGTGTGCAAACTTTATTTCACTGTTTATTATGCAACGCAGAAAACGCTCCGAAGGTGCCGATGCTACAGAATACTTAAAAGCCCTTGACGATACGGACTTGTATTTCTACATTATCAACCCCAAAAACTTTGAAATAACGTTTATCAATAAACTAATACGCGATTCCATAAACACAGATGTGTGCGGTCAGAAGTGTTATAAAGCATTTATAGGTATTGATGCTCCTTGCCCGTCATGTCCTGTTATTATGCGCGAACAATGGGAAATAAACTTTCCTCAGGAAATTCTTCGTCCGGACGGAATGTATCTTTTAAGCAATGCCACTCCGATTCATTGGAGAGGGAAGGAACGAATGCTTATAACCTGTCAGGATGTTACACAGTATCGTCGTGCTATTGCGGATGCAGAGATTGAAAAAGACTCTCTCGAACGTGCAAACAAAGCCAAAAGCTCGTTCCTTGCCCGCATGTCACATGATATAAGGACTCCTATTAACGGCATTGTCGGAATGTCAAAAATGGCCCGCGACAAGAGCGATGACAAGCTTTGGGTTGAAAGTTGCCTCGATAAGATTGATGCAAGCGCAAAGCATCTTTCAATGCTCGTAAACGATGTTCTCGATCTCTCAAAAATCGAGTCCGGAAGCTTCAATCTCACTCCTGCTCCCGTCGACCTTAAAGCAATACTCGACAACTGCCTTGTCATATTAAACGGAATGCTCCTTGGCAGAAATCTTAAAATTTCGGTAGATTCGGAATGTGAAATTTCAACAGTCGTTATGGGCGATGAGTTGTACCTTCGTCAGATTATTGTAAACATTTTAAGTAATGCCTTGAAATTCACTAAAGACGGCGGAAAAATCACGATAACAGAAAAGATATCACCCAACCCCGATTCTGAAGGTATGGTAATGTTTTTCTCGGTTGAAGATACCGGTATCGGAATGAGTGAAGCTTTTCTAAAGCGCATTTATGAGCCTTTTTCACAGGAAGATGAACAGATAAAAACAAAGTATAAAGGCAGTGGCCTTGGAATGGTCATTGTAAAGAATCTTGTCGAGCTTATGGGCGGTCACATCGACATAAAGAGCGAAGAGGGGTTCGGTACAACCGTTTCACTCACTATTCCTTTTGCCCCGGTTCCGCCTGAGGAACGCGAAAAGGCCGAAGCAGTTCTTGCCGCTTCTGAAAAGGACAGGAAGCAGGAAGGCTACGACGAAAACACGCTGAAGGGAATGCGCATTCTTGTTGCAGAAGACAACGATCTCAACATGGAAATCGTCCAATACCTGCTTAAAGAATCCGGCGCCGGCGTTATAGGCGCTTCTGACGGAAGAGAAGCTGTAAGAGTATTCAATGATTCACGTGAGGGCTTCTTCGATGCCATTCTCATGGACATAATGATGCCTGTCATGAATGGTTATGAAGCGACAAAGGCTATTCGTAAGCTTAACCGTTCCGATAACAATGTCCCTATTATTGCCGCATCCGCAAACTCTTTCGCCGACGACGTGGATCAGGCATTACAAAGCGGTATGAACACACATGTTTCAAAGCCTATTGAAGCAGATAAGCTTATTACGGAATTACTTAAATTCAAGCGTAGCTAATCATATTTGAACTAAAGATTAAGATAATGTTGTTCAAAAAAGACCTCGCCACATGAGCGAGGTCTTCTTTTTTGTTAATCCCTGTTCTTTTCATGTTCTTCCTGAATGTCTGCATAGAAGGAAAGCATGGGCTTCAGGTTTTTATCGGGATTCTTTCCGAGTTTGCGTTTTTTGTAATTCTTTGTAATGGCCATAACGGTTCCGGACATTGTTACAACACCGATAAGGTTCGGGATTGCCATAAGACCGTTGAACGTGTCGGACATATCAATTGCAAGGTCTGCCGAGAATGTTGCTCCGACAGGAATCATAATAATGAACACGATTCTGTAGATAAGTATTGATTTTGTACCAAAGAGATATTCCCATGCCTTTGAACCATAGCAGCTCCATCCGAGTACTGTGGAGAATGCAAAAAGAGTAACAGCAATTGCAATGAATATACCGCCCGCAAGACCAAACTGGTTTGTAAATGCTTCGGTAGCAAGGCCAAGCTTTGTGTTTCCGGAAATGGATGCACCTGTTTCAAGGTCTACAATGCCGGATGTAAGAATAACGAGTGCTGTCAACGTGCAAACGATGATTGTATCAACAAATACTTCGAAAATTCCCCAGAGGCCCTGTGTAACAGGTTCCTTAACGTTAGATGCGGAGTGAACCATAACAGAAGAGCCAAGACCTGCTTCGTTTGAGAAAACGCCACGCTTAAAGCCCCATGTAATAGCCTGCTTGATAACATATCCGCCAACACCGCCTGCTGCAGCCTTAAGAGAAAATGCATTTTTGAAAATAGATGCAAATGCAGGACCAATCTGTCCGGCATTCATAATAACAATAATTGCAGCACCGATGATATAGAAAACAGCCATAAAAGGAACTATCATCTCATTGGCCTTTGCTACACGTGTAAGACCTCCGATGATAACAAGAGCTGCAACCGCCATTACAATACCACCGATAATAAGCCCATTAATTGTAGCGTTGTCAGTGAATTCGAATACATTCAGAACGCTTTCCTTTATGGAAACGACCTGACCCATATTGCCGATACCAAAGGATGCGAGAATTGCAAAACAGCTGAAAAGAATTGCAAGAATCTTTCCAATCCATTTGCAGCCCTTCTTGCTTCCAAGACCGTGCTCAAGATAGTACATGGCACCGCCGCACCACTCTCCGTCTTTATTTTTGCGACGGAAGAAAATACCAAGTACATTCTCTGAATAGTTTGTCATCATACCGAAAATGGCTGCTACCCACATCCAGAAAATGGAGCCCGTACCACCGGAGGTGATGGCAAAAGCAATACCTGCGATGTTACCCGTACCTATTGTTGCGGAAAGAGCTGTGCAAAGGGACTGGAACTGTGAAATCTGCTTCTTGTCGTCAGACTTGAATATAGACTTTCCGCTCTTCTTGAAAAGCTTTCCGATTGTTTCCTTCCACATGTGTCCAAAATGGGTAAACTGAAAGAAACCTGTAAGAATTGTCATAAGGATGCCTGTACCTACCAGAAGGATAAGTGCGGGTATACCCCAGACTACGTCGTTGACAGCGCCGTTAACCTCGGCTGCTTTATCAGCGAATAAAAAAAGTTGTGACATATGCGTCCTCCTAACCCGGCATAAAAGCCTGTTTTAATGGATTTGCTATATGTGCACACACACCGAAAAAAGAAAAAAGACTATTATGGAATTATTACTCCGTCCTTTTGCCTGAGAGATTTCGACTTACGCCGTTGCACCTTCGGCCCCCGCCTGCGCGGGCTTCTCCGGAGTGCTATCCGCCATCAGTAACTTTACCTGAGAGTGTTATTCCTTCGGTGGCTCCGGCTTACCGGGGCTCTTTCCTGACGGTTTCATTTAGCACAAATAACTTAATGGGTATTATACACAGTTTACGGCGATTTGCAAGCATTAACCCGCAAATCGCCGTGAATAGTATCTTTATCAGATTTTAGCGTCGTCTTCCGCTTTTCTTCTTCTCTTTATATCTATGAAGCACTCATCGATAACCTTTTCTTCAATCTTGGGTGTGACAAGGCTTACAAGAGGAACAATGACAAGACCTGCAATCATTGTAAATGCACCTGCATTGATGGAAGAAGGAATCCACTTGAAGATCATGTTTACAATTGTGAAAGCAACGCCGAATATGAAGCTTGTCCATACGGAAGCCTTTGTAATCTTCTCTGAGTACAGGCTGTAAAGGAACGGTGCAAGGAAGGAACCTGCAAGAGCGCCCCATGAAACACCCATGAGCTGTGCAATGAACATCGGCGGATTAAGTGCAAGTGCAACAGAGAGAATGATGAAGAATGCTACAAGTATGCGCATTACTACTACGGATCTCTTTTCGTTAAGCTTGTTCTTAAATACTTCTTTAAGAAGGTCAAGTGTAAGCGTTGAACTTGATGTAAGTACAAGTGATGAAAGTGTTGACATCGAAGCAGAAAGCACAAGTACAATTACGATACCAATGAGAATGTCAGGCATTGAAGAAAGCATTGTGGGAATGATTGTATCGTAGGCAATGCTACCGTCTGCATTATGAACAGCAGGACCATCGAAAAGCCTGCCGAAGCCGCCAAGGAAGTAACAGCCGCCTGCAATAACAATTGCAAATGCTGTTGAAACAATTGTACCTGTCTTTACGGAACGGACATCCTTAATAGCGTAGAACTTATGAACCATCTGAGGAAGTCCCCATGTGCCAAGGGATGTAAGAATTACAACACCGAGAAGATTTAAAGGATCGGGACCGAACATGCTTGTAAGAAGTCCCTCGCTGCCCTTGAGTGACTCAACTGCAACTTCGTCAGCATTAATGAGTGAAAGTTCTTTAACAGCGTTAAGGAAACCGCCTTGACCATTAAGAACCGCAACGATTACGGCAATAATACCGAAAATCATAATGATACCCTGAATGAAATCGTTCCAGGCTGTAGCCATATAGCCACCGATAATAACATATACGCCTGTAAGAACAGCCATAGCGATAATACATACCTTGTAATCAATATCAAATGCCATTCCGAAGAGTCTGGAAAGACCGTTGTATACAGATGCGGTATACGGTACAAGGAAAATAAATGTAATTGCAGATGCAACAATCTTTAAAGCCTTTGAATCAAATCTCTTTCCAAAGAAATCAGGCATTGTTTTTGCATCAAGTGTCTGAGACATCTTTCTTGTTCTTTTTCCGAGAACAAGCCATGCAAGAAGGCTTCCGATTACTGCATTGCCAATACCGATCCATGTTGTGGCAAGACCGTATTTCCAACCGAACTGACCTGCATAACCTACAAATACTACTGAAGAGAAATAGGCTGTTCCGTATGCAAAAGCTGTGAGCCAGGGACCAACCGACCTGCCACCAAGTACAAAGCCATTAACATCGGATGCGGACTTTCTTGCCGCAAGCCCTACTCCAATCATTACCAGGAAAAATACTACCAGTAAAACAATTTTGATAACCATTTTTATTACCTCTTTCAGTCGTAAATGTTCTGCTTTAAAGCGTAACGCTTTAAACCGTTGCGCTTTAAAGTGCTAAAGCACATTATACACATAAAAAAGGGAAAGTCAACACCTTTTTTGATGTTTTCTTTCCCTTTTGTGATTAATCCTTAGTTTTTTTTCTGAATATGAAGAACACTACCGCTCCAATGATAAGTGCTATTCCAAGTACTATTGCCACAACTCCTGCGGGACCTACGCCTCCTTCCGGGGTGACTGTGTTGTCAGAAGTTCCCGACATACCATTTGTATCACCTGAAGTATCAGTATTCCCTGTTGTTTCTTCCGTTGTCGCGTCGATTGTATCTTCCGGCGTCTGTGATACTTCCTGCGTAGGCATGGGAGTTTCTGTTGGCTCGGCATCAGGAACATTTACTTTTAATGCTGTGAAATCTATTGATGGTGTTCCTCCGACAAATGCTCCAACGCCTTCCGGGGCATTCTCCGACATTACGAGAAAACCGTTCATATTCAATGTTCCATCGGCATTACGTGTTATTTGAACGGATGTATCTGTTGTTTCAAACCATGACTGCTCTGCTTTAATGCCTTCCGTATTTCCCGCCTGCCAGTAGTAGTTTGATGTCTTGTATATCTTACTGTTGTCCTGCTCGCCTTTAGGCTTTATATTATCGCCTTCGCCACTGTTATCTTTAAAAGAAACAAGTCCGTCTGCACAGTAATCGGTATTTTTTGCATCATTTGTATAGAAAGCGACATTGTATGAACCGTTATTATAGCTTACACAGTTTTCAACCTGAATATCCGGGCAGGAATTCGAATCGATGCCCTTCATTTTGTTATTGAAGGAAACGCAGTTAACAAGCTTATGATAGCCTGTAATGCTTGAGCCGCCAAGTTTGAAGCCGTTGCCGTTGCCCGCGTTTGTTCCGTCGGGAAGATAACCGTTTCCGTAACATACACAGTTTTTAATGAGTACACTGCCTACTGCTCCTGTCTCAACCTTTGCAAACATATCCCAGCCGTCATCAGCGTTGTTATAGGAAAGGCAACCGTCAAATACGTTGTTGTCACCTGTTGTGAGCTTGCAGGCAAAACCGTCTGCATCTTCATAACCGGGATCTGCGTTGCCGTATGAGGTGCAGTTCAAAATAAGATTATCATGCGGCCAGTCGGAATAATTTACATCTGTTGAAGACAGTCTCGAAATCTGTATGCCCGTGTTTTCGTTGTAATAAGCATCCACGCGGTCTGCTGTACAATAGTTTCCGGAAATCTGAAGTCCCTTTCCCGTAGAATGAGTAACGTCAAAGCCGCCAACATACCAGTAATCACCGCCTATCGTAATTCCCGAATCCTTGCTTTGGAAGTCAAATACAGGTCTTGAAGTTCCTTCCGGATCTGGCAGAAGATAGATTGGTTCACTCTCTGTACCGCTCTGGCCTCTGCCTACCGTTATTTTTTCCGTCAGCTTGTAGGTACCGTCAAGGATATATATAGTCTGTCCTTTGTGAGCATGTGTCATTGCGGTTGCAAGGTCATATGGGCTTTCTTTCGTACCCTTGTTGTAAGCGTCGCCTTCAGGACCTACATATATAACCGTTCCCGAAAGGCGCTTGTATGTAACCTCATGAGTAACGCTTACAGTGCTGTAATCCGTAAGTGCTGAAAACTCTCCGTTCGGCTTATAATCCGCATCGGGAGTAAATTTCATTACTATGCCGTTCACGCCCTTTTTAAGTTTCACATCTGCAGTAAAGTACTCGTTTGCCTTAACCTGAACGTTTTCGGCAATGATATTCTGTGAAGCTCTGTCAATTATTGTGCACGTTCCGTCAGCATTTGCATAGCCGATGAATTTATAGTTTTCATCTCCGACCGCTGCCGCAGAAACGCCCTTTACAACAGGAGCCGTAAGATCAAGCTTTCGTTCCTCAGCAGGTGCATCCGTTTTCGGATCCGAGGTGGTTATTGAAATGTCGGAAACAGTAATATTAAACGTTCTTGCGGCATAAAAGCCTACATAAATGTGCTCCGGATCAAGCTGTGTGAGATTGTCACGCTCAATATCGTAGTAAAGCTTGGAATGAATCTTTCCGTTAGGATCCTCATAACTCAAAATATAGCCTGTATTGTTACGCTCAATTTTAAGCTTGAACGTTGTCAATTCAGCGTAAGTTCCCATATCCGAGGAAGGATTTGTAACGTTTCCTACGATATTGCCCTTTGAATATATACGACCGCCATCCTCGAGCGGGAACATTGTTGATTTGAAATAATTCTGTGCAAAATCCGTAGTATTTACAAAGTCATTTGCAAGGAACTCATTGGTAACACCAAGCTTTTCCTGAGCGCCCAGACCAAGCTTCATACTTACCTTAGAACGTCCGTCACCTGAGGATGAGAAAAGCTCGCCTGTTTCATTATCAAACCAGTACTCGACCTTCGTGCATGTTGCCATGTAGGAATTGTTCCAAAAGACTGAACCGTCACCGTGTGCACCGACTCTGTCACAGGCCATAAGCCCGAAACCGTCCTGTCCGTTTGTAAATGTCCAGGAGTCAACGGTTATTGTCGCTGAGAAAACGAAGTTCTCCGTTTCGGGATCGATAGTCGTGTAATAGAAAGCCAGTCCGTCCGTGGACGTGGGCTGAAGCTTTCCTTTGTTGTTAAGTGATGAAACAGAAACGGTATAAGGAGCTTCGTTTGCACTGCCTTTATAGAAATTGTTCGTAGTGTCAGCTCCTGGGCCAAATGCCGCAAATGCCCACTCACGCTGTGCCTCTTCAGTCAGCAGACACGATGCACTGCTTCCGATTTTGGCACTTTCCTCACGTCTGTTTGCCTGCACCGCAAAGTCGTATCTTTCACCGACAGAAAGTCCTGTGACAGTTGCGTAAAGTGATGTTACCGTTTCGCCCTTTGTATATTCCTTTTCGGAAGTTTTTTTGTAGTAAACGGTATAGCTGTCTGCTTCGGGAACAGATCCAAAACGTACTGTTGCGGTGCCGTTTCCCGCACTTGTGGCAGAGGACACGTTAGCCTGCTTTAACGGAAGAAGGAAATCAACACCGGGCCAGCTTGTGTTTTTCTTAACTTCACCGGTACGCTTTGCCTGGAGTCTGAAGCTGTATGTGTCGGAAGCCGATGGTGTGAACGTTGCAACTCCGTTCTCACCTTCTGCAGCAACCGCAACCGTATCAACCGTTTTATTTGAGCTGTTAATCAGTTCGACGATAACCTGATCGGCACCGTCGTAACCGATGAGCATATCGAAATATACATTTATGTTTGCGCCTTCAGCTTTAACATCGGTAATCACCGGAGGTGCAACCTTTGTCCAGTCTGCACGGGGCTCACGTGCTCCCGCAGCATAGTCCAACACCTCGATTGAAATGAGGCGAAGCCCTCTGTTAAGCTCCTCATTTACAGGAGATACTACAGAATAGCTTCCCGCAGGAACAGCCTTGTAATCGAAACGCTGTCCACCCGTACCTGTACAGGTTGAAGCATTTTCGGTATTCGGAACAACATTGCCGCTCGCATCAACAATAGCAAAAGCCGAAGTATTTGCCCCACCGGTGGAAGCAACCACGAGAACAATGTCTGCCTCTCCAACCGATGTAAATTCAAAGCTTCCGGTAAGATTTTTACCAAGCTCGAGTGCTATCATTTCATCGTTCTGTGTCCTGTATGTGACGTTTCCCATGACTTTATAATAGCTGTCTGCGAATGTTGTTCCCTCGGGCACAGGATCTTTATTCTGAATACCGTTCAACGGAAGTTTTGTAGCATCAAAGAGGAAGCCCCCGTCCGCATAGACGACGTTTTTTGAAGGTCCGATGCCGGAAAGCATGCCTAAAACCATCAAAAAAACACATACAAATGCAAATATACGTTTTAACTTTCTTCCCATCATTACTCCTCCCAAAATAAGCATAAATTCATTATAAAAAAGAGGTTTGATTATCTCAACAGATTTAACGCAGAAAAAGAAAATGAGCAATATCAGCATTGTGAATATTGCTCATTTATGATTATTATCATTTATCTTTTAATTAGAACTACCGAAACATCGTTGACGTTTGTTCCGGTCGGACCTGTAAAAATAAGACCGTCGCAGGCTTTCAGTGCATTGTAGGAATCGTTGTTATAAAGCATTTTGTTAATGCTAATTCCGGCATCCTTCAGCTTATTCAAGGTATGCTCGTCGACATAGCCTCCCGCGGCATCGGTCGGACCGTCTGTTCCATCACTTCCCACTGAGAAAACACATGTGTCCCTGCACCCGTAAAGGTTCTCTGCCGCAGAAAGCGCAAGCTCCTGATTTCTTCCTCCGAGGCCGTTACCCTTAAGCTGTACAACGGTCTCACCGCCTGCAATAAATGCAAGTGACTTCGCGGAACCTTGATTCTTTGCCGCAATGTCTCCCAGGAGGCGCCCGGCCTCATCCGCACAGCATGAAAGGCTGTCTGTCAGAACCGTTGTCTCGTAACCAAGCCTAAAGGCTTCGTCCGCTGCTGCAACGCAAAGCTCTTTGACACTTCCGCTCACCTTCACAACAGAATTTGAAATATTCTTTGGAGTTTCGGTATGAAGTACAATTTCGGTTTCTTTTAAAATCGTAAGGCCGTACTTTTTTACAATTGCAAGTGCTTCATCACATGTTGAACTGTCCTCAACGGTAGGCCCTGAGGCTATAGTATCAACCGCATCCCCCAGTACGTCGGAAAGAATACAGGAAAACACCTTCGCAGGCTCACACTTTTCGGCAAAACGTCCTCCCTTTACAAGGGAAAGGTGTTTTCTGACAGTGTTAATCTCGTTTATATCAGCACCACAGGCGAGAAGCTGTGCGGTAATGCTCTGTAATTCCTTTAACGAAACAGCAGGCTTTTCAAATAGTGCCGAACCGCCACCTGAAAGCAGAAAAAGGACTCTGTCTTCAGGCTTAAGCCCGGAAACAAGCTTTAATGCCGTTTCTGCGCCGAGGACACTGTTCTCATCCGGAGCGGGGTGGCCTGCCTCAATGCATTGAACATTTTTAAGTTCATGCACAACATGCCCGTACTTGGTAACTACAAGCCCTTCGGAGATTCTGTCCCCAAGTATTGAAACGGCGGTTTCCGCCATTTTCCATGCTGCCTTGCCTACCGCTATGAGAATGAGTTTTCCTTCACCGTCCGCAAACGCTTTAAACGCCTCAGACTCAAGCGCTTCTTTGACAGCGGTGTCGGGCAGAACGCGCTTTATCGCATTTTTAATAATTATTGAGGCATCATTTTTTATCATAACTTTAATGCTATAAGAGAGATGCAGAAAGCAATCAAAAGCTGACCAATGTAGTAGAGAATAAGATTCGTGGCACGAAGGTACTTAACCTGCTTTCCGAAGTTGTTGTAAATCATGATGAAATCACTGACAACAAAGAGCAGTGCTCCGATAAGAAATACAACTGCCGTCGCCGTAAAGCTTCCGTTAATGAAACCACTCTTTACAAAACCGGCAAGCGCGGTGGAAAACATGCCTATTACAACAACAAGATAAACATAACCGAAAATCTTGAAGCCCGTGGAAGGAGGGGTAATCTTCTTCATAAGGGCAGGAATGCTCGCAACGGAAATAAGTGCTGTGGCAAGAACGGCAAAAAGAATAATGCCCTCGTTTATGTTAAACAGAGCAACAATGTAGAAGATGTGGCCGGTAAGAAACGTAAGAATACCGAGCGCAAAACTTATTTTACTTGCTTTACCCGTAAAACAGTTCTTAAGGTCAAGAAAAACATCCCCAAACAAGCCAAATATCAGGCCTATAAGTATCATTCTTCCAATAGCTGACTCGTCCCTTAAATACCCGACAAGTCCGACTGCAACAAACCCCAGTGAAGCAGCCCCTTTTAAAACTGTAGCAGGCACCCACTTTTCCTTAAGTTCCTGTTTTATGAACAGAATGTCCAGAATAAGTCCCGTCAAAACAATTAATACTAAAAGCATATAAACCCTCCTCCTTTTTCAAAGTAACAGCATTTTGCGGCTTTGAAAACTTTGATTTTACATATGGATTATATTCCTTATTCCACCCTTAAGCAATGATTTGTTGCCTTTTAGGCATTTCGTGACTTAATTTTATATCCTTTTTATTGAAATGAAAAAAAAACATATATATACTCATAATGAAACTTCCAAGAACCTAAGCGGACTATGAGGAAAACATGAAAAAAAAGGCTAAAAAAATTAATCTTTTCGACAAAAAAAACATCAAGGCACTCGTCACACTTATTGTCGTTCTTGTGCTTTGCTTTGTCATATTCATAATATTCACAATATATTCAAGAAAAGCTATTCTGAGGCAGTTGCATGATGAGCTGGAAAACAACACTCTGGTTGACAGAAAGTATCTGACTTCGCAATATGATGCCTCCTTAAAAACCATAAAAACCATTGCTTCCCTAAATTCCAAAGAGAGTTTCGGCAACATGATAGTCAATGCCGAAGCTCTGACAGCAATGTCTGAAAGTGCAGAATTTGACCACATAGCTTACGCATCCGCCGGTGGAAAAATATTATATCCGGATACAACATTAAAGGAATGTCGTGAAGAAGCATACTTTATTAACGGCATGAATGGCCAGTCGGGACTCGAGATAAGAACGGACGAAACCGGCAAAACCGAGTTTTACTTTTATGCACCTTTTGTGTATAGAGGTGGGATTGTCGGCATATTTGTCGGCATCTATGACTCCGAATACTACGACCGTCTTCTCTCTCGCAGCTTTTCCGAGCTTGATTCCTTCAGCTACCTTTGCTTATATGACGGAACGATTCTTTCTACGGACGATAAAAAAATGTATTTCTCAAACATTTTTGATGTAGAAACGTTTACAGAGTCTTCCGATCTCAAAAACGCTATCGATGAAGTGTGTTCATTCAATGATTCATCAAGCTTTACAACCGGTTATAGGGCGAACACCTATTGCCACGTTGTAACAAATATCCCACAGTATGAACTGTTACTGATCAGAACGTATCCGCCGGAGGTTCTGAACAAGCAGCTCAGTTCCATATTCGGCATTGTAATTGCCCTTGAAATTGCAATTGTTGTTCTTTTCCTTTTGTACACCTGGAATATTGTTTTGCGCAATCGAAAACAGCAGGATGCTCTTCGTTTAAAAAACAAATCGACAACAAGCGTCATCACTGCTGCAAGTACCCTGTTTAAACGCTTTGCAATTATTGACATCCAAAAGGATACTTATGAATATTTCCTTATGGAGAGAGACGCGGACTTTTCTTCGGTTTCCACATCAGGAAGGTTTTCTGATTTACGAAGTGAAATGCAGACCCGTTACGTAAACGATGAGGGTGTCGAAGATTTTTATAACTTTATGAATCCCGAAAATCTCAATTATGCGTTTTCAAACGGAGAAAAGTATTACCGCTTTGAATACACAGTAAACGGAGATAGTGAGAAATGGGAACGTCTCAATGTAATCGCACTCGACACCCAAAACGGAGAGACAAAGAGTGTGCTCCTCGCTGTCGAGGACATTACCGAGCTTAAGCTTGAGGATGAGCGTAAAGCCGCTGCCCTCAAGGAAGCATATAACAATGCCCAGGCTGCAAACAACGCAAAATCCGTCTTCCTTGCAAGTATGTCGCATGACATAAGAACACCTATGAATGCCATCATCGGTATGACAACAATAGCCCGTTCCCACATCGATGACAGTGCAAGAGTTGAGGATTGCCTTGACAAGATTTCCCTGTCTTCAAAGCACCTGCTCGGACTTATTAACGACGTTCTCGATATGAGTAAAATTGAGTCAGGACGTATTGACCTTTCAGAAAGCAACTTCGACATCCACGACCTTGTAGAATCTCTGCAGGTGCTTGTAAGGCCGCCCGCAGAAGCAAAGCAGCAGACTCTTTCCCTTGAAGCCAAAGACATCATTCACGAGCACGTATGTGGCGATATCGGACGTATACAGCAGATATTTGTCAACCTCATCGGTAATTCAGTCAAGTATACTCCCGAAAAGGGACGCATCAGTTTTACGGTCACCGAACGTCCTTCGCAAAGCACTACATTCTGTACCTATGAATTTACCATTTCGGATAACGGCATAGGCATGAGTGAAGAATTCGTTAAAAAGATTTTCGATCCGTTTACACGCGCCCAGGACAGCCGTATCAAAAATATACAGGGCTCCGGCCTCGGAATGTCCATCACAAGAAATCTGATTACAATGATGGACGGAAGCATCGATGTGGACAGCCGTCTGAACGAAGGTACAACAATAAGGGTTACTCTTCTTCTGAAGTTAAATGTTTCCGGCGTCAGCGAGAAAGAAGACGACGAAGGTCCTCTTCAGGAATCCTTCCCCGGAAAGAAAATTCTTCTTGTTGAAGATAATCTGCTCAATGCGGAAATCGCAACAGAAATTCTGGGCATGTACGATATTGCCGTTGAACATGTCGCAAACGGAAAGCTTGCCGTTGATAAGATGATGGAAGTCCAGGATGATTATTATGACATGATTCTTATGGACATTCAGATGCCTGTCATGAACGGTTATGAGGCTACCGTTGCAATTCGTGCCCTCCCCGGCGCTTATGTGCAGAAAGTGCCTATTATTGCATTGTCCGCAAATGCCTTTGAAGAAGATGTACAGAAAGCAAAGAACGCAGGTATGAATGCACATCTCGCAAAGCCGCTTGAAACGAAGGAAATGCTTAAAGCGTTCAATAAATATCTTGTATAAAAAAACGTGCGCCAGCGGGCGTACATAAAAAAGTCCTTGCCGACGTATATCATTCCACGTCCGCAAGGGCTTTCTTTTCTTTATTTATCTGTCCTCAGGGAACTCACATATTTCATTCAATTCCCTTATATCCGTAAGCTTTGCCTTATAGGAATCCACCGTCTTACCATACCCATAGGAAGCCCATATAAAGTCAACTCCGGCCTTTTTACATGCATCAAGGTCGCCTTGAATATCACCAAGGTAAACAGGTGCTTTCAGGTTATGCTTTTCAACGATAATTCTGATGTTATCAGCCTTTACAAGCCCGTTATCGCCATAGCAGATGTAATCCGTAAAGTACTCTCCCAGTCCGCTCATTTTAAGAAACGTCTCGATGTATCCGCTTTGGCAGTTGCTGACAATAAACAATGGGATGCGTTTGCTGAGAGACTTTATTGTATCATCAAGGCCTTCATAAAAAGTGTTTTCATTCTTTTCAACGAGGTCCTTCATCTCATATTCTTCACATTTCTCAAGCACCGCATATCTGATTTCAGGGGACTCCGAAGGGATGCTTGCATCTGCAATGTCCTTCATTGTCTTGCCGAAAAGCCCCTTCAGCATATCTGCCGTAAAAGGAACATCAAACCCGGACTCCTTGCAGGCTCTTCTCCAGGAAGCCGCGAAAAGCTCGGTATTGTCCCAGATTGTTCCATCCATATCAAAAAGGATGCCGTCTGTGTATATCTTATTCATTGTTATGCCTCTTTATTCTGCTTTGTTTCGCTTTTTGCATTTTTGTCAAACTCGCGACCGCTTCGCTTGTCGCTCGTTATAAAATCGGCTGCTATCGCAGCCTACGAGGTACGGGGCTTGAACCCCGCACCTCGTGAAAGCTCACCCACTACCTAAAGGTAGTGGATGATCTTTCAATTTTATACATTTCTTCTGCGGCAAGACGTGTTTTTGCGACAACGTCACCGGGCTCCTTCGGGAAGCAATAGTAAAGTACTTCGCCGTTTCCTATGCAAATCATGTCGCCGATTTCATACCAGTAATAGTCCGAATACAGGCTGTAGGACGCCTTCGGCCCCTGCACATAGTGAAGCTTCCCTTCACAGCCGTTCAGTTCAAAACCCGCCTTTGTGTGGACAAGACGTCCCTCACCTACGCGATAGATGCTTTTTCTGTCTACCATCATGCATATGTCTACGGGAATATCGAGCTTATATGAATCATTTATTATTTCTTCTTTTACGCACTCTCTTTCCCAACGATACCAGTCGGGTATATGAGTATATTTTGTCTCTCCTTTTTCTGCAGAAAGTGTTCCATCGGTCCGAAGTTCCCACTTTTTGCCACACGCCTTGCAGCAGAGGGTGCTGCCCTTACCGATAAGCTCGCCTTCACGAAGGCAATCCGGGCACTTGTAAAGTACTCTGTTAAGGTAATCGGCCCTGAAGCTTTCCTTAACCTCCGTTCCCGCCTCCTTCTGAAGCTTGAAATTGTCAAAATCAAACTGTTTGTTGATAATATCCTGAATTTCCTGCTTTGACTTTGCGGCAATGTCCTCGCGGCTTAACAAATATGTAACCTTGGCAGATACGTTTGTATTACGCTTTTGAAGATTGTTGTACAAAGGGTCTCTTAAAAAGGCGCCATAAGTGCGCACCATAATCACAGGCACATCCATCATCTTTACAAGCTTCCCGATGCTTGAAGGAAGAGGCGTTGCGGTTCCGTCAAAGGAGTAGCTTGCTTCCGGGAAAAGAAGGACAGAGCTTTTCAGCCTTTTAACAGTATAAACCATATCTTTTACAAGATTAACATCCGTTACAAACTTCTGCGTGGGAATGCAGCCTATTGCACGCATAAGCCATTCCTTCCCGACAAAACCGTCAGAAGTACAAACGATGTTGTAGGGTCTGTCTTTGAAAATTTCCGACGCAATGGATAAATCGATGAAGGCAGAATGATTCATAAGAATAAGACATGGTTCAAGCGGCTTAAGCTTTTCCATACCTTCAGATGTGTACGAAAAATTCACTTCCTTAAGCTCGCCCTTTGAAATGGTTCTGATAAGCCATTTGAAAAACGGGCTGGGGCGTCTTGGTCCTTTGTGCTGTGTATCAATCTTTGCAACAGCTTCCTCGTAGGAAACGTTTGTTACTTTTATTTTCATGCCTGTAAAGCTCCTAAAAATTATTCTGACTTGCTATTTATTTATACCAAAAAAGTTTGTTTTTTACAACTCGTCAACCTCGTCAAAAGGGCCTCTTGTATTTGAAGAATGTTTTAATTGGGACGTTGTTTTTTTCTTGTTAAGGTGGTAATATTAGTCCATTCTTTTACTTTTGGGGTTGATTATGTTAAATATTCCGACAAAACTTGAAAGCGATGAGTTTAAGCTTCGCAAATCCTGGCTTAGATCTCATCTTTGGGTCAATATTGTTTCCGTTATTCTTGTAACGCTTACTGAGGTAATAATATTCATCGCATTTAATGCAGCCGGCATTTTGGAAATTGATGTCAGTAAATATCTCACAATGTTTCTGTACATTCCGCTTGCAATTAACGCAATAAGCCTGTTAATCCAAATAATATGCTACAATTCAAAGTTCGTCCCCGAAAAGGCAATGCCCTATATTCTTTCCATAGGCCTTGCCATATGTTGTTTCATTGTTGAGCTTGTTCATTGCTATTATCAGTCGCTTGCTTTCATAATGGTAATTCCCATAATCGTTTCCGTAATTTACGGGAGCAGAAGGCTTACCTCCGTCACAACAGGCATATGCATGGCTTTGAGCATTTTAAACTGCTTCGTTCTCCGTTATGATTACGAGAAACCCGACCCATTTACGAGCATTGACGCCCTTATAGGCTACGTTGTTTCCTTCGTCGCACAGGCCTGCCTCATTATTGGATGTTTCAAGATTCTCTCATTTGAAAAATCGAGATTCGCACTCGTTTCCAAATATGATAACGACAGAAAGCTTCTTGAAGATGAGGCTCGTACAGACCGTCTCACAGGTCTTTACAACCGCTCCGCTCTTTCTGAATGCTGCCGTGAAATCATTTCCGATACAAACGAAGGAGCCGTAAACAGCTATATCTTCGTAATGGCAGATATGGATTATTTCAAGCAGGTAAACGACAACTTCGGACACAGCACCGGCGATTCACGCCTTACACTTATTGGGGAAATAATAGCAAAGCACTGCAATGGTGGACTTGCCTTCCGTTATGGTGGCGACGAGTTCTGTATGATTTATAAAAATATACCTTTCAATGCTGTTAAAAAGGATTGCATGGACATTCAGGAGGAATTCAATGCAAGGTTGGACGAAGCCACAAGAAGCCTTAAAGTTTCAATGAGCTTCGGCATTGCACAGGGCATGAGTGGCACATCACCGACCAAAATAATGCAGGATGCCGATGAAATGCTCTATCTCGCCAAAAAAGACCGCGGAAGCATAAAAGTCAAATATTAAAAAAAGCAGCTGCCATTTAGGCAGCTGTATTTTTCTTCCGAATGTCCACTACACCCCGTCCCCGGTGGACATTTTGCTTCTATTTGCAGTATTGTTTAAAGCCATCGGAGCAGAATACTTCGCCTTCCGGATTAAGCCACAAGGCTTCAACGTTCGCTGTTCCGTTTACAAGGTCAAGACCTTCTTCAAGTGTCATATTAAAGAGAGCCGTAGAAAGTGTATCTCCAAGCCCGGGGTCGGAAGACAATACCGACACTGAAATCCATCTGTTTTCCGGCATCAGCGTGTCAGGGTCTATTATGTGATGATACTTTTGACCGGCGACTACGTAATACCTTTGGTATGAGCCCGAAGTGGCAAGCGCCATATTCTCAAGTTCTGCAATTTCCAGATATTTCTTCGTTTCTATGCCTGAACCGGTTGCTCCTTCATCGTAAAGCGGATTTTCTATACCGACATTCCATTTTGAACCGTCATTCTTTGTGCCGCTGCAATATACATTTCCGCCGATATTAAGCATATACCCGGAATATCCCTCTTCGCCAAGCATATCTTTTATTTTGCCAAGCGTAAAGCCCTTTGCAACGGCTCCTGTATCAATCATAACGCCGTTTTTGACAGATACGGTTCCTAGTGTCAGATCAATGCTTATATTATCAACGCCGGAGTACTCAGCTGCCTCCTTCAGTTCTTCCATTGAGGGAAGCTTCGCACTTTCGGGATGTTCTGTACCATTGGTTCTTTCTTCGTGCCAAATGTTAAGCATTTTGCCAAGGCTGATGTCTGCCTTTCCGTTTGTGAAGGAATACATTTCCTTCCCGAATTCAAGGAGCTCCATAGTATCCTTTGAAAGGGAGATTTCTATCGTGTCATGAATGTTTTCCGCCGAGGCGCTCAGCACATTCAATGATGCAATGTTTTCTTTTCCCTGTGTGCTCAAATTATAGCAGTCAAAGCTTACGTTATATTCTTCAAGTTTTTCAAAAACCTGTTTTTTTACATCTTCAAACTCTTCTTCAGAGCTCGCAAAAAATGTAAATTCTGTACTCGTATCAAAATAGTCAAATGAATGTGCGGTATATTTTTCTTCGTTCGGAATTCCACCCTCTATCCGTATCATTACTCTGTTCGGGATGCATACGATGGGGCCGTCCCCGGGATTTATATGGCCGGTGTGAAGGCACACACTGTTTTTACATGTCGCGCTTTCCATACTGACACCATGCTCATCAATTTTAAAGCTGTTTATCTCATTCCCTTCGGCATCACATATAGGATAATATCCATATTCATCCGGTGACAGGCGGTATAC
>JAZQQJ010000036.1:0-17218 GCA_045629005.1 Lachnospiraceae bacterium
CCGCCAAGGACTTCATTAACAAATATACCGGATTCAATTCCCGTACGTTCAGATACGCTGTCCGGAACTTCATCGCCCATTATTCCAAAAACATTAATTCTTTTACCATTAACAAGCTTTATAATGACATTGTTAAGTGATTTTAAGGAAATGCAATTTGTAATGCCGTCATTTGGATTATCCTTGTAGGTATGTGTTATCATACCGCACACATAACCATCAAGATTGAAAACAAACGCACTTGCTTTATTGTTATCAGGCCAGTCAACAGTAAAATAACGGATTTCGCCGTCTTTAACGCTGAAAGTATTATTCGTACTCGTTACAGCGCCAATTGCAATTGAATTTTCATGTCCGTTTGCCCTGCCGAAAGCAACTACAGGAATTGCATTTACAATATCTCCATCTTCACAAAGGGTTGCATACTCAAGCTTTTCAAACACTTCCGCAGGTATTTTCCTGATTTCCACGGCAAGTATGGCAAGACCGTAATCTCTGTCTTCCTCATAGATTCTTGCCTCATGGTTTTCGCCACCCAGCGCTATTTTGACGCTCGCACCGGAGGGTATTGTATTCGCATCTGCCAAAACAAGTACATCAACACCATCCTGTCCGATGAGAAGACCGGTTGTCTGTTCAGATGTCTCATTTTCCGAACCAAACCAATCCGTGGAACGCGTTATTACTTCAATATTGCATACATTGCCTGCAACCTCTTCAGCGGTTTCCATAACTTCCTTTAAAAAGGCAACATACTCTGCAGCACCTGTAGGAGCAGGATTCTCAGAGTCCTGATCCTTTGCTGCTTCATTCGTCGGGTTAGGCGCATCCTCAGATTTATCCGGTTCCGATGTTACCGTCGGGATATCGCTAAGCCTCGGTGTAGGCGTTGCAGGAGCTTTTGTAGGCGTTATTGTCGGAGTCGCAGTCGGAGAAGATGATATATCTGCCCCGCCGTTTCCTTCGTTAACTTCCCCCGAAGGATCCTTCTCATTTGCAATATTATCATCAGGTGTTACAGAAGGCTGTCCGGTAGAAGTAACTCCACCATTATTTTCGGTATCATCCTGTGTCAGAGAAGCCTGTCCGGTAGGCGTAGTCCCGCCGGGTGTGGGCGTCAAAGTGCTCGTTACTGCAGGATAAATCCTTGCAGTCGGAGAGGGTGCATCCGAAATATTAGCCTTTTGTTTTATGTCGACAGTTGTTCTCTCAGTCCCGTCATTCTTACCCAAAAGACTGTTAATTTTATCGCCTGAGACCTCAAAAACAACCCGGGCAATTACTCCAAATACAACAGCGCACACAATGATAAAAAGAAATGTGACAAGCCTGCTAAGCCATTTTCTTTTACGCTTATTGATGATTTTTTCGGTTATATAGAGCTTTTCCGCTTCCTCATCAGTAATGTATTTATTCTGTTTTCTTTCGTCTTTTTCGTCCATACAACAATTTTACTATTCAGCCGACTTGAGCGTAAACGTAAACTCCGTGCCGACTCCTTCTGTGCTGACAACCGAAATGTTCTGCTTGTGGGCCTTCATAATTTCGTTAACAATGGAAAGACCAAGTCCGGAGCCCTTTTTGTCACGGCCTCTGGATGCATCACTCTTATAAAAGCGTTCCCATATTTTGTTAATCGATTCCTTTGGAATTCCGGCTCCAAAGTCCTTAACCGAAACCGATACCTTGGTTCCCTTTTCCTTTGTGGTTATATTGATATCCGCATCTGTGTTGGAAAATTTAATGGCATTGTCAATAAGATTGTATAAAACCTGCTGAATACGCTCCGAATCTGCCTCTACGAACATTTCATGCTGTGAAAAAATCAGATTGAGACGAAGTTTCTTTTTCTTAATCGTCCCCTCAAACGTAAGCGCTATTTTGCGAATCATGTCGTTTATGTCAAACACCGACATGTGAAGCATCAGTCCGTTATCATCAATATTGTTAAGCTGAAGAAGATTTGATGTGAGCTTCGTCAGTCTGTCCGTTTCATAAAGCAGGATGTCAAAATATTTATCCTGATCTTCCTGAGGAATGGTGCCGTCCTTCATGGCTTCAACATAGCCACGTATGGAAGTTAGCGGTGACCTGAAGTCATGGGACACATTCGAAAGGAACTTACGTTGCGTCTCCTCATTTCCCTTGAGACGTTCTCCCATATATCTTATTGTGCCGCCAAGCTCGTTAAGTTCTTTTGGATAGTTAAGCACAAACTCCCCTCGGAAGTTATCCTCCGAGTAAGCCCTTGTCTGTCTGGACATTTTGTTAATTGGACTTATTGTCAAAATATAAAGAAGTACAAGAACAAGGACAAGAACAGGGATAAAGAACAAATAACATATATTTACGAAGTCGGAATAATATACCCCTTCAGAGTATATGTCTTCCATCGGAACCATGATAGACAAATAGCCACGGTTTGAATAATCATATATAACAGGGACTGTAACGCAAAGCATCGGCTCAGGAACAAGTCCCTTTATAACAAAATCCCTGATGACCGTCTCATCAAGAAAGCCCTCGTAAAGCTGTGAAATATCAGCCATATCCCCATAGCTTTCAGAATCAAGCGATATAATACCGCTGTTACTTATAAGCCATATACGGGTATCAGTAATCTCCCCCGCCATATCAAGGCGTTTAATGAGGTCCATTGCACTCAATTCCTGCCTGTAATAGGAACTGAGATATGTATTGATAATTTTATTGGCTTCTGTGTAAAGCTGCTCTTCTTTGGTCTCTACAAGCCTTTTCTGCATCAGTTTAAGACCTACCGTGTTCAAAAGGATGAGCATAGTAAGTACGAGCAAAGCGCCTGTAAATATGTATTTGAAAACTGCCGAAGCATTTTTCATCATCTTACCTCAAATTTATAGCCTACGCTCCAGACCGTGGAAAGAGTCCAGTTGCTTCCATCTTTAAGCTTTTCTCTGAGCCTCTTAACGTGAACGTCAACCGTTCTCGTATCTCCGATGTATTCATAGCCCCAGATTTTATCAAGAAGCTGCTCTCTCGTGAAAACGCGATTCGGATTGGCTGCCAGGAAGTAAAGAAGCTCCAGTTCCTTCGGAGGCATATCGATTTTCTGTCCCTTGTAGATTACCTGGTAGTTGGACTTGTTAACCGTAAGATCCTCATATTCGACGCATTCGCCGGTATGCTCATTCGGTGCACCGTTCTTTATCTCCTCGGCCTGTTTCTGGCCTTCAAAGCGTCTGAGAACTGCCTTACATCTGGCAACAAGCTCTTTGGAATTAAACGGCTTCATAACATAATCATCCGCACCAAGCTCAAGCCCTAGTACCTTATCAAAGACCTCGCCTTTTGCAGAAAGCATTATTACAGGTGTTTTAGAGCTTTTCCTTATTTCGCGGAGAACCTCATAGCCATCAATACCCGGGAGCATGATGTCAAGAAGAATCAGATCCGGACCAAATACTTTATAAGCTTCCAATGCCGATTCACCATCATATGCTATCTCTGTCTGAAAGCATTCTTTATTCAGATAAAGAGCAACAAGCTCTGCAATACTCTCGTCATCATCTACGACAAGAATCCGTTGTTTGTCTGCCATGAGTCACCTCCGTAATTATTTAAAATAAACGATAGTTACGCCCTGATCGCCTTCACCAAAAGTTCCAAGACGATATTCTTTAATGTATTTTGCTTTCTTACAATGCTGGTGAACAGCATCCTTAAGCGCACCTGTTCCACGTCCATGAATGATAGTACATTTTTCAAGATGTGAAAGATATGCGTCATCCAAATATTTATCAAGCACCGGAAGTGCTTCGTCCACACGCATTCCGACAAGATTAAGCTCCGGGTGAATAGTAAGCGCTTTGGACATGCCCGACTTCGTACTTCCTTTATTTGTCGAAGCCTCTTTAACCGCTCTTGATATCCACTTGATATCCTTGCGGTTAACCTTTGTCTGCATAGCACCTGCCCGGACGCCAAGCATTCCTTTTGAATCCGGGAGAGCGGTAACAACACCTTCAATGTTCAGGTTCAAAAGAAGAACCACATCTCCGAGCTTTATTTCTGTTGTATCATCCTCAGCATGCTCTTCCTTACGCTTTACAGCCATTGCCTTGGAGTTGGCTCCAACTCGGTCACGAAGAGCCGTTCTTTCACGTTCCAAATCGGCCATATTGAAGTCGGCGCCCATCTTGTTCAGACGCTTTATAGCTTCATCAGCATATTCCTTGGCCTCCTGAACGATGTTCCTTGCCTCTTCATTAGCTTCGCGAAGTATTTTATCCCTTGCGGCATCAAGCTTTTCGTTTTTCTCGGCAAAGCGGCTGCGAAGCTTCTCCGCATCACTCTTTGCCTGTGCAGCTGCCATTTCGTCCTTTTCAAGCTTTACACGGCGCATATCAAGGTCGGAAATGACATCTTCAAAGCTTTTGTCCTTCGTTCCGATGAATGAAGACGCCATATCTATTATGTCATTTGTGAGTCCGAGCTTTCTCGAAATTTCGAAGGCATTGGACTTGCCGGGAATACCGATAAGGAGCCTGTATGTAGGCCTTAACGTCTCTACGTCAAACTCACAGCACGCATTTGATACTCCGGGAGTTGTAAGCGCATATATCTTTAATTCAGCATAATGCGTCGTTGCAAGTGCACGCGTCCCGCGATTATGGAGCGTCTGAAGTATTGCCTGAGCAAGGGCGGCACCTTCGGTAGGATCTGTGCCCGCGCCAAGTTCATCAAACAGACAAAGAGAATCCGCATCCGCCTTTTCGAGAATCCTGACAATATTTACCATGTGCGAAGAGAACGTAGAAAGGCTCTGTTCAATGCTCTGTTCGTCACCTATGTCTGCATAAACTTCTTTAAAAACAGAGAGCTTGCTCCCGTCCTGAGCAGGTATGTGAAGCCCCGCCTGCCCCATAAGGGTAAAGAGTCCGACCGTCTTTAAGGTAACCGTCTTACCGCCTGTATTCGGACCTGTAATTATTAACAAGGAGAATTCGTCACCAACATAAACATCAATCGGAACAACCTTTGACTTATCTATGAGCGGATGACGTCCCTTGTGAATGTTAATGTAGCCTTTGTCATTAATCTCGGGCTCACTTGCTTTCATAACCTTTGCAAGCGTACCCTTTGCAAAAATAAAATCAAGTTCCGTAAGCGTTGCGATGTCGTACTTCAACGCTTCGGTATACTTGCCTGCCTCCGCAGAAAGTTCAGCAAGTATTTTTTCTATTTCTTTTGCTTCCTTTAACGAAAGCTCCGTAAGCTCATTATTGAGCTTAACAACCGCTGCCGGCTCAATGAATATGGTGGAACCTTTGGCAGACTGGTCATGAATCATTCCGTCAAAGCTTGCCTTATACTCACTCTTAACAGGAAGGCAATATCTGCCGTTACGCATGGTAATAATATTGTCCTGAAGCTGTCCCTGGGTGTCTTTATTATTTACTATTTTGTTCAGCTGTTCTCTAATTTTCTCATTTGTGAGATACATCTGACGGCGTATTCTCTTGAGCTCAGGGCTTGCGTCATCCGCAATCTCCTCCTCCGAAATGATGATACGCTGTATTTCATTATTAAGTACGGAAACGGGCTCAAGGAGTTCAAATCGCTCCGAAAGGGAATCCTTTTCTTCGTTTTCCGCACCGCTGTAACCAAAACTTCTTACTCGAAGTGTAGCAGTAAGCACCGAGCTTATTTTCAGAAGTTCCGAAGCCAGAAGGCTTGAGCCCACTTCAAGGAGCTTAATGTCACCTCTTATGTCCGGAACACCGTTAAATGAGAGGCTGCCTTTCTTATATATACGTTGTAATGCATCACGCGTTTCACTCTGCGCCTTTTTTATGTCTTCAAGAGAAGTCATCGGAAGCAGTTCCTCGCACTTAGCCTTTCCGAGTGCAGAGCCGGCGTAATTGGCCAACATACCGATTATTTTATTGTATTCAAGTGTTTTTAATGCTCTTTCATTCATTTTACATCAATCCATTTATGATGATGAAGCTCGCCGCACTTGTTCATTCCGCAGAAGTTCTGCTGTCTGAGTGCCTCATAAAGAACGATAGCTACAGAATTTCCCAGATTAAGAGATCGAATTTCCCCAATCATCGGAATTCTTATGCATGTATCCTTGTTTGCCATAAGGATTTCCTCGGGAATGCCTGCGCTTTCTTTACCGAACATTATGTATGAATCAGGCTCAAACTCGGCCTCTGTATAAACTTTTTGTCCTTTTGTCGTGGCCATATAGACCTTCGGATATTTGTTTTTTTCAAGGAACTCCTCGTAGTTTTCATATACGTGGAGATCAAGATTCTTCCAATAATCCATGCCGGCACGGCGCACGGCTTTATCCGAAATGTCAAAGCCCAGCGGCTTTATCAAATGTAACGTTGTACCTGTAGCAACGCAGGTACGCCCGATATTTCCTGTATTTGAAGGTATTTCGGGCTCCAATAATACTATATTCATTTTTTGTGACGCTCCATAAAGACTTCGATTCTGTCCAAGGCAGTCTTTAAATTCTCGATGGAGTATGCATAGGAAATACGAAGGAAGCCCTCGCCGCAATCACCAAAAGCGGTTCCCGGAACAACGGCCACCTTTTCTTCCATAAGGAGCTGCGTCGCAAATTCGTCAGATGTCATACCTGTTTCCTTAACAGATGGGAACACATAGAATGCCCCTTCAGGCTCAAAGGTATGAAGTCCCATGGCATTAAGTCTCGTTACGAGGTAATGTCTTCTCTCATCATAAGCCTCTCGCATACGTGCAACATCGTCATCACCGTTCTTCAATGCTTCGATTGCTGCACACTGTGATGTTGTAGGTGCACACATGATAGCAAACTGATGAATCTTTATCATCTGTTTGATAATTTCTTCGGGACCGCATGCATAACCAAGTCTCCATCCTGTCATAGCATATGACTTTGAAAAGCCGTTAATAACGATTGTTCTCTCTCTCATGCCCGGAAGACTTGCAATGGAAACATGTTCGCGGCCGTATGTCAGCTCTGAATAGATTTCATCGGATATAACAAAAAGATCCTTTTCAATGATGACTTCTCTGATTGCCTCGAGATCCTCACGGGTCATAATGCCGCCCGTAGGATTATTGGGGAAGGCAAGAATAAGGATTTTTGTTTTGTCTGTAATTGCGTCAAGAAGTTCCTGCTTTGTAAGCTTGAACTTATTCTCTTCTTTAAGGTTGATGGTAACGGGAACACCGTCGGCAAGCTTTACGCAGGGTACATATGAAACGTAACAAGGCTCGGGAATAAGCACTTCATCGCCTTCATCAATCATTGCACGCAAAGCATCATCAATGGCTTCACTGCCACCGATGGTAACAAGCACTTCGTTTTTAGGGTCATAATGAAGGTCATAACGTCTGGATAGATAATTCGTAATTTCCTCACGAAGCTCAAGAAGACCTGCATTGGATGTATAGAAGGTCTTCCCCTTTTCAAGTGCGTAAATGCCTTCTTCACGTATGTGCCAGGGGGTATCAAAGTCAGGCTCACCAACACCGAGGGAGATAGCGCCCTTAATTTCACTGACTATATCAAAAAACTTTCTGATGCCCGAAGGTTTAATATCCCGGACCTTTGCATTTAACGGATCTCTCATATTAAATCACAGGGATATTACGGTGTGATGAGCATACGCTCATCATTCTGGACCTCGCCTACAAGAGGCATCCCGTTCTCCTTATATTTTTTAAGTACGAAGTTTGTTGATGTGGAAAGAACTGCTTCCAGCGGAGCAAGCTTATCGGAAACAAAGCTTGCCACTTCACGCATCGATTTTCCTTCAACAGTAATAGCGAGGTCAAAGCCGCCGGAAACGAGGTATACTGCACTTACTTCGTCGAAACGGTATATGCGCTCTGCAATCTTATCAAAGCCACGTCCTCTCTGAGGAGTAACCTTTACTTCAATAATGGCTGTAACTCTGTCGTCATTTGCAAAATCCCAGTTGATAAGTGTCGGATAACCGCAAATGATATTCTCTTCTTCCATCTTTTTAATTTCATCGGCAACTTCCTGCTCAGATGCGCCAAGCATAAGGGCAAGGTCTTTTGTAGATATTTTGGAATTCTTCGCTATTGCATGTAAAATCTTCTCTCTCATTTTGAACCTCTTATTTAGTAATATTGTAATAGTCATCAGTTCTGTTCGGCTCCAGGAAACGCTTTTCCTCGCCGATTACGACAACTCTTGAATTGTCTTTGGTAATCTTTCCTATAACAGCCCCGCACGCGCGTGCTTCGGGTGTATCTGCGACTATGGCAAGCATTGCACCATCGCCCCGCATAATGTAAGGATTAATATCAAAACGCTCACAGATTTCAACAGTAACCTGTTTAATTGGGATGTCTTTTACATTGACCTCACATCCTACGCCCTCGCGTTCGCAAAGCTCCCATATGGCTGAAAAAACTCCGCCGTCTTCGACATCATGAACGATAGCAGAAGTTTTTGCAAATAACTCGAATGCCTTTTCGGAGCAAAGGCTTTCATCAAAGCTGTCAATCGCCTTATCGATGAAGTCTTCCGGAAGCTTTTGGGTAAGTTCCTTTTTATGCTCCTTCGCAAGCATCGCTGCGCCTGCACAACCTGTATAACCGAGCATTACAAGTACTTTACCCTCCGCTGTGATGCACTCCACAGCAGCAGGCTCAGCCTTGTCAGAGCTGAACGCATTCTCTTTCGCGTAAAGCACGACATTTCTTCCGAGCGCTGTTGCACTGACAGTTAACGCATTATTTGCTGTAACAATGGTATTTCCCGATATTAAGTTCACATTTGCCTGCGCACAGGCTCGGGCAGCCTCACGCATCGCTCGCTTTGCGACGTTTTCCGCATCTTCACAAGGAAGCGCAAGAGTAAGGGTAACTGCTTCCGCTCGTGCACCTGCAGCAGCCAGGGAATTAACCGCTCTGTAGATTGTAAGTTCTGTAATGCCTTCCTCATTTCCGGAAAGACACTGCGTAGAAACGAATGTGTTTCCGCATTTGGAAGCATCAACTCCGACACCGGCATTACTTTCTTTATTCAGTTTTTTCACATCGCGGATTACACTCCTTTTAAGAGCACTTTCCGCAAGCTTACCAATGTTCATCGTTGACAAAACCCTTATGTTTTCTTAAACTGATTAATGGCTTTTGATTATAATACGCTTGCAAGAAGCGGAATAATCATACAAAGCACAAGGATGGCTACGATAACTCCGGATACGATTTTTCTGGTCTTCTTTTTCATAAAAACTCCTTTCAGACAAAGAGGCATATGTAATATGATACCTGTATTTTTTATCATAAGTATAGCGATTGTTATTTTAATAAATTTTGGTCCAAGAAAAGCAGAACGTGAAAGCCGTGAGGCAACAGAAGCATTTCTTGCAAAGGAAGCAAAATCAAACACAACGCGTAAAAAAGATATCTCAAACCTTGATTTTATCACAATTCCCCCTTGTTTATCAACCCCTACAGAGCTTGATTCAGAAGAAATTAGAAGTACCGAAGCTGAACTTCTAAGCCTTTCCGACAAGAAAATTGTGAACTTCACGGGCATTACAAATACCGACTTAAAGCTGACCTACGGCACTGCCAATCTTGACACGCTTTCAGAGTATGACAACAACTATATGAAGCTCGTCAGACTTATATACAAGTATGCACGTCTCCTGAACGATGAAGGCCTCAAGGATAAAGCAGCAGAAGTACTCGAGTTCGGTATGAATATTAATACAGATATTTCCGCAAACTATACACTTCTCGCAAGCATTTATAAGGAGCAAAGCAGAAATGAAGACATAAAAAAAGTCATCGAAAAGGCAGAAGCCCTCAATTCGATGACAAAGAAAAAGCTGCTTAATGACCTTAATGCGATTCTTGACAGTAGTGCTTCAGAAAACACTGCTCACACTTCGGATGTATAGCCGTACATATCGCTCTTCCAAACGTTATGATATGCAGATTCCAAAGAATCCAGTGATCTTCCGGTAAGACTCTCATAAGATCGAATTCTATTTTTTCAGGCTCGGTATTCTCTGTAAGGCCGAGTCTTTTTGTTATTCTTTTTACATGCGTATCCACAACAACGCTCGGTATGTGATATACATTCCCACGTATTACATTCGCGGTTTTCCTGCCCACACCCGGAAGCTCTGTCAGCTGCTTCAGTTCAGAAGGTATTTCACCATTATGTTTTTCAACAAGGAGCTTTGCGCACGCAATCAGATTTTTAGCTTTTGCCCTAAAGAAGCCAACTTCTCGTATTTCTTCTTCGAGTTCACTGACATCTGCTTTAGAGAGTGCAAAAACATCAGGGTACTTTTTGAAAAGATGTTTTGTAACGACATTAACTCTTTTGTCCGTGCATTGAGCTGAAAGAATGGTTGCGACAAGAAGCTCGTAAGCATTTTTATACTCCAGAAAGCAATACATCTCTGTTCCATACTGCTCATCAAGAATAGTTAAAATGTCCTTTGCACGTTCTTTCAGTTCATTAGTTCTGTTTTCCGAATTACATTCGCTTTTCAAAATTGCCTCTTATTCTCACGTGCTCATTAATAATAACAAAAGCCTGAGGATCGTACTGTTTAATCTGCTCAATAAATTCATGTTCCTCGTACTTGCTGACGCATGTAACAAGGATGTGGGTTTCCTGGTCTGTAAATGCACCTGCACCGTTCCACTCCGTAATACCGCGCCTGTGCTCACCTATAAGAAATTTATCCAATCCGGCTCTTTTCGTAAAAATCATAAGCTCGGAGGTGATGTTCTGGTAGTGAACCCTGTCGAGGGAAATTGAACTTGCAACCGCAACAATAACGGTATAGAGCACCGTTTCAAAGTCAAACACAAAGAACAGAATCACATACAATACAAGATTACAAAGAATGCTGATTTTTCCCACAGAGCCGTCCGGTTTCTTTTTGGAAAGCCATACGCCAACGATATCCATTCCCCCGCCGCATCCGCCGGCAAGAAGGATTATTCCCGATCCGATACCGGTAAACATGCCACCAATAATAGAACATGTGAGCACGTTATCGATAATGGGCTCCGTCAGTGTCGGAATAAGATAGCCGAATATTGTGATACTGCCTACACCAAGTATTGTGCGGAAGAAAAAGCGTTTGCTTATCCCGCAGAAAGCCAATATAAACAACGGAATATTCAGCACTACATAACAAATAGCATAAAGGTTTGTAGTCCTTCCAAGGCTTTCCTCCACAAAATGTGTAAGGAGCTGTGAATATCCGACAACGCCGCCGTTAAAAAGTCCAAGAGGTCTCACAAAAATATTACAGCCTATAGAATAAACAAGCCCTCCGAATATGCATACAAGTACTTTAAACGCAACTGAATCCCTTATTTTGTCAACCGTTTCGTGAAGACGTTTGTCTTTCATTACGCCTCTCCCTTCATAATACGCTTGTTTTCGTACATGCGTTTATCTGCCTCGTTCACGACATCACATATAGCTTCTCCCGCGCCTCTTGCTGAACCGTAGGCAACGGAGATATCAAATCTTTCACGGTCTCCAAGCATTTTCTCAACATCTTTTTTAAATGCTTCTTCCTCGACAACCGATGGATCTTCAATAATGACAAGAAATTCATCACCACCAAGCCTGTAAACCTTGGCATCATCACCCGCCCTCGCAAGCAGCACCTGTGAAAGCCTTGTAATAAGCGCATCTCCGGCCTTATGACCTTTCTCGTCATTTGTCTTTTTAAGATTGTTCAAATCCCAATAAAGAGCCGAAACATTTTTTACATCTTTATAATATGTTTCAGCCATTTCAGAAAATTTGTTTTTATTATAACAGCCCGTCATGAAATCAAGGTCCGAGCTTGTCTTAAGCCTTGCCATCTGCGCTGCTTCCGCACGTCCTTTTTCGTTTATGTAGGAAAGAAGAATTGCCACCATACCGATAATAATTGCTCTCGGGACTGTTGCATAGACAAGAATGACAAAAACCGGATTAGCATTTAACGAAAGCCCCTGAAAACCGTTATTTACTATCTGCATAAAGTGTTCATGATCACCCATGCTCTCAAAAAGAATATTCAGGTCACAAAGTCCAAAGTAAAAGGCAAAAATCTCGCTGACCGCCATAGTTATAACATTAATACCGTACGTGAACCACACTACGCTTTTCTTGGTATACTGACCTGCAAAAACGATTGGAAGTACATACAAAAGAACTGCATGGAAGGAAAGAACCCCGGCAATAATAGCGACCAAAATGCATATTATCGACAAAATAACATATTTAAGCCAGGGCTTGGCATTATCCTTCATAACCAGCAAGGTTATAAGAATCAGAAAGAAACATACAGAAATAAGTGCAACCTGAGTCATTACAGTTTTGCTGATAATGAAAAAGTTGCACAAAGTAAGCACCCAGCAAAGGATAATAAGTGCGGTCATTGCCGTCAGACCTTTGGCTGAATATCTGTTTGCGCGAGCTTCGAGCTCGTCTTGTGGATTGGTGTAAACACGTTCCTTCATGCTTTGATATTTACCGCAGAACAGAAGGAAAGTCAATAATGGAATTATAAATTCGAGGCTTCTCGCTATTCGCCAATCATCATTTTTCTCATGCGCTCAAAATAATGATATTAAAAAATGTCATCCCGGGAATTTACTCCCAGGATGACGAATTGTTGTTATAAATCGTTGTGCCTATTATTTGCTGAGTGCTTTGAACTCAACCTTTTCAATTGCTTCTGTGGATACTTCAGCCTTAATTTCAGCTGTCTCAAAAGCTGCGCCCTTAGCTGCTGCGAAGTCAGCATCAGGGAGATAGAGCTCGTTAAGACCTGCTACAGGCCATACACCATCACCAAATGTGCCAAGGAGATACATAGCTCCTGTGTACTCTGTATCAATAGCATAAAGAGCTACACAATTAGCAGCATCATTGAAGTTTGCGATGAAAGTATAATCTCCGTTAAAGTAGAAGGACTGGAAGTAAGGTGTATCACAGGAAATACCTGTTGAAGCATAAAGTGCATCGTCTTCGCCGAAGAAGTAGGTGTACCTTCCACCAAATCCGATGAATGCATCGAAGTAAATGTTACCTTCAGAGTCAAGGAGATAGTACATATCAAGGTATGCACCATAGCCCGAATGATACTGTGAACCAATGTATGTAATACCTACAAGGTCATTTGAGCAGTAATTGAATGCGCCTTCATAATCACCTGTTTCAGGATCAATGAGAACAACGTAGTTGAAGTATGTTCCGATAAGTCCTGTAAGATGAGGAGCTTCTGCGATGTCTGTGTAAGCAATGCTTGAAAGGCCTACAGGATTAACATCAAGAGTTGTAGGATCAACAGTATAAATCATTGATGAACCTGAAGATGTATCAAGGTCTGAAGCATAGATTGTTTCCCAATCAGGACCATATGCAACGCCATTGATAGCTGCATCTGTGGATACTTCTGTGAGTTTCTTGTACTCAGGGATAGACGTTGTGTTGATTTCGCTGAACCAAACTTCACCATTTTCATCCCAAACTACGCAGTTAAGGTCGTAGTCAAGTTCAATAACTGATACATAGCACATTGCATAGAAATCAGGATCTGCTGCTGCGAATGCACCAATGATACATTCACCAAGACCAACACCTGTTACAACACCGTTTTCATCAACTGTGGCAATTGTCTCATCTGAAGATACCCAGATTACGGAACGGTCGAGAAGGTTTGTAGGCTGAACATTAGCAATAAGCTGGCCCTTGTTGTTCTTAATGAGTGAAAGTTCATCTGTGTTGAGCTCAATGCTCTCAACTTCTGTTGCAGGCTCAGTCTTAAGGAATACACGGTATGTTGAAGCGTTGCCGGCATAATCCCAAACCTGTACAAGGTAGATGTCTGCTTCAAGTTCTGAGAAGACTGCTGCTGCCTTCTTGTTTCCACAAGGTACTGTTTCAATAAGATCTTCGCCGTCTTCAGCATAGAGATAAATTGCTGCTACATTTCTGTTATCTTCTGCAGTAATGAGGATGAGATCTGTCTCTTCTTCTGCGTCTGTCCAACCATACTCCTCGCCTGTACCAATAGACTTGATTTCAGGAGCTGTGTTATCAATTGTAAGAGATGTTGAGAAGAATGCGCCATCACCAAGTGAAGCAAAGTCGATGTTGCCATTTGCGTCAACACTGTACTCAGGAACTGCTACAAGAGTAATATCAACCTTTGTGCCTTCAGGAAGAGCGTTACCTTCTGCATCTGTACCCTTCCAGTTAATGCCAAGGCTGGACTCTGTATTGAACCATGACTGCTGGTTATCGCTCCAGTATGCGGATGCCTGTGAACCATATGTCTTATAGGAGTAAACTTCGCCTGTCTCAGCATTGCTGATGATAATAGCACGCTGTGCAGCACTACGGATAAGTGTAAAGTATACGCTGTCGATGAAGTCACCGGAAATGCTGCTCATTGCAGCTCTTTCAGGATCATAAGCATCATCATATTCAAACATGTTGTCACCGAAGTAATACTCTTCACCATCATCAACTGTTGTAATTGTGAAAGCGTTTGCATAGAGATCGTTGTACTCATAGAGGTAAGGAATCTCTATACCGGCCTTTACGAAGAACATATAAAGGTCTGCGAAATCAAGGTAGCCATACATGTAAAGGAGGCTAGCCAAATCATATGTAAGTGTGTCGATTTCCCACTCTTCGAAGTCAAGACTTGAAACCTCGTCCTGTGTTAATTCAATGCCGTTGAATGCATAAAGATACTCAAGGTAAGAACCCTTTTCGAACATTGAAGGATCTGTCCAGTTACCATAGTAAGCAAGAACAGGGATGGAGTGTGAAGATGACTCATCTTCGGAATCAAGGAAGATGTATGCTTCAACATATGCTCCGTTAGGATAGAACTCATCAAGGAGTTCCTTTGTTTCAGCTGTAAGAGCGATTTCTACGTCAACATGAACTGTCTGGTCCTTGTTAACTCTGATTTCGTTCTTAGCAACTGAAGGCTGCCAAGCTTCTGCCTGCTGGATAGCCTTTTCAAGCTTCTTTGTATAAGACTCGTATGTTGCTAACTTAGACGCGCAGGTTTTTTCCTGAGCAACAATTGTACTTTCAAGATTCTTAAGTGTTTTCTTTGCATTAGATAAAACCTTCTGTGCATTTGAATATGCACTAAATGCATAAGCCGCATCTGATTTAGCAGCCTTATATGCTTTTTCACCCGCACTTGTTCCACGATTAGCAGTAGCAATAACAAGTGCTTCCTGAGCACGTGTATATGCTTCAAGAGCGACAGCAACTTCATACTCAGCTTCGCTTATAGCAATACGAGTTTCTTCAGCTAAAGCTTTATTATGCTCAAGTTCTTCTACTAAAACAATATAGTTATTGTATGCTATTTTAACCGTTTCAGTATAAGATTCTACGGTCGCAATGAAGGGATTTGCCTCTTCCTGAACGTCTGAAACATTCTTTCCATCAACTATAAATGTAACGTCTGCATCAATGCCCCATGTATCACCATAGAGCATTTCTCCATCTGTAACCTGTGTGAATACATAATCATCAAGCTGATACTTATGATAAACTTTTGAAATATTTGTAATGTCGAAGCCAAATGTATAAACGCCTGTCTTCTCAGGATCATCACCAAGTTCAGCCTTGACCTTACCATCTGCTGCAGAAACTGTAGCATTCTCATCCATGATAATGAAGGAAGCTGCCTTTAATGCATCTTCAAGATTTGCAAGACCTGCACCCTGTTCGAATACTGAATAAACATAATTGCCTTCAGCAACCATAGGCGTTGCTGTCGACATAAGAAGTGACTGCGCAATAGTACGATTAGATAATCTACTATAACTGTAACTCCAGGACTCCTTAACAAAGCGCTTAAGAACAGCCATCATACCTGTAATCTGAGGAGCAGCCATGGATGTACCGCTCATAAGCTCGTACTGGTCATGTCCGCCTGCATACATTCCACTCTGGCTGTCATAGTAGTAACCTGCGAGTGAATAAATCATTCCGCCGGGTGCAGTAATTTCAGGCTTTAAGGAAAGATTTCCGGGAACACCCCATGAGCTGTAATCACTCATTGTGAATGTATCCTTGTTGTCAAGAACAGGAAGAAGATGTCCAAGAACAGTAATCTTACCTGTATAATATGTAAGGCCTGCTTCTGTAACAGCGGGTTCGGAAATAGCACGGATAGCTACAGCATCAGCCTGTGTGATGGATACGCAAGGCATTGAGTACTCATAGCCTGTAAGGTTAAGACCAATTTTGCCATCCTGGTTGTTATAGATGATACCTGCTGCTGCGCCTTTTGAAGCAATAACATTAGCCTTCTCAAAGAAGCTTGTTGTACCACGCGAGCAAAATACAACCTTACCAGTAAGGTCGATACCCGCAAAGTCTTCTTCAACACCAACACCATCAACAAAGATGTAATCAAATTCAGCTTCATCTTCGCCGTTTGTAAGTGTAGCAATTGCTTTGTTGCCATATTCAGTGCTTTCATTAAAGGAATAGTTTACACCATCAACAGCGAAAGCGTTTGTAACATAACCATAGTTCTCTACAGATGCAACTGTAAGGCTGTTTGTGAAGGAACCGGGTTGACCGCCTGTCATGAAGTTTACATCGTTGTTGTAAAGAACACCTGTGAATGTGTTATCTGCCCAAGCACCATTGTTACCTGCAGACATAGCTACTACTGTCTCGCTGGATGTGAGCTTGTCCATAACATACTGATAAGATGTGCTTGTTGTGAAACCGGGAGCAGCTGAACCAAGTGAAAGGTTAACGGAGTCACATCCAAGAAGGATAGCGTCTTCGATAGCTGCCATGTAATCAGAGTCATATGCACCGCCACCAACACCAAATACCTTCATAACAAGTACCTGTGCGTCGGGAGCATTACCTGCTACGCAAACTGTATCAAGAGCATCAACGAATGCTCCGTCTTCGGTCTCAAGGTAACGGTTAGCTGCTGCGATACCTGCAACGTGTGAACCGTGCTCACCCATAGAATCGTTGTAGTGCTCAACATATAATGACTTATCAACATAGTTGAAACCAAAAGGAATCTTCTCCGAGATATATAAATCATCAGCAGTAAGATTGCCATATACCTTTGCATAAGCATTTGTTAATTCAAGAACTTTGTCAATGCCCTTTGTATCAAGAAGATTAATCTTCTTAATGTAATCAGCTGTATTC
>JAZQQJ010000037.1:0-26474 GCA_045629005.1 Lachnospiraceae bacterium
GCCTTCATCAAGAGGAGTACATCCCGCAAAAATGCAGAAACAGTATGCAGAGGGTCTTGTTGATGAAATAGATGTTAATAAAGCTGCAGACAGAATGATGGCGCTTGTTGAGAAATACAACCCTAAGGGAAGGTTAAAGAAGTCTCACAAATATCATGAAACAGCAGTCAGTGTGGCTAAGAAATGCGCTGTTCTTCTGAAAAATGACGGAGCACTTCCTCTTGAAAATCCTGCAGAAGTCATTGTTGTCGGAGAACTTGCCAGAACGATGCGTTTTCAGGGAGGTGGCAGCAGTCATATAAATGTTCCTGAATATATTAACGCGATAGAAGCATTTGAAAAGAAAGGAATAAAGGTTAAATTTGCTCCCGGCTACAGAGTTGATTCAAATGAGCGTGATATTCAGCTCGAGATGGAAGCTTCCGAGCTTGTGAAGAACACGGATTGCCCCGTCATTTTCTTTGGTGGCCTTACGGATCTGGCAGAAGGCGAGGGTTACGACCGCACAACTCTTTCAATGCAGGATAATCAGCTTCGTGTGTTTGACAGAATATATGAAGAGAATCAAAATATCATTTTTATATCTTTCAGCGGTGCACCCTATGACATCCCCTTCAGAGACAAGGTAAAGGCTATACTTCACATGTATCTTTGCGGCGAGGCCACAGGTGAGGCAGCAGTTTCAATACTTACAGGCGAAACAAATCCTTCGGGCAAGCTTGCTGAAACATTCCCTGTTAAAATTGAGGATACACCTGCTTTCGGAAGTTTTGGAAGCCGTGAAAAGAATGTTGATTACAATGAAGGCGTTCTTATTGGATACAGATATTACGACACAAAGAAGGTTGATCCGGCATATCCCTTTGGATACGGTCTTTCATACACGAGTTTTGAATATAGTGATTTAAAGGTTGAGAGAGGAGAAAAGCCTCTTGAATGCAAAGTAACACTTACAGTTAAAAATACCGGCGACAGAGACGGTTACGAGGCCGTTCAGATTTACGTACAGAATCCGCAAAACCAAATTGCGCGAGGTGACTTCAACGGTCGTCCCGTGAAGGAACTCAAGGGCTTTGCGAAGCCTTTCATTAAGGCAGGAGAGTGCGCTGAAGTAACAGTAGTACTTGATGCAAGAAGCTTCGCTATATATGATGTTAACAACAGGGCTTATGTTGTTCCTGAAGGGGAATACGCAATCCTTGCCGCAGCTTCGTCGGCAGATATCAGGCTTTCGGAGAATGTTGATATAAAGAGAAGTGCATCGGGCTATGAAAAGGCAGAATTGGAAGTAATTTCCGAGGCAGCTGCCATTGAATCGATGAATGTCAGAAAATATTACCTGGCTGATGGTGATGAAGGTGATCCGCACATTGATTTTAATGCAGCCGGAAGCAATCCTTATACGCTTTCATCCTCGCTTCTTGAACTTTCAAAGGATTCTAAGCTTGCCGAGAAGATGCTCAAATTCGGTGAGGAGTCAATTTACAAGAGATTCCAGGGTAAGCCTCATGATGACCCTGAGGTGCTTATGTATCTTGGTGGATTACGCGAAGGAACAATTGACTGTGCGGTTATAAACTCTAACGGAGCAGTGTCCTACAAGGTAGCCGAGAAGATTGTTAAGCAGGCTAACAGGCATGCCGGAAAGTAAGTTTAGAAAAATTTTATAAAACATAAAAACGCCTTGTGTAGAGGCGTTTTTTATTGTATAATCAAATTCACTATGCGCTTATGCGCGTTATACCCGAAACAGAATGTTCTACAGCTGTAAGGAGGCTGAAATGGCTAAACAGAAAGAAGACATTAATCTTGAGCAGGTAGTTTTGGATCTTGATGGTATCGGAGAAGTTACATACGACGTCATTTCCATCTTTCCTGTTAAAATAGACAATAATACAACACGTGACTATATCGCACTTCTTGAAGAGGATGCTTCGGAAGACGAAGACATCAAGCTTTACCGTTGTGACGTGACAAACCTTGATGACATCAAAATCGACAACATTGAAAGTGACGAAGAGTTTGAAATCGTTGCTGACGCATTTGACGAGATGCTCGACGAAGCTGAGTTCGAAGAACTTGCCGGCGAGCTTGATGATGAGGACTGATAATGATTAAGAACATTATCCTTGATATAGGCAATGTGCTCGGACATTTCTGCTGGGAAGATATTTTCCATGAAAAACTCGGAGTCTACGGAAAGGACTTCGATGAGATGGCTGCCGCAACAACAGGCAGCGGTATGTGGAATGAGTTCGACAGAAGCCTTTTAAGCGATGAAGAAATTATCGAAGCGTGCTGTAAAAGAGCTCCGCAGCATGCAGATAAAATACGAGAGTTCTTTTCATATGTCGGTGAAATTGTTATAGATTACGACTACTCCGAAGATTGGATTAATAGCCTGAAAGCAAGGGGTTATAAGGTCTACATCCTTTCGAATTATGGAAGAACATCTTTTAATAAATGCCTTGAAAACGGGCATTTGCAATTTATAAATCTTGCGGACGGAAGGCTTGTTTCCTATGAAGTTTGCATGTGCAAGCCCGAAGCAGGAATTTATGAGGCGTTCTTAAAAAAGTTTAAATTGAACGCTTCAGAATGTGTCTTTATAGATGACAGGCCTGAAAACATTGCCGGTGGTGAAAAAGCCGGTATTAAGGGTATTGTTTTTACAGGATACGAACAGGCTCAAAGAGAGCTTGAGAAGGTGCTTTTGGAAGCATAAATCGGGATGAAGAAAAAAACGGAAAAAAACATTATATTGATGCTTATTCTCGCTGTGCTTGTCACGCTTTCCGCGGGCTGTACGGACGACCCTGTTTATATGGGCGGAGCATCAGATATCGTACCTACGCCCACGCGTGAGGCACTTTCTTTTGTTTATTCCGAAGCCCTTTTAAATAAATCAACAGAGGAAATTATTCCTACATCTGAGCCCACCACGAGGGTGCCTTCAGAGCATCATACCAATACCCAGAAGGAAAAAGAAGCAAAGAGTGTTACTGCAACACCCGTTCCGACAAAGCTCGCCGGCAATGGCACAAATGATACTGTCAGTTCCATTGTGGCACGTTTAAGAAGGTACAACAGCATTATGGGTGAGTCTACTCCTGAAGGGCTTTACATTTACTGTGACAGTGAGAAGAAAGCGAATGCTCTTGTAAGCTCTGCAGCACAGTCATATTCCCTGTTTCCCATTTTGTATTCGGACCAGTCAATAATGCACACTCCCGAGTACTACATGGAACTTTATCCTGAAATCACATCCCTTTCCATTGACTATTCACGAAGTGGCATTTATGCAAACGGTATAGTGCTCTGCTTCACAAATATAGAAACAAAGGCAGCGGGAAATCTTCTTGCAGCCATACGTACAGGAGACGAGTCCGGGCTTTCCAAAAATGAAAAGTGGACACTTTCCGAAGTGAAGAGATTGTCTTTAGAACTTGGTCTTTCCGGAATGTCCGATATTGAAAAGGTTTACACTGTTTACACATACATTATTACTCACTGCGCTTATGATTCTGATGCGTCATCATCTTCACACAAGGCCTACGGACTTCTTAAGAACGGTAAAGCAGTATGTGACGGCTATGCGGAAGCATTTATGCTCTTTATGGTTATAAACGGAGTGGATGCTGAAGTAATTACAGGCAGGGCAGACAGCGGCCCTCACGCATGGAATCAGGTTAAAATAGACAACAACTGGTACAATCTCGATCTTACGTGGGATGACCCTATTGATTCTGTTACAGGAAAAGATATTTCCGGCCATACATTTTATAAATACTTCTTACTTGACGATAAAGAAATTAACAAGACTCATACTGCAGAGTCAACATTTACTCATTCCTGCAATGACAAGTCTTACAGATTATACGCTTACAAGGACGTTATGGCAGGCAGTGAAAGTGAAATTACTGAAGTTATTACCGCACAGCTTTCGGAAAAGTATGTTACTGTTGTGGTTCCCTCGGGGCTGGCTGATGTCAGTACCGTTCTCAGCATTTATCAGTCGGTTGCAGGCAAGTCATCAAGCTATTTCCCTGCATATACAATAGACGGCTACAAAATAATCGAGATTAAGAATTGATAAGGATTGAGGCAGCGGATTGAGAAAAACAATTAAGTACAGTCTCATATTTGCGGGTGTCTTATTTCTTCTGGCAGCTTGTGGCTGTGGGAATAAGCACTATACAGGTTATCAGACTCCTAAGGCCACTCCGACCGTTAAGGTTGTAATCGGTCACCAGGGCCATAATTCGCAGGCTACAGATACTCCTACGCCTACAATTCCTTCGCAAGGCGGACAGAGCGGAGATGACAGTGGAGAAGGTTCCGGTTTTACGCCTATAGATGAGCTTTTCCCAAGCTCAGGGGATAAGGATAATACACCAACTCCGACAAAGAAGGCATCTAAAACTCCGACACCTACACCCAAGGCAACTTCTAAGCCTTCAAATCCGACACCGACACCGGTGCCCACGCCGTACCATCCGACCAATACACCAAGACCTGAAAAGACGGACAGACCACTTCCTACTCCTACCGACTATCCTGACGCATCCCCTACACCGGGAACGTTTATTGTAATAAAGCTTACCGGGACACCGACCGTTGCGCCTACAAAGAGGCCTACTGCAACACCAAGGCCTACCGCAACGACAACGCCGACACCGGAAGTTAAGGCAACCGCTACGCCTACACCTACGGAAACGCCTACGCCTACACCGACATGTACTCCTACCGCGCTTGAAACCGCTCAAAAGGGTGATAACATTGAGTTCGGTCATTATGAGCAGGATGCCGATACAAGTAACGGCAAAGAGCCTATAGAGTGGACAGTTCTTGAAGTTTCAGATACGGAAGTGCTTTTGATGAGTACTAAAATACTCTATTCACGATTTATGAACCAATTCGGTGAAAATGAATCGTGGTACAAGCGGTGGGACAGTTCCGATCTCAGTGTATGGCTGAACGGAACGTTTTATGGTGCTGCATTCAGCGATGAAGAAAAGAAAAAGATTATGGCAGGCATTATTTCTGCACCAAACGGCAATAATGTTTCGTCAAATAAGGTATATCTGCTTACGGAAGAGGAACTTTGCGAATATCTTGAAATAACTGACCCCGAGGCAGTAAATGATGTACTTAAGGCTACCATGACTAAAGCGGCATGGGATACGGCGGATAGTCCGCATAAGCCTGAGGAGTATTCGGAAGAAGCAAATTATTATTGGTGGCTCAGGTCATATCAGGATGACGGTTACACAAAGGCTGTCAACAGTGATGGTCAGATTGTGACGGATCTTTCCTGGTACGCATACGGCGTACGCCCTGTCATAAGGATTAAAAAATAGCGGAGCTGAGTCATGAGTGAATCCAAACAGAGTATATCTGTCCGGAATCTCGTGGAGTTTATTCTTCGTTCCGGCGATATTGACAATTCCTCCTCGCATTTTGACTTCGACGCGATGCAGGAGGGCACAAGACTACATAAAAAGATTCAAAAGGGGCAGCCTGTCGGCTATAAAGCTGAGGTGCCCCTTAAAAAAACATTTTTGCTTGAACAGGACGACGAATGCATCGAGCTTGTTGTGGATGGACGCGCTGATGGTATACTGACCGAGGAAGGTGGTGTTACCATTGATGAAATTAAGACAACGTGGCTGACAGTCGATCACATGGAAGAGCCTGTTTTTATACACGAGGCTCAGGCGAAGTGCTATGGGGCTATTTACGGCGAGGCTGAAGAGCTTCCGGAAATAACCGTGCAACTTACGTACTGTAATGTCGAAACGGAGAAAATCAAGCGCTTTTCCACAAAATATGAGACTTCGGAGCTTGTTGACTGGTTTATAAATGTCGTTAAAGAGTATTCCAAGTGGCTGTTTTGGGAGCAGAAATGGAAAGGTGAACGTAACGAAACCATTAAGAACCTCAAGTTCCCTTTTGCATACAGAGATGGACAAAGGGAACTCGTTTCCGGTGTTTATAAATCAATAAACCGTGGAAAGAAGTTATTCATAGAAGCCCCTACCGGTGTCGGAAAAACGATTTCAACAGTGTTTCCTGCGGTGTGGTCTGTTGGTGAGGGAAAGAGCAGTAAGATATTTTATCTTACCGCAAAAACAATTGCCAGAACGGTTGCGGAGGATACTTTCAAGCTCCTTTCGGATAATGGACTTAAATTTCGCTTTGTTACCATAACTTCCAAGGAAAAGAGCTGTATCCTTGAAAAGCCTTCGTGTAATCCCGGTGCATGCCCACGTGCAAAAGGGCATTACGACCGGGTTAATGATTGTATATTTGAGATGCTGAATAATGAGGAGACTATTAACCGCGACATTGTATTCAGCTATGCGGAAAAATATAGTGTTTGCCCCTTTGAGATGTGCCTGGATGTTTCTCTTTGGGCTGATGCAATAATATGTGACTATAACTATGCTTTTGATCCGACCGCCAGCTTGAAACGTTATTTTGCCGAGGAGAAAAAGAATGATTATGTGTTTCTCATCGATGAAGCACACAACCTTCTTGAGCGTGCACGTGAAATGTATTCCGCCGAACTTGTTAAAGAGGATTTTCTTGAAGTAAAACGAGCGATTGCCGGGAAAAGCAAGAGGATGGAAAGCTGTCTCGAGGGTTGCAATAAAGCTCTTTTGCAGATGAAACACGCATGTGAGGACTTCCAGGTTTGGGATGATGCGGATGCGGTTTATAATAAAGCCCTCTCGCTTGCGGGCGCATATGAGGACTTTCTCGAGGATGTCGTGCTTGAACCTGAAATAAAGGATATTGTTCTTGATTTGTTTTTTAAGGTGCGTACATTCCTTGATGTATATGATAATATGGACGAGGCATACCGCATATATACGGACTTTCTTCCTGACAGAAGGTTCAGGCTTAAACTATGCTGTATGGAACCGGCGGGCAAGCTTAAAAAAAGACTGGATAATACCCAGTCGGCAATAATGTTCAGTGCGACGCTGCTTCCTATGGACTATTACAAGGAACAGCTGGGCGGAGCCTATGATGATTATGCAATATATGCGCCATCTCCGTTTAAACCTGAGAAACGCCTTATTATGGTGGGAGGAGATGTTACAACCCGCTACTCCAAAAGGTCCGAAGAAGAATACGAAAAAACCGCACGTTATATTGCGGACTTCACTTCCGTAAAAACCGGGAATTATATGGTGTTTTTCTCATCCTACAAAATGCTTGAGGATTGTGCCGGCATACTTGCCGAATTAACGCAGGCAAAGCTGCTTATTCAACGACGGGATATGTCTGAAAGCGACAAGGAGGAGTTCCTTAACAGCTTTATTAATGAGCCTTCGGAAACACTCATAGGGCTTTGCGTTATGGGAGGCATTTTTTCCGAGGGAATCGATCTTACCGGAGACAGGCTTACCGGAGCTGTTGTTGTCGGGTGTGGCCTTCCGACGGTAGGTTATGAGCGAGAATTATTTAAATATTATTTTGATGAAAAGAACAACAGTGGCTTTGAGTACGCATATCTTTACCCGGGAATGAATAAAGTCATGCAGTCCGCGGGCCGTGTTATTCGTACTGTTGAAGATGTCGGGGCAATTCTTCTGCTTGATGACAGATTCACAAAACGTCAGTATAACAGCCTGTTCCCCAAGGAATGGTATCCGTACGAGAATGTTACGCTTCAGACTGTTAGAAAACGTACCAAGGAGTTTTTTGATGGACAAGGATTATAATAAAATAACACTAACGGGAGTACTTGCGGCAGCAGCCTGTCTTATATTCCAGGCCGTTCTCGGACCTGCCACGTTTACCCTTATACCCGTTGCCATAGTTGTTTTAGCGGGAACTGTTTTTATCAATAAGTATACGGATGGATGTTTTTGCACATTCTCCTATATGCTTATTGTATCTGCAGCGCCGGTTCTTCTTTGCGTTTTGTCAAAGCTCAAACTTTACAATGGAAATATGGATTTCCTGAACATGGAAGCAGCGGTGACCTTGTTTATTCCCGTTGTTGTATCCTGCATAGGAGCGCTTTGGGAAAAGGACGTGGAAAGAAACGGGTTCGGTGATTTTTTCGGTGAGCAGCTTATCTATATGGCAGTGTTATATGTGCTGTTCATAGTGTATACAGTATTTCTGAAGGATATGGCGGCTGCTTTCCCTGACAGGTATCAATTCATTCCGTTCGCAACGGTTGCAGGATATATCGAAGCTGTTATCGACCATATGATTCCGTGGGAACTGCTTGCTTTGTATATCGGCTCCGCACTTATTACATATGTACCGTACGGCTATCTCCTTTCGGCTGCAATGGAAAACGTCTTTCAGCCGATACGTCTCGTTGCCTACCTGGCACTTCCCGTTGCGGCGGAGCTTCTTCAGCTTGTGCTTGGAAAGAATATGTGCGATGTGGACGATATGTTTTTCGGATTCATAGGTGCATTAATCGGTGCGGGACTGTGGAAAGCTCTCAATGCTCTGTTTTTTGCGGTAGTTAATCACGGATGTCTTGGGCAGACAAAGGAAATAGATTTGTAATACTATGGGCGTACCCAAAATGACGCCCGAAGTTCGAAAGAAATGATAAGTAATTCACATATCCTGATAAAATATGGATAGAAAAATTGCTTTGAATAAATTATTCTTTTGCTAAAGAATGATAATCCAATGAATGGAGGATAAATTATGTTGTATTTAGGCGTTGATCTTGGAACATCATCAATCAAACTCGTTGTTATGGATGAGAAGGGCGTAATTAAGGGCACAGCAGGTGCTGAGTACGGTCTTTCCTTCCCTCATCCCGGCTGGTCGGAGCAGAGTCCTCTTGACTGGGTTTCCGGTATGGAAGAAGCTTTAAAGAAGCTTTCCGAAAAGATTAATCTTAAGGATGTGGCAGGCATCAGCTTCGGCGGCCAGATGCACGGCCTTGTTATCCTTGATGAGAATGACAACGTAATCCGTCCCGCCATCCTTTGGAACGACGGAAGAACAACTAAAGAGTGTGACTACCTCAACAAAACAATCGGACGTGACAAAATTTCCGCATATACCGGAAATATGGCACTCACAGGCTTTACTGCTCCCAAGATTCTCTGGGTTAAAGAAAACGAGCCCGAGAACTTCAAGAAAATCAAGAAAATCATGCTCCCCAAGGACTATCTTGCATACGTTCTTTCAGGCGTATTCTGCACAGATGTTTCCGATGCATCGGGTATGCTTCTCCTTGATGTTAAGAACCGTAAGTGGTCCAAGGAAATGCTTGATATTTGCGGCATAACAGAAAATATGCTTGCAAAGGTATTCGAGTCTTACGAAGTTGTTGGTACAATTAAGCCTGAGATTGCTGATAAGTATGGCTTCAATAAGGACGTTAAAATTATTGCCGGTGCAGGCGACAACGCTGCAGGCGCAATCGGAACAGGTACAACACTTGATGGCATGTGCATAGTTTCTCTCGGAACAAGCGGTACGGTTTTCATTTCCTGCGATGACTATGCAGTTGATGAAAACAATGCCCTTCATATGTTTGGACATGCTACAGGCAAGTACCACCTTATGGGCTGCATGCTTTCAGCAGCTTCTTCAAATAAATGGTGGATGGACGAAATCATCGGAACAAAGGATTACTCTGAGGAGCAGAAGGCTATTACTGCACTTGGCGATAACCACGTTTATTACCTTCCTTACCTTATGGGTGAGCGTACACCGCACAACAATCCCAACGCACGCGGAAGCTTTATCGGCATGACAATGGACACAACTCGTGCAGATATGACACAGGCTGTTCTTGAAGGCGTTACATTTGCTCTTCGTGATTCACTTGAAATTGCCCGTTCACTTGGGGTAAAGATTGACACAATCCGTGCTACAGGCGGTGGTGCAAAGAGCCCTCTTTGGAGAAGACTTCTTGCAAACATCATGAATGTTAACGTAGAAATCATGAACAGCGAAGAAGGCCCCGGTTACGGCGGAGCAATCCTTGCTGCAGTTGGATGCGGAGAATACAAGGATGTTGCAACAGCAGCAGGTGAAATCGTTAAGGTTAAAGAGACACTTGCTCCCGAAAAAGACCTTGTTGAGAAGTATGAGAAGAGATATCAGGTTTGGAAACAGCTTTATCCTGCTCTTAAGAATGTCTTTGATGATGTTGCAAAGTAAAAATGAATATTATAAAATTAAGCCGACTTATGTCGGCTTATTTTTTAAAACAGCATGTCTCTCATAACGAAGAGATGATTTAAGGAGAAGAGAATGAAAACAGTTAATCCCGAGAGAGTTTACAAAATCCATATCGGTCCTGCAAAATATACGCTTGACCTTTGCGATGGAAGCGAAAGAGGAGAATATGTCAGCCAGGACTATATTCTTCATACCGTCGGGCGAAAGGTGCGAGCCATAAACCTTATGTACTGTTACTATCCGGATGAGCCTACATGGCCGGTACGTGCAAGCGTTGCATATAAGGATAAAGAGGTTCATTTTGCATGGGATTACCCGTATGAGGATTATTTTACTTACGGCGGTGGGCTTAATGGAAACTCTGATGCAGAGGTTTTTAGACAAATTAGAGATATTAGAAGTCATGGTATTGACGTAATTCTTACACTTACAATGGACCCGAAGCTTTCGGATGAACAGCTTCGTTCCATCGGACGTGACTTGAAAAAGTTTGGACGTATAGAGCTTCGCATTAATCATGAGTGTACCGGAAACTGGTTCCCTTTTACAAAACGTGCTACATATGAAGAACTTGGCAAATTCTTTGCACATGCATCCGAGATCATTCGTGAAGAAGCACCTAACGTAAAAACAATCATTTGCGCAGGTGCCATTCAGAAAGAGGGAGACGAGAAGGTTGAGAAAGAGGACGAGTTTGTTCCGGCAATTCTTGCTGCGGATATCTGGTCTATCGATAAGTATTTGTCGCTTCATTGGGGATGGCCGTATGATGTAGCTGAAGAGGGCGGAAATACCTTTGCACGTTATAATCTTAAAGACGTCTTCAACATGGGAAAAATGACATATGAACGTTATAAGGTGCTTAACGGCGGAGAGGGTAAGCCTTTTGTTCTTGCTGAGCTTAATGCTGACGGAGATGTTACGGGACCCTATGATCAGGTTCAGATGATGAGGGACTTCATCGGGATGATAAAAGAAGAAGGAGGCGACTGGTTCTCCGGATTTACGTTCTATCAGTTTAGGGACAAGGGACGTCTTGGATTGGAAATAGAGGACCCTAATGACAAGTCAATCGGAATACGTCAGCCGCTTATGGATTATTTCATCGAGCTTGCAAACGACCCCGCTTTTATGCAGGATGTTAAGAATACCGAAGAGCTTGTTTGCGATGAATGCGGAAAACTTCTGAATGCACAGTCCTTACGTTACGGTGGTTCACAGGACACAGAAGGTATTTCTATGGAATTTACACTTCCTTCAAATCCTCATTTCTTTGAACTTTACTTCGACGAGAATGACGAAATGATTAAATCAAATGTTATGATTGAGGTGAACGGACAGTGGTTCCATAAAGCTCCCGGAACGAAGTGCATCGATCTTATGGAGGCCTTCTACAAGAACCCTCTGAAGGATAAGGCTGTTGTAAAGGTAAATATGATTATGCCTCCTGCAGACGGAGAAAACCATCTTAATTCGGGAGACGATCTTTTAAACAGTTATACTACTGTTAAACAGCTTCCTAAAGCAAGAATAGAAATAAAGCCTATTGCGTAGAAATAAAAATCAAGCCCTTCCAAATCGGAAGGGCTTGTTCCTGTGTTAGTGCCGGGCTGTAGAATCAGCCTTCGGGTTCGATAAGACCGTATGTGTTATTCTTACGTTTGTAAACAACATTGATTAATTCGGTCTGTGCATTTCTGAATACGTAGAAGTTATGACCGAGGAGTTCCATCTGGATGCAGGCATCCTCAACGTCCATAGGCTTCATTTCGAACTTCTTGTTTTTTACGATTTTGATTTCGTCATCATAGTCCCAGTCTTCACTGATGAATGCCTGTGAAAGGCTGATTGCGTTCTGCTTCTTGTCAATGAGCTTCTTTTTATATCTTCTGAGCTGGCGTTCAATCGTGTCCTCGATCATGTCGATGGACGCGTACATATCTTCGCTGACCTCCTCTGCGCGGATTGTTGTGCCTTTCATCGGAATGGTTACTTCAACCTTTTTGTAACCGTTCTCTACACTGAAAGTAACATGTACTTCAGTGTCTTCTGTGAAGTAGCATTCGAGTTTGCCAATCTTTTCTTCGACTGCTTTCTTCATGCCCTGGGTGACGTTGATGTTCTTTCCGTAGGTGCTAATACGCATAAAATCACTCCCTTGCGTTATGTAGTTTTGCGTTGAAAGCATCGCCTTCAACTGTGTTGAGTTTACCATAAAACCCTGTTAAAGACAAGCATTGACGTCTTCAGTTTACAGAAATTTAACTTCAGTTGTATAAAGAATTCTGATAAAAGCTTGTCAATAGAAAACTTGAAAAAAATGTTTCACGAATGAAAATTTGGTAAAAATTACCATGGCTATTTTTTGTGGAAAAACACACTTTTTATACCACACCAATAGTATATTTGTGTGGATATTGTGGAAAAGTCGGTTGAAAACCCTGTTTTAGCCACATGTTTTTTGTACACGCCCTGTGGAAAACTTAGAAAAAGTGGAAATGGTTTGTCAAGAGCAATTTATTATCTTTATTTTTTTTGTGCAAATTGCACAAAGGAAAAAAGTCAAGTGGGACTTTTTAATCAAATTGGGGCGGAAATGGCGTAAATAGGCACTTTTTCCCATCTTCCTTGTGCGAGCCGGTTGTTGAAGAAAGTAGGATTGATTTATCTGTGAACAGACAACTTGTTAACACAAATTTCAATTGCCATAACAGGATGAAAATGGTAAAATATTATGAAGCATTTATCGTAGCCAAGTATGCCACGAAAGGCTGTCAATTCATTTATCGGAGGCTATAATATTGAGTATCATCACTAAAGTGTTCGGCACACACAGCCAGAGAGAACTTAAGAAAATCATTCCCATTGCGGACAAGGTTATGGCGCTTGATTCGCAGATGGCTGCGCTTACTGACGAACAGTTAAAGGCAAAAACAAACGAATTTAAAAAGAGATTAGCAGACGGGGAGACGCTTGACGACATCCTCGTTGAAGCATATGCCGTTGTACGTGAAGCGGCCTACAGAACAATTAAAATCAAACCCTTCAGAGTTCAGGTTATCGGCGGTATCATCCTTCATCAGGGTCGTATTACCGAAATGAAAACAGGTGAAGGAAAAACACTTGTTGCAACACTTCCTTCATACCTTAACGCACTTGCCGGAAAGGGTGTTCATGTTGTTACAGTAAACGATTACCTTGCTAAGCGTGACTCTGAGTGGATGGGCGAAATTCACCGCTTCCTCGGTCTTACGGTAGGCTGTATTCTTAACTCCATGGAGCCTGAAGAACGTAAAATCCAGTATGACTGTGATATTACTTACGCTACTAATAACGAACTTGGTTTCGACTACCTTCGTGACAATATGGTCATCTACAAAGAGAGACTTGTTATGCGCGGACTTCCGTATGCCATCATCGACGAAGTCGATTCCATCCTAATTGATGAAGCTCGTACACCTCTTATCATCTCCGGAAACAGCGGTAAGTCAACAAAGCTTTACGAAGCATGTGATATCCTTGCGTGCCAGCTTCACAAGGGTTCTGAAACGGAACTCACAAAGATGGACATTCTTATGGGCGAACAAGCCAAAGAAGAGGGCGACTTTGTAGTTAACGAAAAAGACAAGAACATCAATCTTACCGAAGAAGGTGTTAAAAAAGTTGAACGTTTCTTCAAGATTGAAAACCTTGCAGATCCTGAAAACCTTGAAATCCAGCATAACATTATTCTTGCTCTGCGTGCACATTACCTTATGGCACGTGACAAGGATTATGTTGTTAAGGATGATGATGTTCTTATCGTTGATGACTTTACAGGTCGTATTATGCCCGGCAGACGTTATTCCGACGGACTTCATCAGGCTATTGAAGCAAAAGAACGTGTTAAGGTTCAGCGTGAGTCAAGAACTCTTGCAACCATTACTTTCCAGAACTTCTTCAACAAATACGAGAAGAAGTGTGGTATGACAGGAACAGCCCTTACCGAAGAAAACGAATTCCGTGAAATCTACGGTATGGATGTTGTTGAGGTGCCGACAAACGTTCCTGTTGCCCGTGTTGATCTTGATGATGCTGTTTTCAAAACAAAGAAAGAGAAGCTTAATGCTATAACTGAGGCAGTTGTTGAAGCTCATAAGAAGGGACAGCCCGTTCTTGTAGGTACTGTTACAATCAACTCCTCGGAAGAAATAAGCGAGTGCCTCAGAAAACGTAATATTCCTCATAAAGTACTTAATGCAAAGTTCCATGAGCTTGAAGCAGAAATAATTGCTGCAGCAGGTCAGAAGAATGCGGTTACAATCGCAACAAATATGGCAGGCCGTGGTACCGATATTAAGCTTGGCGAAGGCGTTGTAGAACTTGGCGGTCTTAAAATTATCGGTACAGAGCGTCATGAGTCACGACGTATCGACAACCAGTTGCGAGGCCGTGCAGGTCGTCAGGGCGATCCCGGTGAGTCAAGATTTTACATCTCACTCGAGGACGATCTTATGCGTCTCTTCGGTTCAGAGAGACTTATGGATGTATTCAATTCCCTCGGATTCCCTGAAGGAGAAGAGCTTCACCATAAGATGCTTTCAAGCGCAATTGAAAGAGCTCAGAAGCGTATTGAAAATAACAACTTTGGTATCAGAAAAGACCTTCTTGAGTACGATAGCGTAAACAACGAACAGAGAGAACTTATTTACTCCGAACGTCGTAAGGTTCTTGACGGCGAAAGCATGAGAAATACAATCCTCAAGATGATTACAGAGGTTGTTGAAACAGCGGTAGATATGTGTATTGGTGAAGGTGATGCCGAGAACTGGGACATCAACGAACTGAACAATCTCATCCTTCCTATTATTCCTCTAGAAAAGATTACTCTTTCCGATCATGAACTTAAGCACGGCACTAAGAAAGAACTTCTTCAGCGTCTTAAAGAAGAGTCCATTCATCTTTACGAGGAAAAGGAAGCACTTTTCCCTGAAAAAGAGCAATTCCGTGAAGTTGAACGAGTTATCCTTCTTAAAACAATCGACCGTAAGTGGATGGCACACATCGACGATATGGACCAGCTCCGCCAGGGTATCGGTCTTCAGGCTTATGGTCAGAAGAATCCTGTTCAGGAGTACAAGATGCAGGGCTACGATATGTTTGATGCCATGGAAGGTGCTATTGCAGAGGAAACAGTTCAGGCTCTTATGCACATGAAGGTTGAGCAGAAGGTTGAACGTGAGGAAGTCGCAAAGATTACCGGAACAAACCGTGATGACTCTGCTGTAAAAGCACCCGTAAGACGTTCTGACAAGAAGGTAATGCCTAACGATCCCTGTCCTTGCGGATCGGGTAAAAAGTACAAATTCTGCTGTGGCAGATAATCCAAATACAATAACAGATAATCCAAATAAAATAATAAAGGTGGTGACAGGCAATGGTTGAACTTGACCAGATCAAGTACACACTCAACACATACAAAAAGCCTTTAGTCGAAGTGGGGGATTCACTTTGACCTCACAAATAAACGTGAGAAAATAGAAGAAATAGAAAACATTATGAACGAGCCTAATTTCTGGGATGATGCAGACAAGTCCCAGGGGTATGTTCGCGAGTTAAACACACTTAAAGGTATTGTTGAAGATTACAAGGCGCTTGAGACCGAATACGATGATGTTCTTGTATTCCTTGACATGGGCTATGAAGAAAACGATCCAGCTATAATACCTGAAGTTCAGGAGGCGCTCGACAAGTTTGTCGATCATTTTGAGACACTTCGTCTCAGTACGCTTCTTTCAGGCCCTTATGATAAAAACAATGCCATTATTACTCTTCATGCGGGAGCAGGCGGTACGGAAAGCATGGATTTCTGTGCAATGCTTACACGTATGTATATGCGATATGCTGAAAAGAAGGGCTTTAAGGCCGAAATGATTGATTTCCTTGACGGCGATGAAGCTGGTTATAAGTCTGTTACACTTGAGGTTACAGGCGAGAATGCATACGGATACTTAAAGTCAGAGCACGGAGTTCACAGACTTGTCCGCATCTCACCCTTCAATGCAGCGGGTAAGCGCCAGACATCCTTCGTATCGGCTGATGTAATGCCTGATATTGAAGACAACATCGACATTGAAGTAAACGAAGCCGATCTCCGCATTGATACATATCATTCAAGCGGTGCCGGCGGACAGCATGTCAATAAAACAAGTTCTGCCATTCGTATTACACACCTTCCTACAGGTATTGTCGTACAGTGTCAGAACGAACGATCACAGTTCCAGAATAAGGATAAAGCTATGCAGATGCTGAAAGCAAAGCTTTATCTCATGAAGCAGGCTGAAAACGAAGAGAAAACTGCCGGAATCCGCGGAGATGTGCGTGATATCAATTTCGGCAGCCAGATTCGTTCATACGTTCTCCAGCCTTATACCCTTGTCAAAGACCACAGAACGGACGCTGAAGTCGGTAATGCGGATTCTGTGCTTGACGGTAACCTTGACCATCTCATTAATGCGTATTTGAAATGGACAGCTACAGGCCAGAAGGGCGAATAAGTTTAGTCAGAAACAGGTTAGCAACCTGATAAATAAGTTTCACACAAAACAAAATAAAAAACAGGGAGAACATTATGGACATGAAAAATGCATGTGAGTCCATCCGCTCAGGAAAAACGTATCTTGGCATAGAGCTCGGATCCACAAGAATCAAGGCAGTACTTATCGGCGAAGACTATTCACCAATCGCATCCGGAGATCATGAGTGGGAAAACAAACTCATCGATGGCATCTGGACATATTCTACAGATGAAATCTGGAACGGTCTCAGAGACTGCTATGCAAAGCTTGCAGCAGACGTCCTTTCAAAGTACGATGAAGAGCTCACAAGCGTCGGAGCAATGGGCATCAGTGCAATGATGCACGGCTATATGGTATTTGACAAGACCGGTCGTATTCTTGTTCCTTTCAGAACTTGGAGAAACACCATTACAGGCGAAGCAAGCGACAAGCTTTCCGAGCTGTTTGGCTTTAATATTCCCCAGCGTTGGAGCATTGCTCATCTTTACCAGGCCATTCTTAACGGCGAAAAGCATGTTCCTGAAATTGACTACATGACAACTCTTGAGGGCTATGTCCATTGGCTTCTCACAGGCAATAAGGTTCTCGGTATCGGTGACTGTGCAGGTATGTTCCCTATCGATGCCAACACAAAGAACTATAATGCTGAGTATGTTAAGAAGTTTGACGACCTTATTTCGGATAAGGGCTATTCCTGGAAGCTTTCAGATATTCTCCCGAAGCTTCTTCTTGCAGGTGAAGATGCAGGCGTGCTTTCTGAAGAAGGTGCAAAGCTTCTCGATCCTACCGGCAAGCTTAAGGCAGGCATTAAGATGTGTCCTCCCGAAGGTGATGCAGGCACAGGTATGGTTGCTACAAACTCTGTTGCAAAGCGTACGTGTAACGTTTCAGCCGGCACAAGCTGTTTCGCCATGGTAGTTCTCGAAAAGGATTTGAAGGCTCTTCACAGAGAAATCGATATGGTTACAACTCCCGACGGACTTCCTGTTGCAATGGTTCATTGCAATAACTGTACTTCTGATCTTAACGCATGGGTTAATCTTTTTGATGAGAATCTTAAGCTTTTCGGAGTAAGCCTTGATAAGGGTCAGATTTATGAAAGACTTTACAAGCATGCACTTGAAGGAGATAAGGATTGCGGCGGTGTTGTTTCATATCCTTACTTCTCAGGTGAGCATGTTACACATATGGACGAGGGTCGTCCGATGTTTGTACGTATGCCGGATGCAAAGTTCAATCTTGCAAACTTTATGCGTGCAAGCCTTATTTCATCTCTTGGTGTTCTTAAGCTTGGTATGGACATCCTCAACAAAGAAGAGGGCGTTGGCGTAGACAAGGTTATGGGACATGGTGGTCTTTTCAAAACAAAGGGCGTAGGTCAGGGCATTCTTGCTGCAGTTATGAACTCCCCTGTTACCTGTATGGAAACCGCAGGTGAAGGCGGTGCCTGGGGCGCAGCTCTTCTTGCAGCATTTGCGGCATGCAAGAACGGAAGAACACTTCCTCAGTTCCTTGACGAAGAAGTTTTCGCAGGTGCAAAGAGCTTTACAATGGCTCCGGACGCAGAGGATATTGCAGGTCTTGAAGCTTATATGGAAACATACAAGAAAGGACTTGTTGCAGAAAAGGCTGCTGTGGAGGGAATGTCATGTTAGAAGAACTGAAAAAGCTTGTTTATGAGCAGAATATGGAGCTCCCCAAGAGAGGGCTCGTTACATATACATGGGGCAATGTATCAGGCATTGACCGTGCTTCCGGACTTGTTGTAATCAAGCCTTCGGGTGTTGATTACGAAACAATGAAGCCTGAGGATATGGTTGTCGTTGACCTTGACGGCAAGGTTGTTGAAGGACATTACAGACCTTCATCCGATACACCGACACACGTTGAGCTTTACAAGGCTTTCCCCGAAATCGGAGGTGTTGTTCATACACATTCACCCTGGGCTACAAGCTGGGCTGAAGCAGCACGCTCAATTCCCTGCTATGGCACAACACATGCTGATTACTTCTATGGTACAATTCCTTGCGTAAGGAATCTTACAAAAGAGGAAATTGAAGAAGGCTATGAAAAGAACACAGGTCTTTCCATTGTTGAAGCTTTTCAGAATAATAACCCTGTTTACTGCCCCGGTTGCGTTTGCGCAAACCACGGACCGTTTACATGGGGTAAAGACCCTAAAGAAGCTGTTCATAATGCAGTTGTACTTGAAGAAGTATGCAAGATGGCTGCAAGAGCAGAAGCATTAAATCCCGACATTCATGAGACACCTCAGGCAATGCAGGATAAGCATTTCTACAGAAAACATGGAGCTAACGCTTACTACGGACAGAACTGAGAATGACTGATAAAAAAGGTAAAAACAGAAGATTTGCTCCGATACTTATTTTGAGCGTTCTGACTTTTGTTGCACTTTGGTTCCTTTCGGGAAAACTGAAGTTTTCAGCTACCGGCTCGGAGAATATCAATATTCTCGACAGCAAATGGGATATCAGGGTGAACGGAGTTACCTACGAGAATGCAAACCTTGATGAGTTCGTTTTCACAGACCTTAAGCGATTGGACATTATTGATATGTCTTATGAGCTTGGTGAGGAAATGAACGGTGGGCAGACTGCAGAAATTCTCGTTTATTTGTGTAGCGTTGAGGCTTATCTCGACGGTGAACGTATCTACTCATACGGGCTTGATGATGTCTGGGCCGATAAAATGGTTGGAAGTGGCTATCATTTCATCACTCTTCCTGAGGAATGCGCAGGTAAGAAACTTCTGATCCGAATGGTCATTAATGAAGACAATGCATTTACCAGCATCCGTCCTGTAAGATGCGTTAAGACGGGAAAGACGCTTATTGATTTCAGTGACAGGAATGCAGTTATTATCTTTATTGATATTTTCCTGCTTATGCTCGGCTTCATCCTTACCGTAATAGGTTTCTTCTCAGCAGTTTTGAACAGATCGGGTTTCGGACTTTTGTCAATCGGATTGTTTTCAGCTATGATGGGCCTTTGGGCAATGTGCACCAACGGAATATTTACGCTGTTTTCAATCGACAGGACGTTTGTTACCGGCCTTGAGTACATTTCGCTGTATCTTACTCCCGTAACTGTCGGACTGGTTTTTCTGGATATGCGAAAGGAAGAGAGCGGATGGAGAAAACTTCTTGTTGTAACGGGAACAACCATTCTTGTGGATTTCTGCGTTGTGGCGGTCATTCTTCATGCTACCAATTCAATGCGATTCCCGGCAACGCTTCTCTGGTTCCAGATTATTGGATTTATATGCGTTGTTATGCTTCTTATCGGAGGTGTTCTTTCTGTTAAGAATAAGTCATTCTCGGAAAAGATTACAACTGCGGGTGTCAATATTGTTTTCATAGCAGTTGCACTTGACTTTGCAAGATTTAACATACAGAAGTATGTGTTCCCGAATTCACAGTTATTACAAAACAGTTTTATTCCCATTGGAGCATTGCTGTTTGTAGTCCTGCTTGTAGCAAGCTATCTTGCCCATCTTTATGACATGGTTATAACAAATGCCGAAAGAGAAGCACTCACAAGACTCGCATATCATGATCCTCTTACCGGACTCTTCAACAGAGCAATGAGCTATGATGCATTCTCGCGTATTGAGCAGAATGGTGATAAGGCTACACTTATAAGCTTTGACATGAACGGTCTAAAAACCGTTAATGACAGCTTCGGACATGACGAAGGAGACCAGTTCCTTAAGCGTGTGGCACATATTCTTGAACGTTCGTTTGAGGATGTTGGTGATTGTTACAGAATCGGCGGAGACGAATTTCTTGTAATTGTTTCTGAAGCAAAGCGTGATGAACTTGAAAATGCTTTGAAGAAGTTTTTGGAGAATACGGAAAAGGCTTCGGAGTACAGTGATTACGTTATCAGTGCAGCCTATGGCAAGGCAACAGTTGGTGAAGCTGAAGACACATCAATGCATGCGACAATGGCACTTGCCGATAAGCGTATGTATGAAATGAAAGCTACGTGTGAGAATTCGCGTATGGCGAAGGAAACTGCGAAAGAAACTGAGACAACAGAAACTGAAGTTACTGAAACAGAAGCTGAGACAACAGAAGTTGAAAGCACTGAAAAAGAAGCAGTTACTGACGATTCTGCAAGTGATTCTTAATTGCTTCAAACGTTTCGTCACTTAAATCATGTTCTATCTTGCAGGCGTCGTTTACGGCAGTTTCCCTGTCGACACCGAGCTTCATAAGAACAGAAGAAAGAAGAGTGTGACGCTCATACATTTTACAGGCAATTTCCTTACCTGAGGAGGTAAGGTTAAGAGAACCATCGGAGGCTACTTCAAGGTAGCCTCCGTTTTTTAACAGACTAACGGCACGGCTTACACTTGGTTTGGAATAGCCCATATATTCTGCAACATCAAGAGAGCGAACTTTTTCGCTCGTCTGTGAGAGAACCCAAATGGTTTCAAGATACATTTCGCCTGATTCCTGCATTGCCATGCCTCCTTTGAAATTTAGCATATTATATCAAATGAAAAGATGTTTGACAATCCGGTTAGTCTATGCTAACATATAGCACGGTTAGCGGAGACTAACTTATTTAATGGGAATTCGGTTAGCGTAGGCTAACTGGATTGAGAAACAAAGAGGGACATGGTGACAACATTGAACGCGGAGGCTGAGAATGGTTTTTGCTAATGGCAATATAATGACAATCATTGTAATAATCATTATTGCGGTGCTGTTTGTTATCAGCATTGTTAATGTTGTCAAAAACAGGAAAAAAGGTAAACACTTGTGTGGTGGAGACTGCTCAAGATGCTCGGGGTGCGGCGCGTTTAATAAAAACGAATAATGTATTGATGGGAATGTTTAAAACACGGAGGCGTTATGACACTTAAAGAGTTAAAAATAGGAAACAGTGCGGTAATAGATGCTGTTGGCGGTGAGGGTGCTTTACGTCAGCATTTCCTTGATATGGGACTTATTCCCGGTGCTGAGGTTACAATGGTTAAGCATGCACCTATGGGAGACCCTGTTGAAGTAAAGATTCATGGCTATGAACTTACGCTCCGTCTGGCGGACGCGGACGAAATCGCTGTTCATGAGATTGATGATAAAGAAAAGAGTGCGGATCCTGTGTTCAAGGAACATCGTTTTATCGAGCATCCCGGACATGGTGAAGGTGGTAAATTCCATGTTAAAGAAACGGAAAAACCTGTTCCGGAGGAAACCGTTCTGACGTTTGCTCTTGCGGGCAATCAGAATTGCGGAAAAACAACTCTGTTTAACCAGCTTACAGGCTCAAATCAGCATGTTGGCAATTTCCCCGGTGTTACAGTTGATAAAAAATCGGGAGCTATTAAAGACTACCCAAAGACAGAGATTACAGACCTTCCGGGAATATATTCTCTTTCACCTTATACGAGCGAGGAGATAGTAACACGTCGGTTTATTATTAACGAAAAGCCCTACGGCATCATAAATATTGTTGATGCTACAAACATTGAACGAAACCTTTATCTCACCATGCAGCTTATGGAACTGGAGGTTCCGATGGTGCTTGCTATCAACATGATGGATGAGCTGAATAAGAACGGAGGCTCCATTCGTGTAAACGATGTTGAGGCTGCTCTTGGAATACCTGTTGTCCCCATTACAGCAGCGAAAAACGAAGGCGTAGACGAGCTTATTGAGCATGCAATGCATGTTGCTAAGTATCAGGAACGCCCCGGACGCACGGACTTCTGTGATATTAACGACCACGGCGGTGCAGTACATAGAGCGCTTCACGGCATCATTCATCTTATTGAGGACCATGCTAAGGCAGCGGGAATTCCGGTTAGATTTGCAGCAACAAAACTTGTTGAGGGCGACGAGCGAATTCTTGAGGCATTGAAACTGGATGGAAATGAAAGAGAAATGCTTGAACACATTATTGTGCAGATGGAGCAGGAGCGTGGACTTGACCGCGCTGCAGCTATTGCCGATATGCGATTCACATTCATAAGAAAGCTTGTTGAACGTTCCGTTATTAAGCCAAAAGAGAGCAAGGAGCATGAAAGAAGTGTAAAGATTGATAAACTTCTGACCGGTAAATTTACAGGTATTCCGATGTTCATAATCATTATGGCACTTGTGTTCTGGCTCACGTTCAGTGTTATCGGTGCAAAGCTGCAGGGCCTTTTGGATATGGGCATCGATGCGCTTTCAAATCTTGTTGACAAAGGGCTGACGGCATTAAATATAAACGAAGTTGTTCATTCGCTCGTAATTGACGGAATTTTTAATGGCGTAGGCAGCGTATTAAGCTTCCTGCCCGTTATTGTAACGCTGTTCCTGTTCATGTCTCTCCTTGAAGACTCCGGATATATTGCGAGAGTGGCTTTCATCATGGATAAGCTTTTAAGAAAAATCGGCCTTTCCGGACGAAGCATAGTTCCTATGCTTATTGGCTTTGGTTGCTCGGTGCCGGGTGTTATGGCTTCGAGAACCTTACCGTCCGAAAGAGACCGTAAGATGACAATATTAATGACTCCTTTTATGAGCTGTTCCGCAAAAATGCCTATTTATGCTTTCTTTGCACATGCATTTTTCCCGAAGTATTCGGCTCTTGTAATGATTGGACTGTATTTCATCGGAATCATTATCGGTATATGTTTTGCATTTATCCTTAAGAAGACTAAATTCAAAGGAGAAGCGGTTCCTTTTGTAATGGAACTTCCGAACTACAGACTTCCGGGATTGAAGAATACAATGCAGCTTCTTTGGGAGAAGGCCAAGGACTTCCTGCAGAAGGCATTTACATTAATCTTTGTTGCAACGATAGTAATCTGGTGCCTGCAGACTTTCAATCCGAGACTTATGGTTGTCGAGGATTCTTCAGAATCGATTCTTGCTAGTATTGCAGGACTCATTGCTCCAATCTTCAAGCCTTTGGGCTTTGGCGACTGGCGCGTGTCAACAGCACTTATTTCAGGCTTCATGGCAAAGGAAAGTGTTGTTTCGACAATAACAGTACTCTTTGGCTCGACAGAAGCTGTTCTTGCAGCATTTTCAGTTGCCTCCGTGCTCCCACTCCTTGTATTCTGCCTGCTTTATACTCCTTGTATTGCTGCAATAGCTGCGGTAAAGCGCGAATTGGGGCTGAAATGGGCCATTGCAATGGTTATAGGTCAGTGCTGTATCGCATGGCTCGCAGCAGGGGCTGTAAGACTTATCTTAATCCTTTAAACATAAGATTGCTGCATGTTTCGGCAATGAGGTGGGAATCGGTTTTCATATCATCGAGAATCCACTGTGTAAGAACTGAGTAAAGGCATCCTGCCAGATATACGTTGTGAACGTAGAGCTCCTGATCCTTTCCCTGATTCGGGCGATCAAGCCCAAGTATGAATTTGCGCAGAATCCTGTCGCCGAATCCGGCGTTCAGAAGAAGCTTGTAATCATCTGCAGAGGCACGTGTCATTTCAAGAAGGAGTACCCACGCATCAACGCCGTCGGTGCCTGCATCAAACTGGCTTACAACGCACACTGTGCGGAATATAAAGCGTTCAAGGAAGTTATCAAGAATAGCTTCCTTTGAATCGTAATTTCGATAATAGGAAATACGTGATACTTTTGCGCGCTTGATTATTTCTGTAATGGTAATGTCTGCAAAAGGTTTTTCACGCATAAGTAAAAGAAGAGCGGACTCAATGCCTTCATGAACGGCATCGTTCGCTTTTTTGTTTGACATGTGACGCATGTCTTTTTTTGTGGGCTCGTTAATGGACTTCATACAATGGCCTCCTGTGGCAAAGAAAAAGGTGAATGATAGAATTCAAGCAGAATGATTAGCATTGTACGCGATGAAACAAGTGTTGCATTGGTAAGATAGCATATTGCTTAAAAATAGCAAAGGGATGGGTAAAAATATCCCCATAGTACGTGCTAAAATCTATTCATACAGAAGCACATAAGGAGGCAGAACTATGAAGGGATATGCAATTTCTGACGGTTATATGGGATATGTAAACGGAGAATACAGACTTTTTGCAACAGAAGATGATTACGAAGAATATATGGATGATGAAGAATAATTCGAATTGATTATTGAGCACGTTATGCTATACTTACTTCGAGGTTTGACATAACAAAAATGCCTGTTACAGGCAGTCGGAGGAAGTATGAGAGGAAGAATCGAAAACATTACCGCTAAAGAAGTTGCTTCTGAAATGCGAATGGGATGGAATCTTGGAAACACACTTGATGCTGTTGATGCAAACTTTGCATATAATGACGACCCGATAAAGTCCGAAACTTCATGGCATAACGTGATGACAACACCTGAAATTATGAAGAAGGTTGTTGACGCGGGTTTTAACGTAGTGCGAATTCCGGTTTCATGGGGAACACACATTGATTTTGAAAACGGCTTCAAGGTGAATGAGGCATGGATGAACAGGGTTAAAGAAGTGGTCGACTATGCCTACAGGCTCGGTGTTTATGTGATAATTAACACTCACCATGATGCCATGTGGCTGAATGCGTACGAAGAAAGTTTTGAAAAGGGAAGTAAGGCTTTTGCAGCTTTATGGAAACAGATTGCCGATGCTTTTGCAGATTATGACGAGCATCTCATTTTTGAGGGTATGAATGAACTTCGTTACCCAAAGTCTGAAATTGAGTGGGTAGGCGATGAACGCGGTTACGATGTTGTTAACCGTTATAACGAGTTGTTTGTAAGAACAATTCGCGAAAGAGATGATGCAAACAAATACAGAATCCTTGTTATTTCAACGTACTGCGGGGCGCAGCGTGAAGCTGTTCTTAAGGATTATGCGGTACCCCTTACGAATGGTGAGAAAGACGAGAAACTTATGGTTGCCGTGCACTGCTACGATCCTGAGCCGTTTGCACTTCAGCCCAAGGGAACAGGTATATGGACAGAAGCTGATAAGGGCCCGGTTGATGCAGTATTTGAGCGCATAGAGAACTATCTCGCTCCTTTTGATATTCCTGTTCTTCTAGACGAATTTGCAGCCCTTAAACGAAGCAATCCGGAAAATGATGATTGTCGTATCGCATGGGCAAAGTACTTCGTAAACAAAGCTAAAGAAGGAAACGTTATCTGCTGCTGGTGGGACAACGGAAATCTTTTTCCTGACTGGGGAAGCATGGGCATTTTGGACAGAAGAACACTTGAATGGAAATGGCCCGGACTTGTAGAAGCATTAACCGGAGTAAAGCCCGAAAATTAGGAGAGAATATTAATGGTAATTATTGTCAGCGCCTGTCTGCTTGGCAGAAATTGTAAATATAACGGCGGAAACAACTATAACCAAAAGATAGTTGATTTTTGCAAGGGACATGAAGTAATAGAGGTGTGTCCCGAAGTGGAAGGCGGGCTTCCTACACCTCGTGTGCCCTCGGAAATCGTGAACGGTGTTGTCATCAATAAAGAGGGAATCAGTGTTGACGCAGAATATCATGCAGGCACAAAGGCCATTCTTGAAAGGATTGCCGATAAGAAGCCTGACCTTGCCATTCTTCAGTCAAGAAGTCCTTCCTGCGGATCGAAGCAGGTGTATGACGGTACATTCTCCGGTACACTTATTGATGGGATGGGCGTCTTTGCAAAAGAAATTGCCGCACGCGGAATTAAAATAATAGACAGTTCGGAATTCAAATAATAAAAAGATTCATCAATACAATACGACATAAAAAGTAGCCTTGGGGGGGGGGTGTCGGCAAGGAACGGG
>JAZQQJ010000038.1:0-65749 GCA_045629005.1 Lachnospiraceae bacterium
CACAAAAGCGGTAATTCAAAGCGGTATCCGCGAAATTGTATATTTAGACGACAAATATCACGACACGCCGGCCTGTGAAGCCTCGCGCAGAATGCTGAAGATGACTGGCATTTCCTGCCGACAATATCAAAAAACAGGCACCAAGATCGTTGTAGACCTGTAATCCAGCAATTCCATTTCAAAACGGGCAGTGGTTCATTGACCACTGCCCGTTTTTCAAGTTCTTATTGCCAACTCGCTAAGGTACGCTGATACATTTGAATATAGCTCTCAGCCGAAACATCCCAACTGAAATCGCTTTGCATGGCACGGATGACCAACTCACCCCATGCATCGCTCTGATAAGCAGCTACGGCTCGAGCACAGGCATCATAAAGATGATCCGCATTGTAGTCACAGAATGTAAAGCCGTTCCCCTTGCCATCTCCAGCATCACGAATGGAGTCTTTCAGTCCACCGGTTTCACGCACAATGGGAATTGTACCGTAACGCATGCTCATAAGCTGGCTGAGACCGCAGGGCTCAAACAGTGAGGGCATAAGGAAGGCATCGCAGGAAGCATATATTCTGTGTGCTCTCTCGTCGTTATAGTAGATGCTGGCGGATACTCTGTCCTTGTATTTCCACTCATAATGTCTGAACAGATTTTCATATTTCGGATCGCCTGTTCCGAGAATAACAAGCTGAAGATTTTCAGCACAAATCTGCTCAATAACGCAATCAATAAGATCAAAGCCCTTTTGATCGGTAAGTCTTGAAACAATACCAACCATAAACTTCTTTTCATTTACTTCAAGGCCAAGCTCCTCCTGAAGAAGAAGCTTGTTTTTCTTCTTCTGGGTACGGAAGTTTTCTGCATTAAAGTGATACTTAATGTGTTCATCCTTTTCGGGATTATACTCGTTGTAATCAATACCGTTGACAATGCCGCTGAGGCAGTTGTTTCTTGCCCTCATGAGACCGTCAAGCCCTTCACCGTAGTAAGGTGTCTGGATTTCCTGTGCATATGTCTCGGAAACGGTTGTGACATAATCTGCATAAACGATGCCACCCTTAAGGTAGTTTGCATCTCCGTATGCTTCAAGCTTATCGTTTGTGAAGTAATACTCACTTAGACCGGCTACATCCATAACGGTTTTCTTGTTCCAAATGCCCTGGAACTTAAGATTATGGATAGTCATAATAGATTTTATGTTTCTGTAAAACTCACCGGCATTAAAGGAATCCTTAAGATATACCGGGAGAAGCCCTGTCTGCCAGTCATTGCAGTGAATAAGGTCGGGGCGCCAGTCAAGAAGAGGCAGTGCCGAAAGTACGGCTCTGTTAAAGAACGCAAACTTTTCAATGTCCTCATAGATGTTTCCATAAGGCTTTTCCCCGTTAAAATAATACTCATTGTCAATCAGGTAAAATCTGACACCTGAAATCTCCGCTTCAAGAACACCGACATACTGTCTTCTCCAACCGAGATCCATATAAAAATGCGTGCGGTATTTCATTTTGGATTTCATATCTGCGGAAATGCACTTATAGTTCGGAAGCATAACTCTTACGTCATACTTTGACTTATCCATGTACTTCGGAAGCTCTCCGACAACGTCTGCAAGTCCGCCTGTTTTAATGAACGGAACGCACTCTGATGCAACAAGTAAAATATTTTTCATAACCTGACCTTCATTCCTTTATTTTGAACGTTCTTTTATTTTAACACTTTCTGCCATGGAAATCATCTCATTTGCACTTTCCATAACAGTTTCGGTTACTTCGGCACCGCTGAGTATTCTTGCAAGCTCTTTCGAACGTTCGGAAGAATCAAGTTCTCTGATTTCGGTATGCACGGAATTTCCACCGTCAGTTTTTTCAATGAGATAATGGTTGTCTGCCATTGCTGCAATCTGGGCGAGATGCGTAATGCATATTACCTGATGATGCTTTGAAATGGCTGCAAGCTTTTCTGAAACCTTTTGTGCTGTTCTTCCCGAAATTCCCGTATCAATCTCATCAAAAATCAATGTCGGAATTTCGTCCTTGTCGGCAAGAACAGTTTTAACAGCAAGCATAACTCTTGAAAGCTCACCGCCTGAAGCCACCTTTACAAGAGGCTTTAACGGCTCACCGGGATTGAGCGAAACCATAAATTCCGCTTTATCAAAGCCGTCTGCATTAAATTTCTCATTTCTTTCAAACGCACACTTGAACGTTGCAGCGGTAAAATTCAGTTCTTTAAGTGCCTCTGAAATACGCTCGTCAAGGGAAACAGCTGCTTTCTTTCGAAGTTCTGAAATACGTTCGCATAAAGCAAGACATACGCTGGTAAGGCGCTTTTCCTTTTCGGTAAGCTCCGCGATATACTCCTCATTATTGGAAAATTTATCAATCTTGGCTCTGGCGTCTTCGGCATATTTCAATACATCTTCTATTGAAGCCATATATCCGCCGTACTTTTTCTTAAGTCCGTTAATGCAGTCAAGCCTTTCGGAAACGAATCTGAAGCGTTCCTCGGAATTTTCGGCTCTATCCGCATAACTGTCGGCTTCATGCCTGAAATCACTTAACAGCTCAGAAGCATTTTCAAGTATTCCGGACATTTCGGAAAGCTTTTCATCGTATTCAACAATCTTTGAAAGAGCACGGACAGCATTCGAAATAAGTTCCGATGCACATCCGTCCTCCGAATCGACAAGATTTACTGCAATGTTCAGCGCTTCGATAATCTGCTGTTTGTTTGAAAGAACCTTGTACTCTTCCTCAAGCTGAACGTCTTCGGAAGGAATGAGGTTTGCTGCCTCAATTTCATTAGCTGCATACTCAAGATAATCCACATCGGTTTCCTTTGTGGTACCTACGCTCATAGCTTCTGCTTTTTCTTTTTGTACCGAAAGAAGCTCGCCGTACTTGACTTTCAATTCCGAAAGAAGCCCGGCAACTTCATCACCGGCAAATTTATCTATAATTTTGCAATGTGATGAAGCCTTAAGAAGAGAATGATGTTCATTCTGCCCATGAATATCAAGCAAAAGTGAGGAGCAGTTTTTCAACTCCTCAAGAGATACTGTTTCACCGTTTATTTTACAAATACTTTTTCCCGCAGTTGTGATTTTACGGGATATAACAATTTCACCGTCATCGGGGTAAATATCATATTCTTTAAGTTCACTTACCGTCTTATCGGAAAGATTGCAGAACACAAGTTCCACAGCACAGTAATCAGCCCCGTACCTGATTACATCCTTGGACGTTTTCTGTCCAAGTGCAGCATTTACGGAGCCGATTAATATTGATTTACCTGCACCGGTTTCACCGGTCAGTATGTTCAGTTTGTCCTTAAAGTTTACCTCCGACTCGTCGATGATAGCATAGTTCTTAACAAATAACCTGCCTAACATACGTGTCCTCCCCGAGGATTACTAGTTCTTTGTAACCTTAATGGTACATGACAACGTGCGTCCGTTGTACGTTGCTGTAACCGTTGTGGTTCCGACCTTACGGGCTGTGATGACACCGTTTTCAACGTCACAAATAGAAATATCGGTTACATCCCAGAAGATATCTTCGGTAGCGCCGAAAAGCCTAATAAGAGAATACTGTGAGTAAATCGGGAGTTCAAGGTACTTACGGCTGAGATCAAGTACATGCACGGTAACCTTGGCTGTCTTTCCCGATGTAGTCATAATTGTGACCGTTGCATCACCTGCTCGCTTTGCGGTAATCTTTCCGGATGAAGAAACTGTAGCTACCTCTTCATCACTTGATGACCAGGTTACCTTATCCGTGGAGTTTGAAGGTTTAATAACGTAATTAACTGTCTTATTTTCGCCGGGCTCAAGGTAAATCTCTGCGTCCGATACCGTTATGCCTGTTGCACCAATCTCATTAATGACTGTTACATAGCATAACGCATATTTACCCGAATTGTCCATAGCTTCTGCACGAACAAATGTATTTCCCGGAGTAATTCCTGTTACAACACCATCATCATCGACAATAACGATGCCAGGTGTTTCTGCAACATATCGTACTTCCTGCATATCGGCATCTGCAGGTTCAACCGTTGCCTTCAGTGTAAACTGGTGTCCGACAACTATTGTTTTTACCGAGTAGTTAAGCTTAATCTTTTCAACTTCCTTAACGACTCTGATCTTACAGGTTGCTACCGCATCACCTTCAACAGCTTCACAGTAAATGAGACATTCACCGTAATCAACACCTGTAACAATGCCTGTCTGATCGACAGTTGCAACCCACTCATCATCTGAATACCATTCGACTTCAAGGTCGGATGCGGTTTCACGGTTTGAAATTTCAGCGGTAATCTGAACCTTCTTGCCTACACCGAGGATGTATTCGTCAGGATTCAAGGTAATATTGATGATAGGCTCTTCAACCTTAATGAGGCAGAATGCGGAAAGTCCGCCGTCAACTGTCTTACAGGTAATGACTGAAACGCCACCCTTAAGACCTGTTACCATACCTGCTTCATTTATAACAGCCACTTCCTCATCGGAACTTGTCCATACAACTTCTTTATTTGTTGTATTTTCCGGATCGAAAATTACATCGATTGTAATTGTTTCACCTGTATCGATTGTAACCTTTTCAGGATCGAGAGTAATGCCTGTGGCGTTTCTGTAAACATGAACGTTTGCATATGCTACGGCACCGCCCTGTGTCTTAACTGCGATAATTGCGTCACCTTCGCCCACACCGCCTACACGGCCGGATGAAGATACATTGGCAACCGCAGGATTAAGAGATTCCCATGTGAGCGATCTCTCTGTAGCATCTGCAGGAGTTATCGTTACTTCAAGGTCGAAGAACTCTCCTACTGCAAGAGTAACATCGGTATATACCATCTTAACGCCTGTAGCAGGCTGCTTAACGGTAACATTAACAATGTCATAGTAATTTCCATCTGTCGTCATAACCATAACCTGGGTTGTACCCGGATTAACGGCCTTTATGATGATGGAACCGCCTGTCGATGCTGTGGCAGTGGCAACCTTGGGATTGAAGGATGTAACGGTAACTGCTGTATTGCTTGCACCCTCAGGGCTTACAACGTACGCAAGACGATAATCCTCGCCCTTATATACTTCAATATTATCCTCGTCGAACTTAATGCCCTTTACGGATTTAAGTACTTCTACGTTACAGTATGCAATAAGTTCGGGGTTATGAACGGACTGACAAACGATTGTAGCTTTACCTGCAACGCCTACGGTAAGGAGACCGTTTGCATCTACCTTAACTACCTTTGTGTCTGTGGATGTCCATGTAACCGTCGGGTCATATGCATCGGAAGGAGTTATGTATGCATATAACTGGTGATTTCCTGTTGTTTCATAAAGAGTAAGATTTGACTCGGAAAGCTTAAGTCCTGTAGCTTCCTGGGTGACCGTGACCTCACAATAGCCGCAAATCATATTATCGGGATTAATTGCGGTAAGGAGTGCCTTACCTGCCTTTAAACCTTGGATAATAATGCTTGTGCCTTCGTTTTCACCTTCTGCAAAGCTGAAAATTGTAGGATCCGATGAAAGCCATACAAGCTCGTTCGGGTCTCCGTCAAACTTTGCAACAATGGTCTTATATTCATCAATCATAAGAGAAACAGCCGAAGGATCGATTGTAATCTTTGTAATTGTCTGCTTAACAACAACTGTTGCGTATGCGTTCTTTTCAACGCCGTCGATAATCTGGTATGCACGTATGGTAACCGTACCGGGCTTAACACCCTTTACGATTGCACAGCCGTAACCGTTCTCTTCTACCGTTGCTACAGACTCATCTGCAGACTCCCAAAAGATGTCATAATCCTTATTTGTAACGTTTGCATAGATAGGATATTCACTGCCCATGAATACGTTAAATGTAGGATTATTGCCGTTTGAAAGAGTTGAATCACTGATTGAAATGTTATCAATTACGTGAACGGTATATGTAATTGCACCATTAAGTGCAGCAGGATCGATCTTTGTTGTATCATAGATGCCCTTGCTGGAGCCGGCACTTCTGTAGCTGACCTGAACCTTACCTACACCGATTTTCTTACCTGTGATGATGCCCTTTGCAGGATCGAGCGTGATGTAATCACCTGAGAACACCGGCGGATCTGCTGTGCTGTCATCTATGGTAGCCATATTATAAAGATTATTAAAGTCTGTTACGGGGATATTTGTGTTCTTGATGATGTCATAGGTATCACCAACGTTAATGTAAATATCCTGACTTTCAAGTCTCGGAAGAACAGTAATGTAGTATGTAAGGATATTGTATGCAGCAGTGTAGCTGTCCTTACACTTTGCAGTAACCTTATAAGTACCTGCCTGAACAAACTGGAAGTTTACAACACCTGAATTCTGGCTGACACTGTATGTAAGATATGTATTGTCCCTAAGCTCTCTGTAATGGTCGTTTTCAGCAGATGTATATGTCTCATCATATCTTGCAACCGTCCAGTTAAGAAGAGCTGCTCTTTCAGCATTTGTATAAAGCGTAAAGCTGTTGTCTGTTGTTGAAGCGTTAACGTTGTCAATAAGTAACGGATTACCTGCAGAATCAAGCCAGTATGCCGAAGGCTCGGAGTTAAAGCTTCCTCTTGGCTTTACGAGAACATCAAACTCTGCTGTCTGACCATCGGTTTCGGTAGTAAGTGTAACGTGTGTAAGACCTGCACCCACAACAAGGAGTTTACCGTTTCTGTACTTAACAACGGATTCGTTGTAACTTCCGCCTTCTTTAACCTGAATTGCCTGGACATTAGCCGATGTGCTGTGGCCCGTGTCACCGATGTACTTAATTGTAAGAGGGAAAAGTCTGTGGCCTGCGTAGCCTTCATCAAAAGGATCGCCGAAATTATCTGCGGGGTCATCAAGATAATCAGCCATATCAAGAACAAGAATCTTGCTTGCATCACCAAGAAGACCGCCTGTAGGATCGAGCCATTCGGGCTCAACCTTATTGATGGCAAACTTTACCTGTACATCGAACTGGAAGGAAATAACCTGTCCGTCTGCTGTGAAGAGTGCGGAAATGGTAGCTGTACCGGGACCACGTCTTACAAGTTTACAGGTAGGGTCCGTGTTATTATCGGGAGTATTGTCTGCCGGGTCTCCAAACGGCTGGGCATTTGTATCAACGATTTCAACTACGCCGGAGTTTGAAGAAATGAATGTTACGGCAGATGTTGCCGGGAACGGTGTTGATGTTCCGTTCTGGAGCTGTGCAAGGCAGATTGTCTTTTCATTCTGAAGGAAAAGAGAGGTCGAACCTGCTGTAGGATAAATACCTTCATCATTTGTAAAGCCTGTTACGGTATATGTGATGGCACCTTCGCCCTCAGCGAATGCTCTGCTTGTTCCAAGTAAATTACTCTTGCTTGAGAATACGTTTTTATCAAGTCCTGTAACACCAAAAAGACCGGCAAGAACAGATGCTTTTGCCTCATTGGTATCATTATCTCCTGTATCACTCATTTCAGACGATATCTCAGTAATTCCATACGTCGTCTTAAAGTCAATGAATGAGCTTGTTGCAAGTATTGAGAGCGCAACAGCGAAGCAGATTATACGGTTCATATATTTTTTCATAAGATTCCTCCCTGCCGGCAGAAAAAAAATTGCCGGTAAAAGTCTGGTTCTTCTGGTTTTCCAAAACTTTTATCGGCAATATTTGTGTGCGTCTTAATACTTTTTCACAAAATCTTGTGGTTTTATTGATTAATCCTCGGAAAGATTGTGGTAAACTTCCTGAACATCATCGTCTTCATCAAGTAAATCAAGGATTCTGTTCATGCACTTGATGTCATTCTCATCTGTAAGTGTACCGTATGTCTGAGGAATCATTGTAACTTCAGCACTTGACATCTTGATTTTTGCTGCTTCAACAGCTGCAAGAACCTTATCGAAATCATCGGGAGCTGTGATAATTTCAAAGCCGTCATCTTCTTCGCTGAAGTCCTCTGCACCTGCATCCAGAGCAAGCATCATGAGCTCATCTGCATCCATGTCGCATTCTTCTTTATCGATAAAGATCTGACCCTTCTTATCGAACATAAAACTTACGCACCCCTGTGCACCAATGGAGCCGTTGCCCTTTGTGAATGCACTTCTTACGTTAGCTGCTGTTCTGTTACGATTGTCTGTAAGGCAGTCTACGATGATAGCTATACCGCTGGGGCCATAGCCTTCGTATACTACGTGCTCGTAGTTGCTTGCACTTGCATCACCGGCAGCCTTCTTGATGCTTCGCTCGATGGTGTCGTTTGTCATGTTATTGGCCTTTGCCTTTGCAATGACTGTAGCAAGTCTTGAGTTATTTGCAGGATCCGGACCGCCGCCTTCTTTAACTGCTACGGCAATTTCACGGCCGATTTTAGTAAAGATTTTGCCCTTTGCGGCATCGTTCTTTTCCTTTTTGTGCTTAATGTTTGCAAATTTTGAATGTCCTGACATAAAAAAATCTTCCCTTCCGTTTTTTCCGTCTTGGTATTTTACCACTTGCCCCTTAACAGGTCAAGAATAAATACACTTTTATCGAATCAGGCTCTCGATTTTTGCCGTAAATTTTTTAACCTCGGCAGCTGTTTTAATAACGCAGAGAATAGTATCATCTCCCGCAATGCATCCCACAAGCTTCGGAATTTTCAATGAATCAAGTGCTGCAGCGGCAGCCATTGCCATACCCGATACGGTCTTAATTACAACGATGTTCTCGGCAGGCTCCATTGTTACAACCGCCTCTTTCAGAATGCGCACGTATTTTTTGTCATTAACAATGCCCGTTGATTCAGGCATGCGGTATCTGAAGCCGCCAAGCCCCGAAGGAGCCTTTGTAAGCTGAAGTTCTCTGATATCTCTGGAAGCCGTTGCCTGTGTAACGTCGAAGCCTTCTTCGTTGAGTCTCTTAACGAGCTCGTCCTGAGTATCGATTACTTCGTTTTCGATGATTTCTCTGATTTTCCCCTGTCTTAAACTCTTCTTGTCTGCCATTGTCCCTCTCCTCAAACTAATTTTGATTTTAAAGTATCAAAGAAAGTACTGTCGTTCACCTTAATGAGCTTCGTAATACTTTCGGATTTACGGACGCATACCCTGTCGCCCGTTTCCAGCGGCACAAACGTGCTGCCGTCTATCGTTATGCCTGCAGAATCAGTATCACTGTTCCGTCCCTCAAGCATTTCGATTTCAATTTTGTCACCTGCCGATGCAATAAACCCTCTTGCGGAAACAGAATGAGGACATATCGGCATACACATAATCAGTTCAGCTTCCGGCACACAAATCATGCCACCCGCAGAAAGATTGTACCCCGTCGATCCGGTCGGTGTCGATAGAATGATTCCGTCACCGGCTACGGTATACAGCAATTTATCGTTAACATACAAACCAAGCTTGATAATTCGAGAATAACCGCTTCGTGTTATGACAGCATCATTAAGAAAAGCTTTTGCTTCTCCGCCGTTAACCGAAACATCCAGCATCATACGTTTTTCCACGGTATACCTGCCGTTAACAAGGCATTCTATTGCGCTTTCGGTTTCACTTCCTTCAGCGCCCGTAAGATAACCCAGCGTACCGATATTGATGCCAAGGAGCGGTATGTCATAGCATTTTAGTATGTCCGCCGCCCGCATGAGAGTTCCGTCACCGCCAAGTACAACGGCGGCTTTAATCTCTTCAAAAGGAGGCTGTGCTTCAAAAGTGTACTTTTGGTTCAGCTTTTCGAAGCATTCGGAAGCCCTTTTTGCAAACACACCATCGGCATCCCGGTCTTTATTTACTATTATCAGGTATTTGTCTTTCATACTTTTTCCACCAGCATAAGAAATTCCGTGTTACCTTCAGGCCCTTTTACAGGCGATTCGGTAATTCCACGCACTTTAAGTCCTATTGTTTCCGAAAAAGCCGTTATTTCTTTTTTTATATCTTCATGAACCTTTGGGTTCTTAACAACTCCGTTCTTGCCAAGTCTCTGTTTCCCCGCCTCAAACTGGGGTTTTATGAGGCATACACTCTTCCCGCCTTCTTTTAGGAAAACCTTTATAACGGGAAGAATATGAGTAAGTGAAATGAAAGATGCATCGCAGCAAATAAAGTCAAAAACGGTACCATCAATATCCTCACTACTAAGATATCGGATATTTGTCTGCTCCATTGATATTACGCGGCTGTCTTTTTTAAGTTTTTCATGAAGCTGGTCTCTGCCGACATCTACAGCATATACCTTTGCCGCTCCGTTTTGAAGAAGAACATCCGTAAAACCTCCGGTAGAAGCACCGATATCCATACAGACTGCCCCTTTAACATCAAGAGAAAAGAATGAAACAGCCTTCTCAAGCTTCAGTCCCCCTCTGCTGACGTACTTCAGAGCTTCTCCCGTTACGGAAAGTTCAGCATCTTCCGGGACCTGCTCGGAAACTTTCTTTGCAGGCCTGCCATCAACAGTAACCTGACCGTTTTGTATAAGCTCTTTGGCACGTTCTCTCGAGGTGCAAAGACCTTTTTTAACCAATAATGCGTCTAATCTTTCCATAGATTTCTTCTATATCCATACCGTGAAGTTTAAGAAGCTCGTCTCTGCTTCCATGCTCAATGAAGCTGTCATCGAGTGCGCAGTTCAGAATATCCGTCTTTATGCCGCCTGACGTAAGGATGGCCGAAACGCTTTCTCCGAAACCGCCTCTTCTGACATTTTCCTCCATTGTAACAAGGAGCCTGTGACTATATGCGGCATTAATAACTGCTTCGTTGTCTATCGGTGAAACAAAGCGTGTGTTATAAAGCGAAACACTAAGACCGTTTTCCGTAAGTTTATCCTTAAGCTTAAGTGCAACATCCATTATGCTTCCAACCGCAAATACAGCAATGTCTGTGCCTTCAGAAAGGCGCTCGCACTTTCCGTAAACAATGTCAGATGTTTCAAGGGCTGCACAGCCTGCTTCCTCACAACCTCTCGGATAACGTATGGCAACAGGACTGTCTGCTTTAACAGAAAAATCAAGCATCGCCTGAAGCTCATTACAGTTTTTCGGAGCCATAACGGTAAGCCCGGGTATATGAGAAAGATACGATAAGTCAAATATTCCCTGGTGAGTCTCACCATCCGCACCCGTAATACCGGCACGGTCAAGCATAAATGTAACCGGCTGTTTTGTTATACATACGTCATGCAGAATCTGGTCGTAACTTCTCTGAAGGAAGCTTGAGTAAATGGCAACAACCGGATGAAAACCTTCCTTTGCAAGGCCGGCAGCAAATGTAACAGCATGCTGTTCCGCAATTCCAACGTCGAAAAATCTTTCCGGATACTGCTTGGAGAATTCGTTAAGTCCTGTTCCGTACTCCATTGCTGCGGTAATACCTATTATGCGTTTATTCTTTTCTGCAAGCTTCAGAATTTCATCGGAAAAAGCTTCTGTATAAGTCTTTTCCGAACTGCTCTTCAAAATCTTTCCCGTTTCAACTGAGAACGGTGCAATACCATGGAACTTGCCGGGATTTTCCTCAGCGAAGGAATAACCCTTTCCCTTCTTTGTAACAACGTGTATCAAAACGGGCTTGTGAACACGTGATGCATTCTCAAGTGCCGTCTGAATAAGCGAAACGTTATGACCGTCGATAGGGCCGATATATGTAATTCCCAAATCCTCAAAGAACATTCCGCCCACAAACATTGATTTAATCGTGTTTTTAGAATGCTTCATCTGCCTGATAAGCTTCTGTCCGATAACAGGAGTATGAAGAAGGACGTTATTAATGCTGTTCTTGAAGTTTATATATGAATTGTTTGTTCTTATGTGACCGAGATAATTGGCCATACCTCCGACATTCTTGTCGATGGACATAGAATTGTCGTTAAGAATGATAATAAGGTTCGACTTAAGCTTTGAAAGGTTATTAAGTGCCTCAAAAGCAAGGCCTCCGCCGAGTGCACCATCACCTACGACGCAAACCACCTTATGTTTTTCCTTTTTTAAATCCCTTGCTGCCGCAAGGCCTGTCGCAACAGACAAAGCGGTAGAACTGTGTCCTACATTAAAGGCATCGCAATCGCTTTCGGCAATCTTCGGAAATCCCGCAAGCCCGCCGTGTTTACGAAGCGTCTCGAAATTTTTCCTGCCTGTAAGAATCTTGTGAACATACGCCTGATGACCAACGTCAAAAACAAGCTTGTCCTCAGGGAACTTAAGAAATCTGTGAAGTGCTATGGTAAGTTCTACAACACCAAGATTTGATGAAAGATGCCCTCCCGTTTTTGAAACGTTTTCAACAAGAAAATGCCTGATTTCCTTTGCAAGCAAAGCAAGATCGGCCTTATTAAGCTTCTTAATGTCATTCGGCTTATTTATTCTGTTTAGTAATGTATATCTTGAATCTTCCATCCTAATACTTTCTGTCAACAAGCCTTAAAATAAGTTCTGACAGAAATGACTCACCCCTGTTTTTTACTGCTATTCCGACCGCTTCGTCAGAATATTCTTTTACCTTTTCCTCTGCTTTTCCGATGCCAAAGAGTACAGCATAATTGGTCTTGCCGTTCTTCTCGTCACTTCCTACAGGCTTTCCGAGTACAGCTTCGTCAGCTGTAATGTCAAGAATATCGTCCTTAATCTGGAATGCACGTCCAATGCACTGCCCCATGCGTTCCAAATCCTCCACGTCGGCATCCGATGCCCCTCCCAATATAGCACCACAAATAATAGGCGCCTGAATAAGAGCACATGTTTTATTGTCGTTAATAAAATCAATTTCTTCCGGCGAAAGCGGCTGACCGTTCTTTTCAACATCAAGTGTCTGACCGCCAATCATACCGTATATTCCGGCCTTTGTATAAAGAACCTTTAATGCCCTTGCGACACGGCTGTTCCATTCCTCACAGGGCACTCCGTCGCACGGCTTGTCAAAAGCCTTCAGCGCAGTTTCCATTGAATAGTTTAAAAGTGCGTCCCCGGCAAGCACTCCCATTGCATGACCAAATTTGGCATGAGTTGTTGGGTTTCCGCGCCGGAGCAGGTCATTGTCCATAGCAGGAAGATCGTCATGTACAAGTGAATACGTATGAATCATCTCAACGGCTGCCATAAAAGGCTCAATGCATTCGGTCGCTTTGTTGTCGATGCTTTTTCCATCGTACTGAAAATTCACAAAAGACTCCCGAAGGAAAATAGGACGAAGTCTCTTTCCTCCGACACGCACGGAGTAGTTCATTGCTTCGAGAACAGTCTTCTGAAAGCCGTTCTCCGAAGGAAGATACTTTTCAAGTACATCATTTATGTAATTTTGTCTTGAAACAAGTTCCTGATTATAATTCATTAAAGCCTTCACTTTCGAGAACCGTAAGCTCATTTACAACCTTGTCAATGCCGGCGTTGCATTTAAGCAGAAGGTTCATTCCCGTTTTATATATTTCAAATGCCTTATCAAGGGGAAGATCTCCCTTTTCAAGTTTTTCTATAACTGCTTCAAGTCTTTCAATGTTCTGTTCAAGAGTAAGTTCGTTTTCATCCTTAGCCATATTTTCACCCGTCACTTTATCTCAGTGATCTTTGCCTTAATCACACCATCTGTAACCGTTATTGATATGTTATCATCTTTCCTTAAGCCTTTTACGCTTGTTACATTCTCTCCGTTTTCATTTGTAACGTATGAGAATCCGCTTTCAAGTTTCTTCACCGGATCAAGCACAAGAAGCTTTCCCGAAAGATATTTCATTTTCATTCGCTTTTCGTTGATGACATTATTCATGGCTCTCTCAAGCTTCATAGAAAGCTCTTTAACTTCCTTTTTCTGAAGCAGGAGCCTGTTTGAAGGACTGCGAAGCTTTAATTTTTCTTCGAGTCTCTTTACGCGCTCTCTTGAAACGTTGATACAGGTTTCCATTCCTCCGTAAAGACGTTCATGAAGAATTGCAAATGTCCGTTCAAGCTCTTTAATATCATACACAGCAAGCTCCGCACCCGCTGAAGGCGTTGAAGCACGAAGGTCAGCAACATAATCGGATATAGTCCAGTCCGTTTCATGACCAACGGCGGAAATTATAGGCGTTCTGCACGTATATATGGCACGTGCCGTTTTTTCCTCGTTAAAAGCCCACAAATCCTCAATGGAGCCGCCTCCTCGACCGACAATGATGACGTCAACCTTGCCGTCAAGTGCTCTTATACCTTTGACAATCGTGTCACTTGCTCCCGTGCCCTGCACCTGCGCAGGATAGAGGAAAAGTTTTACATAAGGATTACGCCTTTTGCTTATTTTACAGATATCCTGAATTGCCGCGCCCGTTGATGCCGTAACAATTCCGACAGTCCTTGCATACTTGGGAATCGGCACTTTATGAGACACGTCAAAAAGGCCTTCAGCATCCAGTTTCTTTTTCAATTCCTCATACATTTCGTAGAGGCGACCGATGCCGTCAAGCCTTATTTCATCCGCATATATCTGATACTTCCCGGCTGCTTCATATACCGAAACACTTCCGAGAACTATCACACTTTGTCCGTCTTCAAGCCTAAAAGAAATGCCGGGTCTTTTCCCGGCAAACATAACACATGCTATTTGTGCATTACTATCCTTTAAGGTAAAGTATATATGTCCGGATGTATGATATTTGCAATTGGAAACCTCACCCTTAACATAAATGCGGTTTAAGAACATATCCATGTCAAAACTGCGTTTAATGTATGAAGTGAGTTCTGTAACCGAATAGGCTTTGTCCATAGTTTATTTTACAAGCTTGGCAAGTACTCCGTTTACAAAGCTCGGAGCCGAATCATTGCCATAAAGCTTACTGAGCTCAACTGCCTCGTTAATAGCTACACTGTTGGGAACTGTGTCGTCAAACATAATTTCATATGCTGCAAGACGCATAATGGAAAGCTCGGAATGTCCGAGACGTGAAAGCGGCCAGCCTGTGGATGCTTTCTCAAGGACAACATCAATCTCGCCCTGCTTTTCAACGATCTTAAAAGCCTTCTCCTTTACAAGAGCAAAGCCTTCGGCGTCACCGGCCATATGAAGTCTTCTGTAAAGGTCTGCCTGCTCTTCTGCCTCGTCTTTGTCGTGGAAATCAAGAACAAATATCAGTTTTAAAATGTGTTCTCTTCTTTCACGAAGCTTGCTTACTTTTTCTTCGTTCATACCATAACCCTTTCATATATAATTACCAAGGTACATTGTCACAATGTGACTACTTATCTGTATCAACACCTACGATGTTGATGTTAACATCAAGACAGTTAAGTCCTACCATTGACTCAACGGCACTCTTAACCTTGTCCTGAACTGCTTTGCAAATTTCGGGGATGGCATAACCGTACTTAATAACGGCTGCTATTCTGCACTCTACGCCTTCACCTGAGTTATCAAAAGACACTTCAACGCCCTTTGAAACGTTCTTAATACCAATCTTACCGATAAGCTCGTTTGTAATGTCTCCCTGAAGAGAACTGATACCTTCAACCTCTGTAGTTGCAAGAGCAACTATTGTGGCAATAACGTCACTTGAAATTCTGACTTCTGAAGAAAAGCCCTCTTCATTTGAGAACTTGATACTTTCCATCTGCATATTATTTCCTCCTCGATTATTTGCTTTCTTCCTCGTTCTTCTTGCGAGCCTTACGCTTTGCAAGTGCAATACCTAACAATGCACAAACTACTGCAATTACCGCGCCGAGAATGTACTTAATAACCGAATTGAATAATGCATTAGCAAATAACATCGTTTGTCCTCCAAATAATCAATATTAAATTGATTATACCGCAAACGAATTAAAAATGCCATAAAAACTTTTTAAACTCAGGCTGCTCTGCTCATAGCCGATTTGTATGTTTTCGGATCGAGAGGCTTTCTCTTGAGGAGATTGCTTACAAACATTCCGATTGCACCGCCGGCAATGATTATGACATAACCGATAATTATGTAATACCATGCGTTGGAGAATGTCGGAATGAAATTCGGAAAGTAATCGTTTACTCCAAACATAATGAGCGGAACTTCTATCAAAAGCAATAATATCATGGAAGCAAGATAATATTTATATGCAAATCCGTTGTATATCTGGATTACGAATGCCAAAGCACCGACAAGAATAAGCCCGCTGAAGCTTTCCTTAATGAACGCTGTATCTTCCATAAGATTCCATGCACCTGTATGGATAAATCTCAACACTACAAAGTATGTATATCCGATAAGCATCGTAGCACATGTAAAAAATCCCGGAATAACACTCTGAATTTTAAGTGCCTTGGGTGACGAAGACACATATGTGGAAATGGTAGATGTTATAATCATCTGGTAAACATATGTTCCAAGAATAATAAGATAAATGCCACCGAGGTTTCCGTTCATTCCTGTAAGTTCGAAAAGCGTTCCACATACAAAGAATATGATAAACATAATTACCATGGTCTTGAACTGAAGACCGTATTTCATCATTTTGAATCCAAGCTTTATATCATTTTTACTCATTCTTATTTACCTCTCATCAAGTGTCCGAATAACCGCTGAGAAATCCCTTTTTGCATACGTGTGTCATTAATACGGTCATTCCGAATGCAACTGCTGTCATAAATACAGTAAAGATAATTACAACAAACAGCGGAATATTTTCAGATAAAACAATTACACAAGTCGGTATGAAGAAGAATGCGCTGACACATGCGAATAAATAGGAAAAAAGCATGTGCATCTGAAGTGTTACGCAAAAGCGTCTTGTTACCGTCAGTGTAAGGCAAAGTGTGAATAATGCTGTTCCTGCCGCACATATAAGTCCGACTATCATCCTGACTGATATTTCTCCGATTACAGCCATGAAAATAATGTCGACGATTATAGGGAACATGATTCTTAAAAGAGCCATCAAAGCATCTCCGAAAAGTGCTTTTCTTACAATTTCAGGGCCTTTGTTTGAGCTTCTGACCCAATCCATTATCTTTTGCTTTTTAAGAGCAATCCCGCCAAATACAACATAATCTATCAATGCCAGAAGGACAATGTGAATCGCCAGGCCAATAACAGTTCCGACAAAGCCTCCGAATACAAAGGTGAAAACCACTGAAACAATCGCTGCGGCAATAGTTTCAAAAAGCAGTAATAGCCGTATGGACTTTCTGCAAAAGTTTTTATAACATCTGTACATAATCTGCTCCTATCTGACTCTTGTATTCTTCTTCATGATAGCTACACTGATTTGGAAAAGGCTTGCTGTTTCGGTGGTTACATCCATACCGGCAAGCTTATCAAGGTCCTGACTAAGGCAGATTCCTTCAAATCCGTATTTGTTTTCGGACATTGTAAACATAATCTTCTTGGCTGCTTCTGCGTCCTCTTTTTCACCCTTGACAAGGATGTATTTTTCTTTAAGATCGTCTACAAATCCTGCTTCAACAATCTGACCGCGCTCCATAATTATGGCGTAATCGGTAACACCTTCCATATCGGAAATATTGTGGGTTGAAAAGAATACCGTGCGGCCTTCCTTTTCGGAAATATATTCTCTAATAATTTCACAAAGCTTATCTCTCATAAGAGGATCAAGGGGTGATGCGGGCTCATCCATAAGAAGCATGTCAGTATCTCTTGCGAGTACACCTGCAAGTGCAAGCTTTGTCTTTGTTCCGTCGGAAAGCTCGGAAACCTTTTTACCTCCATCGAACTGACCGTTTGATGAAATAGCAAGCTCATTGTATATATCCTTGAACTTATTCAAGTCAAAGTTCTTGAAAAGAAGGCTTGAAAGATCTGCAACCTGGTCTACCGTCCAATGAGGAAGATAGTAGTTGTCTGTACCTGTATAACCGATTTTCTCTTTAACTTCGGGATTGTCATCACGCTCTTTGTCATCGTATTTTCCAAAGTATTTGAGTTCGCCGGTATAATCATATCGGATTCCTGCAAGAATGTTTAAAAGAGTAGTTTTTCCTGCTCCGTTCTCTCCGATAAGTGCTGTGGCAAAGCCCTGGGGGATATTAACCTCTTTTACATCAAGTTCAAAACTTTTGTACTTCTTGTTAATGTTTTTTCCTTCAATTGCATTTGTGAATTCCATGTTAGTCTCCTGTTCTTTAGAGTTCCTTCATACTCAATAATGTTTTTAATGTTTCAATAAGTTCGTTGTCAGTCATACCGGCTATATCAGCAGCCTTAATTGCTCCGAGCAGTGCTTCTTCAACCTTGCGGAGATGCTGTTCCTTCAGCATGTCGCTGTCCTGGGCGTTTACGTAAAACCCTTTGCCTTGTACTGCAGTAACAAGGCCTTCGTTTTGAAGCTGTTCATATGCTTTCATGGTGGTAATGACACTTATTTTCAAGTCCTTGGCCAATTCGCGGATTGACGGCAGGTACTCTCCATCCTTGTATTTTCCCGCTAAAATGTCTGCCCTGAAAGCATCAGAAATCTGCTGATAAATCGGTATCCCTGATGATTGGGATATTTTCATGCACGATCTCCTTTATTGTGCGTTACAATGTTGCGCATCTTTCGCCCAACTGTTTATGTGTTATATATACACCTATAACACGGTATTGTCAATACCCACTTTGTTATTTTTTAAACAATAATAGAAAGTAACGTCGGTCAACATTTTTCACATTTGCCCTAAAATAATGAAAAACAAAAATGGCTGCACAACACAATACGTGTTATGCAGCATGCAAATATACATTCTACTTAATATTTCTGAAGAATACCATCGCAAGTTCAGGCCAGAGAAGGATGTCATCAAACAACCCTTCCGGAAGCGGAGGAAATCCATGAGGCTTATCGTCTTTAGGCATTTCCTTGCCTTCTTTGTTTCCGAAGAACTGAATCATAAGTTCATCATGACGCTCCTGTGAAACATTAACCGCAGTGTAGTTTCTGACATGCTCGATAGCCTGATTAACCTGTTCGAAGGTAAACGGATCTCCCATATTCCCTTTAAAGAAGTCCTCGTTAGGAAGAGAAAGTCCATGGAAGCCTCTTGGGAATGCGTACTGCGCATAAAGTACGCCCTTTTCCCTAAGACTTTTAGCCATAAGGTATGAATTCTCTACAGGCACAAGGTTGTCCTCAACAGTCTGCCATATAAAGCATGGCGGTGTATTTTCGGTAACATTTTTCTCACATGAATAGTAATCTATTTCCTCTTCTGTTGGATTTTTCCCGAGAAGAGCCTGAATTGAATAAATATGGGTGTATTTTCCCGCGGTAATAACAGGATAGCCCAAAACCGCAGCTGTAGGCCTGTTAGAAATGTCTTTGAAACGGGGATTTTCATCCTTAAAATCCTCATAATGAGTACAAAGCATTGCACAAACATGACCGCCTGCAGAAAAGCCGCTTATAAACACTCTGTCGGGATTTACACAATATTCCTTACAGTTCGCCCTGATTACCCTGATAGCACGGGATATATCGTTGAAAGGCTGCTCTCTTAACGGTACCGACATGGTAATATCTGTTGTGTAGGTAAGAACGAAGCAGTTCATTCCCTTCCCAAAAAACTCCTTCGCAATAAGCTCACCTTCCGCAGGAGTAACCATACAATAGCCTCCGCCCGGCACAACCAGCATGCAGTCCCTTACTTCGTCATCATCATGAATATATGCCTTAATATTCGGTACAAAGCCATAAGCTGCAGCATAATTGTACTCACCGTCTTCCCAAATCGTCACCTTAAAATTCTTCATAAAAACACCCTCCTCAATACATTAATCTTCCAAATCGACATCCGATACTATATGAATCACAGAATTCCCATTAATGATCTCCTTAATTCTGTCCTTCAGGAATGATGGTTTAATATTATAGTTTTCAATCTCATCAATCGGAATCCACTTCAGTTCTTCTTTAGAGCCATCAAACGTGGTAGATTGAGACGTAGTTTTTGCACCGTTACCTTTCATCAAATAGTAGAACTCGAGACAGTGGCACTTCATTCCGTCAACAGCCCATCCATGCCCCGAAAAGAAATTCTCGCAAACAACAGCAAGGTGATCCACCTCATAATCATTTCCGGTTTCTTCTTTCATTTCGCGTCGAACACAGTCCTCAGATTTTTCGCCCATGTGAACGCCGCCGCCAACTGTATAAAAATAGTCCACTTCTTTGTTTGTAATAAAAAGAATCTTTCCATCCTCAACAACAAGCCCGGCAGCTCTGTAGCGGAACCAGTTTTTCTCACTTGTAATACAACAGTCTTTTTCCATCACGCTACATCCTTTCAAAATAGTCATAAGAATAATTTACGCCAAATAGCAAAAATGCGCAACATGTGTTGCGCATCTCGTTATAACTTATTTTTCACTTGGCCTCTCGATGATAATCTTCTTATCATTCATTGAAACCTTTACCTTATTGGAATCAAGGTTAAGCTCGTCAAGAAGGTCGTGAGGAAGCTGCACACGTCCGACTCTGTCGACGATTGCGAACTCTTCCTGAGTATCTTCTGCATTCCAGTCAACGGTACCGCTTCCGATATCCATATATTGCTCTTTAAGAATACGCTCACTGGAAATCTTACCGTCTCTTATTGCAACTACACGACGAACCATCTTTGAAAGAGTAACGTCATGCGTAACAATAAGAATCGTCTGGCCTTTCTCACGATTTAGGCGCTTGAAAATATCAAAAATATAGTCTGCAGTCTTTCTGTCAACGGAACCGGTCGGCTCATCCGCAAGAAGAAGACGCGGATTATTTGCAAGTGCAATAGCAATTGCAATACGCTGCTGTTCACCACCGGAAAGCTGTGAAAGCCTTGAATCCTTACGATGTGAAAGCCCTACAATATCAAGAAGCTCTAAAGCTTTCTCTTTCTTCTGATCCTGCTTTTGAAGAGCCATCGGCATCATAATATTATCAAGTGCCGTAAGGTAAGGAAGCAGGTTTCTGGCATTATTCTGCCAAACGAAGCCTACTGTGTCCCTCTTATACTTAACAAGCTCCTTTTCGTTGAGCTTGAAAAGGTCATGGCCGTCAACATAAAGTTTTCCGGCTGTGGGCCTGTCGAGACCACCAATCATATTCAGGAAAGTGGATTTACCCGAACCGGAATTACCGATAATTGCAAGAAGTTCCCCTGTTTCTACGGTAAGGTCAAGACCCTGAAGGGCAACGACTTCAATATCTTCTGTTTTATAGATTTTTACAAGGTTATCAGCCTGTATCATTAAATCAGCCATTGATAATCTCCCCATCCTCAAGTTCAAGCACTACATCACCGGCACCCATAAGCCCCTGGTCATGGGTGGTCATGATAATCGTTACATCTTCCTTTTCAACAAGTTCCTTGAAAAGCTTAACAACCGTCGCAGCAGTCTGTGAATCAAGCTCTGCCGTGGGCTCATCCGCAAATATAACCTTCGGCTTATGTGCTATTGCTCTTGCGATGGCAACACGCTGCTGTTCACCACCGGACATCTCCGCAGGCATATGGTTCATACGTCCTGCAAGACCAACCATTTTAAGGCATTGGATTGCGCGCTCTTTTCTGTTTTCCTTAACTCCGGCAAGCCTTAATGCGAACTCAACATTTTCGTACGCACTCATCATTGGAATAAGTGAAACAGACTGGAATACGAAGCCTATCGTCTTTCTCCTGAGCAACTCCTTTTCTGACTCATTCATCTTTGCCACATCACTTCCGTTAATCCAGATTTCTCCGGAAGTAGGTGTATCAAGAGCACCGAGCAGGTTAATAAGTGTTGTTTTACCGGATCCGGAACGACCCTTTAAAATAGCAAGCTTTCTCTCGGGAACTTTAAATGAAATATCCTTTAAAACGTGGATTTCACCACCGCTTATCGGGAATATTCTGTTAAGTTTATTTACTGTAATAATGTCTCCCATTAGTCTTCTCCAAGCTTAAGTGCATTTGTAATCTTCATCTTAGAAATGAGTCTTGCAAGAACAGCAATACATGCGATTACCATTACAAGAATAACAATTCCAAGCTTAATCAAGTCATCCGCCTGCATTGTGAGGTTCAAAGGAGTAACCTGGTTGTCACCTGCATAGGCAAGCTGAATCATCGGAACAAAAAGCTTAGAACCTATTACACCGATAACACTTCCGACAAGTATTGAGAAAATACCCGTTGCAAGCTGCTCGTTAAAGAGCATTCTGATTATTTCGGCTTTCTTCATACCCATTGCACGGAGAACACCGAAAAGAAGTTCTCTGGAGCGGATAGCCATAATCCAGTAGATGAGATAACCTGCAAGGCAGAGAACAAGGATTATGATGAAACTCATCGTAAGAATTCCGTTTGTTCCCTGGAAAAGTGTGCTGCTTCGAATTTCAGCTTTCTGCTCATTCATATTAGTGTAAGAAGCAAGCTTAATTCCGTTACCGTTTATGAATTCAGGGAAGAATTCATCATTGTTGGCATTTTTAAGTTTAAGGAAAACCTTATAAGGAGTCTTGCCCCATTCTGCCTGTATTGTTGATAAATGTGCAACAATGAGGTAATTAGTGATTTCTTTTACAGATCCGTCATTTAACACTTCAACTGTAGTCGGCTGATATGTCGGCCAGTAATCGACAAAGGCACATATCGTACCTGAAATGCTTAATCCGTCTGCATTCGTATAAGTGATTTTGTCACCGATTTTCTTATTGTAAATCGTTTCAAAAGCACGCGAAACAATAATGTTGTCAGGATTAACTGCCATATCGTTCAAGTAATGGTTGATATGTTTGTCAAGTATCGTACTGTCAAAGATAACGGCCTCGCCGAATTCCTTTGTGTCGATGCCCATTACAGTAACTTCCGAAGCTACCTTACCCTCTTTGAAGATTGCCTCTTCGTTATAGTATACTCTTGCTGCCTTCTCAATTTCAGGAGAAGAAAGATATTTACCGAAATCAGGTTCGGTGTAAACAAGCTCGATTGAAGGGTCGTACAGTACCATAGCTATATTGCTTCCCCATACTTCGTTTATGGCTATATCAGAACCCGTAAGATACTCAATGTTGTTCTCAGCATTTGTGATAATTGTTCTGGCAACCGTCGAATCAAAAATACCGAGAGATACCGTAAGAACAAGGAAAAGCATTACAAACTGATTCTTTGTGCCGGTACGTATAATCTGAAGGAATGAAGCGTACCCTGCAGGTTTCCAAAAGTTCTTACCGATAGCAAACACAAGCTTAACAATGAGCGGCTGAATACGAAGGAAAATCATACCTGCGCCAAGAATAAAGAACACAGAGCTCATGTAAAGAAGAGGATCAAGTCCGTCTCCTTCAAGAACCTTGGATGCAAGGTCTGTTGTCTGTCTGTTAAACGTGTACAGACCGTACATTGATACGCCAAATATAATAAAATCAAGGTAAAGCTTCTGCCAAAGAGGCTTTTTGCTTCTTGCCTTTTTCTGCTTAAGCTTAACTATGGAAAGACCGCTTGCGGAAAGCGCAGGAATCAAAGTAACAAGTATTGAAGCCAGCACTGCAACCAAAGCGTAAATAATAACTTCACCGTCTACGGACACCTTAAGGAGATGTTCCGGATTGAACTCAAGGAACGCCTCTGAAGAACCGATAAACTGGCACATTACTATTCCAAGCGGTACTCCGATAATAAGTGAAACAAATGAAAGTATCGTGGACTGAATAAGGTAAAGCATTCCTATCTGACCCTTTGCAGCACCACGGCTCTTTAAAAGCGAAATTTCATTCTGCTCCATTGAAAGCATCTGTCCGGAAATCATAAACAAAAATGCCAAAAGGAGCGCCATTACAGGCACCTGAAGAATAACAAGAGTAACCTCAATCTTGTTTTCTGTCTGCTGGAAGTTCTTAAGTACAGAAAGATAACCGGGCTCGGTAATCTTTAATGCATTGGAAGATTCCTCCAAAATGGCCTCTGTTGCTTCTACGGTAGCATCAATCTTCTTGATGTTAACGGATTGCTCATCAAGATGATAGAACCAGTAGCATCTGAAATAGTAGTCCTTGATATGGTCTCCAAGGAACATTTCATCAAAGAGGCTGCTTGACATAATGAGTTCGTTTTTGAAGACTTCATCATCTTCTATCCAGCATTCGTTCTCAGCCTTCGGCTCGACAACACCGACAATTTTAACCTTGAGGGGATTACCGTCTGAATCCTTTATGTGAGGAAACTCAAGAGTTTCATCAACAAGAAGATTCATGTTCATCATACCATTTGTTGTAACAACCGCCTCGATGATTCCGTCTTTATATTCATTTGAAAACATTTTGCCGGCAAGTATATCCGACTCATTTTCCAGATTCGAAACCGCACCAAGCTTAAGTTTCTGCTCTTTTGCATCATCTCGTTCAAGAAGTGTATGCGCATCGTTGACAACATGTGAAAAATGAGTCGTAACACTGAGTAAGTCCAAATTAAGGTCGGAGGCGATTGTATTCTGTCTTTCAAACATTTTGTTGACGCCGGATATATTACCTCCGTTACGGCATGTCAGGAAAAAGCTTATCAGCCCGGCATCATCCGCAGTTTCTGAATAGTCTGCAATATCCTTGTCTATCATCTTCTTCAGCGAAGCATTCTTGTACATCGGATAAGAAGTTGCCGTGGAGATGAGAAGCACATTACCGATAAGGAGGCAAAAGACCATCCATTTTTTATGCAAAAGTTTTTGTAGCATTAATCGAAACATAGTTTCATACCCTTCTCGTCTTAATAGTAGATTTCCTGGCCGCCCAATATTCCGTCAACCGCCCAATAATAGCTCTGGCCTTTACGTCCGTTGACGAATCTCGTTTTCTTGAGCTCGCCGTTCTCATCAGCTATAAGAACTATAAGCTCGCCGTTTTCCTGCTTAACGGAATCTACAGGAATCATGACAACATCTTCAATTGCAACCGTGTTAACGCTTGCAAATACCGTATTGTTGAAATAAAGCTCTTCATTACCGGGATCGACTTCAATAAGTGCTGTCTTGGTTGTAAGTCTGCTTGAAAGTCCTGTATTGGATGCAGTAATTACCGTACCGTTGCATTGTATTTCCTTACCGCCGACATTCGCAGTAAGCAGAACAGTCTGACCATATCTGAAAGCATTATTAGCATTGTCAACCGAAAGAAGCAGTTTATCAACTCCGGCATAAACACATATCTTACCATCACTACCGATATTTCCGCCCGGATAAACTTCGGAAACGGATATAATCATTCCGTCATAAGGAGCATATATTTCTCTTGTTCCCATTGACTCTTCCATATCCTCAATCATATTTTCGTAATATGCAATTTCTTCCCATTCATTGGAAAGCTTTGCATATTCGAGGGCAAATTTGGTTTCGGCAATTGTGTCCTCGTTTATAAATTCGGTGTAAGTAGCAATAAGATCGCCTTTTTTAATTCTTGTATAGGTTTTTGCCACAAATCCGTTGAAAACAATCGTGCCATAGTTTTTCGCAGCACTAATCTGCTGCTGCGTGCTGTATTTGGTCGTTGTTTTTACTTTATTCGTGATTGCAAAATCGCCCTTTGCAGCAACTGCTGTATGCGAGCTTGTGGATGCTTCTTCTTTTATGTATATCTTGTCGCCTTCGGAAACACCTTCAAGAATTTCCGTGTAATTGATGCCCTTAAATCCGGGAGTAACATTTTTCTTTACTCTTGTTCCGTCTTCAATTACATAAACGAAGTACTTTTTGCTTTCCTCATAAATGCAGTCATTCGGAACCGCTACAGCCTGTTCAATATAGTCGCTGATGACAATTACCGGTGCATAATCACCGGAAGAAAGCCTAAGTCCCGGAACAGTGTAATAAGTATATTCAGGATCTTCTTCCTTGTCGTTTTTAACAAATGTCAATGTATATGCGTTTCCTCCGCTGAGAGTAAACACTCTGTTTGCGTTCTTCAGAAGGTCTTCATCAACCGCTTTGCAAATGATAAACTGCTCGGATTCATTTGCTACGGCAATGCATGCATTTCCTTCGTATGCCCAGCGGCCTACAGTCAGATTCATTGCGGTAACCGCTCCGTCTTCCTTCGCAATAATCTTTGTTTTAAGAAGCTTTTCCTTGGCATGTTCAAGGTTTTCATTATATGTTACGGTACGTTCTTCCTTAAGCCTTTCATACTGGCTGATAATAAGCTCATTCAATTCTTTCTGCTGCCAAGTGGTTGAAGACTTGCTGTTTTCTTCCTGAAGCTTACGGATTTCAAAATCATACTGCTCTTCAATCTCGTCAATTGAATCCTGAATAGATGAGATTTCAGCCTGTGCACTTGTGGAATCAATCTCTGCAAGTACATCGCCTTCTTTAACATAATCACCTATTTCGACATAAATGTATGTAACAATTCCTGTTGACTCAAATCCGTACTCCGTAACATTCGGAATTACTTCACCATTTATGACAGTCGTTGTATAAAGGTCAGTGCGTATGGCTTCAGTTTCGGAAATACTCTTTCCTACGGGAGTAATAAGCTCCGGAACATCTTCATAGACATTTTTGCCGCATCCTGCAGAGAGCACGCAAAGAAATGTCAGAATTAATGAAATTACTCTTTTTTTCATTTTGCTCTCTACCTCGTTACTATAAAGTCTCCGGCTTTTACTCCGGATGTGATTTCTGTTTCTTTATCTCCGACAAGACCGATTGTAACGTATACAACCTGTCTTATATCATTCTCATCAAGGTAATAAACATAATAAAGTTCTCCGGCATGGTGAACAGCCTGTGAATCAATAGCCACAACATTTTCTGCAGTCTCGCGGACAACACTGATTACTGCTTTGGTACCGATTGCAATGTTATAATCAGGTTCCTCAAGTTCAAAAAGGAGCTGTGTGCCGTCATCCGACAAATGGAAAACAGTTTCATAAGTAGCATTTCCAAAAGACGCCTTAATAGTATAATGCTCACCTTCGGTAAACTTTTCTGCAAGTTCAATCATATCGCTTGCAAAAGCACATTTTGCACTGTCAATCAGCGTAACTGCCCTCTGTGTATTTGATGAATACTGGCTATCGCTGTACAGTCTGACGTAGGAAACCATTCCGTCCATTGAAGCGTAAAGTTTTCCGTCTTCGTATTGATTTGTATAATAGTCGAGTCTGAGGCCTTCATAATAAGCATAGTCCGCATATTCCTTGCCTTCGGATTCATATTTTTCGTCTATTTTTTTAATGTACTCATCATACTCGGCTTTATTTTTCAGTTCGCCGGATTTAAGCATTCTGTCGGCCTGATCGTATTCAAGTGCCTTTCTTTCTTCAAGAAGTTTGAGTGTTGTATTGCACTCGTCAATCTCGGACTGAATGTTGCGAATGGACTCTTCAAGGTCAGGTCTGTTAAGCTCGCCAAGAAGGTCTCCCTTCTTAACCATATCACCCTTTTCTACGTACATTTCCTTTACCGTATATCCGGAAAGTGCGAAGTACTGTTCTGCCTGCTCTTTCTGAGTGTATTGAAGCGTGATAACATCCGAAAGAATAACGTCCTTCTGCTCTGCTTTAGTTAAGGTGTAGTTGGACTTCGCTTTTTCTTTTTCAATTACAATGGTGTTTTGCTCGTCATCCGCGCAACCCGAAAAAAGCGTCGTCATAAACGTCGCTATAAGTGTGGCGGCAATAATTCTTCTGATTCTCATTTTGCCCATAAAAACATCTCCTGATAAAAAAGCATATCAGGAGATATTTTATGTAAATGCTTACATTTTGTCAAATCAGCATTAGTTAATCGTTTAGCATATTTTGCTTTGTTGTCAAAGGTCAATCGTTTTACCAAACTGACAGATTAATGCTTTAATGCAGAAAATTATAAATTGTAGCTGTGAAGATATTTATCCTGCTCAGGAGTAAGAACATCTATTTCCTTGCCAAGAAGCTTAAGCTTTCTTATTGCGACGGCCGAATCAACTTCTTCGGGTACATCAATAAGCTTTTCTGTAAGTTTACCTTCATTCTCAACAAGATACTTGGCAGAAAGTGCCTGTATAGCAAAACTCATATCCATAATCTCTGCAGGATGTCCGTCGCCTGCAGCAAGATTTACGAGACGGCCTTCCGCAAGAACATAAATCCACTGACCCGTAGGAAGCTTGTAGCCCATAATGTTTTTACGCATTTCTTTAGTTTCAACAGCAATCTTTCTGAGACCTGCCATATCGATTTCACAGTCAAAATGACCTGCGTTGCAAAGTACGGCACCGTCTTTGATTACTGCAAAATCTTCTTCATCGATTACCTTCTCACAGCCTGTAACCGTAATAAAGAAATCACCGATTTTGGCAGCTTCACGCATAGGCATAACGTCAAATCCATCCATAACGGCTTCAATTGCCTTAACAGGATCGATTTCAGTAACGATAACACGTGCCCCAAGGCCTTTTGCTCTCATTGCCGTGCCCTTACCGCACCAGCCGTAGCCCGCAACAACAACGTTCTTTCCGGCAACAATGAGGTTTGTTGTTCGGTTAATGCCGTCAAAAACAGACTGACCTGTGCCGTATCTGTTGTCAAAGAAGTGCTTGCACTGCGCATTATTAACACGAACCATCGGAAACTGAAGTGCACCTGCCTTATTCATTGCTTCCAGACGTATAATGCCTGTAGTTGTTTCTTCACATCCGCCGATAACCCCCGGAATAAGATGCTGAAGCTCTTTATGAAGCATATTAACAAGATCGCCGCCGTCATCGATAATGATGTTGGGACCGCATTCGAGTGCATGTCTTATATGGCTTTCATACTCCTCGGGAGTAGCCCCGTACCATGCATGTACTTCCATTCCATCAGCAACAAGTGCTGCCGCAACATCATCCTGGGTTGAAAGAGGATTGGAACCGGTAATATGCATTTCAGCTCCGCCTGCCTTAAGCACCTGACAAAGATATGCAGTCTTTGCTTCAAGATGTACGGAAAGAGAAATCTTCTTTCCCGCAAAAGGCTTTGTTTTGGAAAATTCTTCTTCAAGAAGTCGAAGAAGTCCGCAATTTCTTCTGACCCATTCAATCTTCTGTCTGCCGGATTCCTGAAGGTTTATATCTCTTATTTCACTGTTCATATTTTCCTCCGATTTATCAATACTCTTTTTTATCAAGTTCCATGCGCGTGATTATATCATTTATCTTTGAATAAACAAGTTTTTCCGAAAGCTTTGTAAGGTGTCCGTTTTCAACTACGGTCTCGCCATTAACAAATACTGTTTCAACTTCGGACCCGTTAGCGGAATATGCAAGCGCTGCAATAAGATTGTTTGCGGGAGTCAGTGAAGGAGAATCAAGGTTCATAAGAACAAGGTCTGCCTTCTTTCCGACTTCTATTGAACCGATTTCCTTTTCAAGTCCAAGTGCCTTTGCACCATTGATTGTAGCAGCCCTGAAGCCCTCCTGTGCAGATACGCACTGAGGAGTTTTTGCCGTACCCTTATGGATTAGTGTTAACAGACCGAGCTCCCTGAACATATTGAGACTGTTATTACTTGCTGCACCATCCGTTCCGAGGCATACATTCACGCCTGCTTCAAGCAGTTTTGCAACCGGTGCAAAACCGTTGCCGAGCTTCATATTGCTGGCAGGATTTGTAACTACGCTGACATTATGTTTTTTAAGTATTTCTATATCCGTATCGTCAATCTGTACGCAATGTGCTGCCACACAAGGAACATCAAACAGTCCGTTCCTCTCCGCCATCTCTATAGGTGTACAGTCATACTTTTCTTTAACGCCTGAAATCTCGCTTTCACTTTCGGAAAGATGTACATGAATACCGAGATTTCTTTTCTTTGCTTCGTCGGAAACTATACGCATAAACTCTGCATCGCATGTATAAGGTGCATGCGGAGCCAGTCTGAATGTCAATCTGTCGTAATCTTTGTTGGCTTCCATTTCTTCAAAGGCCTGCTTAAGTCTTGAGCTTCCGGCTTCGTCATTTCCGTTTCCGACAAGCCCTCTTGAAAGGCACGCACGAATACCTGTCTCCCTTACCGCCTTTGAGGTCCTGTGAATATTCATATGCATATCGTTGAAACATGTCGTGCCGCTCCTAAGCATTTCAATTATTGCAAGACATGCCCCCCAGTATGCGTCTTCATCAGTCATCTTCTGTTCCAGAGGGTCTATTGTACCGAACAGCCAGTCCATAAATGAAAGATCGTCTGCAGCATTTCTCATAAATGCCATATATGAATGTGTATGACAGTTGACAAGGCCCGGAATTACGAGAAACCTCCCGCCGTTAATTTCTTTGTCAACAACAAAGCCCTCCGGCTTAGCGCCTATTCCCTTAATTGTCTCGTCAAAATATATATCCGTACGGACAACTCTGTCTTTTGCATTTTTAAGTGCATCTCCGCCTTCAGGAAGAACGGCTAGAATGTTTTTTAAGTAAATGCCCATAGATTCACCTTACCTTTCGTGGAGAAGTGACAAAACTATATTTACACATGCATAAGCGGCAAAAAGTGTTGCCCCAAGCCCGGTATAAACCCACGCATGCGTTGCGTTCAAATAGTAAAAAGGAGGAAGCAAAAACTGCACAAAGCGCAAGTCCTTAACGGTAATGAATACAGGGCAGAGCACCGTCATAATAAGCATAACAACAGGCACAGCCGCTGCGAATCTTGCTTCCGTCTTAAGAATAGATCTTAACATGTAGGACATCATTATTCCGTTCAGACTCAGTATGAGAATATTGAGCAGTTCCCGTCCCAAAGAAACATTTATTCCCGTAATATACAGAGTAATCAGCATTACAACCGCTGCATCAAAAACAGGAATGGCAAGATATGTAAAATTGAGAATGTCACGGTATCTGAGAGGTATCCACTCAAAACGCCCGTGTTTTTCATCATTTATGTAGTACAATGTTGCCGCAAAAGCTGTCAGCATAAGCCACAATGCAAGGAGACCTCTTAGCGGTGCAACGAGATAATCCGCATTTTCACGGACAATTTCTTCTTCGTCAAGATAGTGCATTTCAAAAAGTGAAATATCCTGACGGTTGTTCTCATAAAAGTATTCCAGTTCTTTTTCCGAAAACGCGTCTGTCACCATAACAGAATCTGTATAATGCAAATACGCCTCATGCATAAATTCCGGATACATTACAACATTAAGCCTGAACATAGCAAGACTTAAAAGCGGATTATCCTCCGGCTGCCAGCTTGTGACGAGAGTATCCGTAACGCCTGTTTTAATGCACTGGGCTATTTTATCGGAGTATCCTTCCTCAAAAACCCAAGCTGCGTCTGCTTCTCCGTCCTTTACGAGATTAATGGCATCATTTTCCGAATTCGTCATAATAAAACTTATTACAGATTCCGGAGATTCAAGTGCCTCCACTGCCTGAACGGCCTTTTCATCATTCCCCGAAAAGACAGCAATCTTCATAACGCTCGAATCAAGCTTTGCGGCCTTTGTCATAAGCAGCACAAGAACAGGGACAAAAAGAAAAATAATAACAAAGCCCGGCCTTTTGAACAATCTTTTGTTTTGTAGGTAAAGAAAGGTAATTACCTTTTTCATTATCTGTCCTTATGCATCCTAAAACAACGAATTAATACCGAAAGAGTTATAAAAGCAGCACAGTACATTAACAGAAGTAATTTTTCAAGAGTATTGCTATGCCTGGAAAGTTCATCAGACAAATCGGTAAAAGCAACACCTGTAGGTAAATATCTTGTCACAGTTGTGAGCTTGTCAGGCAAAAAATCCATCGGGTAGTAGTAACCCGAAACATATCCCATCGCAACAGCAACGGTAAACTGAGCAACTATTGCCGAAATTGTGCTTTCCATCATTTCATAAATAAGAAACTGCATTGAGTAAAGCGCAATTGCAACCGGCACCGCTTCAAGCACAAAGCTGTCAAAAGCTTTTACAGGATACTTACCAAGTTCCGGCACATGAAGAACTCCTTTACCTATGCATGTCCGAAGTACAATGTAGATGATAAAACATCCCATAAGCTGAATAAAAAGGAAACTTATGAACTCGGCAAGAATCTGCATTAATTCGTTTTGACCGGAACGCCTTATAATACGCTGATACTCTCTGCTCCTGTTTGTAAAAAAGGCAACCGCTCCCATTCCGGAAAGGGATATAAAAATCAGTATTGCCGCACATAAATAATAGCCGGTAAAGGATAGGCCGTTACTTACTCCGACGGTTTTCACCTCCGCAGCATTAATTACACCGACAATAGCCCGCGCCATCGAAGCTTCAAGTGCATCTCCGGCATCGTAATACAAATCTCTTCTCCCGGCAGCCTTTAAAAAATCAAAAGCGGCATAAAAGGCACTTTGCGAAGTCGTCATAAGTTCGGAAACCGAATCAACAGACTCCGAAAGCAGAATACCTGAAATGCCTATCTCTCCGTCAGCGGTTACATACTTAATCTTTTTGTCGTTATCTCCTTTATCAACAGACTCTACAAAGCCATCAGGAAAAACAACATATGTTGTAAGATGCCCCAGAAGCATTTCCGATTTTGCTTCTTCTTCGGTCATCCTTTCAAGTGACACGCCAAACTGTTCCGAAACAAGGTTGATAACAGAGTCAATGTTGATTCCCATATATTCGGAAATGTCACCGACGTATGCCACCCTGAGCATACTCTTTCTTTCGCTTTCGCTGTCAGATTTGAGGACACAATATGAAAAAATGCCTATTGCGGTGCACAAAAAAGCGGTAGCCACAAGTGCAGCCGGCAAAAGGCATATTGCTCTTTTCATTTGTACAAGAAGTGACTTAAAAAAGCTACATTTCATTAACAAGTGCCTCAATATTTCCGGTAAAGTTATACTTGGTAATATTGCCGTCCTTAAGGATGTAATGCTCATCACACACGGCAATTTCCTCAGCTTCATGCGTTGAAAGGAGAACTATCCCGCCGTTTTCCTTGAACTCGCATATGTATTTACGTATTGTTTCCTTACATATGAGATCAAGGGCGGCTCCCGGCTCATCCAGCAGCAGTATTTTGGGATTGCCGTTTACGGCACAGCCGATGGATAATCGTTTCTTCATACCACCGGACATCCTGCTCACACGCGTATCAACAAACTCATCTATTCCGAGACGTTTCAGAACACCTTCCTTAAGCTCCCTGTTCAGTTTTTCGGAGCTGTAGAAAAGCCTGAGATTATCATAACCCGAAAGTTCCGGTATAAGAGGATTGCTCTGAGGTACATAAGCAACACTCGATGTATGCAGTTTTGCGCTTCTGAAGAGATTGACTCCGTCAAGAAGGAATTCACCCGACTCACAAGTCCGAACTCCTGCAAGAATCGAAATAAGACTTGTCTTTCCGGTTCCGTTTCTGCCGATAAGTCCGTAGCACTTACCGCCTTCAAGAGTAAGATTTACCTTATTGAGACAAATGTTATTCTTATATTTTTTTGTAACATCTCTGATTTCAGCAATCATGTAAGCCCCGACATATATTCTATCATCCCATGCCCTTTCAGACATGGGATGATTTATTTAGCTTATCTCCATTTGGATAAATCGTCGATTGTTTCCTGTAAATCATCAATAAGGTCAAGAATATCGGAGCTTGCTCCTGCTTTATCAAGTTTCTTGGAAACATTTGAAAAATCAAGGCCTGTTACCCAATCGATAATGTCATCGGTATCGGCAATTTCAATTGTCTTCTTTTCAGCAGGCAGAGTCACCTTAGAGCCGTTGCCTTTCTTTGCTCCGTATTTGATGGTGACAATCTTTGTATCCTTTGTAAAGAGACTTGTTGTAACATTCACCTTATTGGGCTCTGCATCGATTGTTACATCAAATGAAAGGTTCTTGCCGATGATTCCGGTAATAAGTGACGCCGTGGTGCTTCCAAACAGAGTTCTGATAGCATCATCGTCAACAGGAATAACTGCATTTCCCGATAATACACCTGCCCATACATCAGATATATTTAAATCGTTAATGTCAAACTCTGTGTTAATACCATCAGCGTTAAGTTTAACAGAACCTGTGTACTTATCGCCCTTGTATTCGCCCTTTGATTCAATTGACATTTCACTTGTGGTTGTAGTCTTCGAATTTCTCTTTGTAGCAGATTCGACACCTGCTTCAAAACCGTACTCCTTTCCGCTCTTTGTAAGCATATATTCAACGGTTGTGATGTATTCTGAACTTCCGGAAAGCTCTGAAACTTCTACTGTACGTCCGACAACCTCGCCCTTATTATTTACATAAACCTTATATTCAATACAATTATCTTCGCAGAAGCTCTCGGCAATATATGCGGCGTCTTCGATTTCATCATCAAGCATTTCTACAAATTCGTCGTAATACTCTTCAGGTGTTTTGGCATCATCGCCAATCTCATTAACTGCTGCACTGAGATCGTAAATGATTTTTTTCACATCGGCATTTGTCTTAAGCTCAGTACATAACTCAACGATTATTTTTTCGATTGTTTCCTCATCGAGCTTAACATCAAGCACCGTAACTCTCTGTTTTACTCCGTTTGAGGAAATATTCTTTGAGTTTGTCTGCTTAACGTTATCAATCTGATTTATAGTGGTGACAAAGCAATCGTTAAGTACTGATATAAACTTTGCCTTGGCAGGAAGACTCTCGTTAATATTAGCGATAATATCGTTATAATCGGATTCCATGGTCATGTATTCGTTTATGTCAAAGCCGTTATCGCCGAAAATGTCATCGCCCAAATAGAGGTAGTTGCTGTCAAGCTCGGGAACTCTGAAATATAAGCCGAAGTCTGCAAGGTCTGCAAAAATTTCTGTTGTGAAGATGCTCTTGCCGTTAATCTTTGTTTCCCCGGTAATACTGCTCTTCTTGTCCTTTATGTTACTCGTTCCGTTAATCTCAATGCTCTTAATCCATGTAAGGTCGACATCAACAAGATCCCCGATGCTGTCAAGAATTGACGAGCCTTTTCCTTCAAACTCAATACCGAAGTTTGAATCAAGCGACATGCTGTCAATATCATTTATTGCATCTCTTGTAAGTGCATAAGATTTGGCAACATCTGTTACCGTATCCTTTACATATTTCTTTTCAACGTATCTGTAATAGCCTGCAGGACTTGTAAAAAGCTTAACAACCGCATTCGAAACAGGCTTGAAGAAAACTGCGACAACAATGAGAAGAAGTACTACAGCGGCAAGAACAACAGAAAGAACCTTATGTTCCTTAATAAATCCTCCAATGCCTTTTCCTTTTTCCTTTGCAGGTGCTTCAGGCTCGGAACCTTCCGAAGCTGCCGCTGCAGGTGCTGCCTCAGGAACCGGCTCAGCTGCAGGTGCTGCTTCTGCGGGAGCTACAGCAGGAATTGTCTCGGCTGCAGGTGCTACTTCTGCGGGAACTGCCTCTGCGGGAGCTGCCTCTGCTACAGGAGTTTCCTCAACTACCGGAGTTTCCTCTGCTGCAGGTGCTGCCTCTGCCACAGGTGCTGCTTCAACCTTAGTACCGCATTCGGGGCAGAACAATGATCCTTCAGGTATTTCATTTCCACAATTTTTACAAATCATTTTATTCCTCCTATGTTTAAAAAAAGAAATCCACGGAGAGTGTATCACTTTCAGCAGATTTCTTCAATAATTTTAGTATATTATTCGCGCGAAGCAAGCTCCCTGGAAATATCGGTCCAGGAAAGACCTGTCTCAGCCATAAGAACCATCATATGGTAAAGGAAATCAGCTATTTCATAGCGTAACTCCTCATGATCCGGGTTCTTTGCGGCAATAACGATTTCTGTAGCCTCCTCGCCGCACTTTTTAAGAATCTTGTCTATACCCTTGTCAAAGAGATAGTTTGTGTAACTGCCTTCCTTAGGGTTGTTCTTTCTGTCAAGAATGACATTGAAAACCTTATCCAGTACGAAGGAAATATCGTCGTTCTCAAACTCTTTTTTAAGGACTTCTGTAAAGAAGCAGCTGTAGTTGCCTGTATGACACGCTGCTCCGATCTGCTTAACCTTTGCAAGGATAGTATCTTTGTCGCAGTCGACGGAAATCTCTTTGACGAACTGGTAATGTCCTGAAGTTTCCCCCTTAATCCAAAGTTCCTGTCTGCTTCTTGAATAATATGTCATTCTGCCCGTTTCAACGGTTTTATTGTAAGATTCCTCGTTCATATAGGCAAGCATAAGAACTTCATTTGTTCTGTAATCCTGAACAATACAAGGCACAAGACCCTGGTCGTTAAGCTTAAGGTCCTTAAATTCAACCGCAGCTGTAGGCGTGATGATAGGATAGCCCTGCTCGGAAAGGGACTTTTTGACGGTATAAACGTCACGTTCTGCATAAAAATCAGTGGCAATGGCAGAAACATTGGGAAGCTCAAGAAGCTCAGTTATTGAGTTACGCTCAAGAGCATCTCGGATAATAACATCACATACATTCTCGTTAAGATATTTATAAATCTTAGGCGTAATAACAAGATGCTTTGCCATAAGGCCGCCAACACCGTCATCGACGTATTTGAGGCACATCTGTCCTATTTCGTGGATTTCCTCTTCTTTGTAGTTTTTGCCAAAGTTTACAAGGGCATAAACATTTTTACCGCCTATTTTTGTAACGGCAGCCTTAAGAAGCTCAGGATCCGAAATTGCTTCCATATCGATAACGACTTTGCATGCACCTGTATAATATGCTTTCTTAACGTCCTCAAGCCTGTTTACATATACTCCCGCAAAGAAAGGAAGGTCTGTCCTGTCACGAACAAGACGAAGCGTGGAAATAAACTCGTCTCTTGTCTTCTCGTCCTTTGAATAGTTGTAGAGGAAAAGCATATCAACGCCCGAATAGTCATAATTGCTTACAAGCTCGAGCACCGTCTCTCTTGATTCATTCTCCGCATCGATGGAAGCTATTATCTTTTTCTTTGAATTCTGTTCCATATAGAGCTTAACTGCCTCTTTTAAGTCTAATTTTTTTTCGTAAATCGCCTTACCGAAAATGGCGCCTTCGACACCGATTCCGGAAAGTTTTTTAAGATCGTCAAGGCACGAAACACCGCCTGATGCAACAATGTCGAGGCCCGTTTCATCAACAAGCTTTTTCGTTGTTTCGATATTAGGGCCGGAAAGCATTCCGTCTCTTGAAATATCGGTGTAAATAATGGTTTTAACGCCGATTTCCTTCATCTTCAGGGCAAGATTCGTCGCGGTAACTTCACTGACGGTTTCCCAACCCTTTGTAGCAACAAGGCCGTTCTTGGCATCTATTCCAACAACGATTTTATCCGCGCCGAAACGTTCGATGGCATCCTTAACAAACTCAGGATCCTCGCATGCCTTTGTCCCGAGGATAACTCTTGATACACCAAGCGAAAGCCTGTGCTCAATATCATCGAGCGAACGCACGCCGCCACCGATTTCAAGAGGAATGGAAACGTGTGCAACAATAGCCTTGACAGCCTCATCGTTAACGCTTCTGCCCTCTCTTGCTCCGTCAAGGTCGACAAGATGAATGAAGCCTGCTCCGGCCTGCTCAAACTCAACAGCAACCTTCCAAGGTTCCTCGGCATATACGGTTTTATCATCATAAACGCCCTGTTTCAGTCGTACACAGCAGCCGTCTTTTAAATCAATGGCGGGATAAAGTCTCATGAATTAAATTACTCCTTTTGTTGAAAGAGCACCCTGTACTCTTTCATCATATTTTGTCGCATTATCGAGTGCACGTGCGAAAGCCTTGAAAGAAGCTTCAAGCTTGTGATGATTGTTTTCGCCGGCAAGCTCTTTGATGTGAAGATTCATCATAGCGGAATATGAAACCGCATAGAAGAATTCCTTTGCCATTTCGGTATCGAACTCTCCGACTCTGTCAACTGTAAAGTTCACATCGAAATTAAGATAAGGTCTTCCGCAAAGGTCAACAGCAGAAACCACAAGCGTTTCATCCATGGGAAGAGTAAAGCAGCCGTAGCGGCTTATGCCTGCCTTATCGCCCAGAGCCTCCTTAATGGCTTCTCCGAGAACTATACCGCAGTCCTCTATTGTGTGGTGACAGTCAACATCAAGGTCGCCTTCGCATGTAAGCTTCAGATCAAAAAAGCCATGACGCGCAAATGCAGAAAGCATATGGTCGAAGAAACCGATGCCTGTAGACGCCGTGCTTTCTCCTTTTCCGTCAATATTAAGCTCACATCTAATGTTTGTTTCTTTGGTTTTTCGCTCAACAACCGCTGTTCTCATTACGTTTTCCTCCAAATATCAGATTTTCTTGTTGAACCTGACTGCAATGGAATTTGCATGAGCAGTAAGTCCTTCTGCCTTGGCAAATGTGATTATATCATCCGAAACCTCTGAAAGTGCTTCTTTTGAGTAGTAAATGATACTGCTCTTCTTAATAAAGTCATCAACCGAAAGAGGTGAGAAGAACTTCGCGGTTCCGTTTGTCGGAAGGACATGGTTCGGACCTGCGAAATAGTCGCCCAAAGGTTCGGAGGAATACTCTCCGAGGAATATCGCACCTGCATTTTTAATCTTTGTCATCGTTTCGAAAGGATTCTTTGTAAGAAGCTCAAGGTGCTCACTTGCAACATCGTTTACGGCATCGATTGCATCGTCCATGCTGTCGGCAACGAGTATATAACCGTAATTGTCCAGTGATTTCTCAATAATATTTTTTCTTGAAAGCTCATTTGTGAATCTTTCAACTTCCTTTTCAACCTTATCGGCAAGTTCGGAGGAAGTTGTAACAAGGATGGCACTTGCAAGCTCGTCATGCTCTGCCTGTGAAAGAAGGTCTGCGGCAACGTATGTCGGATTGGCCGTTTCATCCGCGAGAACCATGACCTCGGAAGGTCCTGCAATGGAATCAATTGCTACCGTACCGTAAACGGACTTCTTTGCAAGGGCAACGTAGATGTTACCGGGGCCGACGATTTTATCGACCTTCTTAAATGACTTTGTTCCGTATGCGAGTGCTCCTATTGCCTGTGCTCCGCCGCACTTGTAAATCTCTGTAACACCTGCTTCCTTAGCGGCAACAAGTGTGCCTTCATAAATCTTTCCGTCAGGTCCGGGAGGCGTTGTCATAACAATACGTGAAACACCTGCAACCTTTGCGGGGATAATATTCATAAGAACCGATGAAGGATATGCAGCTTTTCCGCCCGGAACATAAACACCTACGGATTCAAGTGCCGTAATCTTCTGTCCAAGCATCGTTCCTTTATCGTTTGTGTCAAACCAGCTGCGCTGTTTCTGCAGTGTGTGGTAGCTTCTGATGTTTTCTGCAGCCTTTCTGATTACATCAAGAATTTCCTTCGGAAGCTTGTCATAAGCTTCTTTAATCTCTTCTTCCGTAACCTTAAAGTTTGAAGCGTTAATATCGGCCTTGTCAAAGCGCTTTGTATAATCGAAAACAGCTTCCTCGCCGTTTTCTTTAACATTTTCAAGTATTTCCAGTACCTTCTCGGTATAGGAAGCATACTGATTGGGATTTCTCTTTAAAAGCTCACTTAAGAGATTCTGTTTGTTTTCCTCTGTAAGTCTAACCTTTCTCATAATGTTCCTTTCACGGTCAAATACCTCAACCTATTGCTTTTCTGAGTTTTTCGATGATATCGCTTATTCTCTCATGCTCCATCTTCATGGAAACCTGATTTACAACCATCCTCGCGGAAAGCGGAAGGATTTCTTCAAGTACTTCAAGTCCGTTTTCTTTAAGCGTTGTTCCGGTTTCTACAATATCGACGATAACTTCGGAAAGTCCGACTATGGGAGCAAGCTCGATGGAGCCGTTTAATTTAATGATTTCCACGGTCTGATGCTTTTTGTTTAAAAAGTAATCCTTGGCTATGCGCGGGTACTTTGTAGCCACTCTTATAAGCTGTCCGGATTCAAGAACAGGTCTTGCTGCAGCAGGTCCCGCAACACACATACGGCATTTTCCGACGCCAAGGTCCATGACCTCGTAAATGTTTCTGTTTTCCTCAAGAATTGTATCTTTTCCGACAACACCGATGTCTGCCGCGCCATACTCCACATATGTCGGAACATCGCTGGCCTTTGCCAGGAAGAACTTAAGCTTCAGTTCTTCGTTCGTAAAAATAAGCTTTCTTGAATTTTTGTCTTTCATTTCCTCGCATGTGATTCCGATTTTCTCGAGAAACTCAAGAGTCTGCATGGCGAGTCTGCCCTTTGCGAGCGCAAATGTCAAATATTCCATTGCTTTCCTCCTATAAAGTCTTCTCGTGAATTTCACCGGTTTCAAGGTCCATAATTCTTATGGCCTTTTCACTGTCAACATAAAGAATGCCGCCGGCGAGTACAGAATCCGCATATTTAATATAATCCTCTTCCGTTTTGTCCGGAGTTTTTTCAATAAGGGCAACCTTCAGTCTGTCGCTTCTTAAGCTGTTTGCAATCTTAATTGCCTTTGCTTCATACTTCGAATCGAAAAGGATGACGGTTGAATCATGTGTAACTTCAGGAATTACGTTCTGACGGTACATAGCCGAAAGCGCATAATCGATATAAATGGCTATGCCAATTGCCGGAGCGGGCTTTCCGAACTGCGAAAGAAGTGAATCGTATCTTCCGCCCGCGCCTATAGGCTCACCCGTTTTATGTGTATATGCCTTAAACACAACTCCTGTGTAGTAGTTGTACTGTGTGAGCATACCGAGGTCGAAAGTAACATATTCCTCTTTGCCGTACGTTGTAAGCTTATCGTAAATCGCCTCAAGTCTGTTCAATGCTTCAACGGCACGCGCATTTTCCGTACATGCTCTGAACTGACGTACAAAGTCAATAGAACCAAACTGAAGAGGAAGCTTAACGAATATGTCCTTAAGACCTTCATCGATGTTCTTTTCGGAGAGAAGCTCTTCAACACCGAAAAGATTTTTCGTTTCGATGAGCTCTCTCAGTTCGTCCGTCTCATCCTCAGAGAATCCCGCTTCTGTCGTAAGAGCCCTGAAGAAATCGGCATTGCCGACTTCAATCTGGAAGTCCGTAAGGCCAAGATTAAGAAGGCTGTCAATCATAAGAGCAATCATTTCGGCATCGGCGGAAGGTCCGTCGGAATTAACAAGTTCTGCTCCGATTTGTGTTATTTCTTTAAGCTTGCCCTGATAACCGTTATTGTTAACGAAAGTATTACCATGGTAGAAAAGTCTGATGGGAAGAGTTTCGTTTTTCTTGTACTTTGCAACACATCTTGCAATCTGAGGCGTCATATCCGGACGGAGTACACATGTCTCACCTTCTCTGTCCGTAAATTTATACATATCCTTTGATGAAACAGTGCCTCTTTCGGAATTGAAAATATCAAAATACTCAAAAGCGGGTGTCTTAATCTGAAGATATCCATACTGCTTCATCATGCTTTTTACAGCATGCTCCGCACGCTCTTTTCTAATAAACTCTTCACCGTAAATATCTCGTACACCTTCAGGCGTTCTTAAAAGTTTTTCTTTCATACGTCCTCCGTTTGTTTTACTTTAGTACGTTAATGTGCTACCAAATTAGCAAATTACCAAATTAGCAAATGAAATTGAAGGGATTTTACACTACGAAAAGAGATATGTCAACTAATTTTTTCTTAATCCTCGTCTCTTTCTGTAAGATCTGCCTGAATCATGTCAAGATACGGGATCATCATCCCGCTTTTCTGCGCAAAAAACCACTTATCGTTAAGTTCGTCAAAGCGTATGCTTTTCCGTCCGCCCTCTTCTTTTCTTTGCCAGAATTTGTAGGCTTCCGAAAAACGCATGTAATAGAACAGGTCTTTATGCGTATAACTGATAAGGAAAAAAGCAACTCCGCCCTGTTTTTCGAAGTCTCTCATGAACTCGACCTGATGCTCGTGTATATTGGCGAGCGTAAAAGTATCAACAGCGCATTCCTTTGCATCAAAACACACAGGAATACCCTGCACCGCACCGATATAGTCGACGGTACTTCTCTGGTCGAAATAAGCAAGCGTAATGTGCTTGCTGTCCTTGTCCATCTGAACGGGAGTTATGGGCGTAGGAATCTTTTGAATCAGCGCCAGTCCTTTTTCCCTGTATTTATCATTTGTCATGTTAACAAGCTCTTCAAGTACCGAGCCTCTTAACCCTCTCGAATTCCAGGATGGCATTCTTAACATCCTCCTCGCCGAAAAGTTTCCCTGCGGTCTTCATAAAATCTTTGGGCGGCATACAGGAAACCGCCTTGCCGGAAAGTTCTGTAAGCCTTTTTGTATCTTTTGGAAAAACAAGCAGAAATGCATGAAGCAGATGATTCGAAACATGAATTCCCTGTACAGGTTTATAGCCGTACTTAACGTCGCCGAGAAGCGGAAATCCAAGACTCGACAAATGTGCTCTGATCTGATGCGGTTTGCCTGTTTTAAGATTGACACCGACTAGGGAAAATCCGTCACGTACAAGCACCGGTGTATATTCAGCCATAATTTTTTCGGTGCCGGGCATCTCTTTTTCGTAAATTGCAACTTTATTGTCTTTCTCATCCTTGCAAAGGTATGCTGTTAAATCAAGGTGCTTTTTCAATTCGCCCTTGCAAAGGCATAAATAGTATTTTTTCAGTTCGTGACTCTTCAGAAGCCCGCCGATGTCCTGCAGTCCCTTAAGCGACTTACCTGCAACAATAAGTCCGCTTGTGTTCCTGTCAAGCCTGTTGCATACTCCGGGCGTGAATGCCTCATCTTTATTCATATTGCTGCTGAGATATGCAACAATACGTTCGTTCACGGAAATGTCTTCCTTTACGGCTTTTTGCGACAGTTCGCCGACGGGCTTGTTTACGATGATGATATTATCATCCTCATAAACAATTTCGTAAGGCTTAAGCGAAGGCACGGGCGTTTCTCCCGCTGTGTTTTGGCCGGACGTGTTTCCGGCAAATTTATCAAAGCTTTCATCCGAAAAGAAAAACTTTATTTCATCACCTACAGACACCCTTTCGCTTCCGTCCGCTTTTTTACCGTTAAGGGTAATATTCTTTTTTCTTAGCATCTTATAGACGAAGGAGGACGGAACATTTTTGAGAATCTTCAGAAGAAGCTTGTCAAAGCGTTGTCCTGATTCGTTTTCCTTAACTATGTACTGTTTCATGTTTCATCAGACTATTGCGGTCTTAATCATCTCCAAAACTTCTTTTCTGTCTGCTGCCTGTTTCTGAGTAATCATTTCACTATCACTGCGACGGTTAAGCCTTGCTTCAAAGGAACCGAGTCCGTTTGCCTGATAGTAAATGAAATCAATATGTCTTGCGGAAAATTCCTTTTTAAAGTATTCCTCAATTATTTTCGCCTTGTCCTTTTTATCAGCGGTGCTGTTATTGTCATTCTTAGCAGCCTTACCGTTTGAATCGGTGAAAAGTCCGACAGCCTGATGCTCGGTAACGAGAAGCGCATCCAGGTGCATTACATGCTCGGAGGAAGTAAATACGACGTTAAAAAACAGTTCGTCGTTTTCCCTTTTTAATGCTTCAACTTTGTTTTTAACCTCTTCACCAACAGGCTTATACGGCAAAAGAATGACAAGCGAAACGAAAACACGTGCTGCCGGAAGCACCATAAGGATGGCCAGTATTGTAAATACGTTTCTTGCTTCCCATTTGTTAAGTGCAAGTCCGAGAATGAAAATGCCTATTCCTGCAGCAATAAGGAGTACCAGATGTAATGTCTTTTTTGTTTTTGCATATTTGAGGTAACCGAGGTCACCTTTTGTCTTTTTCGAGTGTTCTTTCATGATATTTCCTTCCTGATTTTGCGTTCAAAACAGTCGTTTCGGACGATTAACAATAATTTTATAGTAATGTTTTAGTCTTTTCAAGCAAATTAAGCAAATAGGGGTAGTTTTCTTTATACAAAATGTGATACAATGTTATTACTTATAGGAGTATGTGAGGGTTACTTTCTATATCGCTTTAAATATAGCTTAAATTTATTCATCCCGCGGAGGTTGAAATGAACTACCATATCGCGATTAGTATATTTGCATGCATAATCTGCGTTCTTTTTATAGCTCACATACTGTTCAGTAAATCAATAGAAACGAGTGCCAAATCTTCGCTCGCTTCTGTTTTCTTTTCTCTTTTTGCATTAACCCTTATTGACATTTATGTTCACAACTACGCTTCAGACGGCACTGAAACATTGTTAAGGTTTGTCAAAACCCTCGAGTGTATCATTGCACCGTGTGTCAGTGTCTTTTTCTGGGGACTGTTCGGTAAATCTCCACTCCGCGTCTTTGCATACTCGGTTATCGGTATAAATTCCGTTCTGTCCATTCTGTCATTTTTCGTTGACATCTATTACACTGTTGAGCCCGGAAACGTTGACTCACACGGACCGTATTTCTTCATCTACAACATCGTCAACCTCTGCATAATAGGCTCTTTCTTCGTTTACATCTTCTTAAACAAAACGATGAAAAAGGATTCGCGCCTGGTTTCGGGCGCAGTAATCGGTCTATTGGGCATCATCGCACTCTTTTTCCACGTTTTATGGCCGGACCTCAATCTTCTTACTCCGCTCATTGTTCTTGCCTACGCATTCGGCTTCTGTTTCTACAATGCACTTTGCAATATCCTTGTAAAATCAAGGGAAAAAGAAGCCCTCGAGGCTCAGCTTGCCGCTAAAATAAGTGAAACCTCCAGAATAGAGCTTCTTTCTGCTCTTGAACGTGTATATATTTCCATTTACGAGGCTGACATCGAAAAAGGAAAGCTCACAACAATCATTCAGCCTGATTTCATGAACTCCTTCATTTCAAACGAAGCTCCTTTTGAAGAAGCTCTCAACGCCTGGTGTTCGGTAATAGTTGCCGAGCAGTCGCAGGCAGATGCACGTGAGTTCTTCGATCCTTCAACAATTCGCGAGAGAATGCGTCTTGTAAACTCCATTTCCGTAGACCTTTTCATGTCTTACACGGGTTGGGAGCGCGAAACTCTTGCTGTAATAAGCCGTGATAAGGACGGCAATCCCGTTAAGGTTCTTCTTCTCTGTCAGGAAATTAACGGTCCTAAGGAAAAAGAACTTGAGGAAAGCGAATCACTTAAAGCTCAAAGTAAATCCGCCATTTCCGAAAGCAAATTCAAAACAGAGTTCCTTTCAAATATGTCCCACGACATAAGAACTCCCATGAACGCCATCATCGGCTTTGCAAACATTGCTCAGAAGAATATCGAAAAGACCGAAAAAGTCAGTGACTGCATTGATAAAATACTTGTTTCCGGTCAGCATCTGAATGACCTCATTAACGACATTCTCGATATGAGCCACATCGAAAGCGGTGCCATATCCATCCGCGAAACAAGAAACCGCATCACAGATCTTCTCAACAGCATACTTCCTATCATTCAGTCACAGGCTGCCGAGAAGAAAATGCATCTTTCTGTTGATACGAGCGGCATCGATTCAGACTATGTATACGTTGATTCCATAAAACTCCGCCGTGTTCTTGTTAACCTTCTCGGAAACAGCCTGAAGTTTACTCCCGAAGGCGGAATGATTTCCATAGAGGTTACACAGTACACCACTTCCACTCCGAAAACAGCCGGTTTTATGTTCAAGATTAAGGATAACGGCGTAGGCATGAGCCAGGAGTTCATAAACCGTGTATATGCTCCCTATGAGCGCGATGATGATTCATCGATTGATGTTGACGGCGGTACGCTTGGACTTTCCATCACGAAAAAAATCATCGATCTTATGGGCGGTACAATAAACGTAGAAAGTATCGTAGGTAAAGGAACAACCTTCACCATCGACCTCGAGCTCAGGCTCCAGGAATTCCTTATCGATGAAGTTACCGCAAGCACTCCCGCATTTTCAAATGAAATGTTCAAGGATAAAAGGGTACTTGTCGTTGAGGACAACGAGCTCAATAAAGAAATTGCTCTTGAAATCCTTAGAGATGCAGGTTTCCAGGCTGATTCCGCTTCCAACGGACTTGAAGCCATCGACTGCCTCGTTACAAGCCCTGTCAACTACTACGACATCGTTCTTATGGATATCTCAATGCCCGTCATGGACGGTTACAAAGCCACAAACAACATACGTCACATGTCGCGTAAGGACCTTGCAACCATTCCCATCATTGCAATGACAGCCAACGCCTTCGATGAGGACAAACTCCACGCCCTCGCCTCCGGCATGAACGACCACGTATCAAAGCCTATCGACATTAAAAAGCTTAAAGCAGCGATTATTAATCAGCTGTAATCGTGATTTTCATTCGCTGTATAAAGACATTAAAACAGCAGCCTCGGTATTACTGAGGCTGCTGTTTTTTAGTAGTATTCATCTTACTCTCTCCGGGAAGTCCGGAATTTCTTTAAATTCTCCTGTTCCAAGGTCAGCGGGAAGTGAAAGCTTTCCGAAGCGAATACGCTTCAGGAATGTCACTTCGACACCTGCTTCGTGGCACATGCGCTTAACTTCATGGAATTTGCCTTCAATAAGCGTAATTTCCAGTTTGCAGGATGAATCGTTCTTCTCAAGGATTTTAAGGCCTGCAGGGGCTGCTTTGTAGTCTTCTCCGACCTGCACACCCTCAGAAAACATTTTGACCGCATCATCGCAAAGCTTTCCTGCACATTCGGCATAGTATACCTTTTCAACATGGTGCTTTGGGCTTAAAAGGTCATGGCAGAGCGGTCCGTCATCGGTAAGGATAATAAGTCCTTCCGTGTCCTTGTCGAGGCGTCCTATCGGGAAAATATCGCGTTTCCCGATACGTTCCTTCATAGAAGGATCTGCCTTTACAAAATCAACAACCGTCTTTTCCCTGCCGTCTTCGGTCGCGGAAATAATGCCTTGGGGCTTGTTCAGCATAATGTAAATCATGCCTGACTTTTTCAAAGGCTTTTTATCAAGAACAATTTCGTCACTCTCTGTGACCTTCATTTCAGGGCTCTTCGATATAACGCCGTTAACAGTTACTTTGCCGCCCTTTATGGCGTTTTTCGCGTCACTTCTTGACAATGTGCTGTTTTCACTTACGAATTTGTCAAGCCTGTCCAATTACATCATTCTCCATCCGGGAAGGTATTTGTTCTTAAGCACCCCGTTCTGGACCTTTGCCCAGCCGAGAGGCCAGTTATCTACGCATACAAGTGCATAGCCGTCTTTAAGCTCTGTTTTTGCATCAATCGTTTCGCACTTAAGATATTTAATAACATCCTCATCATCTGAAGGAAGATTATAGATGTTGTCGTACTCTTCTGCCTTTAAAGCCATTGCAAGTGCCTGGCTCGGCTCGAAACGGTTCTTTTTGATTTCACCTAGCAAAAGCCCGGTACGCATAATACGAAGGCCTGCAAGCGACGGAATGTCCTCCGGCACAAGGTAAAGCCTGTCTTCCCGAAGTTCAAGTCTTTCTCGGGGAATATCAAGCTTAATCCTTTTTAAGAAATCCTCCGCTTCATCCGGAAGTTTAACATTTTTAAGGCGTTCTCCGGTAAAGCCTGGTCTCTCGCCGTCATCTTTCTTAAGGAGAGCGCAGAAATGTCCTTCTCCCTTAAGCTTATGCGGCCAAAGACGTATTGTTTTTGCTATTTCCTCATGTGCGGAACCGATATATTCGGGGTGACCGTGGTCAAAGCCTTCAAACTTGAGTTCAGGCTCTGCAACGTGCATATCCGGGTAGTTATTGAGAATATATTCTATCGTGCCCTCATCTTCGGAAGCATCAAAGGTGCATGTGGAATATACAAGCATTCCACCCGGTGCGAGCATAGGAACAACTGCGTCAATTATTTCAAGCTGGAGCTTATGGTAATAAGCAGGACCGTACTGCTCCCAGTTTTTCATGATGGTAGGGCTTTTTCTGAACATTCCCTCACCTGAACACGGTGCATCTATAAGAATTTTGTCAAAATAGCCTCTGAAACGTTCCGTAAGCTTTCCGGGTGCTTCCGAAAGAATGACAGCATTCTTCGTTCCGAACAGCTCAAGGTTCTTTAAAAGTGCCTTCGCACGCGAATTACTTATGTCATTTGAGAAAAGTACGCCCTTTCCCTGAAGCTTCGCCGCAAGCTCTGTGCTCTTTCCGCCAGGAGCCGCACAAATATCAAGAACCTTGTCCCCCGGCTCAACAGGGAGAACACGCGCGGGCGTCATTGCAGAAGGCTCCTGTATGTAATAAACTCCTGCGAAATAGTACGGATGCTTTGCCGGCTGATCCTTTAAGGAGTAATAATAGCCATTGTTTATCCAGCTTACTTCCTCAACGCCAAAAGGGACTTTCTTTTCGAAAGTCTCTTTGTCTGTTTTCAGGGAGTTGAAACGAACTCCACCATAACGCTCCTCCGAAAAGCCCGAAACAAACGCTTCGTACTCGTCTCCGAGAAGCTCTTTCATTTTATTTTCAAATTCAATCGGTAATTTCTCTATCATATTACTTTAAACTCTGTGCTCTGTAGGTTTCCGAAAGCATATCAAGCTCGCGGCTGAATTTGGAAAGTGCCTTCAGGTCTTCTGTTGCATAAACCTTGAAAAACTCTTCCTGAATCTTAACTACTTCATCCTTATTTGCTACGTTATAGAGATTCTGGATGTTTGTAAGGATGTCACTTACAAGGCCTGCCTTAAAATTAAAAGTTGCCTGTGCATCGTAAATTTCTTCACGTACCGATGACATCTCGGTATCAAGCTGTACAATTGCCTCTGCAGCTCTGTGAAGCCTTTCGGATGTACTCTCCGGCATGTTCCCTTTGTACTTGTACTGAAGGGAGTGTTCCACGGTTGCCCAGAAGTTCATCGCAAGTGTTCGAATCTGGATTTCAACAGGTATCTCACGAGGTCCTTTGTCCGTCTCAACAGTATAGTAAACAACCATATGGTAGCTTCTGTAGCCTGATTCCTTTTGATTTTTGATGTAGTCCTTTTCCTTCTTGACTCTCATGTCGGAACGGAGTCTTATAAGGCCTACAACCTCATAAATATCCTCAACAAACTGGCAAATGATTCTTATGCCGGCGATGTCATCCATATTCTTTTCGAACTCGTCGAACGGAATATTCTTTTTCTGGCATTTTTCAAGTATTGAAGATATCTTTTTAACACGTCCGTCTACGCGTTCTACCGCCGAATACTGGCCGTTGTTGCGCTTGGCCGATATCATATGCTGAAACTTGACTACAAGCTCGTCTACGGCCAAAGAATAAGGCTCAAGAATTTCTCTCCATAACTGAATTTCCATTTACATAACCTCATACATAATAGTTTTCTGCTTAAACCACTCTGCAACATAGCTGTCCCATGACTTCTCCAAAGTCTTCGACAGGCTGAAACCGCTCCTGTAAACACCTGTTATGACAACAAGCTTTCCTTCCTTAAAGGTGATGTTCAGATTGAGCAGCACCGTTTCACCCGGAAGCCCGTTTTCTTCTTGCAGGAGCATATCCGTTACTTCTTTGGGGGCTATCAGTTTGAATTGCATGACAAGAGGCGTACGGTTTCCCTTAATCAGCTCAAAAACGTGGCTGCGTATGCTTCCCCACTCAATGTATTTTTGTGAAGACATCGTTTCAAGCTCGGCAGTATCATACCATTCGGAATGGAGCTCCCCGTCAAAGGAAAAGTCCATATAAGTTCTGACGAGTCCCTCTTTAAGCGAAAAGCTGTCAAAGTCTTCGCTTTTCAAGAGTCTTCCCATAAATTTATTCAATTCGCTTATGCTGAATTCTACCAATCAGACCGCTCCCGATTTTTTGAGTATTGAAACAACAATTACATAGGCAAGGGCATAAAGTGTGTATGTCATAACCCTTACAGCCTTACCGTCTTTGCCCTTCTCACCGTTATAAAACCATGTGATGATTGTGCCGAGCACAGGTGTATACATAAAGAATCCCGAAGCCTTGCCAAGCATAACAATCTGCAATGCAGCAACGGCAATAAGGGAGAGATAGGCGTTTCCGTAGAAGAAATAAAAAGCAAAAATCATGAGTACGCCGACGCCACCATGCTCGAAGCCCGCAAAATACGCAAAAACAACACCGACAAGCACAATCAGAAGATTGAAAAGATTGTACCGTATTGTTCCCTGCTTAAACTTTTTCGCAACACCATATTCCATAAGTGAAATGCAGATAAGTCCGACAAGCAGTGTAAAGAAAAAGTTCGGTGTATTCGTTAAAGCCTTGTTTTGGGCTATTCCGTTCGAGAAATCGAAAATGCACTCTTTTCCGAACTTGGCACAATCGAAAACAATTTCGGTTATCGCCGCACCGAGGAAAAGCCGCCATATATATTTCTTAACATTCTTTGTCTTCATACAGCCTTCAACGAGAAGAAAGCATGCAATCGGAACACCGATGTAGTAAATATTGTATCCAAGCTTCATGAGCACTTCGGTCGTTTTTGAAACCGTCCAACCAAACTCTTCCATTTCTCTGTAGTTTGGAGAATTCAGCTGCACAAGAATCATACCTGTAATCATTGTTACAAGGCAAATGACTTTAAGTGCAAAGCTTGAGAATATTTTTTTGAATTTACTGTTGTTCATGTTTATTTTGTTCCAAGCACAATTACGGAACGCGGCTCTGCAGAAACCGAGTGCCCGCATAAGGTGCCTTCTTTAAGCTTTTTTGATGTGTCTGTTACAACGAACAGTTCTTTGTCTTTTCTCTTAGGAAGAACAAAATTATGCTCCGCCCAGTGCATATTAAAAATTATATAGAAGTCGCGGAGAGTTTTCTCCCCATCGCCTTCATCGCAGTAATCTCCACAAAGATATACGCCGGCAAGCCTGTTATAAGGCTGATAATCCGCAAGCCACGGGCTTGTACCGTGAAGTGATATCTCCGGTATCCCGAGGCCTCTGTAGTCGCTCTCCCTCGTTACCCTCGGCATACACAAAGCGGCATTTTCCATGCGAAGCATAATCATGCTTCTGACAAAAGAATACAGTTCTTTATTTTTGTCCTTCAATGTCCAGTCAACGTACGAAACATTGTTGTCCTGGCAGTATGTGTTGTTGTTTCCCTGTTTTGTGCAACCGAATTCATCCCCTGCGCAAAGCATCGGAATTCCACCTGAGAGCATTACCGAAGCCACAGCATTTTTCATCATTTTGAGACGAAGACTCTTTATTTTTCTGTTCTGTGTAAGACCCTCTTCGCCACAATTCCAGCTGTAGTTAAATTCAGCTCCGTCACGGTTGTTTTCACCGTTTCCTTCATTGTGCTTAACATCATAGGAATACAGGTCGTTCAGGCAGAATCCGTTATGATCGGCAATCGCGCTTACATAACTGCCCCTGCGGTCCTTCATATAGTCGTAGAATGTTCTTACAAGGCCTTCATCACCTTTAAGATAACGCCTCATTCCGTTTTTAAAGCCATCGTTCTGCACAATAACTCTGCCCGGATACTTTGACATAAGGCCTTCATCATATCTTGATACAAAGAACCTGCAATTTGCCGTTTCCGCATCTGAAAGAAGGATGTATGCCGGAATAATGTCATCGTTTATTCTGAAGCCGTCAATTCCGTAGGTACATGCATAGTAGCGTATGCACTCCTGAATCTGAGAAACGGAAAAGTCTCCGGAAAGCATCATGTCCATATATACGTCAATACCGGCACGATGAAACTTTCTTATCATTTCCAGGAATTCCTCTGCAGGCCTTCCCGTTGCCGAATATGATGCCTTGGGTGCAAACGGGAATGTGTTTCTACACTCGTATCCCCAGAAATTAATCTTTCCGTTAACACTGCATTCGTCAAAATCGAACACAGGCATGAGCATAAGGCCGGTAACGCCCAGCTTTTTAATATATTGCAGCTTTTCCGTAACACCGAGGAATGTGCCCGGATGGTTTACCTTGCTACTCCCGTCCATTGTAAAGGAACGTACATGAAGCTCATATAAAACGAGGTTTTCTAAAGAATTGGCAGTGTAATTATCCTCAGGGAATGCATTCGTATTAACAATATCAGCCCAAAGAGGTGCGTCAAGAGCTTCAGCCGTGCTTCCCTTTTTATTCCTCAAGGACTTGTCCTCAGGTCTTTTACCGAATTGTTCCCTTCCGTAAATGCTTTTCGCGTTTTTATCGGAAAGCATTACTCCGTCAGCACGGAACATATATACATAATTCTCTGAGGAATCGTCAAAGGTAACTTCAGTTACAAAAGAACCGTTTTTCTGCCTTGTCATATTCACTGCAACAACATTACCTGCATCGGACTTTTTGCGTAACAAAAGCTGACATTCCTTTGCTGTAGGAAGGCTTATCTTAAAGCTATATGCTTTTTTAGCTGCTCGTTTAGTCAATATCAGTCTTCCTCTTCTACAGTAGAAGTAAGTACCTGACGCTTTCTTGCCATTTCATCGCTATCAAGATATTCGTCGTATGTAGTAACCTTATCAATCATGCTGCCGCCGGGAACAATCTCGATAATTCTGTTTGCAACTGTCTGGATGAACTGATGGTCAAGACATGTAAACAGTACAACCGACGGGAATTTAATAAGCGCATTGTTGAGGGATGTAATGCTTTCCATATCAAGATGGTTTGTAGGCTCGTCCATAATAAGAACGTTGGCACCGATAAGCATCATCTTGGAAAGCATAACTCTGACCTTTTCACCACCGGAAAGAACGTTAACCTTCTTAACACCCTCTTCGCCTGCGAAAAGCATACGTCCGAGGAAGCCACGTACATAAGTAACATCGTCAACTGTAGAATACGGCATAAGATGTTCTACAATGTTCTCCTCGCCCTTGAATATCTCTGTATTGTCCTTAGGGAAGTAGCTCTGTGAAGTTGTAACGCCCCACTTGAAGGAACCCGAATCCGGCTCCATTTCACCCATAAGGATTTTGAAAAGTGTTGTAGCTGCAATTGTGTTGCCGCCGACAAATGCAATCTTGTCGTTTCTTCCGACGTTAAAGGAAATATTATCAAGAATCTTTACACCATTGATTGTCTTTGAAAGATTCTTAACTTCAAGGACTTCATTACCAATTTCACGATTCGGTCTGAAATCGATGAAAGGATATTTTCTTGAGGAAGGCTTAATCTCATCAAGCTCTATCTTTTCAAGCGCACGCTTACGTGATGTAGCCTGCTTTGACTTGGAGGCATTTGCGGAGAAACGCTGGATGAACTCCTGGAGTTCTTTAATCTTCTCTTCCTTCTTCTTGTTTGCTTCCTTCATCTGGCGAACCATAAGCTGTGAAGGCTCATACCAGAAGTCGTAGTTACCTGCATAAAGCTGAATCTTTGAATAGTCGATATCGGCAATCATTGTGCAGACCTTGTTGAGGAAATAACGGTCATGGGATACAACAATGACTGTGTTATCAAAGTTAATGAGGAACTCCTCGAGCCATGCGATAGCATCGAGGTCAAGATGGTTTGTAGGCTCATCGAGGAGAAGGATGTCCGGGTTACCGAAAAGAGCCTGCGCAAGAAGTACCTTAACCTTTAAAGGGCCTTCAAGCTCCGACATCTGTGTATAATGAAATTCCGTTCCTACTCCAAGACCGTTAAGAAGTGTAGCGGCATCGCTTTCAGCTTCCCATCCGTTCAGCTCTGCGAACTCTGTTTCAAGCTCACTTGCACGGATACCGTCTTCCTCGGAGAAATCCTCCTTTGCATAGATGGCATCCTTTTCCTTCATGATGTCGTAAAGACGCTGGTTGCCCATGATAACGGTGTCAAGTACAGGATAAGCATCGTACTTGAAGTGGTCCTGCTGAAGGAAGGAAAGACGCTGTCCGGGTGTGATGATTACATCACCCTTTGTAGGCTCAAGCTGTCCGTTTAAAATCTTAAGGAATGTTGATTTACCGGCGCCGTTTGCACCGATAATGCCATAGCAGTTGCCCTCGGTGAATTTGATGTTAACGTCCTCGAAAAGTGCTCTTTTACCGAGACGCAGTGTTATGTTGCTTGCTTGTATCATTTTATTTATTGCCCTTTCATTAATTAAATTTCAAACATAAGGTCCTCATATGTGGGAACCGGCCAGAAACGCTTGTCGACAATAACCTCGAGCGCATCAACAGGCTTTCTGAGCGCCTGCATTGCGGGAACAACGTCTGTTGCATAGGCAAAGGCACGTTCCTTTTCACTTGTTATTTTCTTTGCGTTACTGTTCTTCTCCTGAAGTGCATCAAGAGCGTCACTCGCTTCTTCAAGAAGAGCTGAAAGCTCGGAGAGAAGCTTTGCCTGAACTCTTGTTGAGAGTCCGAGGCCTGTTTCTTTTATGGTGTTTATTGAATCCGCAAGACGTTTTGAATAGCGGATAACCGCAGGAATATAAAGTCTTGTGACCATTTCAATCATTGTATTGGCTTCGATATTTATTGTCTTTGAGTAAAACTCGTAATTGATTTCCTCGCGTGCCTGGAGTTCCGTAAGGCTCAGTACGTGGTGCTTTTCGAATACTCTTACTGTCTCCGGGAGAGTTAATGCTTCATTTGCATAAACCATTGACTTGGCTGAAGGAAGGCCTCTCTTTTCGGCTTCCTCACGCCACTCCTTTGAGTAACCGTCACCGTTGAAAATAACTCTGGAATGCTTTGTAAGGCTCTCTCTTATTGCCTTCATGGCTTCCTTTTCAACGTCTTCCTTAGGTACCTTTTCAAGCCTGTCCGCGAACTCGCAAAGTGCATCCGCAACTATAGTATTGAGGACGGTATTCGGAGAAGCGATGGACTGCTGTGAAGAAACACTTCTGAACTCAAACTTATTACCTGTAAATGCGAAAGGTGAAGTACGGTTTCTGTCCGTTGCGTCCTTGTGAACTGCGGGAAGCGATGAAACGCCCATATTCATGACAGTTCTGCCCTTGCAGTCATGTGCTTCGCCTGTTTCGATAATCTGGCGGATGATGTCATCAAGCTGTTCACCGAGGAAAACAGAGATAACTGAAGGCGGTGCTTCATTTCCCCCAAGTCTGTTATCATTACCGGGTGTTGATGCGGATTCACGTAAAAGAAGTGCGTGATCGTCTACAGCAGAAATGACAGCGGTAAGGAAAAGCAGGAACTGAAGGTTCTTGTTAGGCTCCTTGCCCGGCTTAAGGAGGTTCTCTCCCGTATTTGTAACCATAGACCAGTTATTGTGTTTACCCGAGCCGTTAACGCCGGCAAAAGGCTTTTCATTAAGGAGACACTCAAGGTCATGACGCTTCGCAACCTTTTTCATTGTGTCCATAATAATCTGGTTGTGGTCTACGGCAATGTTAGCGGTAGTATAAATCGGAGCAAGCTCATGCTGTGCCGGAGCAGCTTCGTTGTGCTGTGTCTTTGCAAAAACGCCAAGCTTCCAAAGCTCGGTATTAAGCTCTTTCATATATGCGGCAATACGTTCTTTGATGGTACCGTAATAATGGTCGTCCATCTCCTGTCCTTTCGGTGCGGGAGCTCCAAAAAGCGTACGGCCTGTGAAGATGAGGTCTTCACGTCGCATATATTTTCTGTGATCGACAAGGAAGTACTCCTGTTCGGCACCTACAGAGCAGGAAACGTGCGTTACTTCTTCCTTACCGAGTATATGACATAATCTCACTGCCTGCTTGGAAATAGCTTCCATTGAACGGAGAAGCGGTGTCTTTTTGTCAAGAGCTTCGCCTGTGTATGAGCAGAAAGCAGTCGGAATGCAGAGTGTAACGCCTGCGGCATCTTCTTTGACAAATGCAGGGCTTGTGCAGTCCCATGCCGTGTAACCTCTTGCTTCAAATGTTGCTCTGAGACCGCCCGAAGGGAAGGATGAAGCATCACTTTCACCCTTTGTAAGTTCTCTTCCCGAGAACTCCATTATAACCTTTCCGCCCTCTGAAGGAGCAAGAAATGCATCATGCTTTTCAGCGGTAATGCCTGTCATCGGCTGGAACCAGTGTGTGTAATGAGTCGCACCCTTTTTGAGAGCCCACTCCTTCATTGCGTTGGCAACAACATCGGCAATTGCAGGATCAAGCTCGGAGCCCGCTTCCATCGTCTTTTTAAGAGATGCGAACACTGCCTCCGGGAGCATTTCCTTCATAACCGATTCGTTAAATACGTCTGTTCCAAACACTTCAGAAATAACATCTGCCATATTTCTACCAAAACCTTTCGAAAAGATTTTTCCCCGCCCTTAAAACCTATTTCTCATTAAAAACCGTAACATCAATCTGCTTGTAAGGAATCTCGATACCTTCTTTATCAAACTCTTTCTTGATGTTTTCGGTTACTTCAAACTTTGCTGACCAGTAATTTGCAGCATCAACCCAGAAACGGAGGTTATATGCCACAGCATTGTCTCCATATTCGTTTACAAAGCACATGATTTCTTCATCCTGTTTAACAAGTGAAGAATTCTTTGCAATTGAAACAAGGACATTCTTTACCTTCTCAATGTCTGCGTCATAAGAAGCACCTACAACAATATCAAGTCTTCGTTTATTCTGAGCAGATACATTGGTGATTGAAGAATTCGAAAGCTGCCCGTTCGGAATAACTATGTCCTTAAAATCGGGTGTACGAATCTTTGTATAGAAAATGTCAATTGAAATGACCGCTCCTTCCTGTCCGCATGAAACAATATAATCACCGATACGGAAGGGCTTAAGAATGAGTATAAGCACACCGCCCGCAAAGTTTGAAAGGCTGCCCTGAAGAGCAAGACCTATTGCGAGGCCGGCAGAACCGATAACGGAAACTATTGTTGCTGTACCGACTCCAAGAATCTCAACAATTCCGGCAACAAGTGCGGCATACAGCATAAACTTGATTATGCTTGCAAGGAAGCCTTCAACGCCTTCATCCCACTTAGTCTTCTTAAAAAGCTTTTTAACACATCTCATAATAAGCTTTATCAGAAGTCTGCATACGATAAAAACTACTATAGCAATCGCAATTCTAATAATAATCGGCAAAATCGATTCTGCAGCATAGATGCCAAGTCTTGTAAAAAAATCCGAAAATAAACCCATTTGGTATATCTCCTATTACTCTTTTATTTCGAATACTGCGCACCCGAGAGGCGGAAGCACCAATTTAATCGAATTGTCTTTACCGTCCTTTTGAACGGGCTTTGAATTGATCTGTCTTCTGTTAACATGTCCCTGACCTCCGAACTTAACATCGTCGGAGTTAAGTATTTCCTTATACTTTCCCGGGCGCGGAACGGCCTGTATAAACTCTTCATACACAACCGGTGTGAAGTTGCAGATAAACAAGAGCTGTGAGCCGTCCTCCGCTGTTCTTACAAAGGAAACTATAGAGTGATCGGCATCCATACAGCTCATCCATTCAAAGCCTGCAGGCTCAAAGTCCATATCGTAAAGAGCGGGCTTTTCCAGGTAGAGCTTGTAAAGATCATGACAAAAATCATTAAAATGTCTGTGTGAATCGTACTGATCGACAAGTCCCCAGTCCAGGGATTTATTTTCATTCCACTCCGCGAACTGTGCAAAATCCTGGCCCATGAACAGAAGTTTCTTTCCCGGATGACCAATCATAAACGAATATGCAAGACGAAGGTTTGCAAACTTTTCTTCATAGCTTCCCGGCATTTTATTGATGAGCGAGCCTTTTCCATGAACAACCTCATCGTGTGAGAAAACAAGCACAAAACGTTCGCTGTAGGCATACATCATAGAAAATGTAAGGCATCCGTGAACACCCTTCTTGAACAAAGGGTCCTGACTCATATACTTGAGGAAGTCGTTCATCCAGCCCATGTTCCACTTAAGATTAAAGCCCAGGCTGTTGTTTTCTTCAACAACACCGGTAACATTCGGCCATGCAGTGGATTCCTCGGCTATCATCATGACATTTTTGTTTCTCTTTGCCATAATGGAGTTCAGGTGTTTTAAAAACTCAACAGAATCAAGGTTCTCCCTTCCGCCGTATTTATTGGGAATCCATTCTCCGTCGTTTTTACCATAATCAAGGTAAAGCATTGATGCTACGGCATCCATGCGGATTCCGTCAACATGGAACTGCTCAACCCAGTAGAGCGCATTTGCTATGAGGAAGTTCGAAACCTCGGGGCGTTCAAGATTATAAATGAGTGTTCCCCAGTGAGGATGCTCTCCTTTTCTCTTGTCCCAATGCTCATACAGGCATGTGCCGTCAAACTGCGCAAGCCCGAAGGAATCCTTCGGGAAATGAGCCGGTACCCAGTCGAGAATGACTCCGATACCATTCTCATGCATATAATTAACAAAATATCTGAAATCGTCAGGATTTCCGAAACGTGATGTAGGTGCATAGTATCCTGTCACCTGATATCCCCATGAACCATCGAAAGGATGCTCCATGACGGGGAGAAGCTCAATGTGGGTATAACCCATTTTTTTAATATAACCCGCAAGCATTACCGCAAGTTCACGATAATTGTAGAAACTTCCGTCTTCTTCGGTAGGCTTTTTCCAGGAACCGAGATGAACTTCATAAATGTTCATCGGTTTCTTAAAAGGGTTCTCCTTTGAGCGCAGCTTTATATATTCCTTGTCAGACCATTTAAACGCCGATTCAAAAACGATAGAAGCATTATTGGGACGCTTTTCGGCAAAAGCACCGTAAGGATCGCTCTTAAGAATTACACGTCCGTCAGTGGTACGAATTGCATATTTGTATATTGTTCCGTCCGGAATGCCGGGAATAAACAGTGTAAACACACCATGTGCTTCACTGAATTCCATTGGATTACGCTTTTCATTCCAAAGGTTAAAATCACCAACAACACTTACAGAAACAGCATTGGGTGCCCATACGTTAAAGAGCACACCACGCTTTCCGTTTACGGATGTTCTGTGCGCTCCAAGGAGCTTATAAACTTCATAGTTTACGCCTTGGTTGAAAAGAGACAGCGCGAATTTATCAAAGGACGGCTTATATGCATAAACATCCTCTGTGGTAAAATCAGCCCCATCGGCATAATACAGAGTAAGGGTATACTTAAACAGCTCATCGGCATCTATTATCGTCCCAAAGAAGCCTGCTCCGTTCAGACATTTCATTTCATACTTCTGACGTGTAGACTTACGGTTTACGACTGCTCCTACCGCATCGGGATAAAAGCAGCAAATTCGAACCTTTCCATCGCACATATGTGCACCTAGAATATCGAAAGGGTGTTTATTCGTGAAGCCGATTATTGAATTGATGTCCTGTTCTGAAACGAAACCGGAAATTCTTTGATCCATTGAAAAATCTCCTTTAAGAGAAAATTATTCTACGTACCACTCGTCTCTTGATTCGTCCTCATGCCCTGTTGTATCAGTATCTTCCGAAGGTGCTATCTCCCCTGATGACTTTTGCTCATCAAGCACCTGCTGAACATATTTTCGAAGTACCTTTTCCATCATAAATGACTCAATATATACTCCGGCAGAAATACCAAAAAGAAGCACAAACCCGTTTGTAAGGTATATTGCAAGTAAAAGTGCTGCCCAGAGAAGGATGGAAAGAATTGAAGTTCCAAGATGCTTAATTGATGCTCCGAAGGAAAACTTGAAGCAGTTTCCAAGCTTCATCTCAAACCTTGAAATAACCGGACAGAAGAAAATGAATGTTCCTGCTGTTACGAATGAAACTGCAATGTATCCGCCGAGAAGTATTGTCTGCTTTGTTGTTCCGACATTCAACACCTCAGTAATTGCATAAAACATGCCGTTTTCGATAACATATTCCATAACCGACTGTGTAGAATCTGCAGGCATTATCAAACCAATAAGATAAAACAGGTCAAGCGTAAGGAAAGCCACTATTGAAAGAAAAATTGCTGAGGCAATTGCTCCCTGCCTGAAATTACTTACAAACGAACGAAAAAACTCTTTTGTAACATAGCTTCTGTTATGTCTGACTGCTTTCACCGTACTGTAATAAAGAGCTACAAAGGACGGTACAACAACAATAAGTGAAAGAATCATCGGAACCATCCAGAATACTATTCCTGTTGTTCCAAACAGATACAGGAAAACGAGGAACGGAACATACAGCAAAAGCCAGTAAATGTTTAAAAGTACAACATCAAACAGCTTTCCCATAAAGGTAAAAAACTTGTTGTCGGGATTAAAAAAATCTCTCATAAAACCTCCAAAGAATAACAGTATCAGCTCTTCTGTTTTATTATACGCATACAAAAATAAGCGTCAGACTTGCTGACGCTTTAATTTTAGCCCATTACGGGCAGAAATGCAAATGTTATTTACTTATGATACTTAATAGCTTAGGTAAAGATTTACTGCTGTTTTTCGGTATTCTGACGAGGCTTTTCGCGCTTCTCTTCCTTTGAGTAAAGGAAGATCTCATTTTTACCGGTTACATTAAGTGAACCGGGGGTAACATAAGAGTTCGCCTGTGTCTTTGCGGCAACGCTTCTAAGCTCTCCCTTTAAAACGCCGGTTCCGATAAGTCCTACAAGAAGGCCTGCAACAACAGCGATAATAATCATCATAGGTATACTCATGTCACATCCTCCTTATTTACTCAACATATTAATCAGGAACAAAGCAACAAATGTAACTGCTGCACCGATTCCGGCATATTTCCAAAAGTACTTTGTAACAAGAGACTTATCGCAGGGAAGGTTTCCGACCATGCGTCCTGTCTGTCCGTTCATTGCAAAAGTGTACTTTTCGCCTTCATAGGTTGTATTTAAAAGCCATACAGGAAGAAGAACATATTCGGACTTACCGTCTGTAGTCTGAACGCTTCCTGCCTTAACGCTTACACGGTCAAAGCCTGTAACTGTTTTATAGAAAGCTTCTTCAGTACTTCCTTTAATACGTGCTGTGGCACGAGTCATGCAATCCTCTTCGGACACATCGTATTTATCTGCAAGATAACCTGCAAGATAAGCTGTCTGGAAAGGAACCGCATCCTTCATGTCAAAAGGCTCAACGGAGTCCATGAGGTCATCTGCCATCTTCGTTGAACTGTCAACAGGAATGCCCTTAAACTCAAGTGTACCTTTTCTGAGAACACTGTAGAAATCTGACTTTTCGTAATCATACTGTTCATCGCTTCTACGTTTAATCTTTACGGCATCATATGTGTAATTAGCGTTTGCCTTTGCGTCAATAAGCCAGAAAGGAACATAAACGCCTTTAATTTCATCAATATGGTTTCTGTCTTTAAACTGCGGAGGTAAAAGCTTCTTTCCGGAAATATGCTGTAAATAAGCAGCCTTTGCAGCTTCTTTGTCCTTCTTAAAAGGAATAATTCTCGTAGGCTTTAAGCCGCCCTTAAACTGTCCCATCATAACTACAGGATTGTCACAGTAAGGACACTTTGTAGCGCCTGTTGTTGCATCGGCAACAATCTCACCGCCGCAGGACTGGCATACATAAACCTGCATACCTGCTGTCTCACTGTCAGACCACTCTCCGCCCGTAGCAGTATCAAAGCTCATATCGTCCTCGCCGGTTGCTTCAAGATTGGCATCGACAGCCATAAGAGCTTCCATATCAAATTCGGTATCACAGTACGGACATTTAATCTTCTGAACCTGGCTGTTAAACTCAAGTCCACCACCACAGCATGGGCATTCGTACTCATGTAAACCTGCCATTTTTCTCCTCCTTAAATCCCAATATATCGTGTGAAAACAAAGCTGTCTGTCATCAAACAAACAGAACTTTCCTTATTCACACAAAACGCCGGGCAGAGTTTCCCGCCCGGCGTCAAACTAGCGAATTATCGCAATTTGCTCATATTACATCGGACTTTAAATACTGTTAAAATCCAAAATCCTTACTGGATGTCCTTGTCATCGAAAAGGTCACCGCACTCAGGACAGAACTTAGGAGGATTCATAGGATCCTCAGGTGTCCATCCGCACTTATCGCACTTGTAAAGAGGTGCGCCTGCAGGCTTCTTAGCGCCGCAGTTCTGACAGAACTTACCCTGGTTTACTGTACCGCATGTGCATGTCCAGCCACCTGCAGGAGCAGGTTTAGCTGTACCACACTCAGGACAGAACTTGCCACTTGCGGGCTTGCCGCATGAAGGACAAATCCAGCTGCCTGCTGCGGGAGCTGCCTGCTGAGGTGCTGCCTGGGGAGCTGCCTGCTGAGGCTGCTGCTGACCCATAGCGAAAAGATTTGCGGCATTCATGCCACCCTGATTCATAGCCATGCCCATTCCCATGAAACCTGTCATAGCGCCTGCTGTATTGCCTGCAGCTGTCTTCATGGCATCTGCCTGAGCTGCTGCAACTGTAGCTGCTGCGTATGTAGGATTCATAAGCATAGCGTTTCTCTGAGCCTGCTTGATGAGCTCTGCATCATCCTCAGGAAGAGTAACTGAACCAAGAGCAATGCTTACAACCTTAAGACCGCGCTTCTCGCCCCAGTCCTGTGAAAGCTCTGCGTTAAGAGCATCCTGGAGTTCTTTATTGTGAGCGATAATCTGGTTAGGACGAAGTTCCATTGCTGAAAGTGCTGCAAGAGCAGGCTGAAGAGCTGCAATGAACTCTGTCTTAAGCTGTGAATCGATTTCTGAACGACGATATTCCTGAGTAACGTTACCGCAAACGTTTGTGTAGAAAAGGATAGGATCTGCGATGGTGTATGAGTATACGCCTGAGCAACGAAGGGAAACATCGAGGTCAAGATTAATCTTGCTGTCAACAACTCTGAAAGGAACAGGGTTAGCTGTACCGAACTTGTTGTCTAAGATTTCCTTTGTGTTGAAGTAGTAAACTCTCTGGTCCTTACCTGTGTCACCACCGTAAGCAATACGCTTGCCCATTGTCTTGAATGTTTCAAGAATGGATGTACCAAGCTTACCTGAGAAGATGGAAGGCTCTGATGATGTATCATATGTGAACTGACCGGGCTCAGCACAAACTTCAACTACCTTACCCTGATCAACGATAATCATACACTGACCGTCAGCAACGGCGATGCCTGATCCGTTTGAAATAATGTTGTCGCTACCCTTTGTGTTGGAAGAACCGCTACCGATTCTCTTCTGTCCCTTAACAACAAGAACGTCCTTGTCGAGAGCATCACAGTAGAAAAATTCTTTCCACTGATCTGCAAATGTTGAAGAAACAGAGCTTGCGAGTGCTTTAATAAGTCCCATATATATGTTCTCCTTTCAATTAAGCGCTGTGCGCTAAATCTTTAACTTAAACGCCTTTCGGCAAAGTTACTGTGTTAATCGCGTTGCAGGCCCGGCCCCTGATTAAAAGAGACTCCCTGCTGTTCACGCAAATCGACGCTTTATTATATCATAAAGCCTGGCATTAATTAATTAAAATTTAATAAACGAAATTACCGTATAAACCAGTCACTTCCCCAGTCAGAGCCTGAAGAATCCCATGAACCTGAATCAAAATCCCATGAGCCGGAATCCCAGTCGGAATCCCACCAACTGCTGCTTGATGAACTGCTGCTTGAACCGTCATAGTCATAACTGCTTGAATAGTAACCGGAATCACCGAACGAATAACTGCCTCCGCCGGAACCTCCCTTGGAAACACATGAGCCTATGGCAATAAAGATAATAACAATTATTACGCCGAGAAGCCTGTCGCCAATGAAACTTAAGCACCCCTTGCCGGCTGATTTTGCCTCTGAGCCTGCGGATGAGCCTTGTGATGCAGAGGGCTGAGGGCCTGCAATATCCTTTGCCCGCCTTGTCTGTACTTCCGACCAAAGCTTCTGGTATATTTCATTTACCGCATATGCTTCGTCGGTACCACGATATCTTACAGCACGTGAACCGTCGGATTTGTTTTTATAAACGATAAAGTTCTCGCCATCCTTATAAATGCCGAATGCTCTGGGCTGAGTGTAGTTCTCGCCTATAAAGAAACGCATCTTCGGAAGATCCATTCCCTTTGCCCGGCAAAAAGCCTTTAACTCTTCTATTGTTTTGGGAATACCATCGCTTGACCGCATTACATTTGCATTAACGGCACCGCAATTCGGACAAAAGTCCACGGTATCATCAATGAATGAATCGCAATATTCGCATTTAACTTTCATTTTTGCTCCTGTTAACAGCAGATGCCCATATTAAACAACTGCCTCATAAAATTAAAGCTTTAATATATTAAGTAAACCACGCTTGAGCACCTGTCCGCCTGCCTGTATAATCTGTGACTCAATTTTGGATTTACGTCTTTCGGCTGCCTTTTCCTTCTTTTCTTTCTCCTTTTCGGCTGCCTTTTCTTTCTTTTCTTTTTCCTTTTCCTCAGCCTTTTCCTTGGCTATGCGTTCCTTTTCTTCTTCCTTTTCTTTAGCTATGCGTTCTTTTTCTGCTAGCTTCTCCTGCTCAGCCTTAGCTTTTTCCTCTTCTTTAAGCTTTGCTTCATCAGCTGCCTGCTCTGCGGCAATTTCCGCCTGCTCGGTAAGAACCTCGTACGCACTTACGGAATCAACCATTTCGTCATACTTACTGCTCATCGGAGAAGTGGACATGATGTTAAACTTTGTAGCAGGAGTGCACGGGGCCATAAGGCTTTCGGGACATATAACCTTTGTATAGGAAACAATCTGCGGAACACCCTTTTCATCAAGGAAGGATGTAAGTGCTTCGCCCGTTCCGAGGGTCATAATCGCATCTTCCGTCTTAAAGGAAGGATTTGCGCGGAAAGTCTGAGCTGCGGTTCTGACTGCCTTCTGCTCTGCGGGTGTATATGCACGAAGCGCATGCTGCACACGGTTACTGAGCTGTGCAAGAACGGAATCCGGAATGTCAGACGGTGACTGTGTAACGAAGTAAATACCAACGCCCTTTGAACGTACAAGCTTAACGGTCTGTTCTATCTTTGAAACGAGTGCTTTCGGTGCATCCTTGAAGAGAAGATGTGCTTCATCAAAGAAGAATACGAATTTGGGTTTCTCACCATCTCCTGCTTCCGGAAGCTGTTCAAAAAGTTCAGCCATAAGCCAGAGAAGGAACATTGAGTAAAGCTTCGGAGACTGAACAACATCAACGGCATGAAGTATGTTAATCATTCCTCTTCCGTCGGTGCCGGCATTAAACCAGTCGTTAATATCAAGAGCGGGCTCTCCGAAGAAATTCGTTCCGCCTTCATCTTCTATAGGAATAAGTGCTCTGATTATTGCATTTATGGAAGCTGAAGCCACGTTACCATACTTAACTGAGTACTCAAGTCTGTTTTCGTTAACATGATTGAGAACTGCACGAAGATCCTTAATGTCAAGAATCTTAAGACCTTTCTCATCGGCAATTCTGAAGACTACATTTAAAACGCCTTCCTGAATTTCGGTTAGATTCATCATTCTGGCAAGAAGCGTAGGTCCGAAATCCGAAATGGTTGTCCTGATGGGATGACCGCCCTTTCCGTAAATATCCCAGAAAGTAACCGGATAGCCTCTGAACTGAAAGCTGTCGCGAATACCGAATTTATCGATTCGCTTCTGCATGCCCTCATTATCCTCACCGGGCTCTGCAAGTCCTGAAACATCACCCTTGATATCGCAGACAAATACCGGAACACCTGCTGCTGAAAAGGACTCAGCCATAACCTTCATGGTAATGGTTTTACCTGTGCCGCTGGCACCTGCAATAAGTCCGTGGCGGTTTGCCTGTGACATGTCAAAGAGCACTTTTTGCGGCTGCTCCTCGTTAGTAAGTCCCATGTAAATCTTCCCATTTTCGTACATAAGTTTCTCCTCCAAGATGCGGCCCTTCGACACGCGATTTCTTAATATAAACTATAACATATTTTACATATCGTGCAATAAAAAAAAGTGCGAAATATCCGCTATTATTTCGCTCCCGAATTGCTTTTTATTACTTTTATTTCTTTGCAATCGAGTAGGAGAAAATTTCTCTAAATGAGAAATTTTCGACCTCTCACACCACCGTGCGTACCGTTCGGTACACGGCGGTTCAATCAACTTAACAAGTAACACACCTTTCGGTGTAGTAATCTAACATAGAGATTAGT
>JAZQQJ010000039.1:0-35903 GCA_045629005.1 Lachnospiraceae bacterium
ATCCATCTAGGATAAACCTCCTTCGTATTTTTTTGTGCGGTTGGCGAACCTGCACTTATTATACCTCAGGAGGTTTTTTTCTTGAAGCTTAAGCTGACCAGGGACACACCTGCATAGCAGGTGGTTTATTTGTATTGGGAATACAAAAAAAAGACCTTGGCATAAGCGCCAAGGTCTTTTGCAATTAATTTCCTGAGATCAATTCAGTATTATTATCCTGCCCAGAATCACCACTGCCAGAACCATCATTGTCAGGCTTAGTCCAGCTCAAATGACCGCTTATTTCTCCATCGCCGATGTAACCGCCATCCCTATATATGCCAGTCCATCTATGAGCAGTCTCTTCAATACCAAGTTCTACTACTACAGGTTCATTCCAATTTTTCATTTTCATTTCCTCCTAGAAAATATATTCATTTGATGCGCTTATATTACCAGTCAAAAGTTCCTATATCAATTAATCTTTCAAAACTGTTATCTTATTCTCTTCTCAGCAAAAAGCATCTAAGGATATATGCATATCCAAGATAGTCAAAGCGTGATTCTGATTCATCTTCCGGTAGATTATTAATCTCTTCCAGATATTTTTTTTCTTTATCTTTATCAACATACTCCTTGTAAAAGTCCGGAACAAGTTCCTCGTTTTTTTCAAATAAAGGTATAATATTATTCCAATCACGTTTCACACGTAAAAAATAATCTGCATTTTGAACGCCATATCTCATCCATTTATCCAAAAGATCCGTAGGCAATACATCTCGCATATTTCCACGTATCAGCCACCTTGGCGTTCCTTTATATGTGAACAGTCCATACGGCAATGAGTAGCAAAATCTTAGCATTCGGGCATCCTTTGTTGGGTCCCTTATTATTACACCATAGGCAAGCCCAAGTTTTGTCTCATATTCTCCCATATATGTATACATAGATTTTTTTGTCAAAAAAGCAATATGATGTTGTGAATTCATTGGTATATTCTCAATGCAATTAAGTCCCCCTAATTTAAAGCGCTCTTTATACGAATAGTTCTCAACAAAATCATCTTTTAAGAATGGATTATATTTTTCATATTTTCCTATTCCTTCTTTTAAGATTTTTTTAGCATAAGAAAAATATCCAAGGCATCCCAAAAACGCTTTTTTTCGGCTCTCACCAACAGTTTTGCTGTAAGTATTAAGAGTAAAAAACATTTTACAAAAACGTTTTTTTAAATAATATTCAAACAGTACGTCATCAATATTGCCGTAAGAAACAGATCCGTTTCCGGTTTGTCCGGTAAGTACTATCTTACATCCTTTATTTGACGCTTTCTCAAATATTTCGCAAAGATTAGGGAAATTAGCAAATGCTTTAAAAGGTATTTCCATTCTGTCAACTACAAAGGGCATATCTTCAAAACAGTTTTTACCGTCGTTATTAACAAAGTTCAATTCCATATTGCTATATGGGGTAGCTATTTTTTTTACATCGGCTGTTTCATCCAGTATAAAATAGAAGTAGTCTTTTTCATCCACGTTTATAGCAGGTACATATGTAAACGAATGAAGCTTTTTATTCATTCTTTCAAGGCTCTGTGCGGCTAAAACTCCTATACTTGCCGAATCAAGACCGCTGCTCATTGCAACAGCAACTTCCCCCTTTGTATTTACCGCATCCGATACACATCTATCAAATAGTTTTCTAAAGTAAGTACCATATTGCTTTGCATTCTTGCACTTGCAATCCACAAGCTTCTCAGACATATCAAAGTATTCATGTTCAGTAGCATAACCGTCTTTTATTTCAAGCCATACTCCGGGATTTAGTTTTTTTATTCCTTCGTATGGTGTATTATCAGACATTAGATTCGGCATAAGTCCGGGAGTCATAAGGAAGTCCTCAATGTACTGCCTATCGTACTCCTTTTTACCGGTGTATGCCAATATTCCATCTATCAAAGTTGAGAACACTACTGCATTGTCCTCCAAACAATAGTAAAGACATCTTGAAGCAACCGGGTCGGAGGCAAGAATTATCTTTCCGGTATTTTTGTCATAAACAGAAATACTGAAAAGCCCTCTTAATTGCTTAAAGCACTCAGTTCCATATTTACAAAACAGTCTGTATATCAGTTCTCCATCCGGTAAATCCAAAGAAGCAGTTTCTTCAGCCTCAGATTTGCATATTTGCTTTATAACCTCTTCCCTGTTATCCAGAATACAATCTGCAGCAAACACCAAGTTTTCATCAGCAATTGGCATCTGCTCTTTTTCATCATATTCGTGCACATAAATACAACCGACACCAAAAAAGCAATCTGAATCAGCCCATTCCATTATGTTATCAAGTTTCGCTTTTCTATTGTATACCTCGCGAATTTGAGCACTCTGAGGCTTTATCTTCTTATTTTTAGATACAATCCCCCATATTGCTGCCATGTAATAATTCTCCTTTCAAAATATCACACAAAATGTCATCTCTTTTATTGCTCTTTTATTGCTTTTTTATTGTTTTTATGTATTTCAGGCTATATAATCTTTTTTACTCACATAAATCATATTTCTGTATATAAAACCATTCCCGGCAGCAAGATGCAGTCGCACCCGCCGCCCACCACATAATAAGGGGTTCTTATGAGTAGCACCAATGACAAGATTAAAATTGTATGCATCGGCGATTCCATTACAGAAGGCTTTGGTCTTGGAGACAATCCTTCTGTTTTTTACCCCAGTGCCATGAATGACTTCCTCGGAAAAAAATACGAGGTTTTCAATAAAGGTGTCACATGTTCCTGCGTAATTAACCGTGAGAGCGACGGTCGTCCGTACGGCCTTCCCTACGCGCGTCAGCCCAAATACCTTGAAGCGCTCGAGCTTAAAGGTGACATATACATCATCATGCTCGGCACAAACGATGCTTCCGACGGATATGACGGTGCCACAGGTAAAAAAGACCCTTACGCAAATATGATAAAGCAGAAAAATTTCTTTGCCATGGACTACCAGTCAATAATCACCGCAGTAAAGGATGCCAATCCCGCAGCGCAGATTTTTCTCGTTGCTCCCATTCCGATTCATAACTGCATCTGGCCCAAGCATCAGGAACGTTATCTTGTAAAGTATCTTCCAATAATCAAGAGGCTTGCCCAGGACAATAACTGTGAATTCATAGATCTTCATAAAGAGTTTGAACTCTTCCCCGAGGATGTATTCGAATCACTTTATCAGCCTGACGGCCTGCACCCTAACATCACCGGTGCTAACGTCATTGCAAGCATAATGACAAGCTACCTTAAGAGAAAAATGAAATCTTCTTTTTTCTCTATTCACTAAAGAATTTAGTTCGGAACATTTTCTTTCTCTCAAACGCTTTTGCTCCGGCACCTTATGCTCTTTCAAAAGCCTTCGCTCCGGCGCACTTTACTGTCCCATCGTTCAGAAAAGGGCTGTAATAACAAGCCGGCTTGCAATTCATGCATCTTCCTGTAGGACGGCCGGCAAGCGCATCATTTGCAAAGTTCGGGTTAACAAGGAAGCCTCGTCCGACATCAATCATATCTATACCTGTGAGCTCCAGCGCTCCTCTTGCGTCCTCAGCGCTCTTTATGCTGTCGACAGCAAAGACGGGAATGTCAGGAAGCTCTTTTTTTACTTGCATAGCACCATAGAAAGCTTCCTTGTACGGGAAGTCTACTGGTTTTTCCGCTTTCATTCCCTCATTGAAGCCGTAAGATATATCAAGGAAGTCGCAAAGCGATGCAATGTCCTTTGCGTGGCGTATACCTGCCTCAAGATCCGGTTCAAATGCGGCCAGACGTATTCCGACAACAAAATTATTGCCGCAAGCCTCTCTGCAAGCCTTAAGAACTTCCTTTGCAAAAAGGCTGTTTTCCTCACAATACTCGTCTGTACGCTTGTTAATAACCTTATTAAAGAACTGGGAAATAAGATAGCTGTGACAACCGTGGAGTTCTATTCCGTCAAGCCCCGCCTTCTGTGCGCGCAAAGCAGCCTGAACAAAATCGTTTATCGTCTCTTTAATACGTTCCTTGCTCATCTCATGTCCGTGCACTTCAAACGGACCATGCTGAATGAGGTAGTCACTGCACGTTTCGGCCTCTTTATCAATTCCGCACACGCCTGCATGAAGAAGCTGTACGAAGAAAGGAGTGCCTTCCTCATGCACAACATCTGCAAGCTTTTTGAAGCCTTCAATCTGACCGTCTTCCCAAAGGCCGAGGTTTGAAGGTGCAAGCCTGCTTCGCTGCGTAATAGCCGTAGCTTCGGCGATGATTAGTCCCGCACCTCCCTTTGCCATTGCTTTATAATGCTCAACGCTCTTGTCTGTAACAAGTCCTTTGTCATCCGACCAATGAAACATTACCATAGGCGGAACGCATATGCGGTTCTTTGTTTCAATGCTCCCGATTTTTACTCTGTCTTCAAGCTTTTTCACACTCATTTTCCCTCTCCTGTTTTTTCAATATTTTGATTAGTTTCTTCCAATTGCTTGTTTTAATAAATCATAAAATGTAACCGCAAACTTCTTGTAATTACAAACTTTTGTAATTACAAACTTTTTTGAAATTAGGGTCATCGTTTAACTTCCCCGGACAAGCCCTTTTTATTTTTTAGGATAATTATACATTTTATCCCTTTCATAAGCAACCACAACAAATAATATAGCCAAGCTTCAGACAACGCCCGTTGCGGTCGCGGTTTATTGCCTTTTGACTAGCTAAAATTGAAAAATCGTATTTTGGTAGCATGAAAATCCGAGCTTTGGGAAGCTTTTGACTAGCTAAATTTCAAAAATCGTATTTTAGTAGCATGAAAATCCGGGCTTTTGGAAGCTTTTGACTAGCTAAATTTCAAAAATTGGATTTTAGTAGCATGAAAATCCGAGCTTTGGGAAGCTTTTGACTAGCTAATTTTCAAAAATTGAATTTTAGTAGCATGAGTGGCCACATTTCCCTAGTTTTTTGACTAGCTAATTTTCAAAAATTGAATTTTAGTAGCATACAAGGCGGCATATCCAAGTCTCATCCCGCAAGATTTTTAGCATGACGCGGCGAAAAATGAATTTAATGCCAAATTTTTGCCGCGAACCAGACATAAAGCCTACAAGTCATCCAGCAAACTTCGTTTGCTCAATGATTGCATAAAAAAGGCACATACGTCTTCGCAACGTATATGCCTATTTTAACATCAAGCCCGTCAAATGCTTTGCCTGCTGCTTTTTTATTTTGCGATAGTGTACATAAGGTAAATCAGTACCCATTCATCATTCTTTGAGTCATACTCTACGTTGACAATCATATCGATGGGAATGCTCTGGTTGTTGAGATATGTAGTCAGCTTGTCAATAGAAGAGAATGTGTGGAATGTGTAACGTGTCTGTAATGCGTTGTCTGCCATGATGATTGCCTTTCTACGTTGTTTCTCGTTCGATAATTCTGCCCTCAAACACAAGATGCTTGTGTTCTCCCTTGCCGTCGAGCACGTCCATAAGGAGTGCACTTGTTTCAACGGCCATCTGCTCAATCGGCTGGGCAAGCGTCGATATTGCAGGTGAATAATAACCGGTAAGCTCAATGCCGTCAAAGCCTATAACGGCACACTGCTGCGGCACCTGTATCTTGTTCTCGGAAAGGCATCTGAGTGCCCCGACAGCCATAACATCCGCAATAGCGAATATAGCGTCGAACTCTACTCCCTTTTCAAGAAGTCTCTTACAAGCCATGTATCCGGTCTCGTAGCTGTACTCAGCATTTTCATCGGGAAGATACATAACAAGGTCCTTGTCAAAAGGAATTCCTGCTTCCGTAAGCGCTCTCTTATAACCGCTTAAGCGAAGCATTCCGACAGATGTATCATTCTCTGCACCGGCAAAAATGGCGATACGCCTTCTGCCTCTTGCAAGAAGAAAACTCGTTACTTTTGCGCCCTCAAGCTCATCATCGACGGATACCGAAGAATAGTCTGCCTGATTGATGCCTCGAATGGGTGCCCCGACGGTAGATACAACATAAGGAATCTTTATTCCCGCAAGCCGCCTGCCTGAGCGTGTAGCAATGCCTCCGAGGAAAATCAGTCCGCAAAGACGTTTTTCCTTTGCAAGTTCCACTGCGACATCCGCCTCGTCTTCGGACGGATCGACATGCTGAAGTACCATGGTATAGCCGTTTTCTATGATATCGGCTTCCATTATCTTTATCATAACATTAAAGAACGGATTTGTCATTCCTTTTACAAGAACAGCAATAGCTTTTCCGCCACTTCTTTTAAGATTTCTGGCACTGTTGTTCGGAACATAACCAAGTTCTTCAATCTTCTGCAAGATTAAAGCCTTCTTTTCTTCACTTATATTGGGGTGGTCGTTGATAGCGCGCGATACGGTACTGACGCCTACTCCGCACGCTTTTGCAACCTCACGTATTGTGATACTCTCCATAAAACACCTTTCAGTTTCCGGCCGGTCGCCATTTGCACACCATCTTCAGAACTCACGTATACAGCCGATTTCATGCTGTCATCTCGCGAGCTCGGCTCGCTCGATGTTCGTTTGCTCATAACTCGTGCAACCGATAAACTCGGCTGTATATGCATCCACACGATATTGTAAGCAAGCTTACATCTCGTGTGTTATGCATATATATCGCCTGCTGAAGCAGGCTACACGAGTTAGTTCGCTATTCGTGCAAAAAACCGTGGAAACGTTTCCACGGCTATAATATCATCATTTATGCAAGATTGCAAGGTATGAAATTTATGTTATTTACTGTTACGCCTTATCTCATGTATTATCAATACACGTCTATTTCCTGTTACGTTTTATCTCGTACATCATGAGTGCCGCAGCAATTCCCGCATTCAGGCTTTCGACATGCCCGTCCATCGGGATAATAACCTTTGTCTTTGCAGCGGCTGCGCACTCTTCCGTAAGGCCGTTTCCTTCGTTGCCTATAAGGACAGCGGTTTTTCCGGAATAATCCGCCTCGGTAAAATCAATTGAAGCGGCAAGATGCGTTGCAATGGTGTTCCATCCGTCAGTGCCAAGCTTTTTAACAAGTTCAACAAAGCCGGGAACATAGATAATAGGCATTCTGAAAAGTGCGCCCATTGTTGAGCGGACCACCTTCGGGTTATAAACGTCTACAGAGTTTTCCGAAAGAATAATAGCATCCATTCCCGCTGCCTCAGCTGTGCGGATAATTGTTCCGAGGTTACCGGGGTCCTGGAGGTTTTCAAGCATTACGGCAGACTTTGCTCCTTCAAGCACCTTCGCAGTATCATGGCGGGGAATCTTAACGGTTGCGATAACTCCCTGTGTCGTCACGGTTTCCGATACGGTTGAAAGAATGCTGTCGGTAACAACCTCGAAGTCGGTTTTTTCAAGGAATCTTTTTCTGTCTTCCTCCGATACATCGGAAAGTCCATTGTAAAAGCTCTCTGAGTAGTACGCCTTCTCAATAAGTCCAAGGTCGATTGCCTCTCTTGTCATGCGCACCCCTTCAATCACGAAGAGCCCCTGCGAAAAACGCTCCTTTGATTTCTTAAGGAGCGTCTGAATATTTTTTATTTGACCATTTGATAACGATGTAATCATGTATCTACCTGCCTGATGTCACATATTAAGGGGTCCTTAACCACTTCACTTGTTTGAAATAAGTGCCTTAATCACTTCACCTGATTGAAATAAGGTCCTTAATCACTTCACCCGCAATAATAAGCCCAACCGCCGACGGAACAAAGGAAATGCTTGCAATTACACGTTCTTTCACAACCGGCTCTTCTTCAGAATATACGCACTTGAAGCCCTTAAGCCCCCTTGCTTTGCATTCTTTCCGCATAGCCTTCGCCAAAGGGCAGACATTTGTTTTATATATGTCTGCTACCTTAAATGCAGTAGGGTCAAGCTTGTTGCCCGCACCCATGGAAGAAATAATTTTTACTCCCGCTGCCTGAGCCTTTTCAACAAGAGCAAGCTTTCCGCTTACTGTGTCTATTGCATCAACAACATAGTCAAGCGCCGAAAAGTCAAAGGTGTCGGCATTTTCCGGAAGAAAAAATACCGCTTTGGTGTCAACCTCAATAGAGGGATCGATATCTTTAACACGTTCTTTGCAAACTTCGGTTTTTAACTTTCCAATGGTCGAATAAAGGGCAATTATCTGCCTGTTCAGGTTTGTTTCATTGACGGTATCGTTATCAACAAGGGTGAGTTTTCCGACGCCGGCTCTTGCAAGCGCTTCAACAACATAGCCTCCCACGCCTCCAACGCCAAACACGGCAACATGCGAATGTTTAAGGCGCTCTAGTCCTTCTTCACCGATTAATGAAATTGTCCTGTCATACTGACCCATGTTTTTTCCTTACTGCTCTGCTGCCATGTCTGCAAGCTTTTCAGCCTGGTCTGCAGCCGTAAGTGCATCGATGAATTCCTGAATATCACCATTCATAACATCATCAAGATTATATGCGGTAAAGTGAATACGATGATCTGTGCAACGTCCCTGGGGGAAGTTATAGGTTCTGATCTTCTCGGAGCGGTCTCCCGTACCAACCTGGCTCTTTCTCTGAGCTGCTTCTGCATCATGAGCCTTTTCAAGCTCAAGTTCATAAAGCTTTGCGCGGAGAACCTTCATCGCCTTGTCTCTGTTTTTAAGCTGGGATTTCTCATCCTGACAGGAAATTACAATGCCTGTAGGAATGTGTGTAAGTCTTACGGCTGAGTCTGTTGTATTTACGCACTGACCGCCGTTTCCTGATGAACGGAACACATCAATCTTACAATCGTTAGGATCGATTTGAACATCTACTTCCTCAGCTTCAGGCATAATGGCTACCGTAGCTGTGGATGTGTGAATACGTCCGCCGCTTTCTGTAACGGGAACTCGCTGTACGCGGTGAACTCCGCTTTCGTACTTAAGCTTTGAATATGCGCCCTGACCGTTTATCATGAAGACACATTCCTTAACGCCGCCGATACCGGATTCATTCATCGAAATGAGATCGACTTTCCAACGCTGTGTTTCAACATATTTGGAATACATTCTGTAAAGCTCACCTGCAAAAAGAGCAGCCTCATCACCGCCTGCGCCGGCACGGATTTCAACTACGACGTTCTTATCATCGTTAGGATCCTTGGGAAGAAGAAGGATTTTAAGCTTCTGCTCAAGTTCCTCAACATTCTTCTTTGACTCTGCAAGCTCTTCACGTGCAAGTTCCTTCATTTCAGGATCGGACTCCGTATCGATAATATCAAGGGAATCCTGAATATTCTGTTTTTCTTTCTTGTATGTGTTAAATGTTTCAACAAGCTCCGCAAGGTCACTTGATTCCTTCATAAGCTTTTTGAAACGTGCCTGGTCGTTCGCGCATTCGGGTGATGAAAGTTCCGCCTGAATTTCTTCATATTTGCGAACCAGTTCTTCTAATTTATCAAACATTTTTTCCTCCGTACGTTCCCGCAACAACTCTGTCGAGTCCTGCAAGGTCCTTGTATGTTTTTATATCTTCAAAGCCCTCGGATGCCATAATTTTCATAACGTCCGAAGCTTCATCGCAACCTATTTCAAATACCAGTCTGCCGCCTGTGGCTATATGTGACCTGATTTCCTTTGAGATGCGTCTGTAGAAAAGCAGCCCGTCATCACTTCCGTCCAGAGCGGTCATAGGCTCGTGGAGCTTCACTTCATCGTCAAGAGCATAAATATCCTCCGTTTTAATATATGGCGGATTTGAAACAACAAAATCAAACTTTTTGGTTTCAAACCCTGTATTACTTAGTGCTTTAAATAAATCGCCGGCATAAAACGATGTTTTATCACTTATACCGTTTAACTCGGAATTTTCCGATGCAAGCCTAATAGCGCCTTCTGAAATATCAGTCCCGACACCGCATTTCGAGTCAAGTTCGCAAACAATGGAAATAAGGATGCATCCTGTGCCCGTACAGACATCAAGAATCTCCAATTCGGAAGCACTTTTCCCGTTTATTTTGCAATAATCCTTTGCTTCGTCTATTGCCTTTTCGACAACAACTTCCGTGTCAAAGCGGGGAATAAGAGTATCGCGCGAAACCTTAAATACATGTCCGTAAAAGTCCTGCGTACCGAGAATATACTGAAGGGGCACTCTTTTTGCCCTCTCGCAAACGGCATTTTTAAAGTCGGAAAGCATATTACCGGGTAAATTCACTTCCTCATTCTGCTTCATAAAATATTCGCCGCGTGAAAAGCCCGTAAATGCTTCAAAAAGGCGCCAAGCATCCGTCTTTGCGTCCGGAACGTTTGCCGCCGTTAATTGTTCTGTTGCAGACTGTAACAGTTCTTTGTATTGCATCTTTATTCGTCTTTTTCGGAAGACTCTCCGTTTTCGGTGTTACCTGTAACAACAACATTAGGATCGTCCGAGATTTCAACCTCAGTCTTAGGTCCGTTGTATTCAAACATGAAATCAAGTGCAGCGAGAATTTCGTCGTCTTCGGTATTAACACTTGAAGGAGCAACTGTTCTGGGCTCTTCCTCGTGTCTTGTCTTCCAGCCCTTCTTGGGCTTTGACTCGTCAACATCGGGAATCTTGATGTCGAAGAGCTTGGAAATATCGATTTCAAGAGGCTTATCGGCAGACGCCTGATTCTTTTCTGCTTCTGCCTGTTTTTCCGATGTAGTTTTCTCGTTTTCTTCTTCTACAAAATCCTTTCTTTCCTTTTTAGCCTTCTTCTGCTTTTCAGTCTTAGCAGGCTTTTCGGCTTTTGCAGGCTTCTCGGCTTTTGCAGACTTCTCAGTTTCGGCAGCCTTTTCTTCAGACTTTCCGGCAGCATCCGCAGGTGTTACAATTGTTTCACCTGATGCTTCAGCTACAGTATTTTCGCCATTTTCAGAAGTAGCAATATCATCTGCTTTCTTACTGCCTCCCGCATCGGCAGCGCCCTTCTTTTCTTCCTTAACTTCAGGCTTGTCATAGTTTGCAAGGAATTCTTTCCAGTCAAAAACTGCTTCAACCGACTTGATGCCAACCTCAATCATCCTGTCGTCAGGCTCTTTTGTAGTAAGCTTCTGCATAAGAAGACCGGGCTTGGAAAGGATATTGACGACCTTACTGTTGCTCTTTCCTGCGAGTTTTGTAAACTCATAGGAAATACCTGCAATAACAGGAATGAGAAGGAGTCTGAGACCAAGTTTAAGGAATACATTTTCAACACGGATAACCATGAAGAAAATGATGCTGATAATCATAACATTAAGAATGAAGCTTGTTCCGCAGCGCTTATGTTCTTTGCTTGCCTGCTTAACATTTTTAACGGTAAGCTCTTTGCCGGACTCAATGCAGTTAATACATTTGTGCTCGGCGCCATGATACATAAACAGTCTTCTGATATCTCTTATTCTCGAAATCAGAACGATGTAAAGGATAAATATGGTAACACGAATAAGTCCTTCGATAAGTCCGAGAAGTACCTGATTCGTAACAACTTTTTCAATAAGTCTTGATAAAAGGAGCGGTACAAGAACAAAAATGACACATGCAAGAATGATTGAGAAGAAAATGGTAAAGCCATTAATTACCTTCTCACCTTTTCCATGGGTAATATCATTAAGCTTCTTTTCAAACTTTGTCTCTTCCTCGTCCTCAACATAGTACTTTGAAGCCAATGTCAAAGCATCCATACCGATGACAAGTGAATCGATAAATGCTACCACGCCACGCACCAAAGGAAGCTTCAAAAAACTGCTTCTGTTTGCCGGGTCTTTGCATTCTTTGTTCTCAACTGCAATTTCTCCGTCAGGCTTACGTACAGCAACAGCATAACGTGCGCCGTTCTTCATCATAACCCCTTCAATTACCGCCTGACCGCCAATACAGGAATTCTTCATAAATACTCACTCCTAAAGATTGTCATTTGCTCACCTTCATAAAGAAAAGGTGATAAACAAACAAAAAGGTTGAGACTAACGAAAAGTCTCAACCTAATTTTGCAAAAATCGATGTTCCTATGCTAAGCCATACTTACGGTTGAACTTCTCGATTGCGCCACGAGCAGCAGTAGCCTTCTGCTGACCTGTATAGAAGGGGTGGCACTTTGAGCAGATTTCAACGTGAATATCACCCTTTGTGGAACGTGTCTCAAATGTGTTACCGCAGTTGCATGTAACATGAGAAACAACATATTTAGGCTGGATACTCTCTTGCATTGTAATCTCCTTTCAAATCGCGGGTTCTGAGATTTGGCTCAGAACTTCTGTTTACAACAAACCACTGTGTGATACTCACACAAGCTTTGTGATTATATCACCACGACGGACATATTGCAAGTACTTTTCGAAGTTTTCCATGCAGGCTACGAGCCGACATTGAACATGATATGAATGTCCTTATCAAAAGCTTACAAGCCTCGAATAATCAAATAATCCTGCCGCAAATCTACAACAGCGTGCACTACCACTTTCGTATTTTCATCATTGATTTTATAAAGTACAAAGTTCTTTGCATCAATATATGCTTATGTCATCTATAGTGTCAGGCATTGAACCCCTTAAGGATTGTCTGCACAAATTCTGCGTTATTTCTTGTATGTGCACACATGTTTATGAGACGTTCCGTTGCTTCCTCGGCATGCGCTCCGTTAAGCGCTCTTCTGACTTTCGCCATGGCATCATATTCCTCCTTTGTAAGAAGAAGGTCATCTCGTCTCGTTCCTGACTTTGCAAGATCGATTGCAGGGAATATGCGTCTCTCGGAAAGATTTCTGTCAAGTACAAGCTCCATATTACCTGTGCCCTTGAATTCCTCGAAAACAACATCATCCATGCGGCTTCCCGTATCAACAAGTGCCGTAGCAAGTATTGTCAGACTGCCGCCTTCACGCATTGTTCTGGCCGCGCCGAAGAACTTCTTGGGCATGTGAAGAGCTGCAGGGTCAAGACCACCGGAAAGTGTTCTGCCGCTCGAAGTAACGGTAAGATTGTACGCACGTGCAAGACGCGTGATGGAATCGAGCAGTATTACAACATCCTCACCGTGCTCAACAAGTCGCTTTGCACGCTCAATAACCATTTCCGAAACACGTTTATGGTTTTCGGGAAGTTCATCAAATGTAGAATAAATTACCTCAACCTTTTCACCCTTAATAGACTCCTTCATGTCCGTAACTTCCTCAGGACGTTCATCGATGAGAAGAATAATAAGATGCATATCGGGATGATTTCTTGTAATGGAATTTGCTATTTCTTTAAGAAGGGTTGTCTTTCCTGATTTGGGCTGTGAAACAATCATACCTCTCTGGCCCTTGCCAATGGGAGCAATAAGATCAACCATCCTCATGGCAACGGAGCTTGAAGGTGTTTCCGTATGTATTCTGTCCTTTGGGAAGATTGGTGTAAGTGTTTCGAACTTCTTTCTATTAACTGTGTCCTCAAGGCTGTAACCATTAACATCCTTGATGTACAGCAATGCGGAAAACTTCTCGTTTGCCGCCTGAACCTTCGTATTGCCGCGGATGATGTCGCCGCTTCTTAAGCCATAACGCTTAATCTGCATAGGCGAAACATAAACATCATTATTGCCCGGAAGGAAGTTATCACATCTTATAAATCCGAAACCATCAGGCATAATTTCAAGAATTCCGTTCTTTTCAACACCGCTGTCCAGTTCAGTGCCTGCCTGACTTCTAGGGTCAAACGGAGCATTATTCTCAGGCTGTGCCTGTCTCGGCTGTTGTGCCTGAGGCTGCTGGGACGGTATCTGCTGAGCCTGGGGTTGCTGAGGTTGCGGCTGCTGGGACTGCTGAGACTGCTGAGGCTGCTGTGCTTGCTGAGACTGCTGGGACTGCTGAGGCTGCTGAGGTTGATGAGGTTGATGAGGCTGGGGCTGCACCTGCTGTGTTTGAGGCTGCTGAGGTTGCTGGTACTGCACCTGATGAAACTGCGCCTGCTGGTGTGACTGCTGGGTTTGAGACTGCTGAGGTCGGGGCTCTGCAGACTGTTCTGCAGTTTTCTCGGGCATCTGACGCTGAAGTTTTTCCGAATATTTACCAAGTATCCTGCGTTGATTCTCTGCATGCTGTCCTGTAGGCCTTTCAAGTATTCTCCGAGGCTCTGCAGGATATTCTGCAGGTCTTTCAAGTATTCTCCGAGGTTCTGCAGACTGTTCTGCAGGTCTTTCAAGTATTGTGCGCTGATGTTTTTCCGAATATTTACCAAGTATTTTGCGCTGATTCTCTGCCGATTTTTCAGACATCTGACGCGGTGCTTCCGAAACTTTTTCAGGCATAACGACCTGGTCGGACTTGCTTTCTTTATCCGCTTTGTCTACCTTTTCTGACTTGTCTGCTTTCTCTGACTTGTCTGCTATGCTTGCCTTATCTGCTTTTTCTGACTTGTCGGTTTCTTCGGTTTTACGGTTTTCAGCTGCTTTCCTTGTTTTACCTGCTTTATCTGCTTTGCCCGCTTTTGCTTCTCCGCTTGACTTATCCGATTTGCCCGCTTTTGCCTCTCCGCTTGCCTTATCTGATTTGCTTGCTTCACTTGCCTTATCTGCTTCGCTTGCTTCGCTTGCCTTATCTGATATGCCCGCTTCACTTGCCTTATCTGCTTTGCTTGCCTTATCTGATATGCCCGCTTCACTTGCCTTATCTGCTTTGCTTGCTTTTGCTTCTCCGCTTGACTTATCTGCTTTGCTTGCTTTATTTGATGTTTTTTCTTCAGTTGCAGAGGCTTTATTCTCGCCTTCCGCATTCTTAATTAAATTAATAATATCAGCCTTCTTTAAAGCCGTAATACCTTTAATGCCTTTTTCCTTTGCCAATTCCTTTAAATCGGCAACAGACATACTCTCGTAATCCATACGTCCTCCAAAATTTAGTTTTACATTTTAACGGGAATTATAACTGAAAAAAATGATTCAATGATTGTCCGAAAATTTCGTTACGCCAATGATATACCAAAATCCAATTCTAGTCAACCGTATGAAGCGGTACATCACTTGCACCCTCTCTTATGTGCAAATCATTGGGGATTTCACTTGACAAGCCTTTTTATCTGTGAGGCTTTAGTCTAATCTGCTTTTTGACTAGCTAAAATTGAAAAAATGAATTTTAGTCCTATGGAAATCCGGGATTTTAGAAGCTTTTGACTAGCTAAAATCGAAAAATTGAATTTTAGTACCATGGAAATCCGGGATTTTAGAAGCTTTTGACTAGCTAAAATCGAAAAATTGAATTTTAGTACCATGGAAATCCAGGATTTTGAGAGATTTTGACTAGCTAAATTTCAAAAATTGAATTTTAGTACCATGGCGAGTCGGGATTTTGAGAAAATTTGACTATCTAAATTTCAAAAATTGAATTTTAATCTACTTACGCTACGAGCCCTACCTCGCGTGCGAACTCCGTTCGCTCGATGTCCGTTTGCTCATAACCCAATTGCCACTTTCGTGGCTTCCATATACAAAAAGGGAGCGGTCACTTACAAGCAAGCTTGCAGTGGTCCGCTCCCTTTTTGTATATGCCGGCTGCGCCGGCAATTGGGTTATTCGCTATTCGCGCATTTCTTTTAGTTTTTAGAACTTCTGTGCGTTTTCGATGATGTAATCCATTACATAGTCCATCTGAATTGCACCTTCGATGATTTCCTTTGTGTAATCTGTTTCGAAGTCTTCGTAGTTATCGTAGCCGTACTGCTTAGCATATTCCATAGCACGTGTCATGTACTCGTCTTCGGAAATTTCAAGCTTTTCATTCTGGAAAATAGCTTCGATGATGTACTGGTAGTTAATCTGCTTGTCTGCATATACCTTTGAGTATGCCTGGAACTCTTCGGGAGATGAATAACCTGTCATGTAATAAAGAATGTACGCAACGTCCATACCATATGCTGTAGCCATCTGCTCGCAGTAGTCATAGTACGAATGATAGAACTCGTCTGCTGCCTTATCAATCTCATATGAAGGAATATTTTCTACAGAACAGATTTCAAGAAGAGTATTGCTTACTGTTGTCTGATATGCTTCCTTGTCAAGGCTTTCTTTTGCGTCTGCCTTAAGCTCTTCAAGTGATGCATAGCCTGCTGTAACAGCAAGTTCATCATTGAGCTCGGGAATAACAGTTCTCTTAACTGCGTTAACAGTAACCTTGAAAACAACAGCTTTTCCTGCCAAATCAGGGTTGTTTGAATATGTTTCGGGAAACGTGAGATTGAGGTCTCTTGACTCACCCTTCTTTGCTCCGATAAGTCCGTCTTCAAAACCGGCGATGAATGCACCGCTGCCGAGTGTGAGATCATATCCTGCTTCGCTGTCATCCGTGCCACCTTCAAATGCAACTCCATCAAGATAGCCTGCATAGTTAATATTTACTGTGTCGCCTGATTCTGCAGGTCCATCAATTTCCTCTTCTGTAGCCAATGAGTTGCAAAGGCTGTCAAGTGTGCTTTGAAGCTCTGCATCCGTAGCACCCTTAAGCGCCATGCCCTTATATTCGCCAAGTGTGACGATAACTGTTGTCTTTTCATCACTGTGAGCCTTAAGCTTTACTTTTCCGTCTCCGGCTCCGTTACCACAGCCTATAACTGTGAACATCATTACTGCTGCAAGTACAGCAGCCAAAAATTTCTTTTTCATTTCTTTACCCTTCCTTCGCATCACTTTTTTGCGACGCACTTGTGAAATTCTACCACACATTTGTGAAAAAATAAAGAACTTTTACACTCGTGTAAGAAGCGTTGCGAGTATTATTGCATATATTATCTTTTTCCGTTATGATTGGTTATCGTAACGAATTTGAAGATTTTCTTTTGAAAGGAAATAACATGTATACTGCTTATCTGGTTGATGACGAAGAGCTTATCCTGGATGAATTCATCCGCACAATTCCTTGGATGGATAACGGCTTCGAGGTTATTGGGTACAACACCAGCCCGCAAAAAGCAATTGCTGAAATAGAATCTATTCATCCCGACGTCGTATTCTGTGATCTCAAGATGATTGGAATGGACGGAAACGAACTGATTAAAAAGCTGAAAGAGGACGGTATCAGCTCAGAATTCGTAATGGTAAGTGCATTTGATAGTTTTGAAAATGTCAGAACATTTTTTCAACAATCAGGTTTTGATTATGTTCTTAAACCTGTGAATCAGGATGACATTCAGCTTGTTCTCGAACGATTGGTTCAAAGGCTCGCAGCCAAACAGAATCAGTCATCTGTGCCGTGCACTACCGGAATTGTCCCTGACGAAGCCGAGGCAGATGATTCTCCGGAACTCCCAACCAATAATCTCAGCGTCAACAAGATGCTTGCCTTTATTGACATTAACTTTTCCAAAAAGATAACACTTGATATTCTGTCAAAGCAATTCGGCTTCAGCAGAAACTATATTTGCAACTTGTTTTCCAAGTATTTTCACACATCACTCACCTGCTATCTGACCGCGAAGAGAATGGAACATGCCAAAAAGCTCCTTGCCGACAAGAGCCTCCTACTTAAAGATATTGCTATAGAGTGCGGATATTCCGAATACGTTCAGTTCTATAAGGTTTTTAAGGATTATTACGGTGTATCTCCTAAAGAGATGCTTGACAGCATTTGAGGATTATATGAAAAAAAACTTCTTAAAAAAATTCTGCCTTATGATGGTGACAATAATCATACTGTGCACAGGAGGATTTCTTGCAGAGCATCTTATAGCCCGAAAAAACATTACCACAGTCAGGATTGCAATTGTTTCCGATCCTCTTGTTGAAAATTATTCCACTAACTACTATACCGAATGGCTAAAAAACCAGACAGGGTACAATATTGAGTTTACTTATTTTACTGAAGGATACGAAAAAGAGTATTTAAGAGCATTGCTTTTTGATACACAGGGTGGTATCGATGCCGTATTTTTTCCGGCTGAAAGCGAAATAGTGTCCTTCGATGAATTTGATGAATATGTTCGTGATGGATATATATGTGACCTGTCTGAGTTTGCAACCCCATCAAGCAACATTACAGCATTGCGTGGCAAGCAGCCTGAAAGAACTGAGGCTTTCTATTATTTACCACATGTAAAAAACAGTAAGCAGGATATGATTACCGGCATATTGTGGATTAACACCCACTGGCTGAGCTCACTTTCGCTAAGAATCCCACAAACCTATGCCGAACTGGAAACCGTTCTTCAGGCCTTTTTGGAAAACGACCCGAACGGTAACGGAATAGCGGACGAAATCCCGCTTATATCAGGCTATAAAAACGCGAAAATCACATTCGACGCTTTTGTGCAATATAGTATGGAAAATGCAGGCAGGGCCCAGGAATACTGTAACAGACTGAGAAGCCTTTCGGTTCTGTCAGATGAATGTATGAATTTTTCGAACAGACAGGTGCGGGAAGTTGTAAATTCACCCGACGACTGTGTGGGCGCATTTGTATCCAACAGTATTTCGGACTATGTCTATCCAAACGGTTCAGATGTTATTTCAAGGTTTACTGCTGTTCCTCCGCTGTTTTCCGAAACTGCGGGCCTTGAAACACTGAAATCGGAGACTGCCGAACAAATCGGAGGCTTTATTCCTGAGAATGCTTTTCATAAAAAGGAAGCATTTGAAATAATGGATTTGATGCTTTCAGAGGAAGCATCACTGATAGCTGCTTATGGTGAAAAAGATGTCGATTACAGGTATTCAATCGAAGGAGAACTATCGGCATACGGCAACAAAGCTGAGATAACAACAATTAATTATCTCGGTTACTCACTCCAGAATAAAAATTTCAGAGGAGCCGGACCGATGAATCTCTCCCAGATAAAAAGTGATGAAGTCAAATGGCAGGGTGAGGGGTCATACGTTGAGTACATGGATGCCAGAGCGGTGAGGTTATATGAAAAACAAGCAAACGAATAAAAACTTAACACTTACAGCGAAGCTGAAAAGAACGGCTGTGCTGGTGCTGTTTGCAATGAGTGCTGTTTGGATTGGTTTTTATATGTACGCAAACAGTTTGCTCAAGCGATATGTAGACAATAACATCGAAATGGTTTCCTCGGAAATCATTTCCGAACTTGAAGAATACTTTCTTCAGATGGAGCGTACGGCTTTTGCCCTCAATGCAGACAAAGATGTTATCGCATTCCTGCGCGAAACCAATACAGTGGAATTCTCCGAAAAAGCAGAAAAAATAACTTCAAAAGTTCTTCAGTTTCAGGAACATGACAAGTTAATGGAGCATGTCATTATTTCCAACAAAAGCGGCAAATTCTACAGATTTTCCGGCAATCTCGACAATACCTCGGTAAAAAATCTGATTCGAAAGACTTCGGGGATGACTTCGGCGGAAGCTTTCACCATTAACCTCGAGACAACAGAGTATATCGGATATTATGCGCCGCTCTACGACGGAGTTGTCAGCTGTGGAAGCCTGATTATTCTTGCCTCGCAGGATGCAATTCAAAAGCTCTTTGCCGAGGTCAGCAATGTCAACGAAATGCAGATTGCCTTGTGCTCGAATCAACGTATTATTATATCGGAATATAACGGATTCGCAGACGGCAATGTTGCAGATGCCATAAAAGAAAATGAATTCTATACTTATAAAAAAATAGGATTCACACCTTTCGAACTTCTGATTTCTTACGAAAGCGCAGGCCGTGAACTGAGAGCCTGGTTCATTGCTTCAATGATTGCTCTTGCTATATTCATGCTTGTGCTGTTCAGTCTGTTTCTGAGATTCTGGCGAAAGAAATTTTTTGTTCCGATTCAACAGATTATTTCCGATGTTGAGCAGATTGAGGATAATCGCTCCAATAAAATTGCAGCCACAGGTCTTGCGCATTTTGACGGTCTGGTCGATGGAATAAACGACATGATTGAACGTGTCGAACAGAAAGAACAGGAAATATTTGAGGCAAGATACTCACTCAAAGAGGCTGAACTCCGCCGTGAAAAAGCAATGCTCATCTCTCTGAAAAAACAGATTAATGCACACTTTACCGTAAATGTCCTGACTGCCATAAAAGCACTGGCTGCCAATGGCGAGAATGACAAGGCGGGTAATCTGTGTGATGGTCTCTCATACCTGCTTCGCTATGCCAATTCCTCCGAGACCAATATAAATCTCATGGAAGAGTTCTGGATACTTCAGAAATACGTCGATATCATGCAAATCCGTTATCCTGCCAGATTTACTTCAGATATTGAGATTGAAGACAAGCTTGAAGATATTATGATTCCCCGCATGTTACTTCAACCCATAGTAGAGAACTGCATCAGACATGGTATAGTCAACAATATTGACAGACCGGGACATATTCACGTATTCTGTAAAATATGCAGTCAAACGATTCATATCGTGATAGAGGACAACGGCATAGGAATGACTGTTGATGAAGTAAATGCACTGAAGGAACATATACATTCATCGGAGGACAGCGACGATGTTGCCGGACTGTCACATATTGCACTTTCAAACATTCAGCGTAGAATAGTGTCATATTACGGTGACGGCTATGGACTTGATATTGAGTCACACGAAGGCGAAGGCACTGTTGTCACCGTATCCTTACCCCGACAAATACCTTCAGAGGTAAAAAGTATATAAGAAAGGCATCAAAATGACAAAAAAAAGCAGATTTATTTTGGGGTCTGCACTTCTTCTTGCAATGCTTGTTATGGTGGCTTGCTCCAAACAAAAAAATAATGCTTTTGAAATGGATCTCTGGGCAAGAAATGCAAATCTGGATGCACACGAAAGTGCAGAGGAATTGTATGAAGCGGCAAAATCCGAGGACGTCCTCAAAATATACACCGTTTCTTCGAGAGTCTTCGATGTTGTCACGAGTTTTCAGCAGCAATACCCCGATTTGCTTGTAGAGGCAACATATTATCGTGCAGAAGAGATTAAAGCCAAGCTTTACGAAAACAGTGCAAACGGTCGGTACGACTGCGACCTGATTTTTACAACCAACGGAGACGGTAACCTGACAGAGGACCTTATACCGGATCATCTGGCGTACAAATATATCCCCTATGACATAGAAGATAAAATGAGAACAGGCGGAAGCGATGAGTATGTAAGCGTCCTCCTTGAAATTCCGCTTTTGGCCTACAACACTGAAGTGTATGGTGAGGAAGCACCAATATCAAACTGGTGGGAACTGACCGAACCCGAATGGAACGGTAAACTATATGTAACCGATCCTGCTAAAAGCAATATTTCCTATACAGTTTTTTCAATGCTTATACAAAACTCAGACAAGCTGGAAGAATCTTATCGCACATATTTTGGAGAAGCTTTTAAGTCTGCTGACGGAAAAAGTGCCGGTGAAACATTGATTCAGATGCTTATTGAGAACGGTATGCATGTACTAAACGACAGTGATGATGTTGCTGACGCCGTGGCTGCTCCCGGAACCGGAGCAGCTGGCATAGGGCTTCTTAACGCTTCAAAGCTGCGCCTTGCAGAGCGCGGATACACAATGAATTCAATCACGGACCTTGACCCCTTCGCAGGAGTAATAAACCCCGCCAACATCATGATTGCCGGCGGTGCACAAAATATTAATTCCGCGAAACTGTTTATCAGATGGATACTTGGCGAAACAGACGGCACCGGCGAAGGATACACTCCTTTTCTGGGTGTAGGAGCATGGCCCGCAAGAGCTGACGTGACGCGTGGTGACAGTCGAAATCCCGATGATATGAATGTCATATATACTGACGAAAAATATACTGCTGACAACCGTGAAAGTTTTCTCGCCATGTGGACAAAGTTGATTGAGTGACCATATCTTAAAACAAGTGAATATCGGCAATACGAATCATAATATAGTTAATGTTCTTCCATAACTGATAATGCTACTTTAATAGGCGGGTGTGTTACATACCCACCTATTTTTTTCAAGAACATAAGTTTCTTGAATAGACAGTTTTAAAGCAGGAGGCAGTTTATGAAGAAAAAAATTTTGTCAGTTACACTCCTTTTGGCACTTACCCTGTGCCTGTTCGGTTGTGGCAATAACGACAAGAACACAGGAAGTAGCGGCACAAATGTAAGCAGCAATAAAGGCACTGAGGGTTCTTACTCACTTGATACCAAGGGCAACATCGTTGACGGAAACGGCAATGTAGTTAACGATAATTTCGGCATTGATGATAGTGGCAATATTGTAGACAATCAAGGCAATGTTGTAGGGAACACATCAGATGGTCAATATGACCCGGACAACAATTCATCAGAGGGCTATTCATCAGGCGATTATTCTGGCAACGGAAATAACCTGAATATGCCGGGTGGTCATGAACATGACATTCTTAAAATGACTATATATAAGATTGATGCCGATACAGTTCACGTAAGAGTCGAAGATACTAAAAATTCAGGCATCATGGGCAGTGACATCAATCAGATTTATGTAAGAATTAACAACGGAACCGACAATATGGAGATTGGCGGGTTCTCATTCAGCCGTGATTATGCAAGCTTCGGTTATTACACAAACAACGGCACAGAATGGGTTAGCGCAGGCAGCTATGAGAACCTTGCATTATACACCTATGTAGCCGGTGCCACTTTCAGAGGGACCGGAATCGGCAACGGAATCACCGAAGGCATGACATACACAATCGAGATTTATTCAAACAGCGGCAATTCCGACCCTATATATGGAGAAAGTAAGATAGACTCCATAAAGTCCGTAAGTGAACAGGATGTCGCACTTCTGATTGCCGAGGAATCACTTGCATTTGTTCCCGAGAACAAAGCTCACAACACATGGGAAGGCCAGTATGTATATTGCAATTCATACTATGACGATTCTGATTATGTATATGAATACGGCATTGCAAACATATCGCTTACTGAATATGAAGCGATAAAAGTTGAACTTCTTGGCAAGGCCGAGACAAGAATCTATGTTTTTGAAGAAAAAGACTATGATGAAGTTACTTATGATTACGGAACAGTAGTTCAAGCCTCCGCCGATCTGCCTACAGAAGATTATCATAATGAGGCTGATTTAAAGTATACAAAGGAAGTCGATAGTCCTGTTGAATATAGGCTCGAAGCCCGTTTCTACAAGAATAACAAATACTACAATTACTCTTACAGCTTTATACCTATGGGCGCGGCAGCCACAGCAGCACCCGAGAATTTCTCGGATACTGACAAATACGGATATGTAGAAGCAATTCTTAAGGATAAAGATCACTTTCTCTATCCTTCATGTGACAATTATATTATCAAAGTTTCAAAGATAAAAGACAGCGTATACAACAATTCAACAAGCGAATATACTTATTATCCCGGAGTAAGCATTACGCTTTATGAATTTGATATCAATGATTTCTGTCTCAAAACCAAGAGTGTAACGACATACGAGGATGCTTCTGCAGCATCTGCAATATATGGCTACAAGAAATCATGGTACACAAGTGCATCGACCTATTTCAATATGACAGGTAATGAGGTCAGATATTCGCAAGCCAGCGATTACTATAACGAGAAAGCATACTACACAAAGTCTTATCTGACATATGACGGAATGCATTACGCAGATTCCTCTTATAACTATGATGATACGATGGATTATCTTTATTCTTCAAAGCCTTTTGACTCCGGGAAAATGATTCCCAATAAAGAACTTATTATGCTTACGACATCAATTCCGAATGGCACACACAGAAGTCTTGACAGTCAGAATGCTACTATGTACACATCTTTCTCGGCAAGCACATATTCAGGAATCAGTTTGTATTTCAACGTATATGGAAACAACGATTTCAATGTAAGCAGCGATTACGCTGTTTATGAGGGAATGTCTGCATACAGTATTTCATACTCTACAAACTGGTCCACCAACACCAATTATGTAAATGTTGATGAGATTGTCTTTGGTGCAGAAGAAACAACCGCAACAAGATATAAATACAAAGTAAGTGATTTTACTAATGTAAGCATTACTCTCGACAATTTCAGATCAATGACACCCGATTCCACAGAGTCTCACCGCTATGATATGACTCGAATTAAAGAATGATATAAAGGGTTATTATTAAATATTATAAGCCTTTTAGAAAAAGAGGGACTGCGATTGCAGTCCCTCTTTCGTTGAAACGTCATCATTATTATTTTGTAAGGGTCTTTTTTATTGCGTAAGCATTATTTTGTAATCATCTTTTTTATAGCGTAACCATTACTTTTCTTCAGTATATTATATCAACTGCAATTTAAAACGGGCGATGTAATAATTCCAGAAGCACAATATTTTCCACTTCAGGTGTTCTGCTGAACATATCCACCGCCTGCATTTTCACAGGTTTGTAGCCTTTTTTTGCAAGGAATTCAACATCTCTTGCCTGTGTTGCGGGGTTACATGATATGTATACAACCTTTGAAGGTGCTGCGTCGCATACAGCCTGAAGGAACTCTTCACTGCTGCCCGACCTAGGCGGATCCATGAAAACAACATCCGGCTTTTCTTTGCAGTCCTTAAGGAATTCTCCTGCGTCCGCAGCCACGAAGGTAACGTTATCAGCCTTATTCAGCTCCGCATTCTTCGCCGCATCTCTGATTGCCTCTTTATTAAGCTCCACACCCGTAACGCTTGCGCACTTTTCGGATGCGATAAGCGAGATGGTTCCGATACCGCAATATGCATCAATTACGTTGTCAAGAGGCTTAAGACCGGCAAAATCGATTGCGGTTTTATACAGTTTTTCCGTCTGCACAGGGTTCACCTGATAGAAGGAATGCGGAGATATTCTGAAGTTCACTCCGCAAAGTTCATCCTCAATAAATCCCGGTCCGAAGAGAACATTGTCCCTGTCGCCGAGCACCATGCTCGTCTTTTTCGTATTAATATTATGGATGATTGTTGTAATGCAACGGTGCTTCTTTGTAAGAGTATCCACAAACTGTTTCTTTGCTGGGAACTCCGGTGTTCCGGTAACAAGTACAAGCATCGTCTTTCCTGTTTTTTGAGAAATTCTTATATAGCAGTGGCGAAGTACACCTGTTTTTGTATCTTCATCATAGGCGCGTGTGCCTGTAATGCGCATCACATCAATGATTGTCCTTATTATTGAATTGGCAGTTGCATGCTGTAAAAGACAGTCAGCAGTGCCCGCAACCTCATGCGTATTTTCGTCATACATGCCCGCAACAATTCTGGAATGTCCCTTTGAAACAACAAAATCAAACGCAGCATATACTTTATTTCTGTAATGTTCCGGCTTATCCGAAGCAATAATCGGTAGCTGTTCAATTCCGAAGCTTTTGAAGAGTCCGGCAACCTTTTCCTGCTTATACTTTAGCTCGGCCTCATAATTCATATGAAGAAGACTGCATGCCCCGCATTTTCCAAAAAGAGGGCACCCCGCTTCCACTCTGTCCTTCGACGGTTCAATAACCTTTACAAGCTTTGCCTTTGCTTCAGCACGCGTTGTGTCATTTCCTTTATAAACAAGCTCTATATCGCACTTCTCGCCGGGGAGTGCATACGGAACCGCAAATTTACTGTTGTTAAACGATGCAACGCCTTCGCCTTTTTCATTCAGTTCCTTGCATCGTACCGTGTATGTCTTTCCCATGTTTCCTACCTCCGATTCCGCCATTATACCATATTTGTCAAGAAAACATTGCTTCGGACATTATCAATCTTTCGCCTGCTCCTCTTGTTGCCCGTTAAGTGCTTTAAGAGTATACTATATAAATCAGTCAGGTTAATTGACATCTGTCACAATAAAACAATCAGATAAATTGATGTTTCTTGCCGGCGGGCGGATATTTTATCAATCATACGTTAATATTTCATTATCACCATGTTCCGCCTTGTTTTTGGGCTGGTATGTTACATAAAATGCCTGTTTTTCGTGATTTATGTAACCTGTTTGTCCATTTTGGAGCAAGGAAGTTACATAAAATGCCTGTTTTCCGTGATTTATGTAATACATATGTTGTTATAATAATTGAATGGATTAATGACACCATATGAACATTACTTTTTTTGCTCAACCACAGCAGTGCATTTCGACAAATGTAATTAAGCCTACAAGATATAATCAATTAAGCATGTTTATTATAATCAATCAAACATGTCAAATATAATAAATCAAGCATGATTAATATAATCAATCAAACATGTCAAATATAATAAATCAAGCATGATTAATATGGTCAATCAAACATGTCAAATATAATAAATCAAGCGTGCTTAATAATAGTCAATCAAACATGTCAAATAATAAATCAAGCATGATTAATAATAGTCAATCAAACATGTCAAATAATAAATCAAGCATGATTAATATGGTCAATCAAGCATGTCAAATATAATCAATCAAGCATGATTAATATGGTCAATCAAGCATGTCAAATATAATCAATTAAGCATGTTATACATATAGAGGAATACAGAATGAATAATAATCAAAAAACACAAAACTCTCTCTCCTCACTCCTGACGCTTTCCGAAAGAATGCAGGACGAATTTGAGCAGTGCATTTCCTTTGTGAAAGCGTTCGGTGAAGACGAAAACGCAGTATGCGACGGCTTTCTCGCAAATAAAGAAGCCGCGCCGGGTACTCCTTTTTGCAAGAAAGATTCCAAAAAGCTTCTCGAAGAGTTCAGGGAATACTGTATCAAATCAATTGAATCAAACCGAACAAAAAACGCTGCACCGCAAGACGCCGACAGCGAGTATAAAGCACAAGCCCCATCCAACGGGCGTTATTCACAAACCGAAGCAATCAGGTGTAATACGCTAAAAGCCCCCTTCGCGCGCAAGCCTCTGTTTTCCGAGGTCTTTGCCGAAGAAGAGGTAAACCTGTCCGAGCTTCCCGAAGAAATGAAAAAGCGCATCAAAAGCGTCACTGCAATACACCATTACAAAGACATTTTCAATGCCAAGGGAAGGAATTTTCTCGAGGATAAGTATTCAGGCGGTGTGATTCTTGCGAACAACAAAGACCGGCTCTTCTACGCCGGAGCACCGTTCTGTCAAAGCTTCGGTAATGAGCATTTCTACTACACTTCCTGCGTCAAAAACTGCATATACGACTGCAAGTACTGTTACCTTCGCGGAATGTACCCGTGCGGCTTCATTACAGTATTCGTAAACCTGGACGATTATTTCAAGGAACTCGAAGATATCCTTAAGGAGCACTCCGTATATCTGTGCGTCTCTTACGACACCGATCTTCTTGCACTTGAACCGCTTCTTGGATATTGCCGGAGATGGATTGAGTTTGCCGGAAAGCATTCAAACCTCAAAATAGAAATACGTACAAAGTCGGGAAATGCAGAAGCACTTATGAAACTCAGCGACATAAGTACCGATAACGTTATTTTTGCGTGGACCCTCTCGCCTGTTGAAATTGCAGCGTGTGCTGAAACAAATGTGCCATCATTGGAGCAACGTCTCAATGCGGTCAGTGCCGCCAAGAAATCCGGTTATCCGGTGAGATTATGCTTCGATCCGATGATATTTCATGCGGGGTGGCGTGAAAGCTACAAGAAGCTCTTCGAAAAAGTGTTCACGGAGCTGAACCCCGAAGATATACTTGACATTTCAGTCGGCGTATTCAGAATCTCGAATAATTATTTACGCAAAATGCGTAACCTTTCTACAGACATAATAACTGCCTTCCCTTATGTAACAGAGGAAGGCGCATGTCATTACGGAAATTTGTCCAAAGAAATGCAGGATTTTGCAAAAAAAGAACTGGCAAAATATTATTCTGCCGAGAAAATATATAGCTGGGAATAAACGAAAGAGGTCTCCTCACAAGCAAGCTTGCAGGAGACCTCTTTTTTCTTTATGTCTCATCTCGCGAACTTTCGCCCGCTCAATGTACGTTTATTCATTATTCGTGCAATTCTTCTCAAGTGCCCATACGATGTCTGCGATTATATCTTCTCGAGTGCCTGCGCGATGTCTGCGATTATATCTTCTCAAGTGCCTGTGCGATATCAGCGATAAGATCATCCTTATCCTCGAGGCCGCAGGAGAAACGAACAAGATTCGGATATACTCCGCATGCAAGAAGCTCATCATCGCTCATCTGGCGATGTGTAGCACTTGCGGGATGGAGACAGCATGAACGTGCATCAGCAACGTGTGTTTCGATGGCTGCTATCTTAAGGCCCTTCATGAATGCCTCAGCCGCCTTACGGCCGCCCTTAATTCCGAAGCTTACTACGCCGCAGGAGCCGTTAGGAAGATACTTCTCTGCAAGAGCATGGTACTTATCTCCGGGAAGTCCGCAGTAATTTACATATTCAATCTTCGGATGCTTTGCAAGGAACTCTGCAACAGCCTGACCGTTCTCAGCATGACGTGCAATACGTACATGGAGTGACTCAAGTCCAAGGTTCAGGATAAATGCATTCTGGGGTGACTGGATGGAACCGAAGTCACGCATAAGCTGTGCTGTACACTTTGTGATGAAAGCGCCACCGTTGCCAAACTTTGTGGCATATGTGATGCCGTGATAAGAATCATCGGGAGTTGTAAGTCCGGGATATTTGTCTGCATGAGCCATCCAGTCAAACTTGCCGGAATCAACGATTGCGCCGCCTACGCCTGCGCCATGTCCATCCATATACTTTGTTGTGGAATGCGTAACGATGTCTGCGCCCCACTCGATAGGACGGCAGTGAACAGGTGTTGCGAAGGTGTTGTCGACAATAAGCGGAACGCCATGCTCATGTGCAACCTTTGCAAAAAGCTCAATATCAAGAACTGTAAGTGCAGGGTTTGCGATTGTCTCACCGAATACAGCCTTTGTGTTGGGCTTGAATGCTGCGTTAAGCTCCTCTTCCGTGCTGTCGGGAGAAACGAAAGTAAAATCAATGCCCATCTTTCTCATTGTTACTGAGAAGAGATTGAATGTACCGCCGTATATTGAAGATGAAGCAACAATGTGATCACCACAGTTTGCAATATTGAATACAGCATAAAAGTTTGCTGCCTGTCCGGAGGATGTGAGCATTGCAGCCGTACCGCCTTCAAGTTCTGCAATTTTAGCTGCTACATAGTCATTTGTCGGATTCTGAAGTCTTGTATAGAAGTATCCGCTTGCTTCAAGGTCGAAAAGCTTGCCCATGTCTTCGCTTGTATCGTATTTAAAGGTTGTGCTCTGAACAATGGGAATCTGACGGGGTTCGCCGTTCTTCGGTGTATATCCGCCCTGAACGCATTTCGTGTTTATTTTGTAATCGCTCATATATGCCTCCTTGGTGTTGCATAATTTCACATAAATATAGAATATATGCAAAGTCTAGTCAAGTCTAAATTTCCACGTTAGCTACGAGCCGCATCGGATATGATATGAACGCCCCTGTCGAAAGCTTGCTTTCGTAAAAGGGCGGAATATCATAGACGATACAGCTATGAGCCGTGTCGGATATGATATGAACGACCTTGCCGAAAGCTTGCTTTCGTAAAAGGGCGGAATATCATAGACGATACAGCGACAGCCGTGACCGAGCGGGCTTAGCACGCGAGGTCGGCTCGTAGCTAGTCAAAAGCCCCAAAAAGCCCGCATACGCGCATACGTACGCGACATTCAGCCCGCCTGCGCCGGCGAAAAATATCATAGAACAAATGACAGACAATGAATTATTTAAAAGGGGCTGAATCAACAGCCCCTTCTTGACTTTTATATTTTCATAAAGCAGTCGAGAATTTATTAAACGAGACCCTGTGCCATCATAGCATCTGCAACCTTCTTGAAGCCTGCAAGGTTTGCACCTGCAACAAGGTTGTAGCCGATGCCGTAAGAATCACAAGCATCAACGATATTAGCATGAATGTTCTTCATGATCATCTTAAGCTTCTCATCAACTTCCTCTGCTGTCCAGGAAAGTCTCTCGCTGTTCTGGCTCATTTCAAGGCCGGAAACGGAAACGCCACCTGCGTTAACAGCCTTTGAAGGAGCAACAAGAACGCCGTTCTTCTGAAGGTATGCCATAGCATCGTTTGTTGTAGGCATGTTGGAAACCTCGTTGAGGTACTTAACGCCCTTTGCAACAATCTTCTCTGCATCTTCGATGCGGATTTCGTTCTGTGTAGCACAAGGCATGTAAACATCTGCGTCAACATTACCCCAAACCTTCTGACCCTTGAAGAAAGGAACACCAAACTTGTCTGCGAAGTCTTCGCAACGGTCTCTTCTGGATGCTCTCATCTCAAGCATGTAGTCGTTCTGCTCAGGTGTCATACCGTTTTCAATGTAAACATATCCGTCAGGACCGGAAATGGAAACAACCTTAGCGCCAAGCTCGATGAGCTTCTTGCAAGCGCCCCATGAAACGTTACCGAAACCTGAAAGAGCAAATCTCATGCCCTTGATGTCCTTACCTTCATGCTTAAGAACTTCGTTAAAGAAGTATGTAGCACCGAAGCCTGTAGCTTCAGGACGAATAAGGGAACCGCCGAAGCTTAATCCCTTACCAGTAAGAACGCCGTTTTCGTATGCGTTTCTGATTCTCTTATACTGACCGAACATATAACCGATTTCTGTGCCGCCTACACCGAGGTCGCCTGCAGGAACGTCTACGTCAGGTCCGATGTGTCTGTAAAGCTCTGTCATGAATGCCTGGCAGAATCTCATGATTTCTGCGTCTGACTTGCCCTTAGGATCGAAGTCGGCACCACCCTTGCCGCCGCCCATAGGAAGGCTTGTAAGGCTGTTCTTGAATGTCTGCTCGAAGCCAAGGAACTTAATGATACCAATGTATACTGAAGGAGCGAAACGAAGGCCGCCCTTGTAAGGTCCGATAGCGCTGTTGAACTGTACGCGGTAGCCACGGTTTACATGAACTTCACCGGCATCATCTGTCCAAACTACACGGAACATAATCTGTCTTTCAGGCTCAACAAGTCTTTCAAGAAGTTTGTACTTCTCATACTCAGGATGCTGGTTAATAGCAGGCTCAAGTGATGTAAGAACTTCTTCTACAGTCTGCAGGAATTCGGGTTCTGCTGCATTTTTCTTCTTTGTTTCTTCGATAACTCTCTCAATATAAGCGTTCATTAAGAATCCTCCATATGTTTTCAAATTGTATTTTTGTATACAAAAATACTTTGTTCCGTATTATACATAAGTAAGTATAAAAATGCAATACTCTTTTTTGTTATATTTTGAGGTGTTTTTTATAAGTGTGTTTAATGTTACGGAGGAGACAACAAAACAGAGAAGCAAGGACGCATGCGCCCTTGCTTCTCTCTTTTCCCTCTGTGTTTTACCGGTGTCTCGCTGTATCTCTGCAGCTACCCCACCGGGCTATCATCTTTATTCACTACTATCCAACCGCTATCCGGCAGCTACCACAGGGCTATCACCTTAGTCCACCGCCGTTATGTTATTTCAAATCATCGCCTGTGAAAAGCTGTGAATAAGGTCTTCCGATTCGCTTCGAATCGTAGAGCTTCTTCTGTTTTGTAATAACTTCATAGAGTCTGTCGATGTCGATAGGCTTAGCAAGATGGTCGTTCATGCCGGCTTCCTTAACTGCCTTGATATCTTCAACATAAGTATTTGCAGAAAGTGCAACGATAGGAACGAGCTTTGAATCCTGTCTTGCAAGGCTTCTGATTACCTTTGTGGCCTCGATACCATCCATCTCAGGCATTCTTACATCCATAAGGATGAGGTCGTAAGTAAACGGTGCAGAATCATCAAACTTGTCAACGGCAATCTTTCCGTTTTCAGCCGTATCAACCTTAACATCCCAGTTCTCAAGCATGTATTTAGCAATTTCCATGTTGAGCTCATTATCTTCAACAAGAAGCATTCTGGAGTTTTCAATGCCCTCATGAATATTGTTTGCTCTTTCTTCGTCATCCGTAGCCTTTTCGGTATCGATGACATAAGTGATGGAGAATGTAATTGTTGAGCCGACACCGACTTCGGATTCGACATGAATCTTTCCGCCCATCATATCAATAATCTTTTTAACAACGGAAAGACCAAGTCCCGTGCCCGAATAGCTCGATCTTGCACCACTCTCGTCGCCCTGAACGAACGGATCGAAGATTCTGGCAATGAGTTCTTCCTTCATACCGATACCGGTATCGGAAACAACGAATTCAAATGTAACTCTCTGGGAGTCACTCTTCTTTTCGTAAACCTCCATCGTAACTTCGCCCTGGTCCTTATTGAACTTGATGGCGTTGTTGAGGATGTTTGTAATAACTCTTCTTGTATAAAGCTCACAGCCGATAATACGCTTGTTCGGAAGCTGCGCCATATTAAGCTGCATCTTGATGTCACGCTCAGCAGCCTGACCGTATGCAATGCCGTAACAGTCGTTGATGACTTCTTCCATATCAAAGGGATCGTTAGTAAGAGTAAACTCACCATTCTCAAGCTTTGACATATCGAGAATCTCATCAATAAGAACAAGAAGATGATTTGTACTGATGTCTATTTTCTTAATACAGTCATCAACACGTGTCTTATCATCGGGGTTTTTCTTGATGATTTCAACCATACCTCTGACTGCGTTCAAAGGAGTTCTGATGTCGTGAGACATTCTCGAAAGGAAGTCTGTCTTGGCAGTATTTGCCTCGCTTGCTTCAACAACCTTCTCTTTGAGCTTTTCCGTCATAGCACTGATTGCGTTTGTTACAACACCGATTTCATCGGTTGCATCAGTCCTCGGAATGCCTTCGAGGTCATCGTTTGCAATAGCTTCAGCCTGTCTGGTTAAAAGATTTATACGCTTTGAAAGCACATTTACAAGAAGATTTCCTATGATAACTGCTCCGCCGAAAAGAACAAGCGCTACAACAATACAGGAAACATACGCAGGTGTATATCTTCCCATAAGGTCTTCAAGCTCTTCAGGAGGACAGGTCTGCGCATAATGCACAATTTCTTTTCCTATACTGTAGGCGTATAACCCGAGAAAGCCGTAACCAATTCCAAGAAAAACAACAAGACAAAGCAAAATCTTTGTTTTAATTGAGGCTTTCTCATGAAACCAAGTGACAAACTTTTTCATAACTGCTCCTTTTTATTTATTGAACCTTAGCTGCGCTTACAAGTCCCTTAATCGTAAGAAGCGCATTTCCAAGCATAATGTATGCAATGCCTGCGACAACCATAGCAAGAGATGCGAGCAATGCGCCTGATATAAGTGATGTCAAAGCGGAAATAAAATCAAAAGAACCAACAATTATTGTAAATACTGCAGCATAACCGGAAATTCCTTTTTTAACGTCATTCTGCTCAAATACTCCGATAAGGCAGTTTACCGATTTGTTGAGTCCGATATTTTTGAAGATATACAGAAGGACAACGCCGACACAAAAGACTGCGCAAATGATTCCGACAATTACAAATATTGCTGTCACACCTGAAGTCCCGTAGCTATAGCCATATAATGAACTCGAAAAAGCTGTTCCAAGTCCTACAAAGATAACCGGTAAGAGGCACGCGAGCGCAGCAAGAATAATGAAACATACAAGACCGATGATATTCATTACCTTAAGAATCTTAAAGCCTGTTGTAGTCATCGGGCTGTCCGCATTTTTAGCAGCATTATAAACAAGTAAAAATCCGATTATGGTAATAATCATAGGGGCGCTTCCCAAAACAGCTCCGATTAAGGTAGAGACGGTTCCGGTGCTCCCCATAAGTCCCAATTCATTTATGAGATCATAATATTCGTCAGCTAATTCCGATCCATAACTGTTTCCGATTATTTCTCCATATTGATAGTATAAATCATTCTTTGAAATCAATGTGCTCGTAATATTTAAGAAGATATATACTGCAAAAAGGATAACCATTGCCAGCACCTTTGAAGAAGAAAGAACTTCTCTTATTGCACCTGCAAGAGCACCGGACTGTGTGCCGGGTACAGGAGCAGGCTGAGGCTGTGTTTTGGGTGCAGGTGTTGTGTTACCCTGCTCATCATTACGTACATTCTGTTCAAATTCGTCCATTATAATTCCCCTCAATTACTTTTTTGATTTAGATTTCTTTGCAGCGGGCTTGGATGCCTTGCTTGCAGTTGTTTTAGCTGCATTTGCCTTAATCGGGGCTGCCTTCGCTGTTGCAGCCTTACCTGCCTTTGCCTTGGCAGACTTTGTTACAGGCGCTTTCGCTGTTGTAGCCTTACCTGCCTTCGCAGGCTTCTTCTCAGGTGCTTTTGCTGCCTTCTTCACTTCCGGCTTTGCTTCAACTGTTTCCTTTACAGCCTTAACCACTGCAGCTTTTTTTGTGTTCATTTCATCAGCCGTAGCCTGTGCGTAGCCAATAATACGGTTCTTAACAGCCGCATCGCACTCGCGCATAATACGTACAACTTCATACTCATCAGAGTTCTTGTCTACAGTAATAGAATCCGTCTGGACAAGTTTCTTTGTTTCGCATGTGGAAAGGAGCTCATAAGGGCTCACCCCAAGTACTTCGCAAATAATCATAATCTTGTCCGAAGAAGGATTTGTTGCTTTTCTCTTCCAGTCACAGATTGTGCTCTCGGAAATCCCGGTAAGCTGAGAGAACTCTTTTTGCTTAATGTTACGTTCATTAATGAGCCTGAAAATGTTTTCGCTTATTGTCATTGACTTACCCCTTCTGATACCGTAAAACCGATATCCTAATTTAATTCGTCTATACGAATATAACAATTCAAAAATGCAATGTCAACGCGATGTTCTCACTAATTACTCTATTTTGCACGATTTTCGTAAATCTTTAGAAAAAGGGTAGATTTTTTTCCATATTATGATGTAAAATCATCACAACATGCGGACATTATTGTCCAAAAGGAGGAAAATATGAAAATTACAAAGACCGCTTTCGGAACAACAAAAAACGGCGAGCAGGCAACACTCTATACTCTTGAGAACAGCAAGGGCATGAGAGTCTCTCTCTCCGATTTCGGTGCCACAATCGTTGGAATCTTCACTCCCGATAAGGATGGCAAGATAACAGATATTACACTCGGCTTCGACGATGTTAAGGGTTATGACCTCAACCACACATACTACGGTGCCTTCATCGGCAGAAACGGCAACCGTATCGCCAACGCTTCCTTCACAATCAACGGAACAAAGTACAACCTTGAAAACAATGATAACGGTAACAACCTTCACAGTGGCTTCAAGGGCTACAACAACTTCATGTACGAAGCAGAAGTTTTCGAAGATGAGAATGAAATCACAGTTGAGTTTTCAAGACTCAGCCCCGATATGGAGCAGGGCTTCCCCGGAAATCTTGACGTATGCGTAGGCTACTCTCTTACAGAGGACAATGAGCTCGTTATCGAGTATCACGCAGTTTCCGACAAGGATACCGTTGTAAACCTTACAAACCACACCTTCTTCAATCTTTCCGGTCAGGCTTCGGGCTCCATCCTCGACACTGTTCTCTGGATTGATGCAGACAACTTCACACCTACAGACAACAAGCTCATCCCTACAGGTGAGATTCGTCCCGTAGACGGCACTCCGATGGATTTCCGTAAGGCAACAAGAATCGGTGACCGCATCGAAGAAGATTACATGCCTTTAAAGCAGGCCGGCGGTTACGACCACAACTACTGCCTCAACAATTCCGGCGAGGACTGCGAGCTCGTATGTACAGCAGTCGATCCCAAGTCAGGGCGTAAGATTGAGGTTTACACAGACCTTCCAGGAATGCAGCTCTATGTCGGCAACTTCATTGACGGCAAGGTGGCAGGTAAGGGTGGCTATGTTTACAAGCGCCGTGAAGGCTTCTGCCTTGAAACACAGTACTATCCCGATGCATGTAACGAAAAGCCTTTCTTCAAGACTTCCGTTCTTAAAGCAGGCGAAGAATACGACACAGCAACAATTTTCCGTTTCTCAGTAGAAAAATAATATAGAAAAATAGCACTGCGGTAGTGTCCGGTAGGGACGGGGTGTGGTAGTGTCCGGTAGGGACGGAGTGTGGTGGACATTTTTTGCAAAA
>JAZQQJ010000040.1:0-40379 GCA_045629005.1 Lachnospiraceae bacterium
GGCCTAACCGGCCGTGTACCCTCTTTGTCGACGCTCTGAAACGGGCATAAATGCCCGTTGTTTTATCATTAGGTGTCTTGCTTTCAAGTCGGAGGCCAAGCGGTCTTAGGAAGACAACTCTAGGTTGCAACTCCTTGGCTCACAGAACGACATGGCTACGATCCGACTTGGCCTAACCGGCCGTGTACCCTCTTTGTCGACGCTCTGAAACGGGCATAAATGCCCGTTGTTTTATCATTAGGTGTCTTGCTTTCTACTCCCCAAACAGCATGTCTTTTATCATTTCTCTGTACTCTTTGACGCGTTCATACCTGCCTTCTTCCGTCTCGCCTTCCCTGAGAATCATTATATCAGGAACGTAGCTGGATAACGGGTGCTGAAAGGGATAAATAAAGATGTTCTCTCTGTCAGTATCATACGTGGAAAGAATAAGCCTCATTTCTTCGACAGTTACGCCCTTGAGACTCCAAATTTCATCCTCCCATTTTACGCGGTTTGTGCCGGGCAAAATGCCGAAGGAATAACTGTTTTCGCCCATCTGCCAAACGTACAGTTCAAGCCCTTTTGAGTCCCACACGTCAAAGTACTGAGGGTATTTTTCTCTAAGTGCATCTATGTCCGTAAGCGGCTCATGCGTAAGTTCCGGCGTGGGAACCGATGTGAGCACTACGAGTGTCGGCTCGGGTGAAAGAGTTGCTGCCAGTGTTGGCTCCGGCGTAAGTGTTGCCCCAATCCCGCTTTGCTTATTGTTGTATTCGTTGTTATCCTTATTTTCGCACGCCGTCAAAGCAGCAGCAACAGCTAAAGCCATAAGGATGCAAACAATCTTCTTCATCATACTTCTTCTCCTGCCATACATTCCATCTTATTTATCATGCTTCTTCTCCCGCCATGTATTCCATCTTTCCCGCTGCCGCGGCATTGCATTCCGATATTTCTTTTTTGCCGTCGATGTAATCGCGGTATATTTCCCATATATCAAGGTCGTTATCGTCGAAGGCTTCGTCTTCGGGCTGCCAGGATTTGATGAGCTCTATGCGTTGTTCTTTTGTTGTGTTTGCAATGCTGTAGTCGTTCATAAATTTATGTCCTCAGTTAAAATAACTATCATCACAGTCCGGGTGCATTTTTTTCCACTGCCTGTATGTATTGTTTTTGTCGGTTGCCACAAGAAGTGATACGAGTGTTCCTGCAATAAAGCCTCCGATGTGGCCCTGCCAGCTGACATGGTAGGCGAACGTATATATAAGGTTAATCACTATAAGTCTTGTTATACCGATTATGTTATAGTGGTTTCGCTTCATGTATATGAAGGTTGCGCCCATAAGACCCCATATTGCGCCGGATGCGCCTCCGTGCATGGGGAGTGTCCATGCGTCTGCGCCGAGCGATCCGAACAGCTCAACAGCAATGGAACTGCCTATAGCGCCGAAAAAATAAATGATTAGGAACTTTGGGATTCCGATTTTTGGTTCAAGTATTTGTCCAAGGAAAAACAGGCAAAGCATATTTTCCCCAAAGTGAACGAAGCCGTAGTGTATAAAGGCGCTTGTTATTACGCGGTAGTATTCTCCGTTTTTCATCGCTCCTTCGTACATTGCGAGTTTATAGGTAAAGTTATCGCCAAGAAAAAGCTGGGCAATTCCGACGAGCGCACATGCGGCGATTATTATGATTGATGCTATTGGGAGTTTTTTTTGCATAGCTTTATTATCCTGTAGATTATATTGGAATTACATTGGGATTATTTTACCACAAATATGTGTTTTTTTCGTTTTGCGATATAACAAACTCAGAAAATCGCGGAAGAGCAAACTGAACAACGCCTCGTACTGATGTGTCAATAACTCCCTTCTCGCTCAATATGGACTTATATCTGTTGTACATTCCTGAGCTCAATCCCGCTTTATCACATATGGTCATAACATCTGACTGCCTGTTTTCTGCTGTCTCAGCAAGGGCAATAACGATTTTCCGACCCACGTCGGAAATGTCACTCCAAATCTTGCCGTATGCAAATTGTTCAAGGGAGCTGTCAAGTTTTGTAAGCACATTTGGAAGGATATTATCGAGTTTCTTACTGTGCGTTGCACATTTTTCTTCCCAAACGTGGTAGCCCAAGAGCTGGAAGCAAAGTGAATATCCTTTTGTAATTACCGCAAGCTGTGCGGCTTCTTCCTGGGTACAGTTTAGGAGTTCCGCATACTTTGCCCTCATCAGCGTAAAATTAAGCGGTTCCATTACTATTTTGGGAGTACGCAGGAGAAACGTGAGTGTTTTTGAATTCTGAAGATTCGAAATATTGTCCGGCAGGCCCGTCATAAGAAGATATACGGGATATGGATGCCGAACGAAAATTGAAAAGAAGGATGCGAATTCTCTCATCTTTTCTGTATTAGCTGCTTCGTCGACGCAGATAAGGAGCTTTTTCCCTGCTTTTTGAACAACATCAAGCATTCGCTCTATAATTGTTGTTATGTGTGGAGATGGGGCAACATTTTCAATCTTAATACCTGCTCCGGTCTTTCCGATTGAAAAATCAACACTTGCTTTTGTAAACAGTGCGTGAAGAGATTTGTTCGAGTCAAGAATTGACGCCAGCTGAAGAAGCATATCTGACTCTATGCTGAGGTCGGCAACAATCCATTCCTTGGGGCTTTTTTCTTTGAGTTTGTTTGCCACGGCTGTCATAGCGACCGTTTTCCCGCAGCCTCTAATGCCCGTGAAAATAAAAGCTTGTGAATATGGGTTATCCGACATGAAAGTTTCCACTGTGGTGTCAACGCATGTTATTCTGTCAATATAGTTGTCCGGAACCTTACCGAACATAAGCGTGAACGGATTGCCTTTAGCCATAATATGTTTCTCCCAAAAGGTTTGTTCATTTAAAGATATTTTGTGCATTCGTGTGTATTTTGTGCATTTATATACATTTATGTATATTTTTGTTTATTCTTGTACATTCATTATATCATCGACTTGTTTAAACTTCAAGAAGAATGCGTTCTATCTCTTTATCGCGGCTGTACTCAAACAGGTCGTCGATAGCTATTCCAAAATTTGCTGCGATGGTGGGGAGTAGTGCGATATCGGGTGATGACACGTTGCTTTCCCATTTACTGACTGCCTGTGAGGTCACGCCGAGCTCAGCAGCCAGGGTGCTTTAGTTTGAGAGTCCTGCAGGTCTCGTCTTAAGACATGCTTATAGTATCACGTATTCCTACAACCGAGAAGCGAATATTCTTTGATTTTTTGAAACTGTTGGTTGAGGAGGTGTTTTCGTATTAGAACTGTTCCGGGTCGCAAAAACCGTAAAAAACCGCATATATCAGAACGATAAAATGCTATTATAGTATCAATTATCGTGACATTTTGTGTATTAAGTGCTATAATAGTAGCAAAAGGAGAAATATACTATGATATACATATTTGACACGCCCTCTGACGTAGCTGTTAAATTGGCACAAAGACTGAAGTCAATACGGAAAAGGCGAAAGATAACTCAAAAGCAGTTAGCAGCAAGGAGTAATGTAAGCTACGCAACGCTTAGAAAATTTGAAAAAACAGGACAGATTTCCCTTGAATCCTTCATTAAAATTTCTATGGAACTTGGTCTTACGGGCGAGCTCAACAATTTGTTTTCTGCTCCAATATACAACAGTATCGAGGAAATAATTAATGAACAAAAGCAAAACACTTGACGTTTATTATAAAAGCAAGCATTTAGGAACGCTTGCGGAAATGACCGACAAAAGAATAGCCTTTCAGTATGACAGAGAGTGGGTTCAGACCGGTTTTTCAATCAATCCGTTCTCCTTGCCGCTGTCAAATGAGGTATTTGTTCCCAGCGAAACCTCAAGAGAACGTTTTGGAGGTCTCTTTGGCGTGTTTGCCGACAGCCTCCCTGATAGTTGGGGTGAACTCCTTTTGGACAGATATTTGAGTTCATTAGGAATCAGCAGAGAAAATATTTCTTCCTTAGATCGTTTAGCGTATATAGGAACTTCGGGAATGGGCGCATTGGAATATGTTCCTGCCAAAAATACTGATTTTGATATTATTGGTTCAAAGCTCAATTTCGACGAAATCGCTAAAGAATGTAGCAGACTTCTCTCATCAAAGTCATCCGATCAGATTGATGTGTTATTTAAAATAGGTGGGTCGAGTGGCGGAACACGTCCTAAAGTGTTCTTAAGCGAGCAGGGAAGAGAATGGATTGTTAAATTTCCGGCTAAAAGTGATCCTGACATTAGTGGTAAGCGTGAGTATGATTATTCGTTGTGTGCCAAAAAATGCGGAATTTCTATGACTGAAACGCAGCTTGTTAAATCGAAGATTTGCGATGGATATTTTAAGACAGAGCGGTTTGACAGGCAAAACGGAAAAAAGATTTTTACGGCAACCTTTGCCGGTATTCTCGAAGCGGATTTCAGAGCGCCATCCTGTGATTATGAAACTCTTATGAAATTAACAAGAGCAATAACAAAAGATAATTATGCTGACAAAGAGCAGCTGTTTAAGATCATGTGTTTTAATGTAATGGCGCACAACAATGATGACCACACAAAAAACTTTTCATTTCAGTATACGGAAGATCGTGGTTGGAGGCTTGCTCCTGCATATGACTTGACGTATAGCGATACATACTGGGGAGAGCACACCACGTCCGTTAAGGGGAAGGGAAAGAATATTCTCGATGATGATCTCATATATATAGGTGTCACTTCCGGCATCAAAGAAAGTATTTGTAAGGAGCTTATACACACTATAAGAGAAAACATACGGGATTTGTCAAAATATATTACAGAACCAATCTAGATAAAGCCACCAACCTCGGTTGGTGGCTTTGTCTTTCGTCTCATTTCAATCTGACATAAAATGTAGATTTTCCACTTTCTTCCCTGCGAATTACTCCTTCTGCTACAAGCTTACGAAGTGAGCCTTCTATTGAGCTCACACTGAGTGCCGGGCATAGATCCCGAATATCCTGCTTATTGAATTTCCCAATTCTTTGATGTATGGCTTTACGTACCATCTCAACTGCCGGAAGTTTCTCTCCTATGATTTCATATCGGTCTTCAAAATCCCTGTAAGCAGCAAGAATTGTTCCCAGCAGATATTTGATAAAGGGAAGTGCGTCCTCTTTGCCTTCATGCCATCCATCCTGCGAACGCCCTAATGCCTCGTAATACAAATCTTTGTTCTTTGCAATTATAGCTTCAAGTGAGATGTATTTACCTACATAAAATCCACTTCGATAAAGCAGCAGAGTTGTAAGCAATCTGCTCATTCTGCCGTTACCGTCATTGAAAGGGTGAATGCACAAAAAATCATGTATAAAAATGGGAATAGCCAATAATGGCTCCACCTCATAATTACCGATTACCATGTTGTACTCTTCGCAGATTCTGTCAAGTGCTTCCGGTGTCTCAAATGGCGCCATTGGTGTAAACAGCACCTCCGTATGTCCGTCCGGGTATGTGGCACTAATATAATTCTGTACATTCTTGGTTCGCCCTGCGAGTGGGTTATTCATATGGCTGCACAGTATTTTATGCATTTGCAGGATATAATTTTGTGTAATGGGAATCGCGTCATAACTCTCATGGATAATATTTAAAGCGTCACGGTATCCTGCGATTTCTTCTTCGTCTCTATTCCTTGGTGTGGTCTTCTCCTTCACCAGCTGCTTAATTCTTGTATTGGTTGTTACAATCCCCTCTATCGCATTTGATGCCTCTGTACTCTGAATTTTTGCTATCTCCACGAGTTTTTCCAACTCGTCCGGTCTTTGTTTAAGATATAGTTCCTGTTTCCCTGCGAGCTTGTATATTGCTGCTATGAGGCCGAGAATTTCCGAATCCCATTTTTCTTCTTTAATTTTTGAATAATTAAATGTTCTCACTACTTAAGCACCTGTCTCTCGTCTTTCCCTTAAAGCGCCTTCTTTTCCCTTAAATTATAGCCAAAAATAAGGGGAAGTCAATTGGTTTATGGTTATTTTCCCTTAAAACATCTGGTTTTTAAGGACTTCCGCTGCAAATATAACGTCTCCACCCCTACTTCATCACATCTTTATATGTAACTCGTATAATTTTCTCAATATCTTCGACGGCAATTTTTACCTGGTGGCCAATTTTGCCGGCTGAGAAGTAGATGGTGTCGTAGTTCTTTGCGGATGCGTCTATTACTGTCGGGAAGAACTTTTTCATTCCTATTGGGGAGCAGCCGCCGTGGACGTATCCTGTAAGTGGGAGGAGGTCCTTTTGTTTCAGCATTTCTATTGATTTTTCGGATGCGGCGTTTGCGGCTTTCTTCAGATCGAGTTCTGCGCACACGGGGACGACAAACACGTAGTGGTTTCCGGTTTTTCCTGTTGTTACAAGGGTTTTAAAGGCCTGTGCGGGGTCTTCTCCGAGCTTTTCGGCTATTTCTTCGCCGGTCAGGTTTTCTGCGTTTTCAAGGATGCGTGTTTCGTAGGGTATTTTCTTCTGTTCCAGCAGGCGCATTACGTTGGTTTTGTCTTCTTTTTGGGCCATGGTGTCAGGTTCCTTTATTCATTGTCCTTTATTGCAATTAAGCTGGGTCTTACCATATGGTATACCTTAGGCTTATTCTCTTCTTGCATAGCAAATCCATCTTTTTCACTTTGAACAACAAATCCGTATTTTTTGTAAATGTTTGCTGCTATGTTGTTTTCGCACAAAACATCCAGTTCCATTTTATTTTCGATGAAGATATTTGATATGTAAGACATAAGGTGATATCCGTTGTGCTGTCGTCTACATGTTTCGTCTACAGCAAATGCTACAAGGCTTACAGAGTCTTCATATGAAGTTTGTTTTGAAAAATACTCATTTGATACTGTAGTAAAAGCTTTTTTATCAATCAGGCTTTCTCCCATCGCATCAATGTAAGTCTTTGTATTCCATTCGCATTTCCCTTTTACGCATAATGCTATGCCGGATATTTTATTTTCATTTGCAATAACATAGATATTTTTTTAGCTCAGTAAGCCCTCATCTTTTTCAATCAGTTTTGACATTGCCTTTGATGCTTTGTCGGCGTCTGTACCAAACGCAGCGGGGTAGATATAGGGGTCTGTCTGATAAAGAATCCGGGCAATGTCCGGTGAATCCTGCTTTTTTGCCTTGCGTGTTACTGTTGAAGCAGATGGTCTTTTCTCAATGCGTAATGCAAATTGGCTCATAGGGATATTCATTGTAAATCTGGAATTCTTCTGTTTGCATTTTGAAGTCCAGTATTCTGATAAAAAGAAAAGTCCTTGATAGTATTCCGCATATGGATATATCTCAAACATTTGGACAATGGGGTTATTCACGGCAATAAAGAATCAGTAAGCGAAGAGGTTATGGATGTTTTCAATGTGCATTACTCTTTGTTGTACGACGGTTGCAAGGCTTTCCAAATAAACGAGGTAGTTAATCAGTTTTTGGCAGTCTTCGCTTTCTCTGGATAAGTTCAGTTGTAGTGTAGGGTTCTCTACTCCTTCGAGCATTTGGTTATAATACAACTCCAGTGCGTGTTCAACTTTCGTCATGTCTTTATTGGTTATAAATTGGTTATTGAAGTCCTTAATATATGCAGATTCATTCAGTCTTTCGGTTCTTTTTAATTGGAGCCATACCATTACTGCTGCTATCAGGCCTGTTGTTGTGGTGATTACGTCTTTCAGTGGAGATATGCCGATGATATGAAAGAAAACCCAAAATGCGAGAACAAATATTATCATCATTATGTAAAATTTCAGATCGCTATTGTAGAGTTTTATTTTTTTCTTTTTTTTGTTCATTTGGGGTCCTTTCTTTTACCGGTACATGTTGTTCTGTCGTCGAGGGCACGGGGCTGTGTTGGCTCGCTTTTATATTAGTTTTCCTTCGACGTGGTCGAGTTCGTGTTGTATTATTTGTGCGGTAAAGCCGGTGAATTTGCCTTTTTGTGGTTTGAAGTCGGCGTCGAGGTATTCGACTTCGATTTCTTCGTAGCGGGTTGTTTTCGTGGGGCCTCCAAGGAATGACAGGCAGCCTTCTTCGGTTTGGTAGGGTTTTCTGCGGGTGGTTATTTTGGCATTGATCATTGCTATTTGCATGAAGCCCATGCTGATGGCGATGATGTTTTTCTTTATGCCGATCATGTTGGCTGCCATGCCTACGCAGTCGTTTGTGTGGGCACGGAGGGTGTCAAGGAGGTCGGTGATTACCTGCATATCGGCGGGTGTTGCGGGGTCGGATTTTTGGGCGAGAAATAGGGAATCGTGTACTAAGGGCTTAATCATATTGCATCATCTCCTGTTTATTTAGTCGAACTGTGATGCAGCATATTCTGCTTGTTCAGTAGTAAAGCCTTCATATTCAAGTTGTTCAACCAAACCTTTATAAGATATTGTCATTTCTAAGGTTTTGAATGATTCTATAGCAACCACCGTCAATGTAGCCATAAGAGTGCACAACAGCAAAATTGTTATCCAGGTCTTTTTAGTTTTCGATGCGCTGGGTTTCTTTTCGGTCATGTTTTTTTCCTGTCAGCTTATTTCAAGGGTTAGTCGTCTTCCATCATTTCGGCGAACATGATGTCTTCTTCTGTGAATTCTTTTCCGTTGCCGAAGAAGTAGGCGTCTTCGGGGTGGGATTCCTGCGATGGTTTGAAGAGCCAGCGGAGGAAGAGGATTATTATTGTTAAAAGTATGATAAGACGCATGATAACAAATCTATTTTAGCTTATATCTTGCCGGTTCTTCCACTAACCCAACAAGTGAATGCCTGAGCCCTTTTTCTATTGATTCAAAAGAAGTTCCGAATGCAGTATCCCAGTCATAAATCTCATCCGTGCTAATTCTTATAAGTTTAGGTTTCTTCTTGCTATAAGCCTCATATACTGCTAATGCATATGTGCCTTCAATAAAAAGATCCACTGCATCTTCAGCCTCATCAAGCTTATCACATGCTAAAACGATTTCTGACTTTTCATTTGACTCCTGACATTTTGAATATCTCTCTGAATACTTTTTCACCGAACCGGTGAAATATCCGTCCCAGTCTTTACTACCATACTTTTCTTCAAGCTTTTCTAAATAATTTTCTGCCTTATCGGCTGTTTGTTTCAACTCAGCAAGTATCTTCTTGCATTTTTTTATCTTCGAATTACCAAACATAGTCTCTCCTAATCAGCACCCGCAATTACTGCACCATTGGCAGCCGCAGATATAAAACGTTCAAAATATTCCTTGCCCATATGGTACTTCAAATCTTTTGCAAGGGCATACCCACCCATGTGCTTAATTTCCTCATGCAAAGCCCTTGAAACCAAAGTTATGGTCTGCATATCGACATTTTCATGAAGCACCATATCGCTCTTCTTTATTATTTTAACCAGGGCGTCTACTCCAATATCTTCGAGATCCATATTGGTAGCCTTGATTGCTTCCGCTATAGATTCAGGAATTTGTGTAGAATCTTTAAGCCATGATTTCTTTAATTCTATTACAGCTTCTTTGAAATTGGTGCTTCTATCTGCAACCAATCCTGCTTCCAAAAAAACAGTCTGATATTTAGAATTATCAAATACAACCCCAACAATACCATTTTTCTTGACGATTTCCACAAGCTCATCCCCCATATCAAAATAACCAATAACGGAGCCATCAGAAGCTTTTTTGAAAATTTTCTCAAGTGTCTCTTTAGTAATAGGATTGTTATCTTTATCAAGAATCCCCGTCGCTTTTAAATGATTTAAAGACTTTGTTTTAAGTCTGTCGGACCCCTCCGACTGCAGTCTTGCCAATTGCTTAAATGCTATTTTGTTAGAAATATATTTGCTATGGAAAGGAGTTGAGTCTGCAACTGATTTAAGCTTTGTTAACCCCTTTCCTAGGCCTTTAGCAAATTTGCTCACATTTTTTGTTAGTTTCGGGGCCAATTTATAAGCTCCTGCCGCAATAGATGGGCCAAGCTTATTTGCCAATTTACCTATTATCACACCAGCCCCCTTAAAACCAGCGCTTAATCCAAAGGCAATTGCAAATCCAATTCCCATAGATTTAGCTATGCTCAGACCATCTCCGCCTTCCATCCATGTTCCTACAGCTGTCTCTATTCCACCAATAAGGCCATCTAAACTAGAATCCAGTAAGAAATTTGCAACTCCACTAGTTGTAGCAGTGATATAGGGTCCCAAGAAACCACTGACTGCGCCTGCTGCAGCTGCAAGTGCAACCTTTCCCCAATTAATATCACTCAGGTCCTCGCCCGCAATGATGACTTGCATAAATATCTCAATTGCGGTACCTGTCAACGCTCCTGCAACCGATGACAAAATGGGGCAGGCAATGCAAACCATTGATGCCACAATTCCAACCGCAGCTACAATAACACATGCTGTTCCAACAAGCCATTTAACCAAAGTTTCTTCTTTGCTCTGGTACTCCTCAATATCAAGTGTCACCAATCCATCACTGGTTATTCTGTAACATTCTAAAGGATCTAACTTTTTAGATTCTTCTATTAGCGTTGCTACATCATATCCTAGGAATGTTTCTTCCTGCATAGATAATAAATATGCTTCAATCGCTTCCTGAGCAAAACATGCAGCTGATTCAATATCGTAGGAAACAAAATTTGTATCTTGCGTTTCAAGAATCGCGTTTATCTCTTTTTCTAATTCATCATAGTCAATCTGAGAATATAGCGATGTTCCTGAAATAGTAACATATCCGCCCACATTATTTTCAAACACATATCGCGATTCATCATATGAGTATAAAGAGCCTAAATCCTCGTCACAGGTTCCCTTTACATAGTTCTTCGACCAATATGTGACTTGACCATTTTCACCAATTCCGTAGTGAAGGTACTGTCCATATATAACGCAGTGATTTGTGTATGAGTCACTTTGATACGCAAGAATGAACGAGAATTCTTCACTCTCATATTCCATATCATAAACAGTAAGTCCTGCGTCGAAGTCTTCATTCGGTATTGTATATTCACCATAATACGGTATAAAACCTGCTAAAAAGGTTACATCATTTCCGCTTTCATCCTCGTAGCACTCGCTATAATCAGAATAACCAATTCCATAAATTTCGGATCCATCAGACAGTTCTACATAAGCCGGAAATACATCATATCCGTAACCTAATTCATTCACAATTAAGCCATAAACAAATGTCTCCAGGTCTCCTACATAATCCTCCACCTCATAGGCGAGATTAACTGCAAATCCGACGTCTGTAATATCTTCCTGGCTCGGTTGATGAGTAACTTCTAAATCAGAAATTATCCGGTCCACTATAGCATCTACATCAACACTACTAATGGCATCCTCCGGTGTCGGAGTATTTTTTTTGCCGCACGCAGACAATGGCGTTACAAGCAATACCATGCACAGCATCAGAGAAATTATTCTTTTTCCTAAATGCATTCTTCTCATACTCACCACTCCAATCAGTTCTCGGGCTTCTTTTTCCATAAATACTTATATCCAAAGAATCCTCCAACAGAGCCTACCACTAGAATTACAATTAATATCCACCAATAATTGCCTTTTTTCTCTGTCGTATCGTCGTTACTTTCTGAAGAGCCAGAATGCTCCGTTATCCCTACGTCATTCTTTTCTTCATCAGAAGGTTCAGATTCATTAGCAAGTTTTTTAATTATGGCCTTAAGCTTGACATTTTTTTCTTCTGTTAATGTAAATGTGTTCTCTGCATATTCTTCTCCATCAAGTGTCCAGCCTATAAGCTCATATCCGTCCGGAAGGTCAGGCTTCGGCAAATCAATTTGCTTACCATAACTTATCTCATATTTTTGTTCAGTTCCATTTACTTCAGTTGTAAGTACAAACTTCTTAGGTTTCCACGTTGTGCTAAGGACCATTTCTCCTTTGAATAAAATGCTGGAAATCTCATCCGCATAAATATTGCCCTCGGAATCCACGTAACCTACAAATTCATATCCGTATCTTTCAGCCTTAGGCAATTTAACATTTTTGGAGCCGTATGAAGTATTAATACTTGAAATGTCTTCACTTGATGCTCCTTCAAATGCAATAACTGCATTATCGTTGTTCCTTACCTGTACAACAATCTGAAAAGCATATCCAAGGCGATTTTTATATGTTACAGTGTATTCGCTCGGAAGAACCCATTTTCCATTAAAGGTTTCATTAGCGGCAAAAAAAGATGTATTCTTTCCACTACTAACTGTAATTAATCCATATGGATCTAACTCATCCTGAATACTATCAAGTGTAAAACAATCGCAAACAATCACCTCATCACATGAATTCTGACTATAGGTATTAGTTTTTATCGTTCCATTGTTTTCGTAAGCAATTGTCACTATTCCGGTATTTTCGCCCTTTGCGATATACACTGCATTATATGGTTCGCTCTTTTGACCATATTTTGTGGTTTCCACAATAGTAATGATTCCGCTGGGACAGCCTGCAGCTTCAAGCTGAGAACCTACACTCTTGTTATACTCAATCTTATATTCTTTTCCGTTCTTGTCTGTAATTACTACTTCATAAGAATCAGCACCATATATGTCACGTGTAAATTCAAAATCAATATATCCGCTTTCGGGTTCAGAATCACCTGGAACAGAATATAAATAAAGTTTATCACTGATAATCGGCAAGCAATCAAGATCGGTCAGTACAGATTTTTGTGAAGCATCCGCAAAAACAACAACATTCTGATTTAACTCTAACTGGCGTAAGTTCTCCGTAGTTTCTATCACATCTTCGCTGAGCGAATAGAGAGAGCCGTAGTTAAAGAATGATTTTTGTACAGACTGCTTCGCATAATTGTATATAGCATCCGCCAAAGTCCAACCATTTTCATATATCTCTTTCTGCTTTACAAAGGATCCTGAAGAATATTGATATTCACCATTGACCTGAGTCTGGCTTCCCTTGTATGAATATGTCCCATCACCAATTTCTTCCGCATCACCTTTTTCATAATTGTATGCAAAATCAATTGCCGCTTTCTCAGTGGCGAAAGCCAAGGTTATTCTTCCGCTTTTAGCGCTATAATATGTTAGACCATAGTAAATAGGGTATGCATCCGATACCGTTGATTTAGCGTAATCAGAGAGTCTCTGTCTATTAACCACTGGTCCGGGAGCAGTACCTTCTTCTATAACTGTAAATCTAAATGTAAATACTCTATTGTCACCTGATTTATTATCAGTTGCATAGGTAGGATTCGTAGAGAAAACAGCTTCATATTCCCCAGCTGAAAGAATTTTTCCACTCTTTTCAACTGTAGAAGCATCGATGTTTATTACCTCTTCTGTGGATGTATTGGTAATAGTTCCATATAACGGTGCATATTCGCCACTTATCTTTGCAATGTAGTATTTTGTTCTTTCTCCGGCTTCAAATACAGGATAATCCCCATCAGCAAACACTCTGACACCATCAATAAAAGACGCCCCGAAGTATCTTTGATAAATAGAATCATTGTCTTCTCGGTCAACAAATATAGTCACCAATTGAGTATTTCCCACTGCAGAAGTGACAGTAATATCATATCTTCCGGTTTCAGTAATAGAAGCCAAATTATCTCCAATCCATACCCCATTTTTCTTAACAGACACTCTGGCAGTCGGATTCTTTGATCTGTCAATAGTAAAGCCTGTAGTAGTGTATGAGCCTGAAAGCATGGTTTCTGCACTCATATACATATCAGCAGTACTGCTATCTAATTCAGAAAGGCTTTCGTTGAGAGAATCTGAAAGAGTTTCATTCTTAAATGTTACTGCGTCTGTAGAAGCGCTGCAAAGATAGAAAACATACTCTTCTAAATAGTTCTTTATAGTCTTGTCTTTTTTCACTTCATATGCATATAAAACACGGTAATATGTTCCATTAATAACGTCATTGCCGTCAGGCGTATATACCAGAATCTTGCCGGTTGTACCATAGTTCGCTTCAAAGTCTGTTGTATATAATCCATTAGAATATTTACCCGCATCAATACGAGTCCAGTCTTTTCCGTTAGATGATTTCTGGATAATGATTGCACCAGTGCCGACCTCACCTGTAGCGACACCATCAACCAGTTCTTTTTCTTTCTTTCCCCATGTATCTGAGCAAAGCGTCCAGCCGGAGGATAAATTACCTAGTGATACATACAGCTCAGCAGCACTTCCTTGAACACCGTATGATGCAACCCCATTATTATTGGATTTAATTACCTCCTTAGCAGAACCATGTCCAACATACAGTTTCATATGGTTTCCAATGCAGCATTCAGCAGTAGATTCACTTTTGTTTTCCGCATTATAGCCCTTATTATCTTCACAGTCATATGTATTTGCTTCCAACTCTTTATAAGATACACCCGTATTTACAGTAATGTTATATGTGTATTCTTTCTTAAGTTTTGTAGTTACCGTAATGGTATATTCACCGGCATCTGTGTATGTTGAATTTTCATATGCATAACTAATAGGACCGTTTCCATTCTTAACGGTAACTGTGGCAGAACTATCATTTTTTGTTATGTAAAATCCTGAAGTTACAGTGTCAGGAAGTTTCAACTCATTTCTATATGTCACATTGTATACAGATATATAGTTATTGTCCGAGCAAAGGAATACTTCGTACACTTCTGCAAAAGTTTTCTTATCGTATGAGTCCGGCAGCGGTCCCCATGCAGTTTTGGTTCTTTTCTGCATAGTGTATGTGACAACTATGCGATAGTATGTACCTTGCTTAAGTTCATCCTCTGTAGTGGTGTATACAGAATCTCTTCCTGTGGTTTTTGAGTCAAAAAAATCCGAAACAGATGCAGCATTTTCCCAATATATGTGGTCGCTGGATTTCTGAATAATTATTGCTCCGTTATTGATGTTTTTTGATGTCTTTATGTCTTTCCCATTCTGGACTATCTTGCTTTCAAACCAATCGCTGCTGTATAAGTTCCAGTTATCTTTCACGTCAGATTGGAATGTATTGTAATAAGCGTAGCCAAAGGTAATGTTACCGCTTGTGCCGTATGCTTTTACTCCGCCATATTCGGTTGCATCATTTATAGCTCCGCTAATGGTTAATTTGCCCAACGAGTTTTGGCCGTATTCAAAGGTGTTTACTTTATTTTCGGCAGAAAAAGAAAAGCTGGAGCCGCTATCTACTTCATATTTTTCGGGAGTTAGTGTTTCACTTTTATTGGCTGCTTCAACTTTGTTAATGGATAGTAAACATATAGCACACAGCAGAAATGATAGTGTTAATACTATTATTGTTTTTCTCTTTTCCATATCCACATTCCTTTAATCCTTTATTTTACTAACGTTGTTACATAATAACTCATTGAAGATAATACAACTTTCTTCTGTCAATTCACACAAAATTTTCATAAAGAAAGAAATAATGTAATAAAAATAGTACAGATATCTCGATTTTTATTATATATGCGGGTATGTACAAAAAAACGGACATGTAGGTTTGTCCGTTTTTATAGCGTATCGTCTAGGTGAAATAAGTTTATTTATGCTAATGAACGTTGCAGTATTGTATTACGAATGGGTTATAGTCTGTTTTTCGTATGATATCCAACGCGTATCCCCATAAGTATCTCGTGCCATTTCTTTTCGTAATTCCTCAACTGTAAACATTTGAAATTTCTCAAGCTTATTCACATCTATAGAGTATATTTCGTCATTAATAGCATTCTCTTCAACATTTTCAATCTCCCTTGCATACAAAATATCTTTGCCATCATCCTTAACAATCTGGAACAATGTACCTTTATATGCAAAACGCCTTCCGACATAAGAATATTTGCGGTAACTGGCTTGCTCAGTCATAGCTAATCTAAGGTCAAAATCTCGTAATACATGACCAGTAAAGATTCTTTGCAGAGGGCTGACCTTTCTCGATACACCATATGCGCCTTCGCTTCGACTTACAGAATAGATTTCTTCCTTTTGTTCTATCGAATTCATATCACTAGTTTCAATAAAAACGCCATTAGATATCATATTTAAGAGATAATCAGCTCTTTCAGATTGAGCCAAATAAACTGATTTCACGTTTTCTATATCCAATTGATAATTATGAATAGCCAAGGAATCAATCACTTTGGAAAAGCTATTAAGCTCCTGCACTTCTCCAAAAATGGGTGAATAATAATACACGCAGGAACCATCTTTAGGATTAATCATAATATGATGATAAAAATCAATATCAACAATACATCCATGAATTTTACCATCAAGGCCCATATCTTGAAGTTCTTTTGACAATTCGTTTTGTGCTTTTCGTAAGGGTAACAATAAGCGGATATACTTTATAAGAACAGCCTCAAAGTTCTGGCAAATCCAAGCAATATCTGTTGAATTGGTCAGTTTTGACGTTTTGCCACCATTTACTATAGAAATCCCTCTTCCGGATTCTGTATGGCTAACAATAAAGAACCCATAAAATCCTTTACGTTTTACAACATACATATTTGCTTTTCCGGTGTTACATCGTTGATACAAAAGTGAACCATTTCCTATGTTTTCACCAATGTACCGATAAAACTGTAAATAATCATCAACCGAGGTCATAAATAGTCCGTCTTCAAGATTAGCATACGGATTCGTTTCAAATCCTGTTGTAGCAATTTTGAATATGATAGTTTCGTTATAATTGTATCCTATTTGATTATCTGAGTACATTACTCGGTTAGCGCTCTTCACTATCTCATTACGATGATTATGCCCTGTGAAGTATATAACTTCGTTATCAAAATGATTATTTAAGCACGATGAAATAGGGTAATGTGAAACGCATAAAAGGCATTTTCCCCTTTTCTTAATGTTTTTGAAAGCCTTGTTATACGCAGTTTCAAACAGTTCTGTTTCTCTAATCTCATCTTCTCTTGAGAATCCATTACAGCAACATATGGTTTCTGCATTCCATTCAGAATCATATTTTGCGAAACCAGTTCCCCCAAACAAAGTAAAATTATCAAATTGCACACTTTCGTTATGCAGTAGATTTATTCCAATTTTATTAAATTCCTGGCGATAATAATCTACAGCCTCTTCTATGCTGTCAAAATCCAAATATTCATGATTTCCTAATACAGCAAAAACATTTTGCATTTTTTCATGTCTATAGTCAGCAAGTGATATTTTCTTTATTGATTTATGCGCTTTGGAAGTAAATCTGGCAATATCTTCCTTAAGACTTACGTACTTATATTCAAACCTATCAATAGTGTCCTTATATTCTTCTAAAACCTTACTTAATCGAGATATTTCCACCACCATATGCTTAATCCGTGGTTCAAGGTCTTTTGATATCTTCAAATTCTTATAACTTGTCAATTTTATAAAAGAATCAAATGCATAATCTGAAGAATCATAAGATCTATATGATTTATGGTATTTATCAAAAACATCATAATCCAAATAAGTAGCAAGCTTCTTTTTAAGTGAATCAATATATATGTTCAACCGATTAAAGCGAAGAAGGCAATAATCTTTTTCTTTTGCAAAAGAGGTTTGGCTTTCTTTTTTTAACCTAAGCATTTCGCTTTTATATTGGATAAAGTTCTGGTAATCGTGACAACGCATAAATGCAGAGTAAAACAACAAAGTCAAGTCAGCATTTGATGACGTGTCTCCTCCGAAAAGAACAATATCAGCGGAATCAGCCGAATCATATAGAGTCTTAGCATACGAATTAATCATATGTTTTTCGTCTCGAAACAAATGCAAGTGATGCAAAAGATGAATATCTGAAATATAAGCAATCTTTAATGTAGGCTTTAAACCATAATAGGTTAACGGAGTCACTAATTCATCCACTAAAGCCAGTTCTGCCCCAGTAATATTTGCAACTTGAAATGCGTTCTCTGATTCCTGCCAGCGATAAAGATTGTTTGCATAGTCAGAAGAGGCTTGGATTGTACTCTTTGCGCATTCCACTCCTATGCAAGACCTCCAGCGTACACAATTAAAACTTGTAATGTCTGTATAAAATAAACGGCCACAGGTCTGACACTGAACCTTAATCATTTGTTTTTTTGAACAACCATCCAGCAGGTCCTTATAAGTGTCTGGAGATTTCTTATGCCATAAAAAAGTATCTTCAGTGATGAAAGAATGCAAATATCCGTGTTTCAAATACTTTTGGACAAAAGAATCCGGCATAGTATCTCTATTGCAATATGCTTCTGATTCCTTCTTATTCAGCGAATAAAAAGAAACAAATGCATTAGAATTACCATTTAAGTAATCTTTCCACTCTTTCTCTGCAGCATTTCGAATGATGAAATTTAAGTCATCACAAATAGCATCATATTCTGCCACAACTTTTAAGCAGCCTGAAGTATTTCCCACCATAGCCATTTCTTCCATAATTAGTGTATTCAGCATAGTTCAATATATCTATGAAAATAGTATCAAAACAAAGAAGTGAAAACAATCCATTTTGAGGACAAGCACCTATATATTCTGTCAAATATGTACGGGAAAATTTTACCCATCTATATCAAGAATTCATTTTACATAAGCATTTCTATTATTTTGAGTAAAGAAGTTTGTATAAAAAAGTCCATTGCAATGTGTAGAACCTCTCTACGAATTGCAATGGACTTTTTATTTTGGAGAATAAAGTGACATATGTCGGTTTTTAATTTTATCATCACCGGTTTCAATTTTATCATTTGAGGGTGTTTTGATATAATTGAAGTTATGAAACAATTTTCAAAAAGGTCGAATCGTATTGCATCTCGTGAGCTTTGCTCACTCGATGTTTTGGGGGTTGTGAAAGCTTTGTGGTGTTATGAAACTGACTCATGAAACACTTGGTTGTGCTGGGATACTGAGGCTCGTCAAAGTAAATCAATCATAGGCACGCCTCAGTATCCCAGCACAAGCCACGCCCTTCCTCTCTTCTCAAGCACTTCCTTCCACTGCGTGGAATTAGCGACATAAAAAGTGGAGCCACTTGCAAGCAAGCTAAAGGGCAGCTTGTTTGCAGTGGGCTCCTTTTTTTATGTCACCATTTTCCTGCTGCGCAGGAAATGGTGCTTGAGTCGAGTTGAAGTGGCTGGTTTACGCGTTCAGGTAGCCGTGTTTCTTATTAATCTCATCTACGAGCTGTAGTATCTCCTCAAACCCTTTTTCATGTGTCAGTTCCATAAAGCTGACAAAGACTTTCATGTCGTATTGCATGTTTTCGTCTATCATCATTTCTATGGCTTTTTTGACATCGAATGCGGGTCTGTATGGTCTGTCTGAGACGAGTGTTACGAAGGAGTCGCAGACGGAGATGAGGCGTGAGGCGTAGGGGATGCGTTCGGCGGCTATGCCGGAGGGGTAGCCGCTGCCGTCGTAGGCTTCGTGGTGGTGGAGGACGGCGTCAATGATCTGGGTGGGGTAGGTGCATTGGGTGAGCATCTGGGCGCCGAGGCCGGGGTGGGTGCGCATGTAGCGGATTTCGGAGACGTGGAGGCCGGTTTTGGCGCGGCCGTAGATGTTCTGGGAAATCTGGAGTTTGCCGATGTCGTGGAGGACGGCGGCGTTGTGGAGTGTTTCTTTGGTTTGTTCGTCGAGGTGCATGTGGTCGGCGAGGAGGTCGGTGAGGCGTGATACGAGTTCGCCGTGGTCGATGTGGTCTTCTATGTCGCCTTCTGCAATGCCTTGAAGGTTAAGTGTAGCAATGATTTTCTTTATTTCGTCTGAAGGGTTGTAGTACATGTTATTCCTCTTTTCATATAAAGGCTTGTATTACAATGTTATTCCTCTTTCCATATAAAGGCTTGTATTACACTGTTATTCCGCGTTGAAGAGTTTGCGTTTTCTGTCAATCATTTCGTCGATGCGTTCGATGTAGTCTTTGACGGATTTGACGTTTTCGGCGCGTTCAATCTTTCTGACGGTGTATTGGTCGTGGGGCTGGTCCATTGTTTCGTTGAGGAAGCCTTGGCCGTATTGTTCGTCGGTGCGGACGAGTTTTGAGGATGCTCCGGGGCCGCATGCGGCGATGGTGTGGCATTCTTCCATGATGAGGACGTTGTAGAGGCCTTCTTTGCCGGGGCGTGCGTAGCCTGTGTTTTCAAGGTTGTCGGACATGTTTTTCTGGCGGTAGAGGTAGTAGGGTTCATATCCGTTTTCCTTCATGTAGTGGGCTGCGTAGGTGGTCATGAGGGAGGCGTCTTTGGACATTGTGTCGGAGTACTCGTCCATCTGTTCGTTCAGGCGGGCTGCGCGTTTAATGGCGAGGGTGTGGACGGTGATGGAGTCGGGGGAGAGTTTTTTAAGTTCGTCGAGGGTGTATTTGAAGTCGTCGATTGTCTCTCCGTTGAGGCCTGCGATGAGGTCCATGTTTATGTTGTCGAAGCCGACTTCTCTGGCGAGTTTGAAGGCTTCTATTGTCTGTTCGGTTGTGTGGCGTCGGCCGATGAGGTCGAGTGTATGCTGGCGCATTGTCTGTGGGTTCACGGAAATGCGGTCTGTGCCGAGGTCTTTGAGGGTTTGGAGTTTTTCTTTTGTGATGGAGTCGGGGCGGCCTGCTTCGACGGTCCATTCGCGTAAGTAGTCGAGGTTAAATGCAGATTTAATCTTTTCGATGATTGTGCGGAGTTGTTCTGCGTTTAGGGTGGTGGGTGTGCCTCCTCCGAAGTAAATGGAGATGAGTTTCTTGTTTTTGAACATCCGGGCGGTAGCTTCGATTTCTTTAAGAAGCGCGGAAACATATGGTTCTACGGAAGTAGTGTACTGCTTGAGGGGGTAGGATGAAAATGAGCAGTAGAGGCATATGCTTGGGCAGAAGGGCACGCCAATGTAGAGGCTGTAGGTGTCGTCGAAGGAGAGTCCTTGGAGGAGTCTTTTCTCGTTCCTGGTGACGTCTATGGCCATTTCGGCTTTTTCTTTTGATGTGAGGTATTCGTTTGCGAAGTATGTAATAATCCGGTCGCGGTCGTAGCCGAGGCGTTCCATTTCGAAGGCTTGTTTTGTAGGGCGTACGCCTGTCAAGGTGCCCCAGGGGAGGGTTTTACCGGTAAGCTCGGAGAGGACGTTATATACGGCTCTGTGGAGGTGGTTACGGTACATTCTTCTGTCGGGGGTGCCTTCGTTTCTGTAGCAGCCTTCGGGTGTCTCTGAGAAGTTATCAAAGCGGCCTATTCCTCTGTTTCCTTCGCCTGCGTTTACTTTGAAGCGGTTCTCCCAGAGTGTAACCTTAAGCCAGGGGGCGTCGGGTATTTCTGAGGGTGCCGCAGGGTCTTCGTTATATTCTATTTTGTAGTCCCATTCGGGGAAAAAAGCCCGGACAAGCGGCCCAATATCCTGACCGTAATCCAGGCCTCGCATTATTACGTTTATCATCCCATAGTTCTTTCTACGTCCATAACGCCTTCAATCTGGCGAAGCTTGCCGATTATTGTTGCGAGCATTTCGGTGCTGCTTACTTCGAAGCCGATTGTTGTTGTGGCAACGCCATTCTTGCTTACGTGGCTGTTGACGGAGGACATGTCAATCTTGTTCTCGGTCATAACCTTGGAAACGTCGAGAATGATGCCGCTTCTGTTATGGGCATAAATGTTGATTTCGGCAAAGTAGGTGCCGCTTTGTTTGTCATCAATGCTCCATTCGGCGGGAATCATGCGGATTCGCTCTTCGTCGGAGGCATTGAGGACATTGATGCAGTCTGTTCTGTGGATGGATATGCCTCGGCCTCTCGTTACGAAGCCGCAAATCTCATCGCCGGGAACGGGTGAGCAGCATTTGGAGAAGCGGACGGCAACGTCGTTTGTACCTTGTACGATGATGCTGGAGTGTGATTTGATGCGGACGGGCTTTCTTGATTCTTTAGCCTCCTGCACTGCTTCCATGACCTGTTCGTCGGTCATTTCGCGTTTTTCTTTCTTCTCTGCTTCTTCGAGAAGGCGGTTTACAATCTGGCCTTCCTTCACGCCGCCGTGTCCAATGGCTGCGAGCACTGCATCCCATTCATGGAAGCCGTACTTTTTCATGATTACGTCCATGAATTCGGGCTTAAGGACATCCTGTGGATTGATCGCCTTTGCTTTACAGTAGGCGAGGATGAGTTCTTTGCCGTGTACTACGTTATCTTCTTTAAGTTCGGTCTTGAACCACTGGTTAATCTTATTCTTTGCCTGACCGCTCTTACATATGTTGAGCCAGTCACGGCTCGGGCCTTTGGAGTTCTGTGATGTGAGAACTTCAATACGGTCACCGTTCTGAATGACGTAGTCGAGTGTAACAAGGCGGCCGTTTGCGCGTGCGCCTACCATCTTGTTGCCGACTGCGGAGTGTATGGAATATGCAAAGTCTATAGGCGTTGAGCCTGTAGGAAGCGTCTTAACGTCACCTGTAGGTGTGAAGCAGTAAACGGAATCCGAAAAGAGGTTAAGGTCGGATTTAACGTTTGAGAGGAACTCTCTGTTGTCCGACATATCCTTCTGCCATTCGAGAATCTGGCGGAGCCATTGCATCTTCTCTTCGAGAGATGCGTCGCTCTTTACGCCGTTTTGTGCTTCTTTGTATTTCCAGTGCGCAGCGATACCATATTCGGCAACCTTGTGCATCTCCATTGTACGAATCTGAATCTCGAAGGGTGTGCCGTTGGGGCCGATAAGTGTCGTGTGCAATGACTGGTAGTTATTTGCCTTTGGCATAGCGATGTAGTCTTTAAAACGGCCGGGGATGGGCTTATACATCTCATGCATAATACCAAGCGCAGCGTAGCAGTCCTTAACGGAATCCACGATGATACGGATGGCATAGAGGTCATATATCTGATCCAGAGTTTTATTCTGGTTTTTCATCTTTTTGTAGATGCTGAAGAAGTGCTTGATACGTCCGTCGATTTGTGCGTTTATCTGGCCTTCTTCAAGCTTTTCCGCAATCTCGTCGATGCGGTCGGACATGAACTGTTCGCGTTCGCTTTTACGGAGCTCGATTTTGTCTTCGAGGTCGGCGTATACTTCGGGCTCAATAATCTTCAGTGAGAGGTCGTCAAGCTCAACTTTAATACGGCTGATACCGAGTCGCTGTGCGAGGGGCGCATAGATGTCCATCGTTTCGTGTGCCTTCTCCTGCTGTTTGAAAACAGGCTGGTACTGCATGGTACGCATGTTGTGAAGGCGGTCGGCAAGCTTAATCATGATAACGCGGATGTCCTTTGCCATTGCAAGGAACATCTTTCGAAGATTCTCCGCCTGAACTTCGACTTTATCGAGGTCGTAGTTCAACTGGGTGATCTTTGTAACACCATCCACGAGAAGTGCAATCTCATCTCCGAACCGGGCACGTATTTCATCCAACGTAATGTCGGTATCTTCAACAACGTCGTGAAGTATACCGGCTGCTATCGTTTCTTTATCGAGCTCAAGCTCTGCCAAGATGATAGCTACACAGAGGGGATGGATGATATAAGGCTCACCGGATTTTCGCACCTGGTCCTTATGAAGCTGTGCCGCAAGGGTATAAGCCCTCTCAATGAGCTCCAGCTCTGTGCCGGGTCGGTACGAATGGATGGTGTTTTTAAGGCGCTCAAACAGTGCCTCCGGATCGGTAAAATCCGCAGGCGTGGAAAGTGTTTTTTCAAGTATTGGTTTTTTAACTACATATTCGTAGTCCTGTCGAACCATACCGTTCCTCCCACAATTATCTGTTCGTGCATCTTTTACAAAGCATACCACTTAAAGTCCGACAAATTTATTTGCCTGGGTAAGCAACAACACTTGCTATGTCGTACCCTTTAAGTCTTTCTCTTCCCTTAAGGCCTTCAAGCTCCATAAGGAAAATGATTTTGACAACTTCGCCGCCAAGCTGCTCAACGAGCTTGATGATAGCTTCTATTGTGCCGCCTGTAGCAATGAGGTCGTCAACGATAACAACCTTCTGTCCCTTTTTGATGGCATCCTTGTGCATCTCGATTGTGGCTGTGCCGTACTCGAGGTCATAGGTCTGCTCTATTGTTTCGCAAGGGAGTTTACCTTTCTTACGAACGGGAATGAAGGATTTTTTAAGGTTGTAGGCGATGGGAACACCGAAAATGAAGCCTCTGGACTCGGGTCCTACGATAACGTCGAAATCAACGCCGTCGGTGAGCTTCTGGAGCTCATCTATTGCGAGATGAAGTCCGTCAGGGTCCTGAATGACACTTGTAACGTCGCGGAACATAATGCCGGGTTCAGGGAAATCAGGGATTGTTCTTACATAATCAGCTACAGTTTTCATGTGTAAACCTCCAAAATCAGATTAAAGCTATAATCCAGAGTGCTGCTGCACTCACAATTGTCTGTATTATTACAAAGCGGAATACCGCCTGTGTGTTTGACCAGTTCAGAACCTTTCTTACGTGGTCGTGAAGAGGTGTTCTTGTGTTTTTAAGGATCTTAATCTTAACCGTTCTTGCAAGGAAAAGCTTAAGAAGTCCGAGTCCTCCGTCAAGGCAGATGACAATGGCGAAAATGATAACCATGAAGAGGTCTCTTGATGTGAGAGCCATGATGGCAATCAGCGTTCCCATTGCTCTTGAGCCCGCATCTCCCATAAGCACCGTTGAAGGATTGGCGTTAAAGAGAAGATATGCAAGGAGTGCACCGATGAAAAGTATTGCGGTGTAGGACATGTTGCCGGCATTTCCGCGCATATAGTTCATTACTACGAACGAAAGGAGTGTAATGATTGTGAGTGATGCGGAAAGTCCGTCAACACCGTCGGTGCAGTTTGTAACATTAATCATGCCCCATACAAGTGCTGTTGCAATGATTGCAAAGAGCCAGACAGGTATTACGAAGCTTGTGTCAAAGAATGCCAGCTCGACTTCCGTGTCGTTATAAATGATGTATGTCGCTGCGATTCCGCCCGAAATAAGAAGGTCGAAAAGACCTTTTTTCACATTGCCCCACGGCTTTTCGGATGCATCGTCAAAGAAGCCCGTAAGCATTGAAGCAAATATGAGGATAAGATAGAAAATGTAGCCTGAACCTATTCTGCAGAAAACCGCTGCCATTAAGACAAACACGGAAACGAATACTATTCCCGCTCCTCTTGCCTTTCCTTCGGAAAGATTGCCTTCAACGGCAAACTTTCTTCCCTGGTCCCTCGGAAGACGCTTTTTGAAAGCAGCAATCATCAGTGCCGTAAGTGCAAAACAAAGAAGGAATCCGACAGGTGCAAGCCATTCGGCTTCAACCGACATAATACTTAACATAAAGCTCACTTTCTCTTGTAGGTGCAGAAGACGTATTCCATATCAAAGCATGTCATTTCTTCAGACTCGTCAACGCACTCCCAGCGGTCATCCTCGTCAAGGTTCGGGAAATAGGTGTCCGCCGTATAAGTATAATTGATTTTTGTAACGATGGCCGTATCACACTTGTCGATGAGCTGTGCGTAAATCTCGCCGCCGCCCACAACAAATATGTCATCCTCGGCTGAAATCTCAAGAGCCTTTTTATATGCTTCTTCGGGGGAGCTTACAACAATTGCACCGTGTGCGTCGTAGTTCTTTTTCCTTGTAACAACGATATTCGTTCTGTCACTTAAGGGTAATCCGTTTGGGAAGCTTTCAAGCGTCTTTCTGCCGACGATTATGGTCTTTCCTGTAGTCAGTTTTCTGAAGTTCTTCTTATCTCCGGGAATGCTGACCAACAAATTCTTATTATAACCGATTCCCCATCTTTTATCAACTGCAACGATAGCCTGCATTATGCATTTCCTCCGTGGTTTTTACACTATAATTTTATTTGATAACACGGAGTTCTCCGCGTTTCCGGTTATCAGATTGCAACCGGTATTTTAATCTGTTCTCCGGTTACATAATTTTCAAGTTTAACGTCCTCGGGAGTAAAGTCATAGAAATGCTTTACATCGGGGTTGAGCCACAGTGTGGGTGCATCGTACTGAGGGCGTTTAATAAGCTCCTTTACAATGTCCACGTGGCGGTCATAAATGTGCGCGTCTGCAATGACATGCATGAATTCTCCGACTTCCATGTCGCACTCTCTTGCAATCATGTGAAGAAGAACCGAGTACTGGCACACGTTCCAGTTGTTTGCTGTGAGCACATCCTGTGAACGCTGGTTAAGAATGCCGTTAAGGACAAGCCTGTCAGAGTCCTTTCTCTTTGTAACGTTGAAGGTCATTGAATATGCGCAGGGATATAAATTCATTTCATGCAAATCTGCATGAACATAAATATTCGTCATTATTCTGCGGCTGTAAGGATTGTTTTTGAGGTCCCAGATTACTCTGTCAACCTGGTCCATCATGCCTTCCTTGTACTCGTGCTTAACGCCGAGCTGATAACCGTAGGCTTTTCCGATGGAACCGTTCTCGTCGGCCCATGCGTCCCAAATCTTACTGTTCAGCTCATGGATGTTATTGGACTTTTTCTGCCAAATCCAGAGGATTTCATCTGTTGCGGACTTGATGGCCGTCTTTCTGAGCGTAAGAGCCGGGAACTCCTTTGAAAGGTCGTAGCGGTTAACTACGCCGAATTTTTTGATTGTATATGCAAGCTCGCCGTCTTCCCAATGAGGGCGAACCTTCTCTCCTCTTGTATCGGTACCGTTTTCAAGAATGTCGGAACACATGTCAACAAACACTCTGTCTGCGTAACTCATGCTTTTCCTGCCTCCTTTTATTTTTTCCGATTGTGCGAAATAATGAACCCGCTCGCAACGTATCCGGCTGAATCCTATTCGCACAAAGAGCGGGTGGCACAATTGTGCCGACCCGCTGTCTGTCAGTCTAAATCGTAATTCTATCTCTGGTCAACGAAGCCCTTAATCATGGAGGCATTTGCATACTTCCTGAACTCACCGTTCTTTAATACGATAAGTGTCGGAGCCTGCATAACACCGTACTGTGAAACGAGATCCTGATTTTCTTCAGCATCAACGACTTCGTAATTAACACCGTTCAAGAATTCCTTTGCAAGCTTACAGTTCGGACAGGTCTTTGTTGTGAAAAGAAGAAGTCTTTCGCCGTCGTTGCTGCCGTCGGATGTAATCTCAACCATTCCGTCACCGGAAGCCTTGGACTCACCTACAGGCATCTTTCTTGAGCCTGCGATGTCGTATACAAGTCTGTTCTTGTATTCCTGAGCCTTACCATCGTTCCAGTTCTGTACAGGACGATAGTAGCCTGTGATACGTGAGTAAACTTCTGCATTCTCACCGCATGTAGGACATGTGCTGTGCTCGCCGGAGATGTAGCCGTGTGTCTTACATACAGAGTATGTGGGAGACATTGTGTAGTACGGAAGCTTATAGTTCTCGGCAATTGTGCGGACAAGCTTTGCTGCTGCCTTCCAGTCGGGAAGTCTTTCACCGAGGAATGCGTGGAATACTGTTCCGGATGTATAAAGAGTCTGGAGCTCATCCTGTACGTCGAGAGCTTCGAAAATGTCTGCTGTACTTTCTACAGGAAGGTGTGAGCTGTTTGTGTAGTAAGGTGTATCGCTGGGCTTACCTGCTGTCTTGATGTCAGGGTAATGCTGCTTGTCGTGCTTTGCAAGACGGTAGCTTGTTGACTCTGCGGGTGTAGCTTCAAGGTTGTAAAGGTCACCGTACTGTACCTGGTAGTCACTGAGGCGCTCTCTCATGTGATTGAGAGTCTTCTTTGTGAACTCCTGAGCTGTCTTATCGTTCAGGTCACGACCGATCCACTTTGCGTTGAGGCATGCTTCGTTCATACCTACAAGACCGATTGTTGAGAAGTGGTTTGCGAAGGTTCCGAGGTATCTCTTTGTGTAAGGATAGAGGCCTTCTTCAAGGAGCTTTGTGATAACATCTCTCTTAACCTTAAGGGAACGTGCTGCAACGTCCATCATATGGTCGAGGCGCTTGAAGTAATCCGCTTCGTCTGTTGCAAGATATGCAATTCTCGGCATGTTGATTGTAACAACGCCGATTGAGCCTGTGCTTTCGCCGGAACCGAAGAAACCACCGGTTTTCTTTCTGAGTTCACGAAGGTCAAGACGAAGTCTGCAGCACATGGATCTTACATCAGAAGGCTCCATGTCGGAGTTAATATAGTTTGAGAAATACGGTGTGCCGTACTTTGCTGTCATTTCGAAGAGAAGCTTGTTGTTCTCTGTTTCTGTCCAGTCGAAATCTCTTGTGATGGAGTATGTGGGGATAGGATACTGGAATCCTCTGCCGTTAGCATCGCCTTCAATCATGATTTCGATGAAAGCTTTGTTAATCATATCCATTTCTTTCTTACAGTCCTTATAGCAGAAGTCAACTTCCTTACCGCCGATTATGCAGGGAAGCTCAGCAAGGTCTGCGGGAACTGTCCAGTCAAGAGTGATGTTTGAGAAAGGTGCCTGTGTGCCCCAGCGGGAAGGTGTGTTAACGCCGTAAACGAATGACTGGATGCACTGCTTAACTTCCTTGTAGGGAAGAATATCTATTTTAACAAAAGGTGGGAGATATGTATCAAATGAGGAGAATGCCTGAGCGCCTGCCCACTCGTTCTGCATAATGCCGAGGAAGTTAACCATCTGGTTGCAGAGTGTGGAAAGGTGGCTTGCAGGTGAGGAAGTAATCTTGCCGGAAATGCCGCCGAGACCTTCCTGGATGAGCTGCTTCAATGACCATCCTGCGCAGTAGCCTGTAAGCATGGAAAGATCATGAATGTGGATGTCTGCGTTTCTGTGTGCGCTTTCGATTTCGGAGTCATAAACTTCGGAGAGCCAGTAGTTGGCTGTGATTGCGCCTGAGTTGTGAAGAATAAGACCGCCTACAGAATATGTAACGGTGGAATTCTCCTTAACACGCCAGTCCTCTTCTTTAACGTACTTATCTACGGTTTCCTTGTAGTCAAGGATTGTGGACTTCATGTTACGGATTTTCTCACGGTTCTTACGATAAAGGATGTATGCCTTGGCAACGTCCGTGTAACCTGCCTGTTCAAGGACATGCTCGGCACTGTCCTGGATGTCTTCAACGCTGATTGTTCCGTCCTTAATCTTGGACTGGAAATCGCTTGTAACTCTTAAAGCGAGAAGATTAATGATGTCATCATTAAAGTTCTTCTGAGTGGCTGTGAATGCCTTTGAGAGAGCGTTAGCAATCTTGGAAATATTAAAATCCGTAATTTCGCCGTCTCTTTTAACTACACTGATCATAGATACATTCTCCTTTCAAACCTTCTGTCAGTCTGTTTAGTCTGTCCCCCGTTCCCTCCTCTAAAGTTTGGGGGAGCGATTTCAAGTGTAGTAAATGGTCTCTTTGATGTCAAGTCCCAAATACATAATCTTGAAATAAACTTTTTATAAACCACAATATCTTGTGTTCAAATAATCTTTCGGCTTTTTTGACTCTCTTTTTAGTCTATTCGGATTTTTCGTTTTTTTTCTTTGATTTTCATTTGTAGAATACAAAAAAAGGGTAAGTTAGTTTACCCTTTTTTGAATGTTTATCACCATTTTAGTCCGAAACCGGGACTACTTTTCCACATATGCACATACATGAATGCCATCTTCCATGTATTCTTCGGAAATAATCTGCCCGTGTCGTCTGATTTTTTGTATCTCTCCCGCCTCGTTGAACGCAAACACTTTTTCAATGTATTCACGTCCGTCTTTAATGATTTTGTCGAGGAGGCTGCAAAGCTCCGGAAGCCCGGAACCCTCTTTAGCAGAGATTCTCAGCGTGTAGTCTGCCTTCGGATCCTTCAACTGGACTTCCTCCGTGAGCCTGTCGCACTTGTTAAAAAGTGTCACAAACACCTTCCCGGATATTCCAAGCTCGGAAAGAGTGTCGTATGTGACTTCCATGTGCTTAACGTAGTCGGGTGAGGAGGCATCCACTACCTGTAGTATGATATCGCAGTATTTTGCTTCCTCAAGTGTGGATTTAAATGCATCTACGAGGTTATGAGGAAGCTTTCTTACGAAGCCTACCGTATCGGTAAGGAGTATTTTCTGTCCTTTTTCAAGGAGAAGTTCCCTGACCGTCGGGTCAAGTGTTGCAAACAGCTTGTCTTCTTCGAGTACGTTTGCACCCGTAAGCTTATTTAAGAGCGTGGATTTACCGGCATTCGTGTAGCCTACAATGGCTGCCGTCGGTACGTTTGCTTTCATTCGCTGTGCTCTTGTAACATCTCTGGAGCGTACAACATCGTCAAGGTCGGAATTCAGCTCGGAAATTCTGTCTTTAATAAGTCGTCTGTCCATTTCGAGCTTATTCTCACCGGGACCTCTTGTGCCGATTCCGCCTCCGAGTCTTGAGAGATTGTCTCTCATTCCGACAAGGTGGGACTGTCTGTATTTAAGCTGTGCAAGTTCAACCTGAATCTTACCTTCACGTGTCCTTGCATGCTGTGCAAATATATCAAGAATAACCTGTGTTCTGTCGAGAACCTTTGTATCAATGGCGTCCTCAAGATTACTGAGCTGTGCGGGAGTCAGCTCATCATCGCATACTACTCCTGTCGCATCAAGCTCTGCGATAAGGCTCGTCAGCTCTTCCACCTTACCTTTTCCGAGATATGTGGTCCTGTCGGGCTCTTCCCTGTTCTGGACGAGTGTGCCCACAACAACTGCCCCGGCAGTCTTTACAAGCTCTTTAAGTTCCTCGAGCGACTCCATTGTATCGTCTTTTTGTATCTGTCCGTTTTTAAAGGTGTCTCCCGTAGAGACACCAATAAGAATCAAACGTTCTTCTGTTTCTTTATTTTCGTACATTAATCTCCTTCTAACAGTTTAACTGTTAAATATATCCGGGTCATCCTGCAGCGTTCTACTGCCGGATTTCTTCTACGTTTGTAAAAGTGAAGGTAAAGCATGTGCCCTTACCCTTCTCACTTTCAACTTTAATTGTGCCACCGTGTTTTTTACATATCTGGTTAGCAATGGCAAGGCCGAGTCCGGAGCCCTTTGCGTTCTGACGTGTCTTTGATTTGAAGAACTTTTCGAAAATAAGAGGAAGATCCTCTTCGGGTATACCGATGCCTTCATCGCGGATTGAGCAGACGATGTCATCCCCGGACCTCTTAAGGCCAAGGTAAACGTTTCCGCCCTCGTTTGAGAACTTAACCGCATTATCAAGAATGACAATGAACATCTGACGGAGACGTCCGTAATCCGCCATCATAACGCAAGGTGCGTCGGGTGCGGAGTACTTAAGCTTAACGTTCTTCTCGTCAGCAAGTGTCTTGCCCATTCTGAGTAGTTCAATGAATACCTGCTGAAGGTCAACAGGCTCTTTTTCAATCTCAAAGTCGGGATTCTGCATCTTTGAAAGTGTAAGTAAATCTCCTACAAGGCGTTCCATGTTTACGCATTCGTTAAGGATGCGGGCATAGTACTGGCTAACCTTTTCAGGGTTTGTAACAACACCGTCGTTAAGGCTTTCTGCATAGGCTCTTACAACGGTAATAGGTGTTCTTAATTCGTGTGATACGTTCGCAAAGAAGTCGCGGCGCATCTGCTCGATGCTCTGCCTCTCCTTTTCGTTTTCAGCAAGCTTGTCTGCAAGGAAATCAACCGTTGACGCAAGCTGTCCGATTTCATCCTTCCTGTCGATGCCTGTTTTAACAGTGTAATCTCCGTCAGCAAGTGAAAATGCCGTGTAACGTATGGTGGAAATAGGTGTTGTAATCATTCCGATTACGGGAACGGCGATAATAGCCGTTACAACAAGTGCAACAAGTAAAGAAATGAAGATTAGCCTTACGCCGATATCGGTGGGGTCTGTTCCGAGGTTATCCTGCAAAAGAACAGCACCGATAACTTCAGCATGCCCGTTTTCATCCTCTTCACCGTAAATCGGTGCCGCACAGGCAATACGATTGTTTGCCTTACGAATTACAAGCCTTGTTTCTCCTGAAAAGCTGCCTATGATTGCATCCAGATAATCGTGATTAATTTCAGGAGAATTATCAATGTCCTCACCAAAGGAAAGTGGCTTTGACGAATCCTTGTTCTGCCAGAACGAAATCTTGTAGTCGTTAATGTCTGCAAGCGCTTTATGGAAGATGTCCATGAAGTCCTTTGACTGTCCTTTAAGGTACATTTCCGAACACTTCTTCGAAAACTTCTCCGTTCTCAGCTGTATTTCATTTTCGTAGTCGCTTATAACGGCCTTCTCGTAAAGACGCATGAAAAGAACACCGAGAATGATTGCAAACACAGCAATTACACCTGCGAAGCTCAAATACGTTCTCAGGAACAAACCGCCGAATATGCTGTTTTTACCGTTCTTCTTTGCCATTACTTATGCCGTATCACTATTGCTGCCATGCGCCTCATCTGTTTTACCGTTTTGCAGCGTTATACTTCATCATGTTTTGTCAAATTTGTAGCCCGCTGCCCATACGGTAGTTATGGTCCAGCCGACATGTTCTACACTGGATTTATCAAGCTTAGCGCGCAGTCTCTTAATGTGTGAGTCAACTGTACGCGGGTCGCCTTCATAATCAGAGCCCCAGAGTCTGTCAAGAAGCATATCTCTTGAGAAAACCTTTCCCGGGTTTGTAGCAAGCACCCATACGGTTTCAATTTCTTTCTTTGTGAGCTTAACTTCTTCGTCACCGATCTTGCATCTGTACTCGTCGAGATTTATTACAAGATTGCCGACGGTGCACACGCTGCTCTTTTCGGTTGTTTCATTTTTATTGATGTTAAGACGTCTGAGCACGGCGCGCACACGTGCCATTACTTCGCTCGGGCTGAAGGGCTTGACAATGTAGTCGTCCGCACCTATGTCAAGGCCCATAATGCGTTCGTAATCCTCTCCTCGTGCCGTAATAAGAATAACAGGCACATCGGACTTCGCTCTTATCTTTCTGCACACCTCGAAGCCGTCCATTTTGGGCATCATAACATCAAGGAGCACGCATACGGGATTATCGTTTAAGAAGTGAAGATATGCCTGCTCACCGTCACCTGCCGTGACAGGCTCATAGCCTTCCTTTTCAACGTAAACCGAAAGTACATCAATAATATCCGGATTATCATCCGCGATAAGAATCTTTGCCATAAATAAATCCTTTCATAATGACGTGAAACATTTCTTTCCCATATCAGGAATAACAAGCCACTGTCAATAAACTACATCTCGCATTGAGTACATGCCGGGTTCTTTTCCTGCCATATACTTTGCTGCCGCAATTGCGCCCTTTCCGAAAAGAGCCTTTGAGTATGCAGTATGCTTAAACTCAATAACTTCGTCGGGACCGCAGAAAAGAATCTCGTGTTCACCGACTATAGTTCCGCCTCTAACAGCAGAAATGCCTATTTCAGCCTTTTTACGCTTTTCTCTGACTTCGTGGCGGTCATAAACATTTTCGTACTGATAGTCAACAGCGTCGTTGATTGCATCGGCGAAAGCAAGCGCCGTGCCTGAAGGTGCATCCTTTTTCTGATTGTGGTGTCTCTCAACGATTTCAGCATCGAAGCCCTGCTCAAGAAGAAGCTGTGCAGCTTCGTTGACGAGCTTCAGAAGAAGGTTTACGCCAAGGGACATATTTGCGGAACGAAGAATTGCAACGCGTTCGGTTGCATCGTTGATTTTTTGAACATCCTCTTCGGAATAGCCTGTTGTACAAAGGACAACGGCCATTTTCTTTTTCTCGCATGTTTCGAGAATATTATCAAGTGCGGTAGGTGATGAAAAGTCAATAACAACATCAGCCTGAACGTCGCAATCGGAAAGCTGTTCAAACACCGGGTATTCACCTGAAGGTGTACCGAATTTATCTACTCCGGCAACTATCTTTGCTTCCGTATCTTCTTTCAAAAGGTCTGCTATAATACGGCCCATACGTCCGTTGCAACCAACCATAACAATCTTGATCATTTCAACACCTGCTTTCTATTAATTACAATTAATCTCGCAGACGCTACGCGCGCTGCTTCGTTCAGAAAATAATGATATGCAATCATCATTTTTTAACTTTGTTCAAAAATAATGATATGCAATAAGCGGGTCCCCCTAAGGCGACCCGTAGATTGTGCGAATAGTAAGTTTTAAATCAATCCGACATTCTTGAGCTCAGCTTTAAGTCTCTCAAAATTAGGCTCATCCATAGGTGTAAGAGGAAGTCTTAACGGACCAACCTCCCATCCCATAAGATTAAGAGCATGCTTAACAGGAATAGGATTTGTCTCACAGAAAAGAGCCTTAATGAGTGGACGGTACTTCATCTGAAGTTCAAGGCTGCCCTTTGCATCGCCGTCAAAGAACTTCTGGCAGATGAGGTGTGTGTCCATGGGAGCCACGTCTGAAAGTACGGAGATTACGCCCTTTGCTCCGATGGAAAGCATGGGAGTGATAATTTCGTCTTCTCCGGAATATACGTCGAAGTCGCCCTGCATAAGCTGCATAAGCTCCATTGTCTGCGGGATGTTGCCTGTGGCATCCTTAACACCGACAATTGTATCATATTCTTTTGCGAGGTCGTAAATCGTCTGTGACTGAATGTTTACGCCTGTTCTGGAAGGGATGTTGTAAAGCACGATGGGCACGTCACAAGCCTTTGCAACTGCTCCGAAGTGCTCCTTGAGGCCCTTCTGTGTAGCTTTGTTGTAGTAAGGGGAAACGAGGAGAACGCCGTCAACGCCTGCTTTGTAAGCTTCTGTTGAGAGGAAAACCTCTGTCTCTGTACAATTGGAGCCCGTGCCTGCGATGACAGGGATTCTGTGAGCTGTCTTCTGAACAGCGTAGCGGATGCACTCGAGATGCTCCTCATGTGAAAGTGTGGATGCCTCGCCTGTCGTTCCGACAATGACGATACAGTCCGTTCCGTTATTTACCTGAAAGTCGATAAGCTCTCCAAGCTTGTCGAAATTGATTGATCCATCTGCGTGAAAAGGCGTTACGATAGCAACAGCCGCACCTTTAAAAATTGACATATTTTTGTCCTTTCATAACCGTGAAAATCCTGTATTTATACATTACAGACTGGAAAATTTTAACACCCTGCAATGCGTTTGTCAATTTACTCTCCGAAATAGTTTTTAATGAACTTTTCCATAAATTCGGGTCTTCTCTTTACGAACGTTCTGATGGTCTCAACATCGTTGTTTACGCTGTTCATCGTGCACCAGATGCCTGCGTCTTTAAGGCTTCTTAAGTGATTAATGTAGTATGGAAGTTCCTCTTCGCGCATGGCAAGAAGCTCATCAAGCTTTGCATTTACATTATCAAGGGAGAACTCGTTTGCTGCGAGGCTTCTGAGCTTCGCAATGAAGTATTCCCTGCAGTCTTCTCTCTTAAGAAGGCTTGTGAGAAGTGCCGAATAATGGCTGTTCTTCGAATTTGTGACGCGCTCGATATCGTCATTATCAGCATCGCAGATGTCACCCTTACCGTAGCAGCCCGTGCCGATATCGGAGTCGTGTACAAGGAAGTAGAAGCGTCCGTCTCTGTAGGTGCCAGGCTCGTAATCACCTGTCGGTGAATAGTAGCACATTACTTTAACGTTGCCCTGCGGCCAGTCGTAGTTATCAAGGTAAATGTTGAAAGCCATGTAATCAAGGTAATTTTCAACATCTATTATCTTCTCAACCTCAGCGAAGTTCTCTGCCTTCGTGAGATCTGCCTTTGAATATGTGCTGTAGAACTTGTTATATCTGTACGCAACTTCGTTCTCAATCTGAGTACCACCACCGCTAAGGGACTTCTCGGTCTGCTCGAATACGAAATATTCGCCTTCGGCCTTGCCGCAAACACGCTGGAAGTAGTCATCGCAGTAGTTCTGGTGGAGCCAGTAGTAGCCGTAGTATTCGCCGTTTACAAAGGCAACTGCGGGCACTGCTCTTTCGGTGAAGTCAAGGCCTGCCTGCTGTGCAAGCTCCTGCATAAGTTCTTCACGGAGGAATGCGCCCTGGAAGTCATCGCCGCCGTTTCTGAGAACAAGTCTGTCATACTTCTTGACTTTCTTTCCTTCGGGGTCTCTTGTATCGAACACGTTCAGAGTGAACTTGGTATTTTCATCATCGTATTTCTTACGTGCATAAAGCTTAAGGCTCTTTATGCAATGCTCTCTGGATGTACCGCCATAAACACGTGCACCGGCGTACATTGAGAAGTATTCATTACCGTCTGCATCAAAGGCTTCAATATGAACAACTCTCTCGGAGTCGCTGCCTCTCTGCTTATAATTCGTGCCGGTAAGAATGCCGTTAGGAGCTTCATTCAGCTCGGAAGGCTCACCGGAAATAACCATAACAAGCGTAGAGAAACGTTCGTTAATGTTTGTATTTACAAGGTAGCTGTGAACAAATTCTTTTGATTCCGTTCCGTCGTTATAGAAAGACTTTGCACGAATTGTAACGCAGTTCGGATAGTCATCGGAATCTGCCTGAATTAAAATCGGTGCAGAATAAACAGCGGAGTTCTTGTCAGGTGTCGAGCCGTCAAGCGTGTAGCGTATGCTTCCGCTCTTTCCTGTCGTGTCGGTAATTTCAACATTAATATCCTCGCTGTAGAGATAGTCCTTGTGCGAGAATTCAACATCTTTAGGAGTAGGTGTGGGTGTAGATGTGGGAGTTGCTGTAGGCACGGAGGTTGGATTCTTTGCCGGGTCGTCCGAGCCCGTGTTGCCGGACTGACTGTCCTTTGAGCCCTCATTACCCGACTGGGTGGTGTCTGAACCGGAGTTACCTGATTTGTCGTCTGAGCCGTTTTTACCGGGCTGAGTGGTGTCGGTGTTTCCCGACTTGTTGTCTTTACCGCTTTGTGCATTGTCACCGTTCGATGCTACACTTGTAACAGCAGGGCCGTTTTCAATGCTTTCCCCATTCATATCCTTCATAAGCAGTGAAATTATAAAAAGCAGTCCGGTACAAATAGCAAGCAGGGCAATGATACCCAAAACAAGCTTTATATTCGAACCGCCATTATTATTAATCTTTTTCATATCAATTACCTTCCAAGATATCTGGCGAAGCGATGCGTTGCCCGCTGTTTTACTAACTTTATTACAAGATAATTATACCTTTTTTCAATCGTTTGTAAAGGAGTTCGTGGGAGGAGGGAATGTGGGGGGGCGTACATTGCGGTTGCGCCGGCGTAAGGGATTGGGGCGTACACTGCGGTTGCGCCGGCGTGAGGGATTGGGGCGTACACTGCGGTTGCGCCGGCGAGGGGGCGATTAATGCATATGCCCGAGAGGCTGTCAATGGTAAACCCTGCGGGGCGCTACCGCGCCCATTGACAGCCTTTCCGGGCATATGCAAATGGGTAACCAAGGGGAATCAAGGATTCCCCTTGTCGCAACAAGCACGACAAGCCTTTTCATGCTTTCACCGGCGGAAGATTACATATTGGGCTTGTTTTGTCTGTTTTATGTAACTTTTTTACGCTTTCCCGGCCGCAAGGTTACATATTTGGCTTGTTTTTGCCGTTTTCTGTAACTTTTTTCACGCTTTCCTGGCCGCAAGGTTACATATTTGGCTTGTTTTTGCTGTTTTCTGTAACTTTTCCACGCTTTCACAGCCGCAAGGTTACATATTTGGCTTGTTTTTGCTGTTTTCTGTAATCTTTACTACTTCATTTTGCTATGCTTTAGGTACAGAGCTTATATTTCGTATGCCTGTACCTAATCCGCGGAGATCTTTAGGTACAAATGTCGATTTTCGTCGCGTCTTGCCTATTTTCTTCCGGGCTTTAGGTACAGAGATTAATTTTCGGCTGTTTATACCTAATCCGCGGCGGTGTTTAGGTACAAATGCCGATTTTTGCCGCGTCTTGCCTAATTTCTTCCGGGCTTTAGGTACAAATCTTGAATTTCATCCGTTTATACCTAATCCGCGGCGACGTTTAGGTACAAATGCCGATTTTCGTCGCGTCTTGCCTAATTTCTTCCATGCTTTAGGTACAAAACTTGAATTTCGACCATTTATGCCTAATCCGCGGTGGTGTTTAGGTACAAATGTCGATTTTTGCTGCGTCTTACCTAATTTCTTCCAGGCTTTAGGTACAAATCTTGAATTTCATCCATTTATGCCGGCAAGCAAAGCTTGCGGGCCAAATATGCCTAATCCGCGGCGGTGTTTAGGTACAAATGTCGATTTTCGCCGCGTCTTGCCTAAAATTACGCGGGCTTTTGGTACAAATCTTGAATTTCATCCGTTTATGCCGGCAAGCAAAGCTTGCGGGCCAAATATACCTAATCCGCGGCGGTGTTTAGGTACAAATGTCGATTTTTGCCGCGTCTTGCCTAAATGCCCTTAGGCATGTGGCAGGCACCTTTTAGAAAGTGCTTGCGGCAATATAGCAAATATATTACACTTTGATGTAAGAGCATTCTAGTAATTGCTGTGAGAGCATTTTAGTAATCAACGCATAGTCAGGTGTAATTATGGAAGAAGGCAAGTATTTTCAGGAAGCCCTTGCTTCGCTGGTCGCGCGGGAGGCGTATATTGACGCGATACGTCATATGCACGACTTGGGCATGGATTCCGAGACAATTAAAAAAAAGCTCAGCTACCCGGTTACTCTTGAGCGCATTAATAAAGTTATTCGTGACTATGAAGAAGAAAAAAGCAAGCCTGATGATGGTTACGAATATGTTCAAAAGACTGACAAATACGGCAGAACAAGCTTTCTTAAAGTAAAAAAATGAAACAGTAAATAAGTCACTGAGTCAAATCAGTAATATCCAACAAAGTATATCGAGGTGAATGATATGGCTAATTTAATTGTAGTGTGTGGTCCGCAGGCTGTTGGTAAGATGACGGTTGCGGAAAGTCTGCGTGACAAGCTTAAATATAATATGATGATGAACCACGACAGCATCGAGGTTGCCGACCGCATCTTCGGTTTGGCTACACCTGCGATGCGCGAATTCAATAAGGTTTTCAGAGAGAAGGCGTTCGAACTTGCCGTAAAGCATAATGTCGATATGGTCTTCACGTATGTTGCTGCGTTTGAAATGCAGGAGGAGCGTGACTATCTCACTGCTCTTGAGAAGCAGTTCACCGAGAATGGCGGAAACTTCTATTTTGTTGAGCTGAGTGCTGACCTTGAAACAAGGCTCAGTCGCAATGACACGCCTCATCGCAAGGAGAGAAAGCCTTCCAAGCGTGATGTTGAATGGAGCAGAAACAATCTCCTGAAGGATGACGAAAAGCACAAGTTAAACTCAAGTGATGGTGAATTTTGGTTCAAGAATCATCTGAAAATTGACAATACAAATCTTACACCCGATGCGGTTGCTGACATCGTAATACTTACTTATGCTCTCAAGGCAAACGATAAGCCCGAAAGCGAATATCGCTTCGGACTGTAAAACATTTACAATTGACTGTTCAACCAGTCAATTTTTTTAAAGTCTTTATTGTTGTTATGGTCATTTCTGTAGGAATCTTTTGAGGATGCCTTATATATATCTAAGAATTGTTTCAAATCGGGCACGCGGAATTTGACGGTTTCGGACGGGGCAAGCTCTATATCCGATTCATGTATTCCTGCAAAGTCATATAATGAGTCTATTGAGCCATATCCCACCCGAATATCTTTCTTTCTGAATTCATGCTCATGAACGTCAGTCAAAGCATATCCAAGCTCGTTCATAACCATCACTATTTTGTCCCAGTCATATATTCTTAATTCGTCGGGTGCTGCCCAGCCTCTCGGGTCTCCCGGAACATGAATGTCAATATCCTTTGGGTCCCAGTCAACTTTTGATACATATTCCAGGCCCAACGATCCCATCAAAGTAGGTACGATGCCAATTTCATTTAAACGCCTGCAAATAATCTGAAATTCATCGAATAAACTTTCCATTTTCTTCTCCTACTCCAGCATATTCCTGAATACCCTTGTAATTTTCGACTCACCTTTGTGATTCCAATAAATCAGGACATCATTTCCTGCAGCAGGCTTTCTTGTTAATTCATCTGAGAGTCGTGCCGGAATAAGAAGTTCCCAATATCTGACCAGATATACATCATCCGTAACAGACTCAATTACGCCAAGATGCTGATTATGAATCTAGATCGCGCCGACAATCTCGCCGTTGTATTCCGCTATTCTGCTTATCTCCGGAATATAATCTTTGGATTCTCTGATAATTCGTACCATATTATGCTCCGAACGTCCCGGCCGGAATTTATTCCAAAAGCTTCTCATTGTCATCAGTTCGGTCTTCTTATAATCTTCAAATTTTTCTTCTCTGATAATCAAGCCATTTAACATTCCGATACCTCATAAACAAACATTTGATTGACAAAACTGAAATTTACAAGTGAGTTTAAACATTCCCACCAGCAATAGTAATCAACTTCTTCTATCTTAATAGTTTCTTAAATCCTCGCCACAGAACACAAGCATGAACAAGCAAATAAACTCCCACGCCAATCATAAGCAACATGGCACTCCCACCAATAGCGATAACCAAATCATTTTCCCCGGC
>JAZQQJ010000041.1:0-20866 GCA_045629005.1 Lachnospiraceae bacterium
TTTTTTATTTCACACAACCAATAATATCGTTAATATCTTTAATGCCCTGCTTCTCGCAGAAGCCTTGAATTCCTTGAATTACATCAATAGTTATATTTGGATTTAAGAAATTTGCAGTGCCTATTGAAACCATTGTCGCACCTGCCATCATGAATTCGATGGCGTCTTCCGCAGAAGCAATTCCTCCCATTCCTATGATGGGAAGTTTGATGGCATTTGCGACCTGATAAACCATTCTTACTGCGACAGGTTTTACAGCCGGACCGGAAAAACCCCCGGTCTTATTGGCAAGGACGAACCTCCTGCGATTAATGTCGATTTTCATCCCGGTGAGAGTGTTGATGAGGGAAACCGCATCTGCTCCGCCGGCCTCAACCGCACGAGCCATTTCGGCAATGTCTGTCACGTTCGGGCTCAGTTTCATAATAACGGGCTGCTTTGCAACTGCCTTAATGCGCTTTGTGACATCTTCCGCAAGCTTTGGATCTGTTCCGAAAGCAATTCCTCCTGCCTTGACATTTGGGCAGGAGATATTTATTTCCAAAAGATCTACAGGCTCTTTTGCAAGCCTTTCAACTGCCTGAACATATTCTTCGACAGAGTGTCCGCATACGTTTACGATAATCTTTGTATCAAACTGTTTGAGAAAAGGAATATCTCTTGAGCAGAAAGTGTCAAGCCCCGGGTTTTGAAGGCCGATTGCATTCAGCATTCCGCCGTACACTTCAGCAACTCTCGGAGTGGGATTTCCTTCCCACGGAGTAATTGCGACACCCTTTGTTGTAACGGCACCAAGTTTATTAAGGTCGACAAATTCGGAATATTCCATCCCTGAGCCGAATGTTCCTGAAGCGACCGTAACGGGATTTTTAAATTCTATTCCTGCTAATTTAACGCTTAAATTCACGGCTTCACCTCTCAAATCTCAATTTCGGCCGCGAAAAATACCGGGCCGTCTTTACATACTCTTTTATTCTTAACCTTCGAATGTTCGTCGATTTCTGTTGTTCTGACAACACATCCGAGGCACGCGCCTACTCCACAAGCCATACGCTCTTCCATTGATATTTGTGCGGGAATCCCTGCATTTACGGAAAGGGCTTTCACACCCTTAAGCATTGGACCGGGTCCGCATGCAAAAATGCACGAATCCTTTCCTTTGACAAGCCCTTCTGCCTCTGCTGCCTGAACGACGTTTCCGTGGAAACCGACGCTTCCGTCATCTGTCGCGATGACAACCTCACCGTAATTTTCAAATTCGTCCGCAAGGAAATTATCAGCATCTCTGTAACCGAGAACACTGGTGACTTTTATGCCTTCGGAATGAAGCTTTTCCGCAAGACCAAGCATGGGCGGAATACCGATACCGCCGCCGAAAAGAACTGCGTTTCTTATATTTATATCGATAAATCCGTTCCCGAGAGGCCCCATTACTTTGACTTCGTCACCCACACTTAAGGCAGAAAGCTGTCGTGTACCTTCACCGGCTACTCTGAAAACAAGACGTAGTGTACCTTGCCTTTTGTTGATTTTACAAATGCTTATGGGCCTTGGGAGGAGCCTTGACATATCTTCGAGGTAAAGGTTAATAAACTGTCCCGCCGTGGCTAAAGCTGCGACTTCCGGTGCTTCCAGAAGCATATCAAAAATTCCGACAGCAATTTCTGAAACGTTTTTTACTTTTACATATCCGTTATACATACCGTCACCTGCACTTACGTCATTTATTTCAGCCGTATTGTATCAGAAGGGTAATGCTTCCGCAATGTGATTGCCATTATTGATTGATGATTTTTACTTATGATATTGTGAATGAATTTTAGATATTAATTTATTTCTGTTCTATCTTCAAAAATGAATAGAGCCCTTTATCTTACATACTTGAAACTACGGTATGTTTGGCATTTATTTGCAAAAAAGTAGTTAGAATTTTATTGACAAATTGCTACTAAAAAGACAGACTAAAAATAACTTGTGGGATTGTATGTATAGGGAGGAAATATGTCACTTACATCATTGATTGTAAATCGGGTTATTAATCTTCCGAAGATAACGTCGTATTCGCGATTTCTGTTTGTGGGACCGCATCCGGACGACATTGAAATTGGTGCAGGTGCACTGGCTGCGAAGCTTGTAAGAATGGGTAAACATGTTTCGTTTGTCATTTGTACTGACGGACGCTTTGGAACGGAAAATATGCACATGTCTGCAAATGAAATGGCAGAGATGCGAAAACAGGAAAGCCTTTTGGCTGCTGAGGAACTTGGAGTTAAGGACGTCTCGTTCCTTGGCTTTTCCGATGCGGGCTTTTATGACCAGAAGGATTTGGAAAAAGCACTTTTGGACAAGATTTTTGAGACACAGCCTGAGGTTATCTTCGCTCCGGATCCGTGTGTGAAAAATGAGTGTCACAAGGATCACCTGATTGTGGGCGATATCGTGCGCAGAATAAGCTTTTTTACGGGTTTTGAGAACATAATGAATGAATATGGCATAGAAGCGACTGATTTTAAAGCACTGGGCTATTACATGACCGATAAGCCGAATCAGTTTGTTAAGGTGAGCGGAGACGATTTTAAAAAGCAGCTTAAATCAATCTTCAGCTGTCACGTTTCCCAATATCCTCCAATGGCAGACACGTCCGCGGCCCTGGAAAGCTACCTGAAAGTCAGAAGTTTGGATTTTGGCTTGAGAAAGTTTTCGGCACATGCTGAAGGCATACGATTCCTTGATAAAATAAGGATGCATTGCCTTCCTGAAGGAAAGTAAAATCTAAATTTAACTATTTTTGGAGAGGGTTTACATGAAGAAGTCTGATAAGGTTAAGATTAAGAAAAACAGAAAAAAGGCAAAGTGGTGGCAGGTTCTGCTGAATGTTGTTGTTGCCATTGCAGCATTATATCTTATACTTTTTGTCATAAATGTCTGCTGCAACCTTTCGTTAAGAAAGTATATAGACAGTTTCGATCCTGTTGAGTATGGAGCTGATCGTCTTGTACCGGAAAAGCAGGGTGAATATTATTGCATAACAACAGACCGTGACGTTAAAATTATGCATTTCACCGATATCCATATTGGTGGAGGCATTGGCTCTTATAAGAATGACAAGAAGTCGATTACTGAACTTATTACTATGCTGCGTGCTGAAAAGCCCGATATTGTAATACTTGGCGGTGACAATACATACTGTCTCCCGGTGGTTGGTTTCTATGGCGGCAATACTTTCAATAATAAGATGACGCACAAGACCGTACTTGAGATTTTTGAGCACGAGCAGGTTTACTTCACTACTGTATTTGGAAATCACGATACCGAAGCGGTGGATTATGCAGACCGTGACGAGGTCGGTGAACTCTATATGAGTGACGAATATAAGTATTGTTTCTTCGAGCAGAATTTTTCCGACAGGGATGCGGAGACGGTACCAAGCGTTTCAAATCAGATTGTTCTTCTTAAAAACAATGACGGAAGTACAAGAAAGGTGCTTTTGCTTGTGGATTCGAATGCATATGTAGATACCTCTATTATCTCGATTATCAAGGGCACTTACGATGTTATACATGATGCTCAGGTTGATTGGGCGAGAGATGCTATTACAGAACTTTCGAAGCAGGAAGGCCTGCCTTCCGGAGAATATCTCAAGTGCTTCTCCTTTATGCATATTCCGTTTGGAGAGTATAAGAACGCGATGGATGACCTTATTACGGAGACACGTGATGAAAATGGTGTCGCGAGCTTTTCGAAGGGCCTCGCAAAAAATACCGTATACATTGAGGGAGCATGGGGAGAAGAGAGAGTGTGCTACGGCGGACTCAGTAATGAAGGAACGCCTGAAAGCCAGGATAAGTTTTTTGAGGTGCTTGCAGATGAAATGCATAGCCTTGAGGCTTCTTTCTGCGGACATGACCATTCCAATAACGCAGTTGTTGAATATAAAGGCGTAATGCTTGACTATGGCTATTCTGTTGACAATGAAGCTTATGGCCCTGACTATAAGTACTCGGGAGAGCAACGTGGTGCAACGGTAATTACAGTTTCGAAGGATGGAAGTTTTACCGAACAGCACAAGAATGCTTACACCGATTATGGATGTTCGACGACGGAGTTCGGAGAGATAAAACTTGACGAGCACTTCTATCCTCAGTGGTTCAGAAAACCTGACGAGCTTAATTAAATCCAAATATAACTAATCTTCAAACTTTGATTATTAGCGACTTTCAAACAAAATCTAATCAATAGATTTAAACTAAAAAAACAGCCGTTTTCAAATGGAAGCGGCTGTTTTTTTAGTAGTGTGCCCGGCCACACATGTTTCATTATTTTTAGTGCTAAGGCAAAAATGATGATTGATGCTATTTTGTAAGTAAGGTAAATTCGATTGTTATATTATTAATATTCACAATGTCTGTCGGATTAACAAGAGTGGGAGTGCAGCCTTCCCTAAAACCTGATGCTGTTCTTGCGTCGTCGGGAACAGTTGTTACCCATTGATTGTAAAGGTTAACTCTTGTGCATATTCCGTCGTCGGAACTTGTGTAGGGCTGACCTGCAAGGCTGAGCTTGTTACCGTCAGCGTATATGCCGTTAATTTTGATAACCGCGCCGGGGTACAACAATTCACAATCGGCAATAGCGAGGGCTGCGAAGGTCAGGCCGGTGTTGCCACCTTCGAAGTCCAGACTTACTTTATAATTTCCCGGACCTGTTATAACTACATTGTTTGCTTTTATTCCCTGAGTATTGTCTGCCGGATTAAAGGTGTCTCCAACACTATACGTACCTGCACCACCGTTCCACATAATCCATGCAACCGGTGTACCCGGCTCGTAAGTCTGTACGGAATCCCACATTTCCGGAGCATTGTTATAGTATTTTTTCATGCGCTCTTTTCTCATTGTAGAGAACTGCGGCTCACCTGTGGCAGCTTCGTTGATGTAGCAACGGGAAATGTAGAAATCGAGCATCTCGTCTGTAATCATTGTCAGCTCGCGCTTGTTATAGAAATCGTTACAGCTCCAAAGGACAGGACATATTCCGAGGGCGTCACAGCAATCATGAAAATATTCATTAAACACGTCTGTATTAGTCTTAAGTGTTGCAGTGCTTGTTGCACTGTCGTAAACAGGAAGGGCGCCGTACTCACCTATAACGACTCCGTAGTCATCGGTGAATTTTGAAAGCTTGTTAATCTGAGCTTCCATTGCTTTCATTTCAGACTTCAGACCCCATGTGGCGTCTTTTTCAGCTCCGCAGTAATTCCATGGTGTGTAATAATGAACGGACAGGAGAAGCTTCTTTGGAATTGTGTCGGTGGGCATTTTAAAACGGTCATCACATGTTTTGTCTATGTCTGTGTTAAAACCTGCAATGAGAAGGAAACGTTTCTCGTTCTTTCCGCCTGAAGCTCTGATGATATCTACAAACTTCTGATTGATTTTGTTTGTCATTTCGTATTTGCCGTCTTCGGTAAGATATCCCGAATCAGCACATAATGTGTTATCGTTCAGACCGTTTCCAAGCTCTTCGTTTGCAGACTCGAAAATGAGTAATTCAGGGTAATCTTTAAAACGTTCGGCAATCTGCTCCCACATGGAAGTGTAAATTGCCCATGCTTTTTCTACTGTTTCCGGAGTCTTGGAACCGAACATCCCCCACCAGCCGCCGTCCCAGTGGTCATTTATGATGACGAACATTTGTGCGTCAATAGCGTAATTGACAATTTCCTCTACTCTGTCAAGAAGCTTCGGGTCGATAGTATAATCCCCATCTTCATAGTTCATCATGTTTGTCCATGAAACGGGAATGCGGAGAGTGTCAAAACCGCAGTTTTTCATGCCTTTTATCATTTCTGCGGTTGTAATCGGCTGGCCCCAATATGTTTCATAGCTTGAAACGGAAGCGTTTGTACCGAGAACTGCACGGCCGTAAGCTTCCATTGTGTTTCCGAGGTTGATGCCGTTCCCCATGAGCTTTGCAATTCCTCTGGAGCTTCTTGCATCGAAATCTACGTCATCGTAATTTGTGACATTGATGTAAGTGTTCTTTGAAACGACAGGAGTAACTGAAGGCTCTTCGCTCTTTTCCCACTTTATATTCGAAAGCGTGAAGGTTATGGATATTGTTTTAGGATTAGATACGGTAGTGAAGTTTGCAACATGGTCGCCTGTTACGGCAACCTCTTCGACCTGGGAACCATCCCAAGCGTTTACGGGGTCGTTTGTATCGAAAATGCCTGATGCCTTGATGGCACTTTTTGACTCCTTTTGAGTAATCGTCAGGGCGGTCCCGTCAACAAGGACTTCGTTAAATATAATGCTGCAAGACGTGATTGGAGACTGCTGACCTTTTGCGGAACCCATATCAAGAAGATATATGGCCGTGAGGTTTGCCAACGATGAAACGCCTTTTGACTTGGCTTCATCTGAAAGGTCCTTTTCACAATCAAATGTCAATGTGTACTGGCCTTCTTCCGTGACAAATATGGAGGACTTTGCAGGCTCGTTTGCATAATGCGCATGATCTGCATCATTATAATATACGTTGATTGCAAGCTCAACGTAGTTGTCTGTATCGGGCTTCACAGTGTAATCTTTTTCTGGACTTTCGGAAGGAACAGGAGTTTCTGATGCAGGTGTTACGGCAGGACTGTCGCTTGCTGCAGGCGTTATTGTCGGTGCAGGAGGATTGCCTGAGCCGGTGCTGCACCCGGAAAGTGCTCCTGTAAATACAGTGATTGCAACAAGTGCGATTGCTAATAGTTTCTTTTTCATAATTATGCCTCACATATTAATGAATAATTCCGAAATAGTATGGCAACCTGGCGTCTATGTGGAACAGAGGTCGCGTCTTGGATATTTATTCTATTTATACGTATTCTACATAATGCTGTTGAAAGTGTCCATAGGCACTATTAGTGATTGATGGCAGTAAAAGTTCGACAAATACTACCAAAACTGATATGTCAAGATGTTTTTGCCAAATTCCTGAGAAAACAAACACGTCACAAATCGCGGAAATACAGCAAATGTGACGACATCTCATAAATGAAATGTGACGAATATATATATCAAATGTCAAGATACGTTAACTTAAATGTCACGATACAATGATGAAAAATATATAAACAACTTGACAAATGAGATAGAGGGATGTATAACGAAATGGTAATTTTCATGGATGAAAGGAGCCTTATATGAAGTATATTGACGTTCGTTCCGCTGCCATGCAGTGGGATATGCTTGAAAGAAGAGTTACTACATTATGCCGCGGCGGTAAAATTCCGGGAGCCGTGAAAGAAGGAAAAACATGGAAAATTCCCGCAAATGCCAAAAAGCCGCCCGACGGACGAACAAAAGAGGCTCATACAGATACAGAGGCTAAAGAAAAGGAAAGCAAAAAGGAGATTAATTTTATGGGCAAGTATTTCGGAACAGATGGCTTCCGCGGCAAGGCAGGCGTGGTTCTTACAGCAGAACATGCATTCAAAATAGGCCGTTTCCTCGGCTGGTATTACAGCAAAGACCACAAAGCGAAGATTGTCATCGGCAAGGACACAAGACGTTCTTCATATATGTATGAAAATGCTCTTGCATCAGGCATTACGTCCTCAGGCGGATGCGCATACCTCCTTCACGTTACAACCACACCGTGTGTAAGCTATATTACAAGAACAGAAGGCTTCGATTGCGGCATTATGATTTCAGCATCTCACAACCCTTACTTCGATAACGGTATTAAGCTTATGAATGCCGAAGGCGAGAAGATGGAGGATGAGGTTCAGGCACTTGTTGAGCAGTATCTTGACGGTGAGGGTGAAGACATCGAATGGGCAGTTGAAGACAACATCGGTGAAACCATTGACTTCTATTCCGGCAGAAACCGTTATATCGGATATCTTACAGGCATTGCCTCCAAATCCTTTGAAAACTGCAAGGTTGCTCTTGACTGCTCAAACGGCAGTGCATGGATGATTGGCGGTTCCGTATTTAATGCACTCGGTGCAAAGACTTATGTCATCAATAACACTCCTGATGGAACAAACGTTAATATGAACTGTGGTTCAACTCACATCGAAGGTCTTCAGAAGTATGTACGTGAGAACAAGCTTGATGTAGGCTTTGCTTTTGACGGTGATGCAGACAGATGTCTTGCTGTTGATGAATACGGCGATGTTGTTAACGGTGATGCCATCATGTACATTTGTGCAAAGCACATGAGAAACAAGGGCATTCTTCCTGATGAAACCGTAGTTACAACAATCATGTCAAACTTCGGTCTTTACAAGGCCCTCGATAACATCGGCCTTAAATATGAAAAGACAGCTGTCGGTGACAGATACGTTTACGAAAATATGAAAGAAAACGACCATATGATTGGTGGCGAGCAGAGCGGACACGTTATTTTCCGTAAGTATGCTCACACGGGTGACGGCCTTGTTACAGCCATTATGCTTATGGGCGTTCTTATTGATACACAGCTCCCCCTTTCTGTTCTTGCTTCTGAAGTCAAGATGTTCCCTCAGGTGCTTAAGAACGTTGAAGTTGATGACAAGGACAAGACACTTAACGATCCTGCTGTTAAAAAGGCAGTTGACAAGTGCACAAAGGAGCTTGGCGGTGATGGCCGCGTTCTTCTCAGAAAGAGCGGTACGGAACCAGTTCTCCGCGTAATGAGCGAAGCATCAACATATAAGGATTGTGAAAAGTATGTTGATATGATTATTGATGCAATGAAGGAGTCCGGACACCTTCAGAAGGTCAGAGGCTGATAAAGGAGAAAAAATGAAACTTACAATTAATGATTTATACGATCTTACACATACAAAAGCCGCAGATTATCTTAAAGGCTTCAAGTATCCCTGGGAAGCGCTTTCAGGAATAAGCGATCTCATCATCGAAATCGGGAAGACACTTCCCGCAGATGAATACGATGAAATCTCAGAAAACGTATGGGTTGCAAAGGACGCAACGGTTTTTGCAACAGCATATATCGGTGCACCATGCATTATCGGACACAAGACCGAAGTAAGACAGTGTGCATTCATAAGAGGAAGCGCTCTTGTTGGTGATAACTGTGTTGTCGGCAACTCTACAGAACTTAAGAACGTTATTATTTTTGATAACGTTCAGGTACCGCATTACAACTATGTTGGCGATTCCATTCTCGGATTTAAGTCACACATGGGTGCCGGCTCCATTACGAGTAATGTTAAGAGCGACAAGCTTAACGTTGTTATTAAAAACGAAGGCGAAGACATCGTTACGGGCCGTAAGAAAATCGGTGCTATGGTAGGTGACTTCGTTGAAGTCGGATGCAACAGCGTCCTTAATCCGGGAACAGTCATCGGACGCAATTCAAACGTATATCCCACATCCTGCGTAAGAGGCGTAATTCCTGAGAACAGCATTTACAAAGCAAAAGGTAACATTGTAATAAAAAGATAAATCTTCAAACAAAGAAAGGTGGAAATAAAATGAGAGTAATTATTGCTGATACATATGAAGAAGGCGCAAAGAAGGCAGCCGACATTATCGAAAAGCTCGTAAGAGAGAACCCCGCATGTACACTTGGTCTTGCTACAGGCTCCAGCCCTGTCGGCATGTATAAGGAGCTCGCAAGAAGATGCAAGGATGAAGGTCTTGATTTTTCAAAAGTTCATTCCGTAAACCTTGATGAGTACGTTGGTCTTGAGCCCACACACGACCAGAGCTATCGTTTCTTCATGGATGACAATCTTTTCAATCATATTAACATTGACAAGAAGAATACTTATGTTGCCAAGGGAACAGGCGATATCGAAGCGAATCTTAAGGAGTTTAACGAAATCCTCGACAAGACAGACATCGATCTTCAGGTTCTTGGCGTAGGCCCCGACGGACACCTTGGCTTCAACGAGCCCGGTGAAACACTTTACGAGAATGCTCACAAGGAAGTTCTTGATGAAAGCACAATTGACGCAAACACAAGATTCTTCGCATGTCGTGACGATGTTCCCCGCTATGCTCTTACAATGGGAATGGGCAATATCATGAAGGCAAAGACACTTCTTATGATTATCAGCGGAAACAAGCAGGATGCGGCTACAAAGCTTCTCATGCAGAACAAGATTGATCCTAAGTGCCCTGCTACATTTATGAGAATGCACAGAGATGCCATTGTTGTCATTGAAAAGAAGCTTGCAGACGAAATCGGCTACAAGGGTTGATGCATAAGTGTTCCTTTAGGTTATTGACTTTTGAATTATGAATGTTTAGAATAAATTCATCAATTCCGTAAGGAATAATTTAAGGAGGAAAAAATATGTTCTGTCCAAAATGTGGTAAAGAAATAGCTGATGGTTCCGTATTCTGCCCCGAGTGTGGTGCAAACCTTCAGGGCGCTGCTGCTCCCGAAGCTAAGGCTGCAGTAAATTACGATCATACAGCTGAGTTTGATGCAAAAGATATTTCCGATAACAAGTGCTATGCCCTTCTTCTCTATCTTACAGGTGTTGTAGGAATTATTATCGCTCTTCTTGCAGCTAAGGATTCAGAGTACCTTAAGTTCCATACACGTCAGGTTATTAAGTACATGGTTGTTTCCACAATCCTTACTCTTTGCGCAGCAATTCTTTGCATTACAATTATTGTTCCGTTTGCAGCAGGTGTTTGCTTAATAATTGTATTTGTTCTTAAGGTTATATCCTTCATCCAGGTTTGCCAGGGTAAGGCAATTGAGCCCGCAATCATTAGAGATCTCGGTTTCCTTAAGTAATTTATAAAAAACATTTTTGCGACGGGGAGATGGTTGCTTCAAGGGCACAACCGGAACTCCGTCGCTTTTTGATGCGAACGGCGAGAACGCCGCGCCGGTAACGTTCTTGAATTGATACACCCTGAATGTCCGGCTTTGGAAGGTGAAGGAATTAAATGTCAAAGAAAAAAGAAAAACGTCCTTATAAAGGCGAAAGCCTGAACAAACAGGCAACGGATTACACCGTTGTTGATATTGAGACAACAGGGCTTAATCCCGCAATGGAAGAGATAATTGAAATAGGTGCGATAAAAGTGCGAAACGGTATGGAAACAGAAAGATTTTCCGAACTCATTAAGCCGGAAGGCACGATTTCGCCTTTTATTACACAGCTCACCGGTATATCAAATGAAATGGTGAAAAATGCACGGAACTTAAAAGAAGTGCTTGAAGATTTCCGGGAATTTCTTGGTGATGACATTATCGTAGGGCATAACGTAAACTTTGACATTGACTTTCTTTATGACCATTGCGAAATACGACAGCTTCCGCCTTTTGACAACGATTTTATTGATACACTTAAGCTTTCCAGACGAGTTCTTCCAAAGCTTCATCATCATCGGCTGGCGGATTTGGCGGATTATTATTGTGTCAGCTATGAAGGCGCACATCGTGCCGTGAACGATTGTGCCATTACTGATAAGGTTTACAGGAAACTTTTTGAAGAAATATCACAGTAAAACGTTTTATTTACGTGTTTTTTTGTAAAAACGTGACCTTGGTCTGTATACATTTTCAAAAGAATAATGTAAAATTAGAGCAGTTAGCTTTTTTGAAGGCTTTCTGCTTTTATTTTATAATTATCATTTTTTCTTTTAATGCAGAAATTATGATAAGGGATAGGTTAGGGACTATGCGAGAAACGGCACCGGAACAGATGAGTATTTTCGATCTGCTTCCGGGAGAGGAGAAGCCTAAGGATTTCTTCCTCCCGGACTCTTTTTTGGGAACAAAGAAGATTGCTAAAGGTGAGCCGGGAAAAGCGTTCGAAAAGGTCCGTTATCTTGGGGAAAGTGGACTTCCGGATACCTTATACACAATTTATATCAGAAAACATACGGAAAGCTCTGATGGGAAAGAGCGATACATCGTTTCCGTGCCTACTATCGAATTTACGTTCGGCTATAACTCACTTGAAAAGCTTCTTTCAGAGTGGGGTGTAAAAGCAGAAGAATTGGCGGGGGCATAGGTTCTACCGGAAACATTTGCATGTCTTTCATGCATTAACTATACGTTAAATTTGCGACTTTTCGCAGGTGTGACTGGAGAGTATTGAGGGTATGAGTAAAAAGCGCTTAATAGGTATTTTTGTCGGACAGGTTGAGATGCCTGCCCAGCGTGAATTCCTTCAGGGAGTAGCGCGCGAAGCATTAAAAAACAACATCAATGTTGCAGTGTTTTCAACACTCGTTCAGGAAGGTGGATACGAAGCCTACCAGAATGGCGAATGCTTTGTTTTTGACATTGCAAGTCTTGAAAAAATGGATGCGGTTATCATTATGCCGGAAACGTTAAGGCTTAGGCCGAAGCTTCTTGAGGACTTATGTGAACGCATCCGCAAAGTTCCGAATCTTCTTAAGGTCACGTTCGACCGCGAAATCCCGGGCTTTATGCCCTTCCTTTGTGATGATGTTTCCGCAAGCAAACACATTGTTGAACATCTGATAAAAATACATGGCTGTCGTGATATTGTGTACATGACAGGAAAGTCCGGACATCCGCATAGCATGGCGCGGCTTGAAGGCTATAGGCTGGCACTTCAGGAAAACGGCATAGAGTACGACGAGTCAAAGGTGTACTATGGTGACTTTTGGTACTATAAAGGGAATGAAGTTGTTGAAAGTATTCTTGCCGGCAGAAAACGTCTTCCTGATGCAGTTGCGTGCGCGAATGAGCCTATGGCAATAAGCATTTGCGAAGCATTTGAGCGGCATGGAATTCAGGTTCCTGAGCAGGTTTTGGTAGTGGGCTTTGACCATTCCGGCGACGGTATTCACAGTGTCGATTATACAACATCCATCTGCAGAGAAGAGGAGGTAAAGGGGCACGAAATTGTTCGTTATATTCTTTCGCAGCTTGGTGATTCAACAGCCCTTGAGCCTGTTGTAAGGCCGACTCCTAAGGTTTTTATCGGGAAAACCTGTGGCTGTCATGCTGAAAAAGGAGTTACTATAGAGTCTGAAGAAGAGCATACGGATGTTAAGAAGTTCTTCTCCATCTTCAACTTCATGAATGAACGACTTATCGATTCAAAGACGATTACCGAGTTTCTGTGGGAGATTGACAGCTCTTGCTATTGGTTGGAAGACTTTAAGGAGTTTAGTGTTATTGTCACTGAAAAGTGTTTCTTTGGCTCCGGTGAGTCTTGTAAAAGGGAAAACTTCCTTGGGAACGAAAGAGTTATTCTTGCTTATAAAAATGACCGCGCTTATAAAAATGACTCTCCTGAAGCCAAGGAAAGCAGAGTAGATTTCAGAAGACGCTTTGATAAAGGCATTATGCATCCTGACCTTTGGGACGAGGACAAACGTGCGGCAGTATACATTTTCAACATTCTTCATTTCAATGAAGAAGTTTTCGGGTACTCTGTTGTTACCTTTAACGAAGAGCCTTTCTGCTGCACATCCAACTACCCGTTCTGGATTAAAAACATTGACAATGCCGCGGAGGCTCTGAGACGTCAGTACGGCGTGCGTTTCCTCTATCATGATGCGGAGCGTAAGTCCATTACCGATACAATGACCGGTCTTTACAACAGAAACGGTTTCAACAGGATGATTACCGAAAAGATTGAAGATATGACCGATGATGATTACCTTCTTCTTATGGAATTTGATAACAATAACCTTAAAAAGGTAAATGACAATTTCGGTCATGAAGCCGGAGACGAGATGATTCTTCTTTCCACTCAGGCCATTGAAAAGTCCAGGGTTGCAAATGCCACATATGAGTCGAATTTCCGTATTGGCGGAGATGAGTACGTTAAGCTTGCGATAGGCCCCATTAAGCCTGAAAATGCGGACTTGGCCATGAATGAGTGTGAGCAGTTCCTCGAAAACGTTACATATGTTTTGGACCGCCCGTATCCCATTACGCTTGCCTGTGGGTACAGCCTCTACAAAAAGGAGGATATTCATTCAGTTGATGAGATTATGAAGGTGGCAGACACCAAAATGTACAAGCATAAAGCAGAAATGAAGAAGTGTTTAGATGGAATAATCTAAAATAAACAGTTGACAATTGTTGGGTTTTGGTGGAAAATCATAGGAAATTTTTGAAGAATGAATAATTATTCGTTTCGGAATGAGGCCTATTATGATTTGGAATGAAGCAAAAGAATGCATGAGCCGTGACGAACTTGCCCATCTTCAGAGCGCGCGCCTTGTTAAGCAGGTAGACAGAGTTTATCACAATGTCGAGCACTACAGAAAGAAGATGCAGGCTGTCGGCCTGGAGCCCGGAGACATCAAAGGAATAGAAGACCTTCACAAGCTTCCTTATACTACCAAGGATGACCTTCGTGATACCTATCCTTTTGGCATGTTTGCGGCGCCAATGAGCGAAATAGTTCGTACTCACGCTTCCAGCGGCACTACAGGTAAGGCAACAGTTGTCGGATACACAAAACGTGATATAGAAATATGGGCTGAGTGCGTTGCACGTGCTTTCACCATGGCCGGAGTTACAAAGGATGACCGTATGCAGATTGCCTATGGTTACGGCCTTTTTACCGGTGGTCTTGGTGCGCACTATGGCGCGGAGAACCTTGGCGCTACCGTAGTTCCACAGTCAACGGGCAACACCAAGAAGCTTATTACAATGATGAAGGATTTCGAGGTTACTGCTATTGCATGTACACCTTCCTATCTCCTTCACATCGCCGAAACACTTGAAGAAATGGGTGAAATCGGCAATATAAAGCTCCGTACTGCCGTATGCGGTGCCGAGCCCTGGACGGAGGCCATGCGTCTTCAGATGGAAGAGAAGCTTCATATCCACGCTCATGACATATACGGTCTTTCTGAAATTATGGGCCCCGGTGTTGCGTGCGACTGCGAGTACCACAAAGGGCTTCACGTTGCTGAAGACTACTTCCTCCCCGAAATCATCGATCCTAAGACATTACAGCCCGTTGGAGAGGGCGTTACAGGTGAGCTCGTTTTCACCAATCTCCTTAAAGAAGGCATTCCGCTTATCCGCTATCGCACGAAGGACCTTACTGACATATCCTATGCAAAATGTGAGTGCGGCAGGACAAATGCAAGGCTTGGAAGGTTTAGAGGCCGTTCCGACGACATGCTCATCATCCGTGGCGTAAATGTATTCCCGAGCCAGATTGAAGCAGCTCTTTGCGAAATGGACGGAGCAACGCCTCATTATCTCATGATTGTTGACCGTCAGGGTAATCTTGATTCACTCGAACTTCAAGTAGAAGTTGAAGAGCGTTTCTTCTCCGACGAAATTAAGGGTATTGAAGCACTGTCAAAGAAAATCGGCTCAGCCGTTCAGGGGGCTATCGGACTTCAGGCAAAGATTAAGCTTGTTGAGCCAAAGACGCTTGAAAGAAGCGACGGCAAAGCTATCCACGTAATAGATAACAGAAAACTTGTATAAGGAGGTACGCTGTATGTTTATTAAACAACTCTCGGTCTTTATCGAGAACCGCGAGGGCAGACTCCAGGAGGTTTTGAACACTCTTTCTGAAGCCGGGTTGAACATTGTCGGATTAAGTCTCGCGGATACGGCGGACTATGGTGTTCTCCGCCTTATACTTTCCAATCCCGATGAGGGCAAAAAAGTTCTTTCCGAAAACGGATTTTCTGCAAGAGTTACAAATGTCCTTGCGATAAGAATGCCTCATCATGCAGGCGGTCTTTCCGAAGTGCTTAACAAATTCCTCGATGAACACATTAACATCGAATATATGTACTCACTCCAAACCGACAGCGAAAAAGCAACGGTTGTCTTTAAAACTTCCGACATCGACAAAGTGCAGGCAGCTATGGAAAACGCCGGCATGGAGTTCCTAACACAGGATGATATCTTGAATTAATTGATTTATAAAGGCACGAAGTGCCGCTTTTATCTCAGTGAGAGAAGACCCCCCACTTCTATAAGTGGGGGATTGACAAATGAGTCTTGAAAACGAGTGACAAGCAATAACAGTCACGAGTTTGATTTCGCAAAAGCCCGAAAGACTTTGGGCTTTTTTTGTATTTGTTTAGAAAGCTTTTTCTTGGGGTTTATAAAAAACGGCCGGTTTGTTGCACTTATGATGTACTTTGGGGTTCATGATTAATGCATACACTTTTTACAAGGAGGATTGCAATGAGCAAACTTACAAAACGTATTATTGCAACAATAGGCGCAGTAGCAATGGTAATTGCACTGTCACCTGCAAATGACGTATTTGCAGACGGAGCAGACGACTTTAAGGCGAACGGATTCGCATATGGGTCGGAGATGGATGGAACATATACTTCGAGTAATATTATCCTGAATGCGGATTTATTGGATAATGCTGCTACTTTTGTGGGTAAAGATCATCTGTTTCAGTACAAACTTTTAACTTCCGATGCTCAGGACGGAGAGTACACCCAGGTTGGAGGAAACCATTCCTCAGGTAGTTTTGAATTTACTCCCACGAATGGCAATTGGTACAAAATTGAGGTAGTAAATGATGACCTGATTAGCGCAAGCACAGAAGCTGTTCAGGCACTCTATGCAAAGTCGGAGAACTCCGAGGGATATCACGGTACACTTGGTGATGATGATTTCTACGGATGCCAAATAGATAGCGGATGGTACCTTTCAAACGGTACAATGGCTTACAGAGTCTGGTCAGAAGGTGAAATATATTATGGCTTCAACGTCATGGGAAAATATGATAATGACGGAGAAGATATTTGGATTGGTACGTCATATGACGGCCGTTGGTCAATATTATCTAATAGTGAAGAACCTGAACCCTATAGTGAACAAGATAAAAGTGGATGGGCACAGCTGAACGCATTAAGATTTGGCTTTGATAGTCCTGACAATTCTTCTTATAATTCTCAGTATGTAGATATTTCTGTTGAGCTGAAGGAAGGACAGACGAGCTTTGCGATTAAAGCTGATACAATGCTTGCAAACGAATATATTACAGATTATGCTGATAATGCTTCTCTTAGAGAAAAAAATGATAATAATGGAAATGCAACACAGGTACAGATGGTAGGTAATGAAAGCGCAGCAAAGGCAAACGCTTCCGATCCTGCATTTGTAATCAGATATGACAATAAGGGTACGGACCATCTTCCTGATTATGACTGGATTGGCTCTTATTGTGAAGAATCACTATATTATTCTAATAATGAAACTGAGGAATATGATCCAGAGGAATATGAATGTGACTATGAGGGCCAGTATCTCTTTAACAGCCGGTATGGTAAGGTAACAGAGGTTAGAAACCTCGACTCTGAAATGGCAGCCACCTGGATTAATGTTGAAGATGGCGAAGAAATCAACTTCTCCTTCTCAATCGGTAGTGTAGGAACAACAAAGGCCGATACATCCCGTTCTGCTCTTGATGGAGATCCTGAACCCGAAGAAGAACCTGCAACTCCTTCAACAGTAAACGAAGCTATTGCAAAAACAGAGGATCTCATTAATGAGGATGGCACCATTGCAGACCTTGTAATTGAGGATTGGAGCGGTTGCGGCGAACTCGATACAATCGAGGAGTTCTGTGAAGAACTTAAGGCCGATCAGGATGTTGTAAGTAAGATTTGTACAGATTACATGAATCCTGATGCAAAGATCGTCGCACAGTCAGGTGAAGGCCACGGCTTATACACAACAGGCGATGGCGATTCCACATTAATGTTCGCATATCAGTATGATGACGGAACACTTATTGAGTCCGAGGTTAAGTATACTGTTAAGTCCAACACCGGCGCTGTTCCTGAGATGGATATGACCATTATGGATAAGCTCGATTTCGGTAAGGACGGTATCAAGATTAAGGACTGGCAGGAAGTAACAGTCATTAAGTACGATTACAAGGACACAACAAACTTCTTTGGTACAATGAGAATCGAAAAGAAGGAAAACCTCAAGAAGTACTTCGCAATCGGTTACAAGGCTGACGGCACAACCGTTATTGTCCCTTGTTGGGAGGATGAATACTACCTCACATTCGAAATCGCAAGTGACATCGTTCAGATAGCTCTCGTAGGCACACAGAAGAGCCACTTCGTAAACGAAAAGTAATGTAAAATAAATGCAGCCTCGGGATATTCCTGAGGCTGCTACTTTTTTACTCTATTTTTTTTAGTATCTCTTCATTCGTATTATCAATCGGTGCAACACCTTCGTTTATCATATCGAGCATATGCTGTGCTATGACGGGATCGAACTGCTTACCGAAGTTATCACGTATCTCAAGGATTATATAAGCTATAGTGCACTTTGGTCTGTAACAACGTGCGGAACTCATTGCGTCAAATGCATCTGCAACGCCGATAATTCGCGCTACAAGAGGAATTTCCGTACCACAGAGACCTTCGCAGTAACCCTGGCCGTCATAACGCTCGTGGTGATATCTGGCACCGTCTGAAATGCCTTCTATGGAGGTGAATTCTTTAAGAATCTCACCGCCGGTAACTACGTGGCGCTTAACCTGCTCACGTTCTGTATCCGTAAGTGCACCCGGCTTACAAAGAATTGCGTCCGGAATGCCGATTTTTCCGATATCATGTAACAGTGCTATGTAGAATACACGCTGTTGTTCGTCACTGCTGAGATTCATGCGTTTTGCAAGCTCTCTGGCATAGACAGCAACTCGGAGTGAATGACCTCTCGTGTACTCGTCCTTTGCATCGATGATGTTTGCGAAGGTTCTGAGAGCCTGAACGATAATCTTGTGATCCCTTTCGGAACGAAGCTTATAACGGTAGGAACTAAGCTTTGAAACAAAGAACAGAAGAGCGGTGAGAATGTAGATAACGAGAGTGAACACCGCAATCTTAGTAACTATGCTGTCCTGCAGCAGGAACTCCTGATGGAACAGGATGCTCATTTCGGGAACCGGGTAAACCTTAACGGTGGCCGCATCTGTCAGCATTACGAAACCTACGGAACGTGTGCCGTCTGCTTTAATCCTTGCATTTCCCGCCTCGGACCTGACGATTACGACACCATTTTTCTCGATAAATGCGCCGTTCCAGCTGTCATCGATGATGGAGCCCTCGGGAATGCAGAAGGTCAGCTGCCAATCGGTGAATGGGTTATCTGTCTCGTTATGAAACTCGATGATGTATTCAGCTCCCTGATATGTCGGGCCTTTTGAACGATCGATCCACACCTTGGTGACGGTAAGAGTGGCTGAGCAGGCATCACTTAATGGTACGGCACCGATATCAGGCAGCTCGGGAATTGATGCTGTGTCCGAAAGCTGGTAGGAAGTACCAACCTGTGAAATGGAAACCTTTGAATAACGATCCTCTACAGACCTTGTGTCAAGTACGTATTTTGTTATAAAGAGTGTTCCAAAGAAGGCAATCAGATAAATGGCACTGATGACTATGAACACTCGTATGGATTTCTTCATAAAAGAGTCTCCTGATACGAACTGAACTTAATTTTTCTTTGAACTTCTGACTGTTTTTTCTACCCAGAACTTAAGGGAATCAACTGCACTTGACAGATTATCGAGATTTTTTTGGATTTCAGTGAAATCTTTATATTCGTCTTCGGTAATTTTTCCGTCAACCGTTATTTCTACAAAGCGGTTTTTCAGACTGTTGAACTTGTCTGAAAAAGCGATTGTTTCAAGGACAATCTGTGAAAGCTCTTTAACTTCAACTTCCTGAGTGTACTTCATACCAATCTGGCACTCGTGAGTGCAGTAGTAATTGCAAAGCTCAGGTGAGTTGTAGCACTCGGACATTGCAAGAACTTCTTCAGGCCTTGGAAGTGAGCGCTCGTTCTCTATTTTCTCGATGCGGTCTGCAGAAACAAACTGCATGAGCTCCCCTGCGCGCTCTCTTGTAAGATTGCAGGATTCACGCATTTCCTGATAAACGTTTTTGTTTTCCTTAACGGATCTTTTACCCATTATCATACTCCTAAAACAAAGATACCCCTATTATAGTAAATACAAGTGTTTTTGTCTATAAATATTCAATGAACAGTACACATATGCTTTCCTTGTGGATTAAGTGACATTATGCTATACTTCGTTGGAAATCCGGTAAAGAAACGGTAACAGGAAAGAATGAATAAACAGTCAAATTCCAACAGAATAAAACGTATTACCATGACCGGTATGCTGGCGGCATTGTCGCTTGTTCTTGGCTATTTTGAGGCACTTCTCCCAACAAATATCGGAGTTCCGGGTGTGAAGCTCGGTATTGCGAATACTGTAGTGCTCTATGCGGTAAGCCTGCTTGATGCACCATCAGCCCTTGCCCTTGTCGTAATTAAGGTGCTTCTTTCTGCTTTTCTTTATGCAGGAGCATCATCGATTGTCTACAGCCTTTCAGGAGGTCTTTTAAGCCTTGCGGTAATGCTTGTTTTGAAACACAGAACCGACACAGGTACTGTGGCTCTTTCGGTGGCGGGAGCGGTTGCACATAATGTGGGCCAGATTGCGGCTGCATGTCTTATGCTTCAGAGCTTCGTTATCGTATCATATCTTCCTCTTCTCCTTGCTACGGGTTCCGCAACAGGCGTGCTTACAGGAATCATTGCGAAGCTCGTTATTTCAGGGCTCGGATATGACGGGGAAAAAGGCAAAGGAGTTAAAGAATTCTTTAAGGGACTTGTACCTGTTTTACTGATTTTACTTTTGCTCGGAGCGGGCTTTTTATGCGTGAATTCGGTCGTTAAAAGAAGTGTATCTGAGAACTCAAAAGCTCCTGTTGTTATTGCAACGGTAAATGGCAAGGAAGTATACCGCCTGTCACCGGATGAATATGGATATTATCCTATATGTGATGCCGAAGGGAATGAGATAAACAGCTTTAAAATTGATGAGCATGGTGTCAGTATGGAAAGCGCGACATGTAAAAACAGTGTGTGCCTTCACACC
>JAZQQJ010000042.1:0-13886 GCA_045629005.1 Lachnospiraceae bacterium
TACTCGAAGAGATTGTCATACAGCGAAGAGGATTCTTCACCTTTCAGCCATATATCGGACATTTTTTCCATTTGTTTAGTGAAGTCGAGAATCCCCAACTTATCAAGTTCTTCTTCAACATATGCCCTGTTGTAATTATCACCCATTGCATTGTTGAAAATATACACATCGACGAGGTTCCTTATGCCACAGCCCTTGACGTAGAAATGCCTGGCCATATGAGCCATATGGTAAACATAGAAATCCTCGTTTGAAAGCTCATAGGTATACGTTTTCCCATCCTTCAGCTTATGTCTCGATAGGTCGCAGAAGTACTCATACATACCCTTGTCTGTGGCTTTGTCGCACATAGTATGATGAACTTCAACCTCTGTACCGCAGGGAGCCTTAAAAATCTCGTGCTGCCGGATATCTTCAACAACCTCATAGTTCAGCTTCTTCAACGTTTCTTCAGCGTCTTTAAAGCACTCAGGGTAAACAAGAAGATCGATATCTCCCATTTCACGAAGCTCACGTTTGGGATAAAGATGCTTAATTACAGAACCTTTCATGACAAGGAACTTTATTCCGGCTTTTTCAAATTCTTCTTCAATCTGCGACTGAATTGCATCCAAAACGGCAGCTCTGTAAAAACAATCCTTTACATAGGCCCGTAAAAGCTCTTCTTCATCCTCTTCCCAACTCCATGCAGAAAGAGCGGAAGTGATGAGAAGGGCGCCCATATGCTGATTCCTTGAAAGTGAAATAAGCCTGCTTAACTCAGGCTTATCTCCTTTAATGTTTGGTTTTCTGTTTTCCAGCGAAGCTCTTACGAGCTCGCCTAAATCTTTTGCAAATGTATTCAAACGGAACTTCTCCCCTCAAAGGCTTTCGTTTTTAATGCATTTATGTTGTCTCGTTACCGGATTCAGCGTCATTCTCTTCAGTTACAGGAGTAATGATAAGCTCTCTGTCCTCGGGAGAAACAAAAGCTCTGTCAAGACATTCCTTTGAAAATTCCTGCGTGTAGATATTTATGTAGTATGCTCTCTCATCGAAGAATGTCTGGATTGTTGATGACATAATTCCGACAGTTGTATCTGTAATGGTTACGCCAAATCTGAGTGATGAGCGGATAATTGCCTTTGAAAGTGAATCAGTAAGCGCAAGAAGTTCGTCGGAAACCTTTTCAGGTGCAAACCAGTCTGTGCCCATCTTTGTCATTGTCTCCACAAACTGCTTGTTGAACTCAGTATTACGCATAAGCGCAAGAAGGAATTCATCTCCCGAAATCTGCGGACGAAGGTATGTGTCAACAGAGAAGTTTGTAACCTTTGAGCACTTCATAGAGTTATCAACGTTACCGAATGCCCAATGCCACTTTCCGTCTTCGTCCATTGCAGCACCTGTTTTGCTTGAACGCCATGCGTAGTCGTCATCAGCAGGGTACTCCGAATCAGCAAGATAAATGTGTGAGCAATAGCAGTCAAGGTAGCTCTGAACATCCATAAGTTTCTTAACAGCTTCGTAGTTCTTTGTGATGGTAAGGTCGTTGTTAACTACAAGATCGTAGAGCTCATAGTATGCTGAAACATCATCGGCGTAAGGTGTATTCTCGGAATCAGAGTCTGCAAGAAGAAGGTTCTTCTTATCAATGTCAAGCTTCTCTCCGAGGTAGTCCTTGTCGTAGTAATCCTCCATGCAGTAGAGACCCCAGTACTCACCGTCGATAAATACAGAAACCGGTGTGATTTCTCTTGTAAGAACCGCAGACTCAGCAAGCATATCGTTTGCAATAAGGTCACGCATCTTACACATGTTATCGTAGCCTGAAGCATCAAGAAGGAATGTGTTTGAATCACCGTGGAGATAGTATGCAATCTGTGAGAACTCAAGGCCGTCAGCATCGTTTACGGTAACCTTTAATGACTTCTGTGAGTAATCAACAGCGTTGTCAATCTTCACAGAGAACGTAATCTCACCTGTTGCGCTGAGAGTTTTATTATTCTCATAGTACTCGATACGTCCCTTGGACTCCCAACCCTTGTAGTAATCAGCTGCGGGAACATTGTTGCCTGAAGCACCTCTTGCGAGTGCATCTTCGTAAGCACGTCCGAGTACATAGCCGCCTTCGAAGTAATTAAACATGCTGTCAGGCTCTGTAATAATGGTCAGTGTAGGAATATTCTTATATGCAGTCTTCGTCCCATAACCAACGAAGTAGTTTGCTGTAACTTCCTCGCCCTTCTTACCCTTTTCGTCGATGGCTGCGGCACGGATGCATACGCACTTATCAACATCGGATGAAGGGATACCGTCGACTACAGAGGCATCTGCAATTGCAGAATAAACGTTGTCCTGACCGGACACGTTGGACACACGGATAGGTCCGTCATAAACCTTGGACTCAAGTGTAGGTTCTGTTCCGTCGAGTGTATAATAAACCTTCTGGTCGTCTTTCTTAAAAACGTAAAGCTCAAATGCGTCATCATAGAAACCACCGGGAGCAGAAAGATAAGGATTATCAAGGAGCATTACCGCTTTATCCTTATTGCTTTCGCCGATGCTGTCTTCAAGGTATGCAAGAACATTTAAATCATCAGCATTTCTTCCGTAGCTTGCTCCATTAATCATTTCAGGAAGGAATAACGAGTCGCAAAGCTCCGTGCCATAATAAAGGGTAAGATAATCACCCTTCTTGAACTTTCTTCCCGCATTACCGGAAAGAACGCCCTGTGACCTAATTTCACCGGTGAAGGTAATTGCCTTTGTGCCGTTAACGTAAAGAGCACACTCTTCTTTAAGTTCGGAGTCAAATGCAGAATAGTTCAAAATTTCAACATTTCCGTCTGCATCAACCTCGTTGATGTACAGATAGTTATAAAGAGCAACCTGCGTCTTATTGTTTTCTATTTCATTATATTGCTTTTCAGCTTCCTGCTTTTTAAGCTCGTCTTCCTTATCGTTTCTGCTCTTTTGGCGAATAAGGATGATTGCCAGCACAACAATAACGATTACTTCAAGAACAATAAGCAAAATGCCCAGCCATGTTTTTCTCTTACGGCCGTCGCTGTCCACGCGATTCGCCTTTTCAAGCTTGTCCATATGATCAACACGTTCGTTTGCTGTTTTATCTTTTTTCATACTGTCTCCTCACGAAATAATGAGTTTAAACTCCGTGGTTGGCATAATACCCCACCTTTTCGAATTATACAGTTTTTATCGCAAATAAGCAAGTCCTTGCGTCCTTCTGAATATTAAGGAAAAATAAACTCACCGTTCCTGCTAGTCAGCATCTGAAAACAGACAATTCGAGAAGCTTACATTTTCATCCTCGGAAAAATACCACTCAAAAATGTCCGTAAACACGCACTTTCTAAAGGTAGCATCGGTTCCGAGAAATGTACTGAAGGTACAGTTTTCAAACTCCATATATACCGAAGTTCCTAAGGCACTACTACTTTTTTGAAAATTACCGAACCTGCAGTTTTTAAAAATAATGCTTGCAGGACTATGCTCAGCGCCCTCATAGAGAACAATCAAGTCATAATCGGAAAAATCATAGTTTTCAAGAATGGCCGTTCCTGAAAGCTTTTCAAGACTTCCACTCGAGAAATTCAAGGTGTTCGCATTTTTTGACTCATTTGCCACAAATGCAATTCCGTCCAACGTTCTTCCGAGCCCTGCCTTCTTAAGACCCGATGCGGCGCCATACTCAGGCATCAGTTTTGGAGTGCTCGTCGGCACAGGTGTGTTGGTTGGTGTCACAGTTGCTGTAGGCACAGGTGTGCTTGTCGGTGTCACAGTTGCTGTAGGCAAAGGTGTGCTTGTCGGTGTCACAGTTGCTGTAGGCAAAGGTGTGTCTGTCGGTGCCACAGTTGCTGTAGGCAAAGGTGTGTCTGTTGGTGCCACGGTTACTGTAGGAGCAGGGATGTCTGTCGGTGCCACGGTTACTAGGGGATCCGGAGTATTATTTTCCTCAAGAATCATAATTCCTCTTGTCGGAGTTACATCCTTCATCTCGTCATCTGTTCCACCGGCAATTTCATCATTGTCTTTGGTTACTGCCTCGGTAACGGCGGGTGTCACATTTTCCTGAACATCAAAAATAACCGGCACCTCCTTCATGCTTTCATATGCTAAATAGACATATGGAGTCGGGGTTGGTGTCGGTGTGTAAGCAAGCGGCATCGACCTGTTCTCCGATGCCTCAAGCATCTTTATGATGAAAAGAACAAGTCCTGTAACCGCAACAAGATATACAATTGTCAGTAAAACTTTTTTAAACATAACTTATTACTACTTATGTAACGCAATCCATGGTTCCATAAGCAATGACTTTCTTGAATGGTAATACTTTGAATAAAATAATAAAGGAATTGTATTAAATAAATGCTTTTTTTTCAACAGGTCAATGCGAAGTTTTTCAGAAGTGATATTTTTGTCAATAAGGTTAAGGTATTTGGCATTATTCGTTGTATCTTCAACATATCGCCTGCAAGCCTCGTTTCCGCGTAGCAGAAGTTCCAGATGCTCTATGCGTCTGATTCTGTTATGGTTTTTATGCATCGATACATTATGTGCATGAACACGATGCTTTATAAGTTCCTCATGATAAATATAACACCCGTCGGCCATCTGCGCCATTTTCCAAACATATTCATCATGTGCCCAGCCGTTAAACCAGTATTTTTGTATGCTGTCGGCAAATTTTTTTCTTACACACATAACGCATCCCAAAGAACGTATAAACATCGTATATGCCGATAAATTGACCTTTTCAAGAGATCCGTTGTTCAAATTGTTTCTCGCATAATTTTTAGCGTATTCCGGAGTTTCGTCACCTGTTTGGAACAGTTTATATTCAGAGCAAAGTAAGCTAATCCCGGTATTTTCTTCCATTACCCTGACCATTTTTTCAAATTTGTCAGGCATAAAAATATCATCCTGATCCGAAAAGAAAACATAGTCTCCACTGCATTTCGAAAGCGCTTTTGCAAAATTCGAGGCGAACCCAAGATTTGTTTCGTTTACCTCAACACTCCATCCTATCAGTTTCTTATCGCTTATGTAATCTCTAATCAGATTAACCGTATCATCTGTAGAACAGTCATCGCAAATAACGACCTGAGTGGCAGGTAATGTCTGAGAACGAAGTGACTCCAGCTGTTCAATTATAAAATCTGCACCGTTATATGAGGCAAGTGCTACTGAAATTACGGCCATAATACTCCTTAAACGTTATAATCATGCTTAATAACAAATCTAATCCTTAATAATTCTGTCATAATGTTCATTATAAAGCTGTTGTAATGTTTCAGATAAAAGCCTTTCGTTCCGCTCTTTATAAACGGATTTTTCCTAAATTCCGGAATGTTTTTTTCAAGATAGGCTTTCGTTCTTTTAACAAGTTCTCTTCTGTCACTGTTCTTTTTCAGGAAGCTTACTCTGTTTAGGGAACTGCACAAAAGCACCTTGCCCATAAAGTATTCAACTTCGTTTTTATACTCATCATATATGCCTTTATCTCTGTAAAAATTAATGATAGTATCAAACACAGGGAAAACATGTGCCACTCTTTCAGGCGTTATGGTTGTCATTGTCGAACCGCTGTGAAGAGTTCTTATATTAAGTGCCTCTTCAATGTAGACCGGTTTATTAATCCATGGCAACAGCTCAATAAAAAAAGCCATATCTTCGTAAACAACCCCTTCAGGATATCTAGCACCTGATTTTTCCAAAACCTCACGCTTAATCAGCGTTGTATATATTAACACATTTGCATCAATAAACATTTCACGGTTATTAGTGCATATCGGACGCATATCTAGTTCACGGACTACGATTTCTTTTTCGTAATTATCTCCTTCAAGCCTTACCGCCTTGTATCCGCAGCCTACGAAATCCGCTCCTCTTTTCTTTGCCTCCCCATACATTTTTTCAACCCAGTCAGCACGTACAGAATCGTCAGAATCAATACATGTAATGTACTCGCCTGTTGCATAAGAAAATGCCATATTTCTGGCACTTCCCTGGCCACCGTTTTCTTTCGTAAGAAGTTTAAACGAATTTGGGTATTTTCTAACATACTCTTCTGCAATATTTGCAGAAGCCCCACCGTCATTTGAGCCGTCATCAACTATGATGACCTCAATATTTTCTGTTCCGGCAGTTTGCGAAGCAATGCTTTCAAGGCACCTGCGCAAAAGATTACCTGTATTGTAAAACGGTATAATTATTGAAACCTGTTTCATCATTTCCTCCGAAACACTTTTTACAACATTTGTCGATGATACTATATGGTATCACATTCAAAATGCAAAAGCCATATCATGTCACTTTTCATTTTTCTCAATTAAAAATCAAAGCCCTGAAAAAGTATGTCCCAACAATAGGGGGGCAGCACTTTCTCAAGGCTTTGTTTATATAGACCACTCATACGGGGTATAGCTAACAATTTTACATTTCAGGTTCTGTTACAACTTCTTCAAGAGAGTTAAAGTAACGAATCTGTGTTGAATTTCCGTTTGTAACGTCATAGCAGATTACGAAGTCTGCTTCTCCGGCATTAATATCGATATCAAACGGAAAGCTTTCAAATGTTGTTGTTTCTGTAATTTCGTTATGTGTAGGACAAGCGGGAATTGTGAAATACTTTTCACCGTTATTTGTAACAACCTTAAGTGTACGAACCTGGTTTGTATCGTTGCTTACACTTACATGCATCTCATTGTTTTCTGTCCATACTGTTCCAACATAGAGAGCATCTGTATCATGCATATCGTTGATTTCAACATCTTCTCCGACTGTAGGGAAAAGGTTACCGTACTTCTTTGTGCAGCCGATTGATATTCCGTTGAAAGAAACGTTTGTTAACTTGAACTGATCGTATCTGCTGTATGCGTATATTGAATATCCGCCACCGTTAAGCTTGCAGTTTTCAAAAGTTACATTGTCGATATCGTTATATTCGACCTGAAGCATTATGCATGCATTAACGTATGACTTTGCTGTGTTCTTTAACTGGGGCATTTCAAAACGGCAGTTTGTAAAATGAATGTTTCCGCCAACACCCTTTGTTGTACCATACTTCTGTGTTCCGTAAATCTGTGTTCCGTCTGTATGCTCTCCGGAATACTTTGTGGAATACTGAATGGACTTATCTGAAATGTAACAATCAATTACATCTACGTTAGAATAAGGATTGAGGCCGTCCCTTACTGAATGTCCGAAATAACATCTTCTGAATGTCATATTAGAACCTGAGCATGTTGAAAAGCTGCAGTTGATGAATTCGTATGTTACGTTTGAAGGTACTTCTGTTCCTCTTAAAACGTCAAACTTACAATTTTCAAATACGATATGTGTTTCTTCTGTTACCGCAAGATCGTTATAAATCGCTGTAACATTATTTGAAAAGTCTTTATTTCTGATAACAAGATTTCCTGCGTTTTTGTTAACGTTACGTGCGAAATCGATAACAGCCTTTTCACCTGACTGGCTGATATACAGCCCGTCTACATTAGTCTTAACGTAAACCGTTTCGAGAAGTTCTTCGTTCTGAACACCGGTATTATACTTATCAGGAATAACCTGGTAATCAGCCTGTGTGTGTTCAACAGCGTCCAATGTATCGGCGTTTATTGTGTATTCTGTTGTTGAGCCAATGATTGTAAGAATCATTAAGGCGATAAATAATTTTTTAAACTTCTTCATAGAGGTGTCCCCCTAAACTAAAGCTGCCGGAAAAATTACTTCCGACAAAATCAATGAGTTGCAACCGGCTACCATAACTTTCGTTTTAGGTCCTTGGCTTTGCGTCACCACTTTTCAGTGATTTTGCCTTTAAAACTATTAATTCAATACTTAGTTGGTTTGACCTCTTACATAGAAAAAGCCTAATCATTCCTGATTAGGCAAACTCTACATCGTTCAAGAAGTGCAACTGGCTACCATTGTGCTTTCACACGTTAGGTCCTGAGCTTTGCGTCGCCACCTTTCGATGGGTTTGCCTAAGTATTTATTTATCTGGGTATAAAATACACCCTATCGCCTGTATATAGCAATAGGACTATAGTCCCAATTTTACTTATTTATAATGTTTTCTCATCTTTTTTTGTCTCAAACACTGCAAAACATACCGCAAAGAGTATATATACATACTTGATGGTCATCAATGTATCAACCCACCACAAATTCAGGAAATAGCAGCCCATGCCGCATGCCATGGCAACAAGCAGTCCTGATTTGGTTTTCACCCCGTCCTTCAGAGCCTTTATCGTTACAGCAAAATGATAAAGGCAGAATAAGATAAGTCCCGAGTAAGCATATTTAATATAAAAGCATACATATGCATTATCAACTGAAGTAATAACTCTTCCATCAATATACCATGCAAATTTGAAATCAGAGCCCATTCCTAACAGCGGGCTAAGCCAGTCCACCGTGAACAGTTTTGGAAGATATGTCCTATATGTCGCGCTGTTTTGAAGCCTGCTAATCTGTGCTCCGAAATTAACCGAAACCGATGTTCCGAAGATTTCGTCAAACACACTTGTCAGCTGCATCATAATGTATCTGCTTAATGCTGTTCCCCATGTGCAAAGGACTATTAGTGCCAAAAGAACCAAAAACAGTACACCAATAATTACTGTCTTTTTCTTTTTTTTCACCGTAGAAAATAGGAAAAACAGAAGAATTTCAACTCCGCATACCGCAAGAGTTGATCTTGCGCCTGTAAGGAATATATTTAAAAATGCCAGTACAAAATGAACAGGATTGGCAAAGATATCCAGTTCCAGTGTTTCTCTGTCCAAACAGGCAAACGGTAAGTATGTAACCAGAATCAATCCATATCCCAAGGAATGGTTTGCCGGTCCCATAATTCTATACTGCCCCGATCGTACAAACGCCCCTGTATACAGGTTGGGAATTGTAACAAGTGCCCTAAAGGGTGTGTATCCGATAATGTATTCCGCAATGCCAAGAATGCACAAAACAAGGCCAAGTATCCTAATAAGTTTTACAAAATTCTTAATTCCAAGGCAGTCTTTCACTATATACACTACAAGAAAGAGCGCAATCAGTTCTATAAACGAATACATGAAGGTACCTAGGTCTGCCCTTATTATCGCTGTGTACAACAAAACAAACAAATATAAGAGTACCCATATAAGAAAAGGCGATTTCTTCAAGCAAGTGTAGTAAGAAAAAATACGTTCTCTTTTTTCAATAAGAAAAAAGAGCAGGATTATTATTGCCATTCTTTGCGCAGTAAAATCAAAGAGCGGCGTCGCAATTCCGAAATACTGGGGAAGAACATAGTAAACAAACATAAATATCACTGCTACCACCGACATAATTCTTCTCCCAATATCGGTTTTGGTGTATTTATGTTCCTCAAGCGGATATGGCGCCATCACGCTTTTCTTTGAAATTATATACTGCTTCATTCTTACCTTGCTTTGTTATTCCCGTAACCGTAACTGTAGCCGTATTTCTTATACGACTGTCCTTTCGCATTGACCGCATTCATAACGAATCCGATAACATTCGTATCAGTTCTCTCTAATTCTGAAATCATCGACTTTTCCTGCGTAAGCTTGCTGCTTCCGTTTCTTACTACAAGCACATAACCAAGGACATTGTCCTTGATAAGAAGACCATCCGAGAGGAGGCCCACAGGAGGCAAATCAATAACAATCAGAGAATACCTTTTCTTCATTTCGCAAAGCATATCAGTAAATCTGTCACTTGCAAGAAGCTGTGCAGGGTTAGGCGGTACTGTTCCGGCAGGCATAACATCAAAATTTTCATCAATGTTGACAATCTTAGGGTCTTCGATAAGTGATGCCAAATAGTTACTGAGGCCTTCATCAGTATCCAGGTCTCTCTTACCGAGTTCCCGAAGTACAGATGAATTTCTCATGTCTGCGTCAATAAGAAGAACCTTCTTACCAAACCCGGCCATACTTTTTGCAAGATTAATGCTGTTAAGGCTCTTTCCTTCATTCTTAGCAGAACTGGTAACAGCATAAACAGGACATCCTTCTCCGTTTGTTGTAAACAGAACATTTGCACACAGTGTATTATATGCTTCTTTAATCGCAAAGGGAGTTTCTTCTCCTATAACCCTGTCGCTGAGTTTGCCCTTCCTTTTAATCGTTATCTCCGGAATTTCACCAAGGATAGGAATATTAAAGTTTGTTTCCAAGTCGCTTCTCCAACGGATTGTAGTATCCAAAAGACCAATAACAAGCGAAATGACAAGCACAAACATAAATCCTGCAACGCCTCCGACTGCTCCGTATTTAATTGAATCAATGGAGCTATAGGATGCGGTAGGAAGTGTTGCATATTCTACAACACTTATACCACCTGACTTTGCAATATCTTTTATTACAATAGGCGCAACTTCCGCAAGGCTGTTTGCAATCTGCATGGCGGTATAAGGATCTGAATCTTTAACGTAAACGTAAAACATTGACGTGTTGTTAACTGCAACGCATGAAATCTTCCTTGCCAATTCTTTTGTCGTATATTTAAGACTGTTATTTGCTATAACAGGCTCAAGAACACGGTCTGTTGTCATTATGTACATATAACTGTCAATAAGGTTTCTGGCATATGTAAAGTCTGATGAGGTAACATATCTGTCATCATCAGTCACAATATCATAGTTTGCATAAAGATAAAACGTAACATTTGCCTGATACGTATCAACACGTTTTCTTTCTGCCAGTATCAGACCAACCGCTATACCTATCAACGCAACCAAGACCATAATAAGCCATGATTTTCTGATTATGTACATAATCTTTTTAAGTGTAAAATTACTTATCATTGTATCAAGCATTTATTATTCCCCCTTTTTGGACTTCATTAATGGATTACTCATAATGTACTTTATAAGGTATTTCAGGTTCTTTGTAGAAGAATACGCTTCAAGATATTCTTTAACAGCATGTTCTTTTCGGTCTCGTTTAAGATTTCCGACTATATTTAAAAGATTGGCCTTTCTTTGAGGATACTTCTCAAATATACCGGCATCCTTTTCCAAAAGATGTGACACAGCTTCAATCGTCTTTTCATCGTCCTTCGTCAAAGAATCATCCTGAAGATAGACATTTACAAGAGGTTCTTTCAAGTAATAGAAAGCAAAGGTTGATGCCATTCTTATTACAAGCTCATAGTCCTGTAGTCTCGGCATATCTGTATCAAACATGAACACCTTAAACACATAAGCTTTGCACAGCATCGTCTGTGTACTCACCACGGAGTTCATTACAAGCTGACGCTCAAACACTCGTCCTTCATTAATGTTCGGATAGATTACTTCATCCTCCCTAGGTCCGTATCCATGCCTTTTCATCCCACAAAAAACAATATCGGCATTTACATATTTCATAGCCTCCATCTGTCGCTCAAGCTTATTCGGACACCATTCATCATCGCTGTCCTGAAAAGCAACAAATTCACCTCTTGCATGATGAATACCATTATTTCGTGCGGAACATGCTCCCAACTGTTCCTGACGTAAATAGTACAAACGGTCATCCTTTATACCTTCAAGAATACGCTTTGTCCCATCCGTCGAACCGTCATCAACAACAATAAGTTCCAGGTTTTTATAGGTCTGGTTCAGGACGCTCATACACGCCCGCCTTATTGTTGACGCTCTGTTGTATGTCGGCATAATAACGGACACAAGTCCGCTTATATTCATATTCTGCTGTTGTGTTTCAAAAGTATCCACACATAGCCTCCGTGTTAAAATTCACCTTTAAAGAACTTCTCGTAACCTTCCAAAAGTGCTTTACTCGTGTGCTCCCAGCTCAGTTCGTTAATTACACGATTGTACCCGTATTCTCCCATTGTCTTTCTTGTTTCGGGTCTTTCAAGAAGATATATAATCTTCTCTGCCATATCCTTAGCATCGTTCTGCTTCGCATAAAGCGAAGCTTCCCCGGCAGAAACTCTTCCCTCCGTCAGTTCGAACTGGACAATTGGTTTTGCAAGTGCCATATATTCAAGAATCTTGTTCATGGTAGACTTGTCATTCATGCTATTGTACTTATCCGAATTTACACACACATCTGCGGTATTAAGGTACTTCAGAAGTGTCTCGTCGGGGACACGGCCGGTAAATTCAACGCAGTCATCAAGTCCCATTTCGGTACACATTTGCTGCAAAGCTGCCACGTGTGGGCCTCCGCCGACAATTCCCCAAAAAATATCATCTCGCTTAAGTTCTTCCTTACAGTATTTTGCAGCCTCAAGAAGATACTCAATGCCTTCCTGCTGACCGATTACACCAAGATAACCGACCATGTACTTTTTTCCGCGCTTAATTTCGGGCGAAGGCCCCTGTATCTTCATTCTCTCAAGCTTCGGGCCGCTTCTTAAAACAATGACTTTTGACGTCTCCATTTTTCCACGTTCTATAGCAATCTTTTTGTACGATTCATTTGTTGCAAAGGCAAACGTACAATGCTTATAGGTCATACGTTCAAAAAACGTCTGTGTACCATAAAGTACGCTTTTTACAAGGCCTTTCCTTCCGAACTTTGCTTCAAAAAGTTCAGGACAGATGTCATGATGATCGAAAACGTACTTCACTCCATATTTTTTGAATTTTCGCGCAACCATGTATATATCATCAGGCGGGTTACAGCCCTGTATAACATCAAATCCTATTTTTTTGTAGACTTTCTTTGCAAGTCTGGTTTCTTCCTTCAGAGCGGACGTATATTCGCGCAGATATCCTATCGGACCGTTTCCTTCAGGCGGAAGCTCATGTCTGAATATATGAACCCCCTGAAGTATTTCTTCATCTTCGGTATAGCCCTTCCCCTTTGGGCATATTACCGAGACAGTATAACCGTTTGCAGCAAGCGTTGTTGCTTCCTGCCATACACGTGTGTCAAACGGCACCGGGAGGTTCTCAACAATTATAAGAATTTTATGTCCGTTATTATTCATTCGTTTCTCCCCTCAGCGTTATTGTCATATTTAAGCCGGCGACTTCTTTACATTAAAACTCTGTTTTTATCATAGTCCTGTCGAGAGGCACATTCTGTGCAGGATTACTGTTTATGTTGCCCCAGCTTATGCCCTCGTAATTACCGTCGTAGTCCAGTTCTTTATATTGACGTACAAGATCGACGATAACTTTATTCGAATACCTTGCGGGTATGTCGGCAAACTCTTTTTCCTTGTTTGTAATTACAAGCACCTCACTGTTTGCAGCCACCTCATCAAGATCATCCGTCAAAATGTTGTGGAGATGAGGAAGCTTGGCTGCAATAAAATCGGCATTTGTTCCGGTAAGCTGTGAAATGCGCACGTTCTTATCATATATCTTTATTTCATAACCTCTGCCGAGGAGTGTTTCGGCAACATCAATAATAGGGCTGCAGCGCAAATCGTCTGTTCCGGCCTTAAATGCAATGCCGAAAATTCCGATTTTTTTCTTGCCCTTGCTTTCTATGATGTCAACAGCATTTTTCTTCTGAATTTCATTGCTCGGGTCTATAGCATTCAAAACAGGTGTATCGACATAACAGTCATGTGCAAGCGTTCTGAGTGCCTTTGCATCCTTCGGGAGACACGAGCCGCCATAAGCGAAGCCCGGCTTAAAATAGTACGGCGAGATGTTCAGCTGCTTATCCTTGCAGAAAATCTCCATAACCTTATGGCTGTCAATGTCAAGTGCCTTGCAGATGTTTCCGACTTCGTTTCCGAAAACAATTTTCAAAGCATGATATGTGTTATTCACATATTTCATTATTTCCGCAACTTCGATATCCGTGGAAATAAATTCGCCCGGGATGTCCTTATAAAGTTCTCTGAACTTCTTTTCAGCTAAATCAGAATCCGTTCCGATAAGTGTAAGCGGCGGGTTCATA
>JAZQQJ010000043.1:0-23512 GCA_045629005.1 Lachnospiraceae bacterium
TCGCCTCCGGCTCGGAAGAGAAAAAGGTACCGGGCTATAAAGCCCGGGACCCTTTCTCTTACATGCAGAAGAAGGGACTTGAACCCTCACCCACGTTCGTGGATATGAACCTGAATCATACGCGTATGCCAATTCCGCCACTTCTGCAAACGTTGAAATTTTACAACAACGTCTCATTATTGTCAATTCATTTTTTGAAGAAGGAAAATTTGCTTTCCGTGCCTTTTACAAGGCGTTTGATGTTCTCCTTATGTCGCCATATCATAAGCAGGGCCGACAGGAAGGATATAATTATTGCAATCGGCTCTCCACCCGTAATAAGCAAAACAACAGGGCACGACAATATTGCTATCATTGTGGCCAGTGACATGTATTTTGTAGTAAAAAGGAAAATGCAAAGGAGCGCAAATGCCACAAGGCCTGCACGCCAGTCAAGAAACCACACCGCTGCCATGTTTACGAGGAAGCCCTTGCCGCCTTGAAAGCGGTACCACACCGGAAAATCATGTCCGATTGCGGCACAGAGTGCAGTATAGGCTATTCCGATTTGTCGAAGATTGCAGTCCAATTCGTTTATAACCGCATACTTCCCGAACAGATCTCCGAATATTGCAAGCAAAGCCACACATTTACCGATATCAAGTGCCATTACCACATATGCCCACTTGCCGCCGTAAACACGCTTGAAGTTCGTAAATCCGGGATTACCGCTGCCTTTACCGCATGTTCTTATGTCTTCATGATATATTGCTTTTGAAAGAAGTATTGCCGGATTCAGTCCGGCAATAAGGTACGCCGTAACTCCGGCGCAGAAGAAAAGAAGTCCTAAACTCATATCACTCCCAAATAATAGCAATGCTAAAATGCCTTATCATTCCAAAATTATCTCAAAGTCATAAACATCCTGACCGCCGTCAATCTCATAGAGCTCTGTGCGAGGATATTTCTGCTTAACAAGCGTTCTGAAACCGTTTTTGTCTTCGTTGGAAGCTGTAGCTCCGTATATCGCTATCATAACTTCGTAATTGCCTGCATCAAGTTTCTCGAGCATTTGTGCAGCAGTATCAAGCTTTGCCTTTGCATCGCACAGCATACTTTTACCTGAAAAACCGATGTAATCGCCTGTATGAATATCAATTGCATCAATGTTGGCATCACGAATGGACTTAGTAATCTGGCCCGTAACAACGCCTTCCATTGCTTCGTTCATCATGCTTACTATCTCGTCTTCATCACCCGAATCGTATGAAAGCATGGAAAGAGCGGCATATCCGTCGCCGACGCTCTTTGAAGGAATTACATAAACCTTTGAATGTTCATACATGCTTCCCGCAAGCTGAGCTGCCATCATAATGTTTCCGTTATTGGGAAGCACAAAAACCGTCTGCGCGTAAACCTTGTCAAAGGCTTCAATAAACTCTTCAGAGGAAGGATTGTTACCCTGACCGCCATTTATAACGAAGTCTGCACCAAGGTCTAAAAATGTCTGCTTTATTCCTTCGCCTTCCGCAACAGCGATTGTTGCAAAACGTTTTCTTTCCTTTGCCTCTGCAGCTTCTGCGGAATAAACATCGTCCTCTTCATCAGCAATAGTATCGTTATGCTGTAAAGTCATGTTTTCGATTTTAACAGTAAGGAATTCGCCGAACTGCCTGCAGAATTCAAGCACAGCTCCCGGTGTCATTGTATGGACATGAATCTTAACTATTGTACCGGTTTTAAAAGCTACTATCGAATCTCCGATAGTGTTAAGATAGTCGGTTATTTGGGAAATGTCGAAGTTTTCCGCATCGACCTTACAGTTTTGAAGCTGAAGAAGGAACTCCGTGCAATAGCCGAATTCCATAACGGAATCCGCTGTAAAAGCAGATGTGTCGACTGTCTTAACACTCGTTGCAATCTCGGCATCCTTAATCTCCTCGCCAAGAAGAGTTTTTTTCATGCCGTCAATGATATAAACAAGTCCCGCACCTCCGGAATCTATAACTCCGGCCTCCTTAAGAACTGCCAAAAGGTCAGGCGTACGTTTCAAGGATCGGTTCATTTCATCAAGAACATCTGAGAAAAAGCTTTCCAGTGTGCTGCTGTCGGTAATTCTGGAGCATCCGTACTCAACACCCTCACGTGCAACCGTAAGAATGGTGCCCTCCGTAGGCTTCATAACCGATTCATAGGCACGACGCACACCGGACTTCAGTGCAAAGCCGACAGTCCTGACATCTGCATAATCCTGCCCCGTAAATCCCTTTGCAATACCTGCAAAAAATTGTGAAAGAATAACTCCGGAATTGCCTCTTGCAGAAAGAAGCATTCCTGTGGCAATTGTATCGGAAACATCCGAAAGTGCCTCTGAGTCATTGCCTTTTGTTGCATTAACTCCGCCCGCAATTGTCAGGCTCATATTTTCGCCCGTATCACCATCCGGAATAGGAAATACATTCAATTCATTTACCGTTTCCGCATTAGCCCTAAGATTTGCGGCTCCTCCATATACAAGCGAGGAATACAGCGGCCCGGATAAACGTGTTGTAGCCATAACCCACCTCAATTAACCAATAAATGTAACCTCTTTGCCTACCGCATAAACCGCAAGCGCATCCGGCCCAATGGACGCACCGATAATCGGTCCAATGTAGGTAATATATGTTTCTCGAGGATTGATAATTTCTTTTACCATATCCTCAACGATCTTTGCCTCATCGTAACAGTCGGCATGAACAATATATACTGTCTGGTCCTTGGCATCTCCCATTACATCTTTAAGGAGATTAACAATTTCATGCATAGAATTCTGTCTGCCCTTTACTTTCTTAAGGGCAGTCTGGCTGCCTTCTGCGTCTGCAATAATAATAGGCTTTACACCAAGAAGATTACCGAAGAATGCAGCTGAAGCCTTAATTCTTCCCGCTCTCTTCATATAGTCAAGAGAGTGTACCGTGCAGAACTCGTTGATGATATTACGCTCTGCCATAATTTTCTCGTAAATCTCCTTCGCACTGAGTCCATCGTTTCTGTACTGTGCGGCACGCATTGCAAGCATGCCCTCACCAAGACTCGCGTTAAGAGAATCTATAACAAAAATGTTCAGCTCAGGATTCTTTTCCATCATTTCCTTTGCAACAACGTAGCCGGTGTTTACAGAGCCGGACTGCTTCGTTGAACATCCGATGTAAACAATGTCGTAGCCCTGGTCTGCATAGACGCTGAAGCCACGTTGAAACTCAGCAAGCGGAACCTGCGTTGTGAGGAAACGTCCGCCTTCTCGCATTGTCTCATAAAACTCATGCGCGGAAATGTACTCCCAGTCAAGACTTGCGGGTGTTTCCTTTCCCTCAAACTCTGTGTTCATCTTAACGTAATCAATATCATATTTGTCGCGAAGCTCCTTATTCAAATCAGAGCATGAATCCGTAAGAATCTTAACCTGTCTCATTTTTGCCTCCTCTAAAGGTAGTTATGTATGAACAATTATATCTTTCAGAATACATGTTTCAACTCAAAAAACAAGGGCTTTCCTCAAAATAGAAGGAAGCCCTGCAATCTATGCAAATTTGCGCATTTTGCCAATTTTATACTAAAGTTATTTCGTACCCATAATTCTGCTTAAAACATATATCTCCATAACACCGTTAAATGCCCTGCTTATGCCGTCTATAACAGCATTCTCATCCAACGTCATTCTGCTTGATATAAAACGAAGGAAAAAGCCAAGAAGCGCATAAGAACAAATATCGACAATGCTGTTCAGTGTAGCTTCGTCAAGTTCGCTGTCTACGGATTTGCGTTGCGCGAGATGTAAAATCGCATCGTGAAGCGAGGTGTAAACATATTTTTCCAGATATTCACGCGAAAGAGAGTCGGAAATATGATATACGATGTTCGGATGATCCTTCAGTTCCCTAAGAACCGCTTTGAAAGTGTTCTCCCATCCTACATTTTCTCCCAAGTTCTCGAGAAACCTTTTTGAAACTGCCGTAAACCAGTGCTCAAGCAGTTCATATATATCTTTGTAATGGTAGTAAAAAGTGTTCGGACTGATATCACACCTTTTTGTAAGGGCGGAAACCGTAATCTTATCGAAAGGCATAGTCTCAAGCATTTCTTCGAACGTCTGGAATATAAGTTTTTCAGTATATCTGGCCATATATGCTGCTCCTTTACAGTACCGGAAAATTATAACGTATGTGTGGTAAAAAAGCAATGAAACCTATCCTCAAAACACTTCTTGAATCTGGACGTATTTTGTGTAAAATATCTACTATGAAGAATAGAAAATTACTTTACAGAATAATAAATAAGATTACCATAATCAGCGTACTTACGGCCTGCATCGGCCTTTCGTCCGGCTGTAGCTGTGCCCGTGGCACGAGCGTTGTCCAGCCGCCGGTTGTGACCGAATCACCGGTTGCACCGGAGGTGACAAATCCCCCTGTGACAGACATCCCTGCGGATTCGCCAACATCTGTAGTAACTCCGACCTCGACATCCACTCCGACTCCGACAAACACACCGGAGCCCACAAGTACACCGGAGCCTACGAATACACCGGTCCCGACAGACACTCCCACACCGGCTGCAACATCGACACCGACAAGTTCTCCTACTCCGACTGATACGCCGACTCCCGCCGCAACGTCAACACCGACAAGTACGCCCGTTCCGACAGACACTCCCACACCCAACGTTACCTCGGAGGTTGTTGAGAATTATGCTTCTTTGGATGACATTCCCGTACCGGGTCTTTTCGAAACAACGGATATAACATCGACCTACAAAATAGTAATTCCCGACTTTTTTGATAAAGTTGAGTTCAAGGTTGATGAATCAACTATAAAGTCTTTGTACACTTCTTCCGATTCAGAAGATATAGCCATTGATATTGTCTATACACTCAATACGAACGTTGAGACACTTTATAAAGGATATCATCTGAATCGTCCAGACGAAATCGTACTTGAGGAGCGTACTGATGGCTTATTCGTTCACACAGAGGCTGTTAACGTTCAAATAAACGGAGCTCTCGTAGGGCTGTCCGACAGTCAGGATATTCCTGCCGTTATGTCCGTTATCTACAGGCGTTATGGCGTAGGAACGGACTTTCCCGTTCCGGCAGTGCATTTTTTCATATACAAGGTAACAGAGGTACAACATGACTGAGAAAATCGAAGAAATCATGAAAAAAATACACATCTACCTTGCTAATTGCAAGGAGAGTGCATATTCCAGCGAGGATGTTATCATTTCAAAGAAGCGTCTTATAGCCCTTCTTGATGAACTTAATCAGGCGGTTTTTGAAGTATGTGAGCAGTATGAAGCCACAAAAGAGGCAAAAGCCAAAGCATTAAGTGCAGCAGAACGTCAGGCCTCCGATATTAAACAGGATGCTCTCGACAGAGCTCAGGACATCTATGCTGCATCTCTCATCTATATGGACGATGCAATCACGTCCATGCGTAATTCCTTGGAATACTCCTATCTCAAGGTCCGCCAGGAGTACAACGATCTTATCAAGAACTATGAAGATAAGCTTGCAAGCCTTAACTCCGACGAAGGAGAACTTAAGACCATGCTTTCAAACATGGGAGAATCTCAGATGTACCTTCGTATTATCGAAGATATGAAAGAAAAACGTAAAACTCCCGAAGAGAAAAAGCTTGAAGAACGTCGTGAAGAAATCAAATCAACACTTATCGGTGAGGTTACTTCTTACGAAACACTTGCAGTTCCCGAGGACGGCATTGAAAAAGACCCCACCGATTCCGGAGTAACAATCGAAGTACATGATGCTCCAAAGCTTGCCGAGGTTTCCACAAAAAGCAAACGTAAGCTTGAGGGTTTTCTTAAAAAATTCCAGAAGCCCAACTTTGAGGATGACGACGAAGAAGTGAAGCCAAACGAAGAAGCCGTAGACGAAAACTATTAATTACTTTCATCATAAAACCCCCGTTTCTTATTTGAAACGGGGGTTTTGAATATCATTATTTTGAGTGAATGCAGAAAAAGGTGAATGTCAAAGCTCGCAATCGCCTCGCCTGCCGCATTTATATAAAGAATTATTTCAATAATGCCAGCACATTTTCTTTAGGCATGCTTCCGACCGCTTTATTTACAACTTGACCGTTCTTGAACACAAGAAGCATCGGAATACTCATAACCTGAAATTGCTCAGCGAGTTCTTCCTCGTCATCAACATTCACTTTGCACACCTTAACTTCGTTTGCATATTCTTCGGATATCTCCTTTATAACAGGTGCAAGCATTTTGCAGGGACCGCACCAGGTTGCCCAGAAATCAACAAGCACAGGCTTGTCGGCCTTCAATACTTCATTTTCAAAATTATCCTTTGTAAGTGTTATTTCCATATATTTCCTTTCCTAAAATAAATCCAATGTGTTATCAAGATATATTGCTTCTCTGACATTAATTTGATGCTCGGGCTTTGTCATGTAGTAAAGCAGAAACTCAAGAACCAATGCACTTCCAAGGCTTCTGCCTTCTATTTTGAAGTTTGAAAAGCCCATTGGCATATATGTATTTACAATATCATTTACGCCTATGAAACCGGGGTTTTGCATTGCCTTTGAGAATCTGTAGCCATCCTTACTGTCTTGCGATGTGCACCGGTGCTCAGGGCAGTCTTCTCCAAGTGCTTTTCTGCTGACGTTTTCATAGCATGCTTTTCTATCTATACATCCGAATGAGCAACATTCGTTGCATAAAAACTCAACCTTTTCCTTCTGCTCCTTCGCAAGTGCATTAAGGCTGCCGAAATCCTTATTCAGCCTGAAATCCGGCACAACATACCTGAACTCTTCTCTGTTTAGCTCCGCTGCCAGCTCATCAAATGCCGTAATTACCTTTGTTGTTGACGAAACAAGATACAAATCAGGGTAATGCTCCTTTAAATACTCAAGAAGAACGTCCGAATGAACGATAACACCGTTTTGAACGTCTGTTCCCTTTCTTTCCAACATTTTGCAAAGGTTATTGCATTTTCTGTCGCCCAGATGCTTTTCAGTAAGTAATGAATTGCTGAATGTAAGCCGGGAGGAGATTTTGTATTTGTTCATCAAGGTGAAAACCTTTTCTTCTATACCATTTTCACCAAATCCGATCCTTCCGCCGCCCCAAAGAGAGTCCATCGGTGCACCGTAAATCGAACCAATATCGCACCAGTCATAAAAGTATTCGCGGTGTGAATAAAACAACGGTAGAAAAACCTTATAAAGCTCGTAAAACTCGAAGAGTCCGGGAAGATGAAAATATGCTTTTGTTACATTTCCTGACATATAGTTAGTCGAGCTCTATAGTTTCGCCGTATTCCATAACAACCTTGTTCTTAGCACTAAACGCCTCAAACTGTGCCTTGTAATCCTTCCCGAATCCGTGAATCGGAATGTTATGCTTGGCACCAATCATATCAGCAACCTTTGTTGCTTCAGCGGCGTCCATGTTGTATACACCGTCGCAAGGATACATGGCAAAATCGATGTCCTTACCGGCAATGGACTTAAGACCGTCAAACATCGAGCAGTCACCTGCATGATAAAGCGTAATTCCGTCAATCGTAACAATATATCCGGCGTTTTCTGCAACAGGATGGTTCTTGTTTCCACCTGAAGGAACAGCCTCTACGTGAATATCCTTTATGTCAAAAGACTTATATTCACCTTCTACGAGAGCCTCTTTCCATGTGATGACTGTTGTGTCGGCCTTTTGCGTACACTTTTCAATCATGTTATGGTCATGATGTGCGTGGCTTACGAGAATGATGTCTGCTTTCTCGGAATAATCACCGTCAAAAAACGGATCTATGTATACAACCGTTCCCGCTTTGGAAATGAGTTTAACGCTTGCATGTCCTATAAGAGTAATCTTTGTTTTTGCCATAAGAGCACCTCCTGTCGCAATATGAATTATGGAATAAATCTCTTTGGAAATCAAGAAAAATTAATCACAATAATTACCTTGAGTTTTGTCTATTGGGCAGAGTTATTACCCTCTTTATTGGAATGAATAACTGCCGGAATGATTGTCAGCCTCAAGCGTAATCCGGGCTTTGCCTTCCATCGGAATCGAATACGTGAATTCGCCTTCGCCTAACTGTTCCTCAAAAATGACGTTTCCTTCGGAATCTGTTATCGTAACATTGAGATTGCCCGATTTGGTGACAATGTCAATGTCTAGTGCACCGTCCTGTATGTTCAGGTTTTGCTTGAATTTACCGTTAATTTTTGAGTAACGGGCTTCCATTTTTCTTGTCGTACTTGTGCCCACATATCCAAGCTTCGTACCCGAAGAAAACGAGCCGGGTTCGATTTTTCCAACATACATTCCCAGGCCAACTGCTGCAACTATGAGAATGGCAAGAATAATATAATCAGACTTCCTGTATCCTGCTGAAGAAGTGCCTTGTTCTTCCAATCCGCCTGCCTTTTTCAGACAGACGATTTTGACTATATGAAATACAGCAGGGACAGCGACAATAGCACCTATGAGAATCACATACCAAAGCTTTGTAAGAATTCCGAATATAAGTAACGGAAGTGAAACGAACAAAGCAGGTTTTAACAGCTGTCTGTGATACGTTATTTTATCCTCTGATGTGGTGTGCAGTTCGAAAGGCTTTCCGTCATTTTCCTTCTCGATAATAAGCAATTCTTTGTTATGAGCACCCTTATCAGTAGCAATACGCCCGCCCTTGTCGGCCCAGGGACGTATCTCCGCTTTCGCAAAGGAATAGTCCAGATTTATGTTTTTATAGAAAACGGTATATCCGCAGTCTTCAAGAAACTGCTTATATTCAGCGCCGTCCTTGAAGCTTTTGTTTCCGATATACTCTACCGCATATACATATTTTCCGGGTTCACATTCTTCGAAATCATATGAACCGATGTGAGTTTTAACAAGTCTGTATCCCTTTTGGCTCATCTTGTTAAGCCAGTTTTCCTGGGCTTTAAGAAAGCCCCAGAAGTATCTTCTCTTTTTCATCTCATACCTCCATTATCCCCTTGGCTGTTTCAGCCAGTTTTAAAATGCGTTCCAGTTCCTTTTCGGCAATTGCTTTTCCTGTAGCAGTGATAACGTACTCCTTCTTGCGCCCGTCGCCTTCGCCATGAGGCTCTATCCAGCCCTTGTCCAGCATTGTTGTGATGGCACCGTAGAGTGTGCCCGCGCCAAGACTGAGCCTGCCTTCGGTTTTCTCTTCCACAAACTGCATTATTCCATATCCGTGCCTGGGCTCATACACCGCCAACAGAATAAAAAACGTCACTTCTGTCAGCGCACCGCCTTTTACGTTGTCTTTCATCATGCACCTCCTGATTTTACAAATTGATTTATCGCTTACTTCGCCTGCACCTGCGCATATGCTTTCCTAGGCTCACCCCATGCTCACCTGATGCTTACTTGCGTCTATGTGTGGTTACTAAGCTTGCGCGCGCAGAATATATCGTTTACTGTAATATCGTTAAGCGTAATATATCACTAACCGTAATAATTGTCAATAATATATTTTATATTTTGTTTGGCTTTCTTTGTTTCGAGTAAAACCAGCACAAATATGGAATGTGTATGATAAAACATCGTGCCAATTTATACATTACCATTACAAATCATCTTTCTTGCATTTTTAATGGTAAGCTTCTAAGAGCTTTACCATTGTTTTTTTCTTTCCCAGCAATCAAATGGTAAGTTTCTCAATGCTTTACCATTGGTTTCTGCTTTCCCGACATTTCAATGGTAACACGCGAAAAACTTTACCATTGTTTTCTGCTTCCCCGTTATTTCTATGGTAACACGCGAAAAACTTTACCATTGTTTTCTGCTTCCATGACATTTCAATGGTAACACGCGAAAAACTTTACCATTGTTTTCCGCTTCCATGACATTTCAATGGTAACACGCGAAAAACTTTACCATTGGTTTCTGCTTTTCCAGCATTTCAATGGTAACACGCGAAAAACTTTACCATTGGTTTCTGCTTTCCCGTCATTTCAATGGTAACACGCGAAAAGCTTTACCATTGTTTTCTTCTTTTCCAGCATTTCTATGGTAACCCTTCCAATTCACCGCAGAAAGCGTAATATGCGGGTATCAAAAAGAGCAGGCCCCCTACTCAATTGAGTCCGCCCGCTCTCGTTTAGTCTGCCTGCTCTCGTTTAAGCTTCCTGTTTTTTTGAATCCGCCCGCTCTCGTTTATGCTTCCTGCTCTTTTTACAGTCTTCCAAGTATTTCATCCAGCTTACAGAGGTCCTCCTCGCTTGTAGACCACCCGGTTGCGAAGCGGATTACCGTTTGACTGTCATCATATTTCTCCCAGAAGCTTACTGAAACTTCCTCGATAAGCTTTTTGTATTTTTCATTGTCAATCACGACAAACTGTTGGTTTGTAGGTGATTCATAGAAAAACGTCATGTTGTTTTTCTTAAGTATTTCGATGAGTCTGCCACGACACTTATTAACATATCGACCAATCTCATAATACAAATCATTTGTAAAAAGAGTATCGAACTGTACGCCTGTCAGCCTGCCCTTGGCAATGAGGGCGCCACGCTGCTTTGCAAGCGTAATGAAATGCTTCGGCATATTTCCGTGCGTAAAGACTATAGCCTCGCCGCAAAGCGCTCCAACCTTTGTGCCTCCGATATAGAAGACATCCGCAAGACTCGCAATATCAGGAAGTGTCAGATCATTTTCTTCGGAAGTCAAGGCATAGGCAAGTCTTGCACCATCAATATAAAGTGCAATTCCGGCCTTTTTGCAAACTTCAGAAATAGCGGTAAGCTCAGCCTTGGAATATATGCTTCCGTACTCTGTCGGGTGTGAAATATAGACCATTCCGGGGAAAACCATATGTTCATGATTTCCGTCTGCGTAAAATGCTTCTATAAAAGAGCGCAGCTCCCCTGCATCAATTTTCCCCATATGATTTGGAATCGTCAGCACCTTATGTCCGGAGTGCTCAATAGCGCCCGCTTCATGTGCTCCGATGTGTCCCGTATCCGCTGCGATAACGCCCTCATAATCCTTAAGCATTGTGGATATGACAAGCTGGTTGGTCTGAGTGCCGCCTACAGCCAGATACACCTCTGCTTCAGGACATTCGCACGCCTTCTTAATCTTTTCCGCGGCACTTAACGTGTAAGGGTCGCTACCGTAGCCCTCCGTAGGCTCAAGATTTGTCTCCATCAGTCTTTTAAATATATCAGGATGCGCCCCCGTCGTATAATCACTCGCAAACGAAATCATAATACCGTTCCTCCTTAAAATCAGTTCCCGTTTTTTATTCCGGTAAGATAATACACAGCAAGCTGTGTCCTATGCGAAAGACCTTCTTTTTCAAGAATCGAACTTATATAATTCTTGACAGTCCCTTCCGAAATAAAAAGCTTTTCGGCTATTTCTTTATTTGAAAGGCCCGAGGCCACGGCTTCGACAATTTCCAATTCTCGTGAAGAATAATTGTCTTTATTGAAATTACTGCTTGGGCGAATTCCCGCATCAATAAATTTATCAAAAATCTGCTCGTCCATAACCTTTACGCCCTGATGAATGGAGCGAATCATCTGTTTCAGTTCATCCGGCTTGTGGTTTTTGATAAGATACCCCTTTGCGCCGTTATTGAGCGCCTTGCTTACCAGTTCGTCATCATCAAAGGTGGTAAGTATCATTACCTTGCCGAGGTTTTCGCGTACAAAAATATCGGTTGCCTCAATCCCGTCCATAACGGGCATCTGGATGTCCATAAGCACAACATCGCACTTATTTGCACGTGCTATATTAACCGCTTCCTGCCCATTTGAAGCACAGCCGATAACTTCAAAATCGTTATCAACATCGAGAATTATTTTCATTCCGTCTCTGACAAAATCACTGTCATCAGCAATTATTACCTTTATGGCATCCATTATTCCTGCCCTCCGATTCTTTCAGCAATGGGAAGAATCATATTTATTGAAAATCCCATTTCAGACTCAATGTCCATATAACCCTTAACGCTTCTTACGCGTTTCTTCATGCCCTGTATTCCCATACCCTCGGTAACGGAGCTGCAGCCTCTTCCGTTATCCTTTATTGTAACACGGACAACTTCAGCAAGCACGTTAATTGAAACCTCTATACGATCGCATCCCGAGTATTTGAGTGAATTTGTAATAGCCTCATACGTGTTATCAAGGATAATTTCCCATATTTTCTCCGGAATGACACAATCCTCCGGGGTAATCTCGAGAGAAGTCTTTATTTTGTACTGTTCCTCGCATTCGTTACATATCGATTGCAACGCCATAACCGCTGATTTTTTCTTGTCAGGCCTTTCGTTACGGATAATAACTCGTATTTCGTCCATACTTCCGCGCAGATTGTCTATTACCTCCTGAAGAATCTTTTCACTTTCCTCAGGCTTTTTATCCATAAGCAGTTTGACCGCTTCAAGCTTGTATAAGGACCCGTTGATGCTGTGTCCGAGTTTGTCATGTAGTGCCTGCGAAATACGCGATTTTTCTTCAAGCATTTCATTTTCATGCCGGAGTCTGGAACTAATCATGTCCGATTTAAGTTGTGACTCCATTTCAAGGTTTTCACGCTCATTCTTCCGATACCACATAACTATCTTACAATGCATAAAATACATCAAAAGCATAAACGAGAAAACAAGAACACATATTCCGATATCAAGCTTAAAGAAATATGCCGGAATCAGCAGCAGAAACGTAAGAAAATAAAAGAAATAACCGTACTCTCCGACAATATCCAGGTATACAAGAGCTACGAAGAAAATACCTATAACAGGAAACAGGGCTATGGCAATCAATGCCGATAACCCTTCTCCGATAAGCCATATAAAATGCCTTTTTTTATTTGCGTCTATCTCTTCAACAATCGAGCACAACAGGAACAACGCGCCTGTAAGAATCATCTCTCCGGCATTAGTGCCAAAAGAGGCTTCCTTAAGGCCTGCCCATACAATCAGGGCCATTATTCCAATGAATTTCGCGATTATGAAATAATTGTTTCTGAGTTTTGACTCCATTTTACCTGCCTGCTATTCTTCTTCGCCAATCTTTACCCCTATAATACCAACTACAAATATTATAATCAAGTATGACAGCGCTGCACATGCAATTAATGAATATCCCGACAGGTCATCCCTCATGAATCTGTTAATCGATATAAGCGCAATCCTCTCAGGCATAAAAGACGCAAGCCTTTTAAAGAAATCACTCGAGCTGCTGATATCAAAGTATGTTCCCGAAACAAGAGCCGAAATACTCCAGATGCAAAACGCAACTATTGAAGCCATAGCCATGGAATTGCAGAACAAACCGATACACAGGCTCATCAAGTTGAAAACAACGCCGATAAGCAGAAGAACCGTAAAGAATCTGAATGCCGTAATCCCGATTTCAACCTTTACAAAGAATACAAGACCAAGCGTCATAAGTACGGTCTGAAGCAACGCGAGACCAATGCAGAGAATTAGTTTTGACGTAAAATAACATGTTCTCGTCACTCCGGTAAGCATCATTCTCTCATATACATGGTCACGCTTCTCATCAAGAACCGTCCCAAGTATCATAACCCCGCCGAAGATGAAAGCTATGGAAGCAAACGCCAATGTATATGCCAGTTCTCTGCTCTCGTAGTAATTGACTTCATCATTTGTATTATCCGCAAGCAAAGATATACCGGAATTGACGTAGCTTTCATCATATCCTCCCATTACAAGCGGAAGAAGTTCTTCCAGCAAGGCAAATCTTTCGTCTTCACCAACAGAGTACAGGCAGGATTCTTCTGCTGTATTTCCAAGTATCAGAATAGCCCCTACTTTATCTTCCAATGCAGATTTTTCGGCACTTTCCCTAATCTTTTCATCCGGATAATTCTTTACATCCGCAACAAAGATTTGAAACATCCCCGCATTGTTCAGGCCCTCGCAAATGTCCTTTGATTCAATGGTACAGGCCTTGTCGTATACTTTAACCGCAAAACGGTTAAAGTCCACGTCATATACAAGCTGTTCTTCCGGGTTTTCCAGCAAATGTACCTCTTCCGTCGGTTCTGCAGTAACAGGCATATTTGCCCACACATTTATAAGCAGCACCGAAATCAACGGGAGCAGAACTCCAACTGCCCAGAAGGCTTTTCCACGGAACATTATTTTGGCTGCAGGAACTGCAACTCGAAAAGCTTTGGCAAACATTCTGTTACACCTCCTTCTTCTTTGATGTGATGAATATTCCAAGCATTACCGACACAAGCGTGACGCCTGCCAGAACAAGGAAACAAGGTACAATAAAGTCACTTTCTCCATTCACGGAAAGCTCTACAAGACTCCTGTTGACGTAATACAAGGGCGAAAGAAGCTTGATTTTCTCGGATATGGACGAATACATATATGTTTCAAACGATCCGCCGAAAAGTCCCATAAACCATGTAACCACAAACATAAATCCAATAGCAGGTGCCATATTGTCAAACAGCAGGAAGAAAATCATTCCAAACGCGGAAAAAGACACGGTTGTCGCAAAAATCACAGCCATACTCAGCAATGGTTTTCCTATGGTAACATCATATAAAGCACAGACAAGGATTGTTTCCAGAACTCCCATGCATAAAAATGCCGAAATAACACATGCAAACAGTTTTCCAAAATATCTCTCGGCAGCATTTGCACCGCCTACGGAATACCTTATTCCTATTTTGAACTTTCTCTCTGTCCAGAAAATGAAGCAAAGCATGACAGAGCTGCAAGCCATAAAATATACAATTTCAATTATTCCGTAATAGTTCTCCGCTTCAGAGGTTTTTATGTAAGGAAGGCTGTCCGTTTTGACTTGAACCTTTTCGATATTTCCTGACATTGCGGCATTCATTTCCGCATCGGCTCTGTAAAGAACATAACTCACCGTTCTGGCCTGAATCTCTTTTTTTTCTCCCGCGTAAATGTGATAACCGTCTTCAAGGAATTCAACAAAGACATCTGCTTCCCCGGAGCTTATTATCTCGTTCGGATTGGCATTATCGTACCTTACAGACAATATGCCCTGTTCCTCAAAACCGCTAATTACGGCTTTTTCAAGCATTGCATATTTGCTTTCGTCATTCATCACGTATCCGATTTTGAACTTGCCGGCTTCTTCACTGCTGTCCAAAAGCGTCCTAAATGCGGAGGAAAGCGTCGCCACCACGAGCAAGGCTCCAAGTACCATAACCGCAAGCAACCCGGGCTTTCGGAAAATCAGTTTTAAATAGTTTTTGGTAATAAACCACACTCTGCTCATTTTCCTACCCCTCTACGTAATCTCTGAGTTTCTTTCCCGTAAGTGTCAGGAAAACCTGCTCCAACGTAATATCCTCGTTCTTGTCTTTACGTACCATATTTTTCAGTTCATTCGGAGTGCCTATTGCCACAATTTTGCCATTGTCCATAATTGCAACTCTTGTGCAAATAGCCTCAACCTCTTCCATATAGTGACTCGTATAGATTATTGTTGTACCGTCCTCGTTTGCTTTTTTGATTTTCTCAAGAATGAAGTTTCTGGACTGCGGATCGATTCCTACAGTAGGCTCATCAAAAATCAGGAGACCAGGCTTATGTCCGAGTGCACAGGCAATGTTCAGCCTTCTCTTCATACCGCCGGAAAAAGTCCTTGCATATGCATTTTTCTTATCAAGCAGACCAACAAAATCAAGTGATTCATCTATTGCTTTCTTTAATTCATTTCCCTTGATTCCATACAGCGATGTGAACAGTTCAACGTTCTCCCATGCTTTCAGATTGTCGTAAATAGCGAGGTCCTGCGGAATATATCCAATCATGGGCTTCACCTTTGCTGCCTCTTTCCTGATGTTCATTCCAAACACCGAAATATCCCCTGCGGTAGGCTTTAAAAGGGAACAAATCATATTCATTGTTGTTGATTTGCCTGCTCCGTTAGGGCCAAGAAGACCGAATATCTCTCCTTTGTTAATGGTAAGAGACAAACCGTCTACTACCGCTTTGTTGTCATACTTCTTAATGAGTCCGTCAAGTTTCAATACTGTTTCCATTTTAGCACCTCACAGTTTTCTTATTTCCCAACAATGTTCCAAATTGCCTTTTCAATTCTGAATCCCATTATACATACTCACAATAAGGATTATAAGATGTCAAAAGAAACATAAGGGTATGACAAAAGTCATATATTATCATTTCTCTGTATTCGTCAAAAAAAGCCAAGAAAACAGCCCTGCTTCACGCAGGGCTTCGATAAAAGGCGTTTATTTTTCTTTCATAATGCTTATATAGGCAGGTCGAATGATTTTGTTCATGCATATTAATTCTTCAATTCGGTGTGCGCTCCAGCCTACAATTCTTGCTGTGGCAAATATAGCAGTATAAAGTTCCATCGAAATACCAAGCATTTCATAGACAAAACCACTGTAGAAATCTATATTGGGGCAAACTCCCTTGTAAATCTTTCTGTTATCGGCTATTACGATGGGTGCAAGCTTTTCTATGTTTTTAAAGAGAACAAGATCCTCTTCCCGATGTTTCTCAACAGCCAAATGATCTACATAGTTTCTAAACACTCTTTCTCTCGGATCGGATAATGAATAAACCGCATGTCCCATTCCATAGATTAATCCTGTCCTGTCAAAAGCATCCTTATTGACCATTTTCTCCAAATAGTGCCTGATTTCCTCTTCATCTGAATAGTCGTGGACATGGTCGCGGATATCATTCATCATACGCATTACTTTTATATTCGCTCCACCATGGCGAGGGCCTTTTAAGGAAGACATGGCAGCAGCTATTGTAGAGTATGTATCCGCACCTGAAGAAGTTACAACACGCGTTGTAAAAGTGGAATTATTGCCTCCGCCATGCTCCATATGGAGTAGCAATGCCGTATCAAGCGTCTTTGCTTCAACAGCAGTATACTTTTTGTCTTCGCGTAACATCATCAGGAGATTTTCTGCAGTAGAAAGCTTTGGGTCAGCATTATGTATATACATGCTGTTATGCTTTTCGTAGTGGTTGTATGCATTAAACCCGTAAACAGCCAGCAACGGAAATTGTGCTATCAGCTGGATAGACTGCCTGATAACATTTGGCAGGTCCGTGTTATTTGTATTTTTGTCATAAGATGCAAGCGTCAGGACACTACGTGTCATGGAATTCATAATGTCTTCTGTAGGCGCCTTCATTATTACATCCCGGGTGAAGTTGGTAGGCAAAACCCTGCTGTGTCCGATATATCCTTTAAACTGCATCAATTCTTCATCATCAGGATATTCGCCAAACAAAAGAAGATATGTGATTTTCTCAAATCCAAGTTCATCTCCCAAATCATCTATTATTCTTTCTATAGGATATCCCCTGTACCAAAGCTCGCCATCAGCAGAAACTTTTTCACCGTTGACGATTTTAGAAGACACAATTTTGGATATATTGGTAAGCCCCGTTCTGACTCCGTTTCCATTCTTATCGCGAAGCCCAAGATTAACGCCATATTCCTCGTAAAGTGCCGGATTGACAGAGTCGTTTTCAAGACACAGATGTTCCACCTCACGAGCATATTCTTCCAGCTTTGTGCCAACACGTATCTTATTAACCACGTATTTTCTCGGTTTAATCTGTTTTTGCAATGCATCAATACTATCCATCAATATTCCTCCTTTTGTTTGTTATATGGTTTCCCCCACTTACAGAAGTGGAGAGTTTCTCATGCCGGGACAAATAGTTTCGTATTAAATATTTTAACTTTAAACTATTTTGGTAAAAATAAACGCATTACCATACGGAAATGCGTTTATAGCAAAGCTTCCATATTTTTCAGTATCTTGGCGGTAATCTCCTTATACAGGGCAATTTCTTCCTGAGTGAGTCCTTTCAGTATGCTTTCTTCGATTTTTTGCTGAACAGGAAGTATAGCATTAAGAACTTCCTGTGAGCTGTCATTAATTTTGTAATGAACAACTCGCCTGTCCTGCGCATCCGGGCACGGAGTAATGTAGCCCTTTTCAATAAGATCATCAATCCCTTGGGAAATGTGTCCCTTATTGATTCTGATTCTTCTGAAAATATCTGACGGCGTGTTCTCCTCCCGACAGTGCGACAGGAACATCAAAATCTCTATATCAACAGTCTTAAGTCCGTATTTATGCTTGATATCCGCAAAACTATATTCCAGCAGCCTCTTGAACTCTTCACCCTTTAAGGCTACCTCTATTTTCTCATCCATAACAGGCTTCCCCTGATAGTTTAATTTTGAACTATTCTACCACTTTATAAAAGAATAATCAAATATAACTAATTGATAACTCTATCATTAACAACCTGCTACGTTCATACGTTTTTTCGAAGTAATGAAAAGTCCGATTGAAAGCGCAATTTCAAACACCATAAAGCACAATGCCATCACATCTGTTGAAAAAAGATGTTCCAGAACAAGGGCAGCAATGGGCAATACAATAGCTGAAGCAATATACAGTTTTGTTTTGTAAAGCCACGAATACGGTAAAAGATGTGCTCCGAAAACCATTGCGTACACCATAACCATTTTGTCCGGTACTGCGCTAAATGCCCACATTACTATCAGCAAATATATCATCTGATTCATGGTAAAAAGGAACCCAAGCTTTCCAAGAGGATTACTTTTATCAAAAATATCAACGTGAAGTATTTTCCCTGCGCCCATTGCTATTGGCATCAACGGGCATGAGCAACAGAATACAAGCATATTCCTTGAATATACGGGCAGTCCGAGCCTGCATGCGACAAATATCAAGCCCCAGATTATAACCGATGCAATAATAAAAGGAAGTCCGCATTTCTGCTTGATTGCAACATCTTCTCTAAGTTCGTCAAGTACTCTGTTTGCTGTTTCCGGTTCCATTGTCTTTGTTATGCTGTTCATGTGTTCTCCTCTCGTTGTATGCCTTCAGCTGTTCGGTGTAAATCACACCCTGCTTTTTGCAAACAATATTGTTAATCAGAACGCAAACGACTATATTCTGCGTTCCGCGTCCACTCATCGTCCGAGCCTTCATCAATAAACAGATTCTTTGAATATTTATAGTTCTCATGCTCCAGACAAAGCTGTAAAAAGCATAAGAATATACCCATGTCAATCCTGTTCATTGTACTTACCATAGAAGCAGACATTATGCCCACTCTCCCCGGTTTTCTGTAACGATATATCGCTAAACCGTCGTCCTCTCTTTTTACTCGCCACGGCTGTGAATTGCAGGCACTTGGAGCAAATCTTACTATGTCCGAAACTCCGTCAATATACTCACCCTGCCAAATCTCATCCACCGCCATACGCTTACTTTTAAACATGTCTTTGCGGAACTTTTCCGCACTGTCAACTTTTGCAATTAATATCATAATCACAAACGAAAGACCATTATACTCAGCTTCTTCAGGCTTTCCGATACCAAACCAAAGGGAACCTATATTTTTAGAGACAAGATAAAGGTCCAGCAGCTCTCCGATATAGCCGACATTCATCAGGTAATTGTCCTTTTTCTCGCTGTATATCTCTATAGCGTATTCCGCGCCTCTTCCAAGTACTTTCTCGCACGCCGGAACTATTCTGATATCGGTTTTGATATCCGGATAAAGAGAATCCAGCTTCCCATACGTAACCCTTATATCCTGCAAATCGCCTTCCGTCAGTTTCTCATTTCCAATATTACGAAACAAATGAAATGACTTCCGCTTAAAAATCATTTCATACAAATCAGTCTTTCCCTCGAAAACGTTATTTCCCATGTCCTTACTCCCTTTATAACTCAATAGACCTGCTGCCGGATTATCACTGCACCCTCACTAAATCAGTTTACCGCATTTACATAAAAAATCAATCTGTAGCAATGGGGTTCACCACATCTTGACCGGAATATCATGTTTAAGAATCATTCCCGCCGAACCGACCGAAGCGGCACACCGTGCCAGAGGGCTTTGATGACCGGTAAATTTTTGAAAAAGCAAGTTTTACCAGTATGCCGGAGATTTTCTTGACTGGTAAATCAGCAAAGAAGCAAGTTTTACCAGTACGTTGTAGGCTTTGATGACCGGTAAAATTTTGAAAAAGCAAGTTTTATCAGTATGCCGGAGGTTTTCTTGACTGGTAAATCAGCAAAAAGCAAGTTTTACCAATATCCTGAAGGCTTTCTTGACTGGTAAATTAGCAAAAAAGCAAGATTTATCAGTATGCAGGTTGATTGCTCTTCGTTCTATAATGCAAAATTAGTTCGGCTGGTTCAAACGTGCTCCTTCGCTACGGAAGATCGGTCGAACCGTATCCAAGATTGAAGTCCCAGTAAAGAAGTGTGACGTTTATTCTGAGATGAAAGAAACATCATTTCTTAACGAGTCAAATTCGGAATGAGAAATGCTGCTAAAGAAAAAAACAGGCATGCCTGAAACATCTGTTGATAGACTCCCGGACAAATTTTGGAAATACTATAATCAATATAAAGACAAACAAATTAACACATCAGAGTTTTCAAGGCTTATGGACTGCACAAGGGCAAGTGTGTATAAGTATATAAAGATTGCAGAGACTGAATAAAGAAAAAACTGTTGACGACTCGTCAGCTGTTTTTTGTAAGCGCAAAAATGGGGGGCAATGTAAAAGAGCCTCGAAAAAGAGGCTCTCTACTACATCACAAAATAAAAGTTGCAGCGGTAACTACAGCTAATAAAAACAGCAAACTTGAGGCGTTAACCTACCAAGTTTCTTTAGGTATAGCTTATAATCTGTTGGAAGTCAACAATCAGGAGGATAAGCAAAAACCTGGAAGGCAAGTTCAAGCTATTCGAAATCCTTGACAGAGTTCATAGGTTGTGTTATGTATTTATTAGATGCAGAGTCTGTCGGATTAGGCAAGCGAGCCGTTTTTCGGTGACACCCCTTTTCATTTCTCTCTCTGCTTCTTTTATATTTTTAAAAGAGTTTTTCAAAAAGTACACTCCCATTTGTCTAATGGGGGTGTTTTTATCTACATGCCATCACGCGGTAAGCGTTGGCCAAGGCATAATACAACATTGCACAATCATTCTATTTTATCTCTATAAATGGTTTGCTCTGATTCAATAAGCAAGTGATTTCTTGGCACAAGGTCATCCATATTTACTATTTGAAGTTCATTATTGAATTTATCGCCTTCACGAGACATCATAGAGGTTATCCTACCTATTTTTTGATAAGATAATTATATCAAAAAAAGTGAGAAAACCCAGCGACGATATCCGCTGGGTTTGTCTACAGTCTGCAAGACTCGCTCGCGAGTCTTTGCATCCGTGTTAAAAGAAAGGCCTTTTGCTAATCAATTTGATATCCGCGCCAAGCATACCTCCAGTCCTTTTTCCAGAACAACGTCACGCCCTGCCGCCAGGCTTTCCACTGTAGGCAAAATTGTTTCATCAGGAGAAAAGCCTTTATTATATATATCCTCTCCATTCTGGGCAATACACCTGCGAGTACAAATACGAAATGAGCCTCCGCTTTCCAAAGTCTGATATAATGGCTGTCCACTTGTTCCGGCTGTATTGTTTCCGACAAATACTGCATCTGTATACATTTTCATGACATCTACAAAATCCTCAGCAGCTGAAACAGTATTCGCATTCATAAGGACAACCACGGGACCTGACAGCCTTCCCGGAGCGGTATTCTTAACAACATCACCCCCTGACTCGACAAAAAACATATTCCTTCCCATAAGGCCGGTTTTTATGCTTCCCGGGTCGTTGGCATATTTTTCCTTCAATTCAGCAGGAGACAGCCTATTCAAGTCCTCTCTGAACACTGACCAGGCTTTGAATGTGGGTTCATATATCTGTGTTTGCGCAAAACAGCTTTTGAAATCACCATTAATAAATAGAGCCGCCAAAGCATCTGCATTATCGCTGTTCCCACCGATATTGGCCCTGACATCGACTATATAACCATCCGCTTTATCGAGTTCGGCATAACATTCATATATTCTGTCAATAGCAGCCCTGTCATCAAAAGAAGTTATCTTGATAACTGCTATATTGTTTCGAAAGCAAACTTCATGAACCGGTGAATTACTTATTACTTTCTTGGTCACATCAGACTTCGCTGAAAAATCGGTTTTACTCCAAACCATTATCCTCGGATCGGATTTTTCCAGCATAACATCAAACTGCTTACCATCATTTTCAAATGTATACAACGCTTTACTTCCGCAAGGGCCCATCATAAGTTCCTGCATTGCAGCCGCACCGCATGCAGCTTCGTTTGCATGCCAAATAAACGGATAACATTTTTCTCTTATATAAGCATCAGCATCTTCACCATCAATCTTTTTTAATGTGCTGTACAATGGAATGATATCTTTTTTGTCTTCCGTAACATTAATCACAACAACATCTTTTCCAAATCTGTGCAGAACAACAGGAAGCATAGAAAAACAGTCGATGCTTTGATATATTTCCCCGGGGAAATTCACCCCTGTGTGACCGTCTCCCAAAAGCATAACAAAACGCATCAGTTCACGATAGTATTCATAAAGATTTTTCGTTTCGAGAACTCTCGAAAGTGCCTTTTTGTACTCCTCATCCCAATCCAAATCTACCCTGTCCCAAAATGCAAAATTATATGCCGCTTCCTTCCATATTTTTGAAAGTTCATAGATTTTAAGAGCATCAGAAATATTATTCATATTTCATTCCTCCAAATTTTGTCAGATTCTTCACAACATCTATTATAGCGAATTCAAAAAACAATCTCAAAATATTTTTTTGTTTTTCCATATCAAACCCCGCATAAAGATAAGCATACCTGTCCCAAGAGCTTTTGTCAAAAAAGGTCCGGTGGACCTTTTTCCCGCCGAACCGACCGAAGCGGAGCGAAGACCTTCAGCGCCGTTTCCCGTGAGGGAACCCCTTAGGGAACCCCCACATTTTAATCTCATCATAATACAAGCCTCAGGAAATTACATATTCACTACTGCATTAAAAAATTCTTCTTCTGTATCAACGAACTCATAAGGTTCATATTCTCCATAAGCAGAAGGTCTACTAATAGTCACTAGCTGAATTTTTTCATATCCGACTTTTTCCTCAATTGTTCTTTTTAATAAAGAAAGATGCTTTCCATGCGTTGTTTTCAGAGCAACACATCCTACTTCATCTATGTTCTTAGCAACCAGATAACACATGCTTCATCGCCTCCTTAAAATCTTGCTCCGTCTGTATTTGGGCACTTTCATACAAACTTCTTAGTTGTACACCAACTGAATTATCATAATTCTTTTTATATAAAAATTTGTGCAACCAGTTATTAAACTGTCTATCATAATAAGTATTATACTGTATTTCAATTGGATAATGACTACCATCTAATTGAAAATAGGCATGTACTCCCCTATATCCATCATCATTAGCCTTTCCCTGGGACATATCTGCTATTCGAAATTCTGGATAATCCTGCAAATTAATAACATCATCATAATTATCGCACAAAGAACGAAATCCTAAAAGATCATC
>JAZQQJ010000044.1:0-7694 GCA_045629005.1 Lachnospiraceae bacterium
ATCTGCCGTTCGCCCATGGCGGAGTTTGTGTTTAAGAAGATGATACGTGAAGCGCATCGGGAGAACGATTTTTTAGTGGAATCCGCTGCGACGAGTGATGATGAGTGCTGGAACGGGAGAGGAAATCCTGTTTATCCGCCTGCGAAGGCAGAGCTTGCGGCGCACGGAATAAGTGGGCCTGAAGTGGATGCAAAAAGGGCTGTTCAGATTCGCAGAAATGATTATAATAAATATGACTTGATTGTATGTATGGAAGATATCAATTGCGAGCGTTCAAGGCGCATTTTCGGAGGCGATCCCGAAGGGAAGATTCATAAGCTTCTGGATTTTACGGGAACGGGTCGTAATGTTGCGGATCCGTGGTATACAGGTGACTTCGCAACGACATACAAAGACATAGTTGATGGGTGTAAGGCGATTCTGAATTCCAACGGCATTTTGTGAGCAGATTAATTCGCAGCTACGAAAGGAAACAGGCAATGACCGGGTACGATGCTGTAGTTTTTGATATGGACGGAGTTATTTTTGACTCTGAACGCGAGACGATGATATGCTGGCTTGAACTGGCTGAAAAGTATGGTCTTAAGGATATGCAGACGAACTATAATGCATGTATCGGGGTAACTTATTCTCGAACAAAAGAAATTATGGAGAATGCATACGGGGCTGATTTTAATTATGAGAAATTTGCAAAAGAAGCGTCTGTTATGTATCACGAGAAAAACGATGGTGGGAATCTTCCGATGAAGCCCGGAATCAGGGAACTTCTGGACTACCTGAAGAAAGAAAACAAGAAAATTGCGGTTGCTTCTTCAACGAGAAGGGAAACTGTAGAAAATCAGCTTAAATGGGCCGGCATACTCGAATGCTTTGATGCTGTCATATGCGGTGATATGGTTGAACGCAGCAAGCCTGCCCCGGACATTTTTCTTAAGGCCTGTGAGGTGCTTTGTGTTTCTCCCGAAAGGGCATACGCCATAGAAGATTCATACAATGGAATCCGTGCAGCGCGTGCGGGGAAGCTTATGCCTGTTATGGTTCCTGATTTGCTTCCGCCTACTTCCGAAATGCATGAGCTTGCTGAAGCAATCCTTTATGATTTGAACCAGGTTAAGGAATACATTTATGCTGAGGAAAAAGGCGGTAAATCCGGCCTTAACTTTATTGCGGAATGGTGCCCGGATATTTACGAACAGACAAAGGACGTACATGACAGAAGCCTGACTGAACAACTCCCTCTTTACGGTGTTTCACTTTTTATAAAAGATAATATTGATGTGGCAGGAACGCATACAACTGCGGGAAGTCTTGCACTTTCGGACAACTTTGTAACAGGTGATGCGCCTATAATACAAAATCTTAAAAAGAACGGTGCGATTATTCTTGGAAAAGCCAACATGACTGAGTTCGCCAATTTTACTACGCAGGGAATGCCGGGCGGCTACAGTTCGCGAGGCGGTCAGGTAATTCATGCTGTAAATCCTTCGCTCACTCCGTCGGGTTCGTCGAGCGGTTCTGCGGTTGCTGTTTCTTCGGGAGCTGTGAAGGCTGCCATCGGAACGGATACATCCTTCTCGGTAATAGCTTGTGCACAGTCAAACGGTGTATGCGGATTGAAGCCTGCAAAGGGAGCGCTGTCCGCTGATGGTATTATTCCTATTGCAAGAACTCTCGACAGCGCAGGTGTGCTGGCGTGGGATTTCGACCTGGCAGTTCGGGTTTACAATGGCATGCGTGATAATCCTGTAAACTATAAACCTGCTGATGTTAAAGGTCTTCGCATTGGGGTGAACCTTGCGAATGAGGAATATGTTTCAGAGGAGCACAGGGCAGGAATTGACCGCTTCATAAATAAGCTTAAGGAAATGGGAGCTACGGTTACAACAGTAAATCAGCCTCCAACGCCAATCCTCAAAACCATTATGCAGTGCGAGTTCAGAGAGCAGCTCGAGGATTATCTGTCATCTTCAAATGCCTCGAAGAAAACTTTGAAGGAAATTGTTGAGTTTTTCGAAGCAAATCCCGATACAATGATGAAATACGGTGATACATATTTACGTGAGGTACTCGATGATTCATCTCTTGGTATGCATGGGGAAAGGTACGCGGACGCAATGAGAGAACGTGCCGAACTTATCGAAAAGACTCGTGATGAGCTTGTAAATTGTGATGTCGTTTTTATGACCGGTCCGTCTCTTATAATGCATGTTTGCGGATTTCCGTCTGCGACTTTGGCTTTACCTGAAATGAACAGTGACGGCTACAGACGATGCCTGATTATGTACGGAACGGATGAAAAAAGACTGTTTGAGGCTGTTCTCGGAATGGAAAAGCTGACATCGTTTAAATGATGTTTTATGTACAACATTATGACTTTTGTAGGAGATTTAAAATAAAATGGAGACTCTTAAATTTGGATTTAAGTATTTCCGAAAAAGCATTCCGATAGCGGTTTTGGCTGAACTTCTAAGCATCGCAGGGATTTTTGCCGAGCTTTTGATACCGCTTTTGTCCGGCTTTTTAATTGATTACTGTATTCATTCCGAAGAGGTTTTGGAGGACAGTGGAAGCGTGTTCCATTTCCTTCTTACCGGTAAATACGGGCAGGTACATACTTTTCAACTGTTTATATCCGTAGCAGTTGTTTATTCAATTTTGTTTCTTTTACGAATCGTCTTTATTTATACAAGAGACCTTCTTCAGGAAAAGGTTGGTCTGAATCTTGAAACAGAGCTTCGTTATGCAACCTACAAGAAACTTATGGAATTGGATTCTCAGACGATTTCCGACTACAATTCCGGTGAACTTCTTCAGATTATGAACAGTGATACCATCATGTTTAAGGAATTGTTTGCACACCGAATTCCTTACTTTATTGATGCTATTTTCATGTTTATAGCGACTTTCATTCTTATTGCTTCTCTAAATCTTTCTTTCCTTATTGCTCCGCTTGTCCTTTCTCCTTTCCTCATCACGACGGTAAGAAGCTTCAAAAAGCAGGCAAAAGTAAATTTTGCGGCAATCCGTGCGAAGAGCGCCAAAATGAATCTTACAACCCAGGAAAACATTGCCGGGGTAAGAATTGTGCGTTCGTTTACAAATGAGGGGCTTGAAAAGGAAAAATTCGAAGGTGTTAATCTTGAATTCAAAACCGCAAGGCTTAATCAGGTTTGGCTTTCTTCAAGGTTTGACCTCACGTTCAATGCAATTAAGCAGATTGCATACATAAGCACCATTATTATCGGTGCTGTACTTGTTATGAAGGGAAAACTTCTGACAGGCTACATTCTGACTTCATCCACATATGTTATGCGAATAATGAATAACATTACAGGCTTGAACAACCATATTTTCAATATGCAGCAACAGCTTATTGCGGGGCTTGCCCTTAAAGGCTTTATGGAGAAGGAAAGTAAAGTTCCTGAAAGTGGAATTAACGTGCTCAGAAGTGATACGCCGCACATTAATCTTACCGATGTTTCTCTTAACATTGATGGCCAGGAAGTCCTGAAGCACATCAATCTTGATATTCCGTATGGTAAAAAGGTCGGCATAGTTGGTGAGACGGGTTCCGGAAAGAGCGTCCTCCTTAAGACGCTTGTGCGAATCAGGGATATTTCCGATGGATCGATTACAATCGATGGTTACGATATCAAAGATTATTCTTTAAAGAACCTGAGAGATATGTTCTCGTATGTTTTCCAGGATGTTTTCCTTTTCTCAAATACTATTGAGTCAAATATTGCATTCAGTAAGCCTGAAATTGAAAAGAGAATGGTTACCGAGGCCGCTGTTCAGGCAAAGGCAAACCACTTTATCGATGCGCTTGCGGACCGCTACCAGACAATAGTCGGCGAAAGAGGACTTGGCATTTCAGGTGGACAGAAACAGCGTATTTCCATTGCAAGAGCCTTTTTAAAGAATGCGCCTGTATTTATTCTCGACGATTCCACAAGTGCGCTTGATGTCGGGACGGAACGAGAACTTTTAAGAAATATTCGTGAGAATTTCTCGGAAAAGACCGTAATTATTACTGCGCACAGATTCTCGTCGGTTGTTGACTGCGATGAAATCATCTACCTTAAAGACAGTGAAATTGTCGAACGAGGCACGTTCAAAGAGCTTATGGCGCTCGGCGGACGTTTTGCCAAGGTCTACAATATCCAGCAGGAACAGCAGAACGGCATAATAGATTATGATTCTTTGAACAAGGAGGTACAGGCAAATGGCTAATCGTAATACCTTCTACGAAGATGAAAAAATCAATAATAAGATAGACTTTAAGCAGCTTGTCAAAACAATGAAATACGTCGTTCCGTACAAGAAGGTGCTGTTCCTTGTAATGGGCATGATGCTTGTGGCATCGGTTGTATCACTTCTTCCTCCGAGACTTCTGAAAATCATTGTTGATGATGTTGTTGTGAACGAAGATTACAAACAGCTTATTCTTGTCGGAAGCTGTCTTGTTGTCCTTTCGGTTATGGAAATACTCGCATCCTTTATCCAGGCAAGAAGCATGGGCAAAATGGGACTTGGCATCATTTCCAACATTCGTACGGACATTTTTAACCGCCTGCAGCAGTTGTCCTTTGACTACTTTGACAATCGTCCGGACGGCAAAATAGTTGTACGTGTAACCGAGTACATAAACGGACTCGCAGATTTCTTCTCAAACTACATAATGATGTTTGCGGTTTATATCATCAAGCTTGTCGTTGTAACCGTGTTTATGCTTGAAATCAGCCCGAGGCTGTCGCTTATTGTATTTGCAACGGTTATACCGATGATGGCCATCGTTTTTGTTTTGAGGTCCTTCCTTAAAAAGAAGTACAGACAGCTGCGTGCGAAAAACTCCAACAGAACGGCTTTCCTTGTTGAAACAATTATGGGAGAGCAGATTGTCAAGAACTTTAATCGTGCCGAGAAAAATATGGAGGTCTATAAGGGCATTCACACGGAAAGCGTTGATACATGGTGGAATATTGTTCTCTGGCAGCGTTTGAACCAGCCTGTTGTTATGGTGTTCTGGCACCTTGGAACGCTTCTGATTTATGGCGTTTCACTTTCAATGATTCTTGCCGGTGATGATATTATCACCGCAGGCGTCATCATTACTTTTACAAGCTATATGGGTGCCTTTCAGGACCCGCTTTCACAGCTTTCGAATATGATTCAGGAGCTTGCCCAGGTCAGCTCTAATATTGAGCAGGTTTTCGATACAATCAATTACCCTGTTGATATACAGGATAAGGCTGATGCCATTGTTCTTAAGAATGTGGAAGGAAAGATTGATTTTAGTGATGTTACTTTTGCTTATGAAGAAGGAGTAAACATTCTTGAACATTTCAATCTTCATGTAACGCCCGGTGAGACAATAGCTCTTGTCGGACCTACAGGTGCAGGAAAAACAACGATTATCAACATGCTTACGCGCTTTTATGATGCACGCGAAGGAAGCGTTAAAATCGATGGAGTGGATGTACGCGATGCAACACTTTTCTCTCTTCGAAAAGAGGTTGGAGTGCTTATGCAGGATCCGTTCATCTTCAAGGGCTCCGTACTTGATAACATTCGCTACGGAAAGTGGGACGCAACGGACGAAGAGTGCATAAATGCAGCCAAAACCATATTCGCCGACAAGTTTATCCGAAGACTTACTGACGGCTACAATCATATGCTTGAAGAAAAGGGTGCAGAGCTTTCAGCAGGTGAAAAGCAGTTAATCAGCTTTGCAAGAATTGTCCTGAAAAATCCTTCCGTAATTATCCTCGACGAGGCAACGAGTGCCATCGATACCGAGACGGAAAGCCTCATAAAAGAAGCTTTGGACGTTATTATCAAGGATAAAACGGCGTTTATTGTTGCACACCGCCTTTCAACAATACGAAATGCAGATCGTATTCTTTACATCTGCAATAAAGGAATTGCTGAGGAAGGCACTCACGAAGAACTTATGGCCAGGAAGGGCCTGTATTACGAGCTGGCAAGATAAAAAATGGAGCCATGAATTACATGGCTCCTTATTTTTATTCAGTGATTTTAAGTGTTTCGCCGGGTTTTACGGAGTAAACCTTGCCGTTCTCAAAGAACCAAAGCTCGTATGCAGTCGGATTCATGACAATCTTGCCGTCCATGCTGAATACAAGGCGCTTGAAAGCATCCTGATAATCATAGATTTCAATGTTAGTAGCATACCAGATGTCATCACGGTTTCCGAGATAGTCACAGAACTCTTCAATGACGTTCCAGTTGTTGGCTGCCTCAAACTCATAAGCATGACCCCAGAGATAGAACATCATCGGACGGCCCCATAAGGAACTTGTTGCAAAACGTTCTGCAAGCTTCATAAGTTCGGGATCTGCGTGGTGGCATGTTGCGGGAAGACGCATCCAGTCAGTCGGCATAAGGAAATCATGAGTGGACTTGACTGTTCTGGAATAAACGATGCCACATGCACGCATGCAGGCAACTACGTCGTCGCTGTAGGTTCCGAACGGATAAGCCATACCCCTTACAAGTTTTCCAAACTGTGCTTCAAGCTTTGAACGATCGTCGAACAAATCCTTTGTAATCATGTTCATAGGCATCTGTTCAAGCCAGGGATGTGTGGAGCCGTGAACAGAAACCTCGATGAAATCTTTCTTGTAAACCTCGCTTACCTGAGCCTCGGTCATTCTTCTGTGAATCTGACCCTCAGGATACTTTGTACCTTCCGGAGCGTACTCGCCGCTGTTTAAATTGAAGGTTGCACGCATGTTGTGCTTTTCAAAAATTTCTATGAGCTTAACATCCTGCTCAACACCATCGTCATAGCTGAACGTGAGAGCTTTTTCGCGTCCGCCCGGAAATCTCATAAATACCTGTGACATAAAATACCTCCTGATGCCTTGCGAATGCCCAAACGTTTTGCAAGACATAATGTTTATATTTGGCTTGTTAGGCCTGACTATTAACTATATTTTAGGCTTGAGCAACCTTAATTGCAAGAAGATATTTGTCATTATTAATAAATCAAGTTTGCAGTGATTGCATTCAGAAAATGGCAATACAAGATAATGGGAATGGTGGCTTCGAACCTGAAAAAGATTGTAATTTGCCTAATGGGCTAAAAATATGTGACATATTTTAAGAAAAATAGATGAATAAGCGATATTATTTGTGCACTTTGACTACTATACAAAAAAAACAAAATCTGCTATCATTTTATCCAGCATTAGGCATTATAATGCACTAAAACTTTGGAGGTAGAATTATATGGAACAGCAACCCGGAAAGGGCGCGGCAACAGCCAGCCTTGTATTAGGTATCATTTCACTTATTGGATTATTGATTAGTTGGATTCCGTTTATTTCGTTGATTTCAATCGGATGTGGTATTGCTGGCATCATCTGTTCAGCAAGCGCTAAGAAGGCGGGATTTGTAGGGGGAATAAGAACCGCAGGTCTCGTTATGTCCATTATTGGTCTCATTATTGGTTGTATCGGATTCGTATCATGCACATTATGTGTTATTTGTCTTGGAGCAGCCAGCTTAGCAGCACAAGACACCCTTTCAAATTATAATGTCAACGATATACAGGATATTCTGAACCAGTTTGGTTATTAATGCACAGAAATCCCTGAGGGCACATTAGGTGCCCTCTTTTCTTGTTTTCTGACGATAAATGATGATTTACTTTTAAGTCGGAGGCCAAG
>JAZQQJ010000045.1:0-6578 GCA_045629005.1 Lachnospiraceae bacterium
TTCAACAATATCTTTTCGGTTATATTTCTTTCCAACGCGAAGCAGCTCGGAATATGCCTCGAATACATGAAGAAGCGTGTTCATCGTTCTGTCGGCCATAACTCCGTTCTCTGAAAGTTTATCATTCGGGACACATGTGAACCCGGCGCTCTGCGCTTCTTTGTATCCGTACCGGTCTTTACATTTCGTTTCAATTATTCTGTGCAGTTCGCACGCAATCCCGAGCGCTTCTTCATCACCAAACGCATCGAAATAGCTTGAAAGAGCATATATGGCAAACGCCTGATTATATGTATGTTTTGTCGTATCAAGAGGATTGCCTTTGTAGTCAAGAGACCAGAACACACCGCCGTTTTCTTTGTCAATGCACTTGTCTCTGAGAAATAAATAGGCATGTTCGGCGTAACCCTTCAGTTCTTCGTTTCCAAGCATCATATAGGCGTTTGAAAAGAACCAAAGAATGCGGCTGTTCAATATGCATCCTTTTTCCTCTTCCGGTAAAATCTTGAGCCCGGCGTCCATATAGCCGTAGAAGCCGCCGTTTTCTTCGTCCTTCATCCTTTCCCAAAAAGGAATCAGCTTTCTTTCCAGATGATTTTTAAATTCGTCATATATTTTCATAAGTATTCACCGCCGTAATATGTATTATCGATTTAGCTTGATTTTTAGCTTGATATTTGTTAAATAAAGCATGATTTTAATTGTTTCTTCATTGCTTTTGTACACATTCGCCAATATCCATTCCTTCTTTTTGTGCATTATATACATAAAAAAACCGACGTTCAACACATAATTACCTAAAATTAAGCTAATTTTGCATAATTTTAGGTAATCAAATTAACTAAATCGTTTTACCATGCCAACATTATGATGAATTTCTCATAAGTAAGCTCGCAGTCAGCCGATATGATAGTCGTTATTCGCACAAAAAAACGCAACCGTAGGAGAAATATGTCTGCCACGGCTGCGAACCTTTAGTGCATGTCAGTATATTGAAGAAGATTTTTTCTGTATTGACTCGGTGATATACCGGTTATCTTCTTAAACGTCTTAAAGAAATATGCATAACTTGAAAATCCAAGAGTATCGCTTACCTGCGATACCGTATATCCTTCGCCAAGATACTCCTGCGCCTTTGCTATGCGCTGTATGACGATGTAATGTCCTACCGATGTATGCGTATGTTTAGCAAACAGTCGGGAGATATAATCCTTGTTCAGATAAAAATGTGCTTCGATATCCGTCAGGGATATATTGCTTTCTATGTGTTCATTTATATAGGCTATTATTTCGCTTACGGTTTTTTGTGATTTCGTAACCGGTATACCCGAATCGGCTGCGTTGCTCCGGGCGTGATGTACCGCTTCCTCAATTAGTGCCAGCAGATTAAGAAATTCTGCCGTACTCCTCAGATCTTTTTTCGGAGTATCCGTTATCACCTTCTGCATGGTTTCGGTAATCATGTCCAATTGCTTTTCAGAGAGCGTTAACAATGTCGGGTTTGCCGATTGTTTCAAGCATTCTGTAAGTTCAAGACTTTTGAAAACAACATCTTCAAGCCACTTGGTATCCAAATTCAGAATGTACCGCTCATAACGTACATTTTTTTCATGATACAGCTGATGTACGCAGAACGGCGGAATCAGAATAAGTGTTCCGCGAGGTATTTTTGAGACGGTTGTATTCAACAAAGCATCCGGGAGCTCAGTCAATGTAAGATATATCTCCGCTTTATTATGCGTATGCGCACCTACAGGATACTCCGTTGTTCCGTTCTTATAAAACAATTCATACGGCTCGTTAATAACATAATATGGATTCTTTTCTTTCATCCTGACTCTTTTTCCTTTCAAGGTATGGTCGTTAAATTACATATTTTCAGTATTATATGTACATATTATAATTTCTTTTTGTATTTTACAATATTGATACAAAGTATTTTACATCTTTGAAGGAGAGCAATTTATGCGTGTGGGGATTATCGGATGCGGCAATATTGCGCAAGTCCACGCCTATGCATTACAGCATATAGAATCTGTGGAAATAGCGGCTTTTTCAGACTGTAACCGGGACAAAGCACAAACAATGTCCGTAAAATATACCGATGGTAATGCAGCCGTTTTTTGCGATTATATCGAAATGCTGGAAAGCGTGAAGCCGGATGTGGTTCATATATGCACACCGCATTATTTACACGTGCCGATGGCCATTGAAGCGCTCAAACGTAACATATCGGTTTTTATAGAAAAGCCGCCTGCCATTTCAAAAAAGGAATTTGACTCCTTGTATTCAATCGCTTCGAACTCAAAAGGCCGCATAGGTTTCTGTTTTCAAAACAGGTACAATCCTTCAACACTCGAGCTTGACCGTATCGTAGTGCAGAAACATCTTGGCGAAGTTATCGGAGCAAGAGCTTTTGTAACATGGAAACGAGACGCCCGGTACTATTCCGATGATTGGCACGGAAGCCTTGAAAAAGAAGGCGGCGGAGCCCTTATTAATCAGGCAATTCACTCTTTGGATCTGCTCCTCAGATATCTCGGGACTCCGCAAACAGTTGAAGCATCAATGCAAAATCATCATTTAAAAGGCGTTGCAGAGGTTGAGGATACCATCGAAGCCTGGATGACGTTCGATAATGGAAAACGTGCATGCTTTTATGCAACAACAGCCTATATAACAGACGCGCCGACAATTTTGGAGCTTACCTTTGAGAATGGTCGCGCAACCTTAACAGGCAATATGATTCAAGTGCAGGAAAAAGATTTTCCGCCAAAAATCCTTCTATGTGAATCCACCGAAAAGGGAATCGGAAAAAGCTATTGGGGCAACGGGCATGTGGCATGTATAAAAGACTTTTACTCATGTCTGCAAACCGGACAAGACTTCAGGAATGATTGTAACGGCGTCCGCAACACGCTGTACACAACAATGCGAATATATGACAGTGCAAGAGAAAACGGGAAAGAGAGGAATCAGTAATGAAACAGGTACGATTGGGTGTTATCGGAATCGGAGGTATGGGCACCAACCACGTTCAGAGTATTATACAGGGAAATGTCCCGAATATGATCATTTCAGCAGTAGCAGACATAAGGCAGTCAAGACTTGATTGGGCAAGGCAAAATCTCCCGGAGAACGTTGCGGTTTTTTCAGATGGCAAAGAGCTCATTGACTCCGGAATGTGCGATGCGGTTTTGATAGCCACCCCGCATTATTTTCACCCCGAGTATGTTATCTACGCCCTCGAGCACGGTGTACACGCACTCAGCGAAAAACCTGCAGGTGTTTACACAAAGCAGGTTCGTGAAATGAATGCCGTGGCAGAAAAATCAGACAAAACCTTTGCCATTATGTTTAATCAGCGTACCAACTGCACCTATCGTAAGCTTCATGAAATGATTGAAAGCGGCGAACTGGGCCGGATGAAAAGAATGAATTGGATTATTACGGACTGGTACCGCAATCAAAGCTACTATGACGCTGCCGGCTGGAAAGCAACATGGGATGGTGAAGGAGGCGGCGTTCTTTTAAATCAGTGTCCGCATCAGCTCGATCTGTTACAATGGCTTTGCGGACTACCAGTTAAAGTCCGTGCCTTCTGCCATGAAGCCAAATGGCACAACATCGAAGTTGAAGACGATGTAACCGCCTATATGGAATTCGAAAACGGCGCCACGGGAGTTTTTGTCACCACCACTGCCGATGCCCCCGGCACAAATCGTCTCGAACTGACCTTTGAAATGGGCAAAATCATTTGTGAATACGGAAAACTAACGTTCTACAAGCTCGACAAAAACGAAAGGCTCCATTGCATGACCGAAAAAGAAGGCTTTAAGGCTCCCGAGGCAACCGAAATTCAGGTGGAAACCGATGGTATGAATGAACAACATATCGGTGTTCTCAAAGCATTTGCAAATCATATTCTTTACGGTGACCCATTGGTTGCCTCCGGCGTGGAAGGCATCCGTGGGTTGACGCTCTCCAATGCAATGTATCTTTCCTCCTGGCTAAACGAAACAGTAACCATTCCCTTTGATGAAGACCTCTTTCTTTCGGAGCTTAATAAGCGACGGGCAACTTCCAAAGCAAAGCAGGATACCGGCATCGTTTTTGACACTGCCGGAACATATTAATAAAACAGCATGAGGTGCAAGTAATGAGTATAAAAGACAGAATAACAGGTTTTGCCGACGAGATTGCAAACGAACTTGAAGTTCAGGTTGCCTCGGTAAAAAAGCTTGGAATATCACATATCGAAATGCGTGGTGTGGATGGTAATAATCTCATTTTTCACACCACCGAAAAAGTAATGCAAATAAAAAAATATCTTGATGAAAACGGAATCTCACTTTCCGCACTAGGTTCTCCATTAGGAAAAATCGGAATCACGGAAGATTTTGAACCTCATTTCGAAAGCTTTAAAAGAGCTGTAGAGATAGCCCACCTGATGGAAACAGAAAACATCCGCATTTTCAGTTTTTACATTCCAAAAGACAGGCCTCTTAAAGAGTTTGAAAACGAAGTTTTCGAAAGGCTTGGAAGATTCTATGACTACGCAACAGCTAATGATGTTGTTCTTCTGCATGAAAACGAAAAGGGCATTTACGGCGAAAAAGCAATCGACTGTAAGAAAATACTGGACGCCTTCCACGGGAAGCACTTCAAAGCCATATTTGATTTTGCCAATTTTGTTCAGGTTCGGGACAATACGTTGGAAGGCTATAAGCTGTTAAAACCGTACATAGCTTATATCCACGTTAAAGATGCCATATGGGAAAACGGTGCTGTTGTTCCAGCCGGCACAGGCGACGGTAATGTGAAAGAAATCCTGAAGGATTTGAACCATTCCGGATTTAACGGTTATCTTTCCCTTGAACCGCACTTATCTGATTTCAGAGGATTTGCTTCGTTGGAAGGTACAGACAAAAAGACGCTGTTGACAGACGGCGAGAAGCTCAGCGGTTTTGAAGCCTTCGAGCTGGCTTATAATGCTCTTTCAGGCATTCTTTAAAAATAAAACGTAAAAGACGTCCGCAAACGGACGTCTTTTCATTCAGTAATTTCTTTGTGTTCACGTATTTATTGTCTTTCAATAATGGTTTTTACAAGCTGCCAGGCGATTCCGCCTTCTCTGAGAAGTGACAATGCTTTTTCAAGCGGAACCCACTCCGCAGAATCCACCTCACCCGAAAGATCAAAATCCTTCTTTTTAACATAAGTCTTATATCCGAGCATCAGCATTTCTTTTTTAGCATACGGGTAACTGCTGATAAACTCCAGCTTTTCCACATCCTGGGAAATTTCTTCCTTTACCTCGCGGATGACTGTCTCTTCCGCAGACTCACCAAGCTTCATTACGCCTGCGACGCAGACATAGTTCGTTGTAGAAACGTAGTTCTGTCTAAGCAAAGCTATTTCGTTATATTCGTTTATAACCGCTGTAATGATGCTTGTTGTGAACATATCCCAAAGCGGAATGTTGCATGATTCGCAGAAAGGAATTATTCCTTCGTCCCCGATTTCCTTTCCGATAAGTTTTGACCCGCAGTGCGGACAATATGTAAAGCGCATAATTTACCCTCTCATCAAATTTCCTTAACGTATATAAGCATGGACTGATTGTCTCCCCACGCTTCGCAAATGTTGATTCCCGCGTTCATAAGTGTCGCGCCGGAATAGGTACGTGAAGTTCCTGCTTCTGCCATTCCGTTTACATAATCACTTCCGTCTTCGTTCAAAAGGCGGTACTGCTTTTCAACCGAAAGCCCCTGTAATTTAATGTTTCTGCTTCTCGTATTCGGGCTGCGTTTTGCAAGAACGCATGTCACAAGCGCCTCTGTCTTCTCCTTTGAAACGACCTGCCAGCAATCAAATTTACCGTTTTCGGAATAGGATGCAATTCGATAGTAATCACCCGTTCTGACGAGATCGTTGTACTTATGGTACATCTTAATCTGTTCCGGAATCATTTTCCTGTCTTCTTCAGGTATACGCGTTACATCAAGCTCATATCCGAATGTTCCGGCCAAAGCCACATGCCCACGCGTTTTAAACGGAGTCATTCTTCCCACAATATGGTTCGGGCAGTCGGACACATGTGCTCCCATAGCTGAAAGCGGATAGATAAGTTCAGTACCTTCCTGGATTACAAGTCGTTCAATTGCATCGGCATCATCCGAGCACCAGATTTGCGGGCCGTAATAAAGCATTCCGGCATCAAATCTTGCGCCACCACCAGAGCAGTTTTCAAGAAGGAGCTTCGGGAAATCAGATACAAGTCGTTCCATAACAGAATATACTCCGAGCGTATATCTGTGCATAAATTCACCAAGTCGTCCTGAAGGCAGTTCCGCACTTCCTATATCGGAAAGCGGTCTGTTCATGTCCCACTTAACATACTCAATGTTGGCACTTTCAAGTACCTTTTTCATCATGCCGTAAACATAGTCGCGAACGTCTTCACGCGTGTAATCAAGTACCATCTGGTTTCGTGCAAGCCCGGGCTTTCTTCCGGGCACATGGATTGCCCACTCCGGATGCTGTTCATACAGTTTTGAAACAGGGCTGATCATTTC
>JAZQQJ010000046.1:0-7266 GCA_045629005.1 Lachnospiraceae bacterium
TTTTTCGTGCTTTACAAGTGCCTTAAAGTTGTCGGGAACCTCAGTATCAATCTTAGGGACCGCCTTTACGTAGTAATAATAATCGTCGTCCTCAAACTGAACATCCTGCACTCCGGAATAATCCAAGATAAGCCTAAAGAACTGGACTACGCAAACAATGAGCATTGAAAAGATTGTTCCTTTGAATGCGCCATTAAGCGGAACATCAAGCTTCAGGTATGTAAGGAAATGACCAATGAGGCATACGCATGTACCGATTACTATTGTAATCTCAAACGCAAACTCAAACTGGAAACGTCTGACAAGCCACATAACAAGGATTACGGCAATGAATATGGCAATTGTGTAAATCATATTCTTGTTTTCAAGAATGCCGTCAATAACGTTTATGTAGAGTGCAAGAGCTTTATCCGCAAGTCCCATTTCGGATTCGGGATCAAGTCCACCGTAAAAGCCGATGGACGCAACGATTACCTTGAAAATGTAATAGAAAACAACTCCGCAGGCTGCAGGGAAAATAGCAAGGGGTGTTGCGGTAAGGCCCAAAATAAGCGGAATGATGTATTGCAGGTTAAATCTGAAAAGGATCGGTATTGCTATAATTGCATACGCGTACTTTCCCGAAAAACGTGCTGCGAAGCAGTAAAGCACTATGAAAAGCACAAGCACAAAAGCCGCAAGAATAGGTGCTGCTTCATAAACCTCGTACAGGGCAACCAAGCCGAGCAGAAGTATTGTAACTATCTCCGGAAGAACAGCTCCAAGTACGCCGAATGCCGGCTTTAAGATGCTCTTTGCAAGTGTATCGGAGAACGGAAGTGCCTTGATAATCTGGTCATATGCTGCAAATGCCAATATGAATCTGAAAATTATTTTGAATATTGTCTGGTATTTTTGAAAGAACTTTCGAACAGCCTTTCTTACAACCAGGAAGTTCTCTATCATTTCTTGTCTTCCTCCCTGTAGAACGAACGCATGAGTCTTAGCATTCGGAAATATTTTGCAAGCTTTTTCCTCGAAGCATTGTAGTACAATATGCCAAATACGATGCTTGCAGCAACATAAACAACGAGGATAACAAGATAAAGTGCAAGAAGCTTTCTGCCCATTGCAAGATAATCAAGATTAACAGCTTCGCTAATGATGAACTCAAGCTTGTAGCCGATGTAAAGAAGCACAAGGAACATGTAGCCCACTGTTACAGCTATTATATTTTTAAAAAGCTGAAGACGAATAAAGTCACGTCTGAAGAAGTTTCCGAGGCGGATATCTTCTTTTCCTTCGCCTTCTTCGTACATAGCAAGACGTGTCATCAGCCTGATTTTACGATTGTTAACCATATTTTCTCCTGTAGACATTTGTATCCGCATGATATGATAGCATAAAAATAAGGGTACTACAACGCGTACCCTTATTTTTATAAATATTTTCTCAATTTACTCTGCTTTTGCTTTTTTCTTCTTGTCAATTGATGTAAGGATAGAATTTACAACGATTCCGAGGATAAGTGCACATGCTACGGAGGTGATTGTAATTTCACCGAAGTTGAGTGTAAGTCCGCCGATACCACAGATGAGAATTGTTGATACTACGAAAAGGTTCTTATTGTCTTCAAGATCAACCTTCTGAACCATCTTGAGACCGCTTACTGCGATGAAGCCGTAGAGTGCGATACAAACACCACCCATTACACAGCTAGGAATCGAGTTAACGAAAGCAACGAAGGGAGAAAGGAAGGAAATAACGATTGCAAGGATTGCAGCGGTGAGAATTGTGTAAACTGAAGCGTTTCCGGTGATGGCTACGCATGCAATTGATTCACCGTATGAAGTATAGGGACAACCGCCGAAGAATGCACCTGCCATGGAGCCGACGCCATCACCAAGAAGTGTTTTGTGAAGGCCGGGATCCTCGAGGAGATCCTTTTCGATGATTGAGGAGATGTTCTTGTGATCTGCAATGTGCTCAGCAAATACTACAAACGCTACGGGAACATATGCTACTGCGATTGTTCCGATATAGCCGAGAGAAAGTTCATCGAAGGCACCAAATGCTGTAAGGAAAGTGAATTTGGGAACGTAGAAGAATGTCTTTGCACCGATGCCGCCGTCAACAAGTGCAGTGAGAGATGAATAGTCGGTAATCTTAAGTGCATCAACACCGGTTGCGTTACCGATAAGTGTAAGAATCAATGCAAAAACATAGCCTGCAAGAATACCGATAATGAAAGGAATAAGCTTTAATGTTTTCTTACCGAATGTGGAGCAGAGAATAGTAACAATGAGTGTTACTAAACCGCAAAGAACTGCGAGGAGGTAGTTTCCGCCTGCAGGAGCTTTCTGAAGATCACTGATTGCGTTGCCTGCAAGAGAAAGACCGATGATGGCTACCGTAGGTCCGATAACAACAGCGGGCATAAGAACGTTTACCCAGCCTGTGCCAAAAACTTTAACAAGAATGGCAATGATTACATATACAAGGCCTGCCAAAACTGCACCGATGATAAGTCCGAGGAAGCCGAGCTGAGTGGATGCTGCTCCTGCGAAAGCAGCCCCCATGGAGCCTAAAAATGCAAAGGAAGAACCGAGGAATACAGGGCTCTTAAAGCCGGTAAAAAGAAGATAAACAATAGTGCCGACGCCCGCACCGAAAAGAGCTGCGGCCGAATCCATGCCGTTACCGATGATAATCGGAACAACGAGTGTTGCTGCCATAATGGCAAGCAGCTGCTGAATAGCAAACACGATGAGCTTACCAAAACCTGGTTTGTCCTGAATGTTGTAAGTGAGTTTCATTTTCCTGTTCCTCCCTGGAATATTAAGTTGTATTTAGCAAACGTGCAGGGCACGTAAATGCTCCTTTTCCCCAAAAAAAACCGTAGAACGCCCAAAGGATTTCCTACGATTTTTTCTTAATATACTTACTTTTCAAATGAAAATCAAGCACAATTATTCAATTTGTGATTAGTTTTTCTAATGGCATTTATAAGCAAATGCTTACAGAAGGCGAATGTTGTTCTCTTCAGCCTTCTTAATTGTTTCTTCCGGCCATACCGATGACTGTACTTCACCGATGTGACACTTTCTTAAGAAGAACATACATATTCTGGACTGGCCGATACCGCCGCCGATTGTATAAGGAAGACGCTTCTCAAGAACTGCCTTCTGGAAATCAAGCTTTGCGCGGTCTTCGCAGCCTGCTTTTTTAAGCTGTTCGGCAAGTGAATTTTCGTCAACTCTTATGCCCATCGAGGAAAGCTCAAGCCCAATATCGAGCACAGGATAGTAGACAAGGATATCTCCGTCAAGCTGCCAATCATCATAGTCCGGTGCACGTCCATCGTGAGGCTTGCCCGAAGCGAGCTTGTCACCAATCTGCATAATGAACACAGCACCTTTAAGCTTTGCGATGTTGTACTCGCGCTCCTTGGCAGTGCAGTCAGGATACATATTTTCAAGCTCCTGCGTCGTAACAAAGGCAATGTCCTTCGGCAGAATCTCTTTTATGTAGTCATACTTGTTTGCAATGTAGTGCTCGGTCTCGCGAAGAGCCGCATACACCTTGCGCACGGTCATCTTCAATGTCTCAACGTTTCTTTCGTCCTGAAGAATAATCTTTTCCCAGTCCCACTGATCGACAAAGATTGAGTGAATATTATCAGTATCTTCATCTCTGCGGATGGCGGTCATATCCGTATAAAGGCCCTCACCATAGGAAAAACCGTACTTTTTAAGGGCCATTCTCTTCCACTTTGCAAGTGAATGGACAATTTCTACCGTTGCATCCTTCTGCTCCTTTATGCCGAAGCTTACCGGACGTTCAACACCATTCAGATTATCGTTAAGTCCCGTCTCCGGCTTTACGAAAAGCGGTGCGGATACTCGTGTAAGATTGAGCTGTTTGGAGAGCTGTCTCTCAAAATAATCCTTAAGATGCTTGATTGCGCCTTGTGTTTCTTTGACGCCAAGCTCGGTGGAGTAGTTTTCCGGAATATAGAATTTCTCCATGGTTGACCTCCTGTTTTAATATTTAATGTTTCGCATTTTACTACTGTTTTCCGGTTTTGTAAATGCTTTATTGCATTAAATCGAAAAAGGGCAACCTTTCTACGGGTTGCCCTCTGTATTGTTTATCCGTTTTTGCAAAAGCGTTTATTCAACGTTCCGGAAAATCTGTGCTATAGGTGAATCGGGATCAAGTATAAGTGTTTTGTTGTCACCTGTAAGAGAACTCTTTGCTGCGTCAAGTGCAAGAACGAAGGTGTAGAACTCAGCCTTATCCTCGTCATTATATGCAGCTGCGAGCTTCTGCATGTAGCCTGCTTCACCTTCTGCGATGAGCTGTGCGGCTTTTGCTTCTGCTTCCGAAACACTGATTTGAATCTTGTAGTCCGTATCGGTACGGATAATCTGTGCCTCAGACTCACCTTCTGCGGAGTACTTTGCGGCAATATTGTTACGCTCGGAAATCATACGCTCGTAAACTGCCTGCTTGTTGTCATCGGGAAGGTCAAGACGCTTAACTTCGATGTTTATGAGCTTAATGCCGTACTGATCCATGGTGTTGCCGACATTTGCAAAAATCTTTTCCGTAAGCGCGCCGCCACGGCCTGCAATTACTTCTTCCTGGTCAAGGGAGGAAATAACGTTTTTCATTGCATTGAACACAGACGCATTGATACGTGCTTCAGCATTTGATATCTGTGAATTAAGTGTCTGTACAAAAGATGTGGGATTTGTAATCTCCCAAAGGACATAAAGGTCCGCAACCATTGTCTTCTTGTCTTTTGTAATAACGTCCGACTGAGCAAGATCATATATAAGAATTTCCTTCGGAAGCTTTTCTGCTGTCTGTATGAAAGGAATCTTGAATGAAAGACCGGGCTCGTCAATGATGTAGTCAATCTTACCAAAGCGCTTGATAAGTGTGTACTCGTTTTCGTATGTTACAACGAACGTACCGCCGAAAATGATAATAGCTGCCAAAACAAGTGTTCCGAGAACAATCCAGCCTTTTGAACTTTTCTTTTCGGGCTTTGCCTCGCGGTACATTCCGTTATCCGTTGATGATGTGTTTTTATATGTGTCTGCCATTTACTTTTCCTCCTTCCTTAATTCTCGTTTGTAAACGGCTCAAGAGGAAGAATCATCTCTACGTTCTGACCCTGTCCGTCCTTAAGTCCGTTTATATAAACGGTCATGTCGGGAAGAATTTCCTGCATTGATTCGTAGAACATTCTCTGCTTTGTAATAAGGGGATATTTTTTGTATTCTGCATAAAGCGCTTCGAAACGTGATGCCTGGCCGATACCTTCGTTGATACGAGCCTGCTTCTGAGCCTCAGCATCCTTCAAAATCTTGTCGACCTTTGCCTTTGCTGCAGGCTCCTGCTCGTTCTTGTACTTGTTTGCATTATTGATGGCTGTTTCCTTACCCTGCTTTGCGGTTTCAACGGCCTTGAATGCTTCCTTTACCGCATCCGTCGGGGGTTCGGCATCCTGAATTGTAATGTTTACAAGCTGAATACCGATATCGTTCTCTTCCAGTTCATTAACTATAAGTTCTCTGATTGCAGCCTGAATATCGTTCTTACCTGTTGTAATAACTGCGTCAACGCTTGTTGTACCGATAACGGAACGAATGCAGCCCTGCGCGATATTCTTTAATATGAGTGTAGGATTTTCCGATGCATAAAGCGCAAGAATAGGATCGCACACTCTGTACTCAAGATAGAAGTCAACATTTACAAAGTCAATATTGAACTTTTCTTCGCCTGCTTCAGCGTCTTCACTGTAACTGGAAGTGATCATAAGCGATTCTGATTCAATAGAGATGTCTGATGCCTCATCATAACCGATTGCAATGCCCTTGATTGTGGTATCTACCTTAACAACCTTCTGGATAAAGGGTATTTTCAGGTGAATACCTGCGGTACTTACTGCTTTGGGTTTACCAAAGGTTGTTACGACTGCCTGCTCGTTCTCACCGACCGTATAAACGGAACCACAAATGATGATTACGAGAGCAACAACGATGATAGCAATCTTAACGATGCTGCCTGTTTTGTTTTTCATGTATAAATCCTTTCTGCCCTTGTTAATGGGCTTCAAATCATTTTACTGTATTTTACCAACCGAAAGTTCGTTAATAAACTATCAATTTAGCGAATTACAAATGTGTAATTTGCTCAACTGCGTCGGAGGGAGTTTCCGCAATATATGCTGCGCCTTCTTTTTCAAGGCTTTCACGGGAGCCAAATCCCCAAAGAACGCCCATTGTCTTGATTCCGCATATGTTCGCACCTTCAACATCAAAACGTGTATCTCCGAGCATCAGCACTTCGGACTTATCGGTTATATTGAACTTTTCAAGGATATCTTCAATGACCTCAAACTTTTCATGGCGATTTCTTGCGTCGTCCGCTCCGCAAAGTTCGTCCAGAAGAACATCCGTCCCAAAGTATTCCAAAACACGTTTTGCAAAATGCAGCGGCTTGGAAGTCGCAAGAATCAAGGTCTTTCCGGCCTCGCGAAGTGCTTTAAGCATTTCGGGAACGCCTTCATATACATAGGCTTCATAAATGCCTGTTGTATTATATCTTTCACGATATTTTTCAACCGCGAGAGAAACCTTTTCTGCCGGAACCCCCGCATCCGCAAAAGACCAGGTAAGGGGCGGTCCGATATATTTTTTCAGGGTATTCAGATCATCAACTTCAATTCCAAAATGATTAAGGGCGTATTGAATGCTCTTCGTTACGCCCTCACATGAATCGGTAATTGTTCCGTCAAGATCTACCAAAACGTACTTAATCATCGTTTTCCTCTCTATTTACATAGTTTCAAGCAGTGCCTTAACTTCTGCACCAAATGCTTTTGAAAGCTTGTCAGCTTCTTCAAGGGAAGTTCCCTTAACACCGAAATAAAGCTTAATCTTCGGCTCGGTTCCGGAAGGTCTTACACAGAGATAGCTGTCTTCCGTAAGTTCGTAGTAAAGAACATTTGAGCTCGGAAGACCTGTCTTTTCGGTTTCTCCGATGCTCAAAACCTTTCTCTCATCCTTCTTGTAGTCACGAACCGCAATAGTCTTGTAACCGGCAATTTCTTTAATCGGATTGTTACGGAGAGTCTCCATAATCTGACCGATTTTCTCAAGTCCCGTAATGCCCTTCATGGTGACGGAAATAATGTCATCCTTGAAATAGCCGTAACGCTCATAAAGCGCAATCATGGCATCCCAGAGAGTCATGTTCTTTGTCTTGTAATAT
>JAZQQJ010000047.1:0-6808 GCA_045629005.1 Lachnospiraceae bacterium
GCAACAACCTTAACCTTGGCTCCTTCCAGCGTCATTCTGCGGGCCATAATAAGTCCAATATCACCTGAACCGAGGATTACTACCTCTTTACCCGGCATAATGCCTTCAACGTTAACAAAGCGCTGTGCCGTTCCTGCAGAAAAGATGCCTGCGGGACGGAAACCGGGAATACCCAAAGCTCCTCTTGGACGCTCTCTGCAACCCATTGCAAGTATTACAGCCCCGGCCTTTATTTGGAAAAGACCGTCCTTTCTGTTCATTGCAGTAACAATTCTGTCAGAAGAAAGGTCGACAACCATCGTTTCAAGCAAATAATCAATTTTCGCATCCAGAACACGAGTAATAAAACGTGCGGCATATTCAGGACCTGTGAGTTCTTCCTTAAATGTATGAAGACCGAATCCGTTATGAATACACTGATTTAAAATACCACCAAGCTGCGTATCTCGTTCAAGAATAAGAACGTCCTTAATGCCGGCTTCGCGGGCTGCAAGTGCAGCTGCAAGGCCTGCGGGACCGCCGCCGATAATAACAACATCCGCTTCTTTACAGTACATGTGCATTCCTCCCGCTCTTTACTATTTCTTCCATAGGAATTCCAAGCTCTCTTGAAATAATCTCCATTGTTCTCGGTGTGCAGAAGCCTGCCTGACAACGGCCCATTCCTGCACGCGTACGACGTTTTATACCATCCATCGTCTTTGCTCCGAGAGGTCTGTGTATTGCGTCAAGAATTTCACCTTCGGAAATCATTTCGCAACGGCAAACTATTACAGAATACGCGCTGTTCTGCTTTATAAGTGCTTCGCGCTCTTCAACAGGCATAAGTGCGAGATGCGGAACACCCTTTCTTGTTGCAACAAAATTGTCCTTTTTCTTTGCTTCAAACATAGGCAGAACGAGCTCTGCAACATATTCTCCCATAACACTTGCGCAGGAGAGGCCGGGAGACTCAATTCCGGCAACATCAATGAAGCCCTCTGCATCTTTAAGTGAACCGATTACAAAATCGTCTCCGTCTTCATGAGCTCGAAGACCTGCAAAGCTTGTTATCATCAACTTACCAGCAGGCATCATTTCAACGCTTTCAGCAGCCTTTGTACGAGCCTTATTCATACCGTCAGCTGTTGTATTTGTAGCCTCTTTGTCATCAAGATTCTCTGCTGTAGGTCCTACGAGCAGATTACCATGAACGGTGGGTGTAAAAAGAACGCCCTTACCAAGTGCGGAAGGAAGCTGGAAAATCGTATGACTTACCATATTTCCGCACTGCTTGTCATACAGGCAATATTCTCCACGGCGTGCAGTAATCTTCATAGGTTCACTGCTAACCATTGAATGAATCTTATCAGCATAAACTCCGGCAGCATTAATAACCGCCTTTGCTTCTATACTCTGTTTATTTGTTATAACGGTGTAAAAGCCTTCGTTCTTCTTCACATCCAGAACTTCATTGTCAAACATGAATTCAACACCGTTTACGTTTGCATTTTCAGCAAGTGCAATTGTAAGTTCAAACGGGCACACAATACCGCCTGTCGGTGCAAGAAGAGCAGCTATTACGTTCTTTGAAAGATTAGGCTCGATTTTTCTTGCCTCATCGCCTGATATTATTTTTAAATCCGGAACTCCGTTCTTCTGCCCCTTTTCAAGAAGAGCATTAAGCTTCGGAAGCCCCTCTTCTTCCTCACATATTACCATCGAGCCGTTTCTCTTGAACGCAAAATCAAGCTCTTTCGAGAGCTGTTCCATACGGGCATTGCCTTTTGCATTCAGTTTTGCCTTTACTGTTCCGGGCTCTGCGTCAAAGCCTGCGTGGACAATTCCACTGTTGGCCTTTGAAGTTCCCTCCCCTACATCGAGGTCTCTTTCAACAACGACTGTCTTAAAATCGTACTTTGACAGTTCACGTGCAATTGCACAACCGGTCACCCCGGCGCCTATAATACAGACATCAATCATGTAAACCTCCTTCCGAAGCCTTTTCCCACGCTTCGGCACCACTTGAAAAATACGTCTTTATGCTCGTACAAGCCTGTTTATGCCCTTGCAACTTGCTCATACAAGCCTGTTTTCCATATCCTCAAGCGTACTCTTAATTATACGATTTTAGTCATCTTTAGTCAACGAATCCACTACCCTCCAAAGCCCAAATCCCGCGGGTTTTAGTTTTATTTAATGAATTTACGATGAGGGTGCTTTTTACAGTTGTGTAATTACTCCCTTTACGGACAAAAAGGCTTGTCGGGTGCTTTTATCCGTAAATCCCCCGGAAGCTAATTTCAACCTTTACGGATAAAAAGGCTTGCGGAGTGCTTTTATCTGTAAACTCCCCGGAAGCTAACCACCTCCTCTACGGATAAATTCAATTATCATATTCTTTTATCCGTAAAACTAATTGTAATCACCCTCAAAATCGTTTAAAACCCCGCACCGCATGACACTCTCCCGCGCACATGACAAGCCCGCTTCGCATAACAAAACCGCCTCGCATGTGCGAGGCGGGTGGCTTCAGCTTAGCTAAGTTCCAATATTATTTCTAACAGCTTTTATTTAATTTTAGCAGCTATTTCGGCAGCGAGAGCATTTGCTTCTCCATCGGCATATGAGCCCGGCTTCCAGCCCATAGCAACTCTGTCATTCTCAAAACGAGGTATGAAGTGAATGTGCAGATGGAAAACCGTCTGGCCTGCTGCAGGACCGTTGTTCTGAAGTATGTTCATGCCGTCGCAACCCGTAACTTCCTTAATTGCTGCTGCAACCTTGGGAACAACAGCGAATATACGGCTTGCGGTGTCTGCATCAAGTTCAAAAATGTTTGCCACATGCTTCTTGACAAGAAGAATTGCATGTCCCTTTGCTGCGGGGCCGATGTCAAGAATTACACGTACATCATCGTTTTCAAAGATTGTAGCAGAAGGAATTTCTCCGTTTGCGATTTTACAAAAGATACAATTATCCATTTTCATATATGCCAAATGCCCATTAATATGGAATTTGGATTTTCCTTTCATAATTATTTTCAACATTATTACTCAACTTCCAAAGTCATTTTGCGAAGTTTAAATACCAATAGCACTGAACTCTCAATGTATAATATCAAGATACTCACCTTATAGGTTATTCAGGTTTTACACGTTCTTGATAATATCATACACAAGTCCAAGGTAATTTTCAATTGCCTTGCTCTCGAATTCCTGATAGTCATTTGTCGCACTGCCGTCAGCCTTATCGGAAATGGCACGAATTATGAGGAAAGGAATGCGATTTATAAACGCGGTGTGGGCAATTGCTCCGCCCTCCATCTCGCAACAAGCGGCAGCATAGGTGTTCGCAATCTCCTCTTTTGCAAGGCGTCCGCATATGAACTGATCACCCGTTGCAATGCGCCCCTCAACTGCCTTCACACCTTCAGGAAGCTTCTTACCTGCTTCGCGGGCAATGTCGAGAAGCTTTTCGTCTGCAGGGAAGGAAGCAGGCATGCCGGGAATCATTCCTTTTTTGAAGCCCGGAAGATTCAATGTAAAATCGTGTTCAACGGCGTCCGTGCTTAATACGATATCTCCGATGGAAATACCTTCTTTAAGACATCCGCCCACGCCTGTATTAATGATGTGCGAAATACCGAATTTATCAATAAGCATCTGCGCACATACGGCAGCATTTACTTTTCCGATTCCGCATTTTACAACAACGACATCCTTTTCAAAAAGCTTTCCTGTAAAGAAACGCATCCCCGCACAATCCTTTATTTCGGGAGCAGGCATAAGCGCTTTCAACTTTGACACTTCCGCTTCAAGAGCACCGATTATACCAATTTTCATACTACCTCCAATACATAGAAATATAGTGAAGTCAAACGTCATTACATCTCGCAATGTATACCGTAAATATGCAAGTTCCTTGTACATACATTTTCGTCACGGATTTCAGATTTCTTCATGGAACAGCAAAGGATTGCTTGACAATCATCATTTTTAATAGTAACACATCTTATTGACAAAACAAGCAAAATGATGTATCTTTCTTGAAACTTTAGTATTTTAAAGCAAAGAAGTACAAGCGTGGATGTTCATCAAATATTACAACAGAACAGCAGAAGGCGCTTTATGGTCATTATATATTATGACAGAACAGTAGAAGGCGCTTTTGTTATTCCTGTTATAAAAGCACACATGCACATCATTTGTATATTATTACAATAAAACATAATCACATTCAGGAGCAGCAATGAAAACATTAAAAAAAGTACTTAATTACATCTTTATCGATGGACTTGGCGGTATGGCACTCGGCCTGTTTGCAACACTCATCATAGGCACAATTGTTAAGCAGGCCGGCTCTTACATTCCCGGAGTAATCGGCGAATACCTCGTCATCTTCGGAAGCATTGCACAGTCATTGACAGGCGCCGGCATCGGTGTTGGCGTTGCCTGCAAGTTTAAAGACCAGGGTCTTGTAATCTTCTCATCGGCCACATGCGGTATGATTGGTGCTTTCGCATCAAAAATCATTGCAGGTACGGTTGTTTCCGGCACAGTCATCACACTTGCCGGTCCCGGAGAGCCTCTCGGTGCTTACATCGCAGCACTTACAGGCATTACAGTCGGAAGACTGGTTGCCGGGAAAACAAAGCTTGATATTCTCGTTACACCGTTTGTCACAATTGTGTCCGGCTCAATTGTCGGTATCATCCTCGGACCTCCGATTTCAGCATTTATGACATGGCTCGGAAGTATTGTTAACTGGAGTACCGAACAGCAGCCCATCCTCATGGGCATTCTCGTTTCAGTAATTATGGGCATGGTCCTTACGCTTCCCATCAGTTCTGCAGCATTGGGCGTTATTCTTGCACTTGAAGGTCCTGCCGCAGGTGCAGCAACAATAGGTTGCTGTTGTAACATGATCGGCTTTGCGATTGCAAGTTACAGAGAAAACGGCATCGGCGGATTCTTTGCACAGGGCATCGGAACATCAATGCTTCAGGTTCCGAACATTATGAAAAAGCCCCTCATCTGGCTTCCCGCCATCATTTCCTCAGCAATACTCGGTCCCATCGGAATCACGCTTTTCAACATGACAAATAACGCAACAGGATGCGGAATGGGTACAAGCGGTCTTGTCGGTCAGCTCACAACATATCAGGTTATGTCCGCTACCGAAGCAGGTTGGATTGTAATCATGAAGATGCTTCTCCTACACTTCATCCTTCCCGGCCTTCTCGCATGGGGCATTTCAGAGTTTATGCGTGCCAAGGGCTGGATTAAGAAAAATGATATGCTTCTCGATATCGTTACCAAAACCAACAAGAAAAACAAGAAAAAGGCAGACAAGTAACTATTTCAAGTTTTGACGAGCTGAATTTCAAATAAAGAAAATCAGCTCGTCTTTTTCTTGCTTTCATTCAAGTAAGTGACGAGCTATGTTCAAAAAAGCAAGAAATGGTCCCATGAAACCTCACAAGACCTGAAGTTCGCGGGTATCCAAATTTCAAAAAGCACTGTAACGATTGACGAAAAAGCTATGAAATGCTAACATTAAGTCAATCTAAAGTGAGGTTTACATATGAAGATAAACATTTATTACGGAGGTCGTGGTCTCATAGAAGATTCCACGCTTTACGTCCTTTCAAAAATACAGGAAGTACTTGAAGATCTCAGTGTCAACGTTACGCGTTACAATCTTTACGAATCAAAAAAAGAGATTGCAACGCTTTCAAGCACATTAAAAGATGCTGACGGAGTCATCCTGGCAGCTCACGTTGAATGGTTCGGCATTGGCGGTTATCTCCAGCAGTTTCTTGATTCCTGCTGGCTTTATGCTGATAAGAGCAAGCTTTCCGACATCTATATGATGCCGGTCGTAATCTCCAACACCTACGGCGAGCGCGAAGCCGAAAACACCCTCGTCCGTGCCTGGGAACTCCTTGGCGGACGCATTTGTCCCGGCATCACATCCTTTGTAAACAACCAGACCGAATTCGAAACAAATCCCGGCTTTGCCAAGATTATCGAAAGCACTGCCGAAGATATGTACAGAACGGTCAACAGAAAGCCTTTGCGCTTCCCTTCCAGCACAGCGCAGCTGCTTTCAGATGCTGTTGAGCAGAACTCCACTATGAAGCTTACTCCCGAAGAGGGTGAACGTCTTTCCAAATATGTTTCCGACGATACTTTCGTTAAGAAGCAGAAAGAAGACATCGAAGAGCTTTCCGAAATTTTCCAGTCAATGATGGGAAGCGGCGAATCCGGCCAGGAGTTTATAAGGAACTTTAAAGAAAACTTCATCCCGCCTTCAGACAATACAAAGGTTATTTTCGAACTGAAGATGACAGACATTAACAAATCTCTCATCGTAGATGTCGCAAAAGACCGTCTCAAAGTCTTCTACGGCGAGGCAGATGCCCCGGACATTGTTGCTACAACAACGCGTGAAACCGTCAATAAGATCTGCAATGGACGTCAGACCTTCCAGGGTGCATTTATGCTTGGAGACCTCTCCACAAAGGGCGATCTTAAAGTAATTCGTCTATTTGATACTTTCTTCAGATTCAACAAGCTATAATCGCTTTGTTCAAAAATAATGATGTTCAAATAAAAAAGTGATTGCTACGTAAAAACATAGCAATCACTTTTTTTGATGCAAACCAAATCAGCGACAAGAATAATAATCGAGTAGGAGAAAATTTCTCTAAATGAGAAATTTTCGACCTCTCACACCACCGTGCGTACCGTTCGGTACACGGCGGTTCAATCAACTTAACAAGTAACACACCTTTCGGTGTAGTAATCTAACATAGAGATTAGTC
>JAZQQJ010000048.1:0-2117 GCA_045629005.1 Lachnospiraceae bacterium
TTCACATGTGTCCCGAATGATAAACTTTCAGAGAACGGAGTTATGGCCGACAGAACGATGAACACGCTTCTTCATGTATTCGAGGCATATTCCGAGCTGCTTCGCGTTGGAAAGAAATATAACCGAAAAGATATTGTTGAAATCACTTCATCAGAACTGAAAGGAATTTTGAAAACTGTAAAAACAAAGGTCTTTAATCCGGAAAAAAAGAGGCAGGAGGTCTTCTTTGACAACGATATGAACTCGCTCATAGACCTTCATTCTTACGGGCATGATATTGAAACAGCCTGGCTTTTGGACAGAGGACTCGAGATACTTGACAATGAAGCATACACGCAGATGCTTGCTCCGATAAGCGAAACGCTCGAAAATACAATAATCAACACAGCCTACAACAATCATTCCCTCGACAATGAATGTGAGAAAGGAATTGTTAACGAGTGGCGTATATGGTGGGTTCAGGCAGAAGCCGTTGTAGGGTTCTATAATGCCTTCATGAAACGACAAAACATAAATCCCGCACAGGCAGAAAGATTTAAAACTGCCGCACTGGATATATGGGAGTTCATACAGAAAAGCCAGACGGACAAGAGGGCCGGAGGCGAATGGTTCTGGCGAGTAGACAAGAGCGGAGAACCGGATCCCGAGAAGCCCGTTGTTGAACCATGGAAATGCCCTTACCATAACGGACGAATGTGCATGGAAATGATGCGAAGAACAAAATGACAGAAAGGAATACAAGATGATTCACGAGAGATATTACGTAGAACTTGAAAAGCAGGAAAAGCTTATTAAGCGTCCAAACAACGTTAATAAGGAATTTAATAACGGTATTTTTGAACGCTATGAGCATCCGGTTCTTACAAGAGAACATGCACCTGTTGTTTGGCGATATGACGTAAACAAGGAAACAAATCCGTTCTTTATGGAACGTCTTGGAATCAATGCGGTAATGAATTCCGGTGCCATTAAGCTTAACGGCAAGTACATCCTTGTTGCCCGCGTCGAAGGAGCAGACAGAAAGTCATTCTTTGCGGTTGCCGAAAGTGACAGCCCGACGGAAGGATTCCGGTTCAGGGATATGCCGGTTGTTCTTCCCGACACATGTCCGGAAGAAACAAACGTATACGATATGCGGCTTACACAGCACGAAGATGGCTGGATTTACGGAGTGTTCTGTTCGGAAAGCAAGGATACCGCTTCTGCGGATCTCTCTGCAGCGGTTGCAGCGGCAGGCATTGTGAGAACAAAGGATCTTGTGAACTGGGAAAGACTCCCGAATCTCGTTACACTTCATTCACCTCAGCAAAGGAATGTTGTTCTTCATCCTGAGTTTGTTGATGGAAAATATGCATTTTACACACGCCCTATGGACGATTTTATCGAAACAGGTTCAGGCGGCGGAATAGGCTTTGGGCTTTGCGAAGACATAACACATGCGGTAATAGACGAAGAAAAAATGACTTCGCTCAGAAAATACCACACCATTACTGAAGTAAAGAACGGTGCGGGCGCAGTGCCCATAAAGATCGACAAGGGCTGGATACATATCGCACATGGTGTAAGAAACACTGCGGCTGGCCTTCGTTACGTTATATACGCGTTTGCCACAGCTCTTGACGATCCTTCAAAAATAATTGCCGAGCCCGGTGGACTTCTTATAGGACCGCGAGGCGATGAACGTGTCGGAGACGTTTCAAACGTTACATTTACAAACGGAGCCATCGTTGATGACGATGGAAGAGTATACATTTACTACGCCTCAAGCGATACGAGACTTCATGTTGCGGCAACGGATCTGGAACGCCTTAAGGACTATGTATTTAATACTCCCGAAGACCCTCTTCGTTCACCTGACTGCGTGAAACAGAGAGTTGGCCTTATTGAAAAGAACTTGAAGGAGCTTGGGAAACAGGGGGAAAGATGAGAAGAATTTTAAAAGGATTGATATGGACAGCAGCATGTGTTGCAGTGGCAACGGCGGTTTCGGCATTTTCGGGATGCGGCTATGACGGCCCTGCGGTTGTTACCGCTACACCTACGCCTTCCAACACGCCTTCTCCCACGGTTACTCCAACACCATACATTATGAAAACAATAGGTCGCTTTGAAGCGGA
>JAZQQJ010000049.1:0-21279 GCA_045629005.1 Lachnospiraceae bacterium
ACAGATACTGTCATACCAACCATAGGGTTGTTACCTGCACCAATAAGACCCATCATCTCTACGTGAGCTGGAACTGATGAAGAACCAGCAAACTGAGCATCTGAATGCATACGTCCAAGTGTATCTGTCATACCATATGAAGCAGGACCAGCTGCCATGTTATCTGGATGGAGTGTACGACCTGTACCACCACCAGATGCTACAGAGAAATACTTCTTACCCTGCTCGATACATTCCTTCTTATATGTACCAGCTACTGGATGCTGGAAACGTGTTGGGTTTGTAGAGTTACCTGTAATAGAAACACCTACATTTTCCTTATGCATGATAGCAACACCTTCCTGAACAACATCAGAACCATAGCACTTTACTGTTGCACGAAGACCATCTGAATATGGCTTCTCATATACTACATTAAGCTCAGCTGTCTTATAATCATACTTTGTCTCAACATATGTGAAACCATTGATACGGGAAATGATCTGAGCTGCATCCTTACCTAAACCGTTTAAGATAACACGAAGAGGTGTCTTACGAACACGGTTAGCCTTCTCAGCAATACCGATAGCACCCTCTGCAGCTGCGAATGACTCGTGGCCTGCAAGGAATGCGAAGCACTCTGTGTCCTCTTCAAGGAGCATCTTGCCAAGGTTACCATGGCCAAGACCAACCTTACGTGTGTCTGCTACGGAGCCGGGAATGCAGAAAGCCTGAAGACCTTCGCCGATTGCTGCAGCAGCATCAGCTGCCTTGCGGCAGTTCTTCTTGATTGCGATAGCAGCACCTACAGTGTAAGCCCACTTTGCATTTTCAAAGCAGATAGGCTGAATGCCTTCGATAAGGTGGTAAACATCAATACCTGCAGCATCACAAATATCTTTACACTCTTCGATGGAAGAAATGCCGTACTCCTTAAGCTTTGCAAGGATCTGAGGCTCTCTTCTCTCATATGATTCAAATAATGCCATTTTTTGAGTCCTCCTTATTTAACTTCTTTATCAGTTCTGGGATCGATAATCTTAACCGCATCAGCAACACGACCATACTGACCTGAAGCCTTTGTTAAAGCTGTGTTAGCATCGTCACCCTTCTTGATGAAGTCCATCATCTTACCAAAGTTAATGTACTTGTAGCCGATAATTTCGTTAGCTTCGTCCAAAGCGATACCTGTGATGTAACCATCTGTTAATTCAAGGTATCTGGGACCCTTAGCAAGTGTGCCGTAAGTTGTACCAACCATTGTACGTGTGCCCTTACCAAGGTCTTCAAGACCTGCACCGATTGCAAGACCGTCCTCTGAGAAAGCGGACTGTGTACGGCCATAAGCGATCTGCAAGAAGAGCTCTCTCATTGCTGTATTGATAGCATCACAAACAAGGTCTGTGTTTAATGCTTCGAGAACTGTTAATCCGGGAAGGATTTCAGCTGCCATAGCTGCGGAATGTGTCATACCGGAGCAGCCAAGTGTTTCAACAAGTGCTTCCTGAATGATACCATCCTTAACATTTAAAGAAAGCTTGCAGGCACCCTGCTGAGGAGCACACCAGCCAACACCATGTGTGTAACCGGAAATGTCCTTTACTTCCTTTGACTTAACCCACTTAGCTTCTTCGGGAATCGGAGCACAACCATGGTGCACGCCCTGAGCTACGGGACACATCTCTTGAACTTCTTTTGAGTAAATCATGTGATAACTCCTTTCAGTTATTCGAATTTATGCAAAGATTCCGTCTCTGCATACCGTGTGCTATTTTCTCATAAAATCCCGCTTAAGTAAAGCAAAAAATACAGATTTTGTTAATTTTTAATCAAACGGTAATATTGTATTTTATTCCAACCAATGCTATACTACGCCGCAGTGATAAAGTTATGAAACGAGGTACAGTTTTGAACATATACGAACAGCCCAAAATTGATTTCCATGCGCACATTTTTCCCGGCAAAATCGTTGAAAAAGCGGTAAAGGCAATAGGTGATTTCTACTCCTTCCCCATGGAGGAAAACGGCACGCCCGAAACGCTTCTGGAACTTGGCAGCAGGATTAATACAAAGTATTACGTTGTGCATTCGGTTGCCACAACGCCCAGACAGGTTGTCTCAATAAATGATTTCATTGCCTCCGAACAGGCAAAGCATAAGGAGTTCGTTGGTTTTGCCACACTCCACCCTCTTATGGAGAACCTTGAAGGAGAAATTGAAAGAGTTATAGCTCTTGGCCTCCACGGAGTTAAAATCCATCCTGACTTTCAGGCGTTTGCACTTGATTCAGAGGAAAGCATCCGTATGTTTAGGCTTTTGGAAGGCCGCCTTCCCGTACTTATTCATACAGGCGACTATAGGTATCAGTTTTCAAATCCTGTCCGTATGGCCCGTGCTCTTGACGCTTGTCCCGGACTTGTGGCAATCGGTGCACATTTCGGCGGCTACAGCGAATGGGGTGAGGCCAGAAAGTATCTTATAGGTCGGGAAAACTTCTATATCGATACATCTTCTGCCCTTTTTAAGCTTGATCCCGAAGAGGCAGCAGAGCTTATCCACGCTCATGGCGTCGACCGTACCTTCTTCGGCACCGACTACCCCATGTGGACACCGGAAGGCGAGCTTGAAAGATTCAAAAAAATGCCCTTGTCCGAAAACGAACAAAGGGCAGTGTTATTCGATAATGCAGCAAAGCTTTTACACCTGTCTTGAAAGCTCAACGTTGACGCTTGAAAGCCAGTTGCTGAGTTTTTCAAGTGCCTGTCTCATGTAGTCGGGGTTCTTTTCAAGCACAGAGCCCAGAGCATTCTTATCAAGTGCTTTATAGGATTCAAATTCAAATTCTTTATTGATACGTGCCACGGTAGGATTGCCTGATGAAAGCGCAGACATTGACTTATCAAGTCTGCCGCACAGAATCTTAATCAGGTTAAATCCGATTTCAGGCTCAATATCAATTACCTTATTAAAGTTATCTTTATCAAGCACGAGGCAAAGAGCCTCATCGCTTGTAACCACAACAGATGCCGAACGTGGCAAATCCGACAGAAGGCTCATCTCACCGATGACAGCCCCTACAGGAATTGTTGCTATGGCATTCTTTTTATTTCTGAAAGCCTTCGGTCTGAAGAAGCGCTGGGATTCGGCAGAACGTCCGTTAGCTTCATATCTGTCGCGGAACGCCTTAATCGTAACCTCCGCGGAGCCTGAAAGAAGAAGAAAAGCATTATGTCCCTCTTCGCCTTCAACACAGATATACTCGTCCATCTGGAATCTCTTTACTTTTCCCATCTTCTTTAAAACAGCTACGTCCATATATTCCTCCGTTATGCAAGAAATTTCATTCCCTGTACAATATAAGTCTCTACTTCTTTTTTCTTTCCCTTAAGGCTCATTGCGCCGATGTCTTCGGCATCAACTTTGTCTTTAACCATATCGTACAATTCTTTGCTTATAAGAATTTCTCCCGGGTCTGCGCCGGATTCCAGTCTGGATGCGGTGTTAACCGTGTCCCCGACCGCGGTGTAGTCCATATGACTTGAACAGCCTATGTTTCCTACGATTGCTTCACCTACATGAACACCTATTCCGAAAGCAATCGGCTCATGAGGGAAGTCAAATTGTTCATTAAAGTGCTTCCATTTGTTCTTAATATCAATAGCCGTTTTCACAGCAGAAAGCGCATAGTTTGGTGTATCGTTCGGAGCATTGTATATTGCCATTACAGCATCTCCGATGTACTTATCAAGCGTTCCGTTGTTTTTCTTAATGCAGTCCGTAACAAGCTTGAAATAGCTGTTAAGGACCATTACAACTTCTTCTGAATCGTGGTTCTCGGAAAATGTTGTAAAGCCTCTTATATCGATGAAGAAAACAGCTATCTGCTTACGTCTCGAAAGAGAAATCATGTCATCCATACCATTGATTGTTTTTAAGTCTTCAATGATATTCATGTCGACATAAGCTTTTATACGTTCTTCCGCCGCAATTTTTTCCTTTTGTTGGGAAAGAATATACCAAATGACGGAAATTACAACGATAATTATTGAAAACGCAAATCCAAGGAATAGAGTGAACCGGTAATTTCTGCTTTCATAGGGTTCACTGTCTATGGTTATATACTTTTCGACTAAAACTTCGTTTCCGTCTTTATCTTCCACCTGGTAGAGAAGCCTGTTCGGTTTTCCGATAAGTTCTCCGGAAATCAGCTTTTCTATGTCAGACCTTTGAAGTACAAGGCTTTTACCGAGCTTGTCTTCAAAAACAAGTCTGTACTGGTCGGTATTGCTGTATGTATACTCGGGTTCACCGTTTTTCAGTACTACTCTTGTAAAAAACGTCATTATTCCAAAGCACAGTATGCAGCTTATTGCAGTAATTACGTATTTCTTAATTACATTTTTGTCTTTCAGTTCTTTCAGATACTGGTGAGCTACACTTCCTATCGACCAGCACAGCGCCACAGTAAGCTGACGGTCAATCATATCCGCGAACAGCTCTGCAAGGAAACTTGATATCCAAAGCGGAAAGCCTTTTGAAAGATGGTAATCTACAAGGATGTCTATCCAAAAATTATTGGTATATCCATCATATGCAAGGAAGTTTAAAGGAGTCGAAATTAAAGCTGAAACAACACCCGCTGCCGATGCTGCAACGAACACAAGCGACAGTGACCTTTTTGCCAGGAATTTAAACAGCATTGCGAATATGATGCCGACAAAAGCAGTTGTCAGGCCTCGGAGAATAAGTACCGGCTCAAGAATATGTACAATCAGGTTCGCAATCAATGCAACAAGCGCTGTTCCTATCGGACCTACGCAGTACGATGCAAACGTCACTCCCACCATATCAAGCCAGAGTGGAATCGAAAGGACATTGGAAAGCAGCATAAAAAGCACATTAACTACCGTAAATACAATAGTAGCCAAAAGCCACTTAAGAGTTCTCTTCTCGCCCTTAAGGAGCCAGTCCGAGCCTCCGTCCCAATCTATTGTATATTTGATTAGCCACTTCTTGATTTGCAAGTAAATGTGCCTCCAGGGGTTACTTTATCATTTCGAAAACGGGTAAATTCCGTTCTTCTTCATAAATTCCAACGATTCTTTGAGTTTTTTGATTCCGTTCATTTCCAAAAGTGCGGGAATGTCGCGGTTTTCCTTTTTAAGTTTGGCGTCAAAGACGTCCCATGCGATAGTGCCCTCGCCCATCGTATTATGGCTGTCTACAGAGCCCTTGTTATCATTAATATGCATGTGCTTTACATATTTCAAAAGAGCATCCAGCCATACATCAATCGGTTCGTTGGAAATATGAGCATGTGCGATGTCAAGGCATATTCCGAATCTTTCCTCATCTGCCATCTCTGCGGCAAGCTGGGTAATCAGGTCATGGTCCTCATCAAACATATTCTCGATGTATACGGATATGCCTTCATAATCCTCCAGGATTTTTTTCCAGTAAGTGACATTTCCGAACAGCCAGTTGTTCATATAGTACGGAAGCTTTAAATTGGCAATGCAGTTGGTATGGAATATAACCGCCTTAACTCCAAGCTTTTTCGCCACATCCATGCTTTGACGCACTCTTATGTCAGAAGCCTTGAAAATCAGGCTGTCCGTGCTGCTTACGCATATATCGAGGAATGTCCCATGCAATGTGTCCTCTGACATATCTCTTCCGATACTCTTGTAAAGATTAATCAGCTCTTCTGTTTTTTCGGGATCGTCAAGAACATTCGGGTACATAAAGTCATCGTATTCAAAAGCGGCATCATATTCTTCTGCCAGCTCTGCATACTCTTTAAGTTCATCAGGATTCGGAATAAAAAGCAGTTTTTTCATATCTTCCCTTTCACCATATCAGAAAAGCCCGTCAGTGCCTCTGCTCCTGTTTACGGATACAGATAACTTATTCTATCACAATTGTCTGTTTTATCTTTTAAGAAGGAATAAAAAAAGCCTTAAAAATCAAGGCTTTCATATAAAGATATTATTCTTTGAAAAGATTCAGCATTTCTTCCGTCTTAAAATCGAATCCTGCATATGTCTTTGAATATAATGTTCTCGCTCTTTCCAGTTCGGTCAAAACCTCATTTGAAACATTAAACGAAAACAGATTTGAAACCGGCGCGGTAACAATGAACTGAAGTGAGTAAACCGCCGACCTCGAAAGCGTAACACCGCTCATACCGCCCGAACAGTTCATACAAATAAGTCCGCCTTCCTTTGCATTAAACAAAGAATGCTCCTCATCAATCATTTCACGTCCGCACTTAAGGCATCTGTGCACCTCGGGCATTTCACCACCCTCGGTTAGAAACCTGAACTCGTAGATGATTCGGATAAGTCTTTTATCGACCTGCTTTTTCTCCAACGCCCTAAGCGTTGCATAAAGCAGATTCAGTTCCTTCTTCGCTTCAACATTTTCGCGTGTAAGATATTGGGCGAATTCGTTAAAGTACACGCCATAACTGAGTGCTTCCATATCCTCTACAAGATCGGGGAAGGACGTCTGTATGTCTGCACTCTCAAGGTTATAGCTGTCCTTGCCTTCATACAGCACAAACTGGCCGAAAGTAAACATCTGGGAGCACCCTAGAAGCATACTTGTCGGTCTTCTGCAACCCTTTGCAAACGCGCTTACTTTCCCCTTTTCTTTTGTTAAAATGATGACGCGCCGGTCAACTTCACCAATCGGCATTGATGAAATGACCATGCCCGTCACCGTAATTCTTCCGTACATATCAGTCTGTTTCTTTATTGTCATATCCGAAGTTACGCATAAGCGATTCGGACTCTCTCCAGTCTTTACGAACCTTAACCCAAAGCTTAAGGTTTACCTTGTACTCAAAAAGCTTCTCGATTTCAATACGTGCGTCAGTTCCGATACGTTTAAGCATCGAGCCCTGCTTACCGATGATGATTCCTTTATGTGAATCTCTCTCGCAGACAATTGTAGCCTCGATGTCCATACAGGTATCACCTGTTTCGGGCCGGACACGTTCATGCATCTTGTCGATCGTTACGGCAATACCGTGCGGCACTTCGTCTCCAAGAAGTCTTAATGCCTTCTCACGAATAACCTCACCGGCAATTTCACGTTCTGTAACTTCAGTAACGGTATCCTCATCAAAATACATGGGACCGTAAGGAAGATACTTGATAATAACTTTCAGAAGCTCCTTCAGGCCTTTTTCCTTACGTGCGGAAACAGGGACAATCTCGGCAAAATCAAAGTTCTTCGAATATTCCTCTATGCATTTTGCGAGTTTTTCCTGTTTGGTGGATTCTTTTGTATCAACAAGAGTGTCAGTCTTGTTAATAACAAGAACGACAGGACAGGTGGCGGCCTGAAGCTGTTCCATTATGCTTTTCTCTCCCGCTCCGATAAACGTAGTGGGCTCAACAAGCATAAGAATAACATCGCAATCCTCAAGTGTCTGTCTTGCCACCTTTACCATATATTCACCAAGCTTGTTTTTAGCCTTGTGAATGCCCGGAGTGTCAAGGAAGATTACCTGCGCTTCATCGTCAGTATAAACTGTCTGTATTTTGTTTCTTGTTGTCTGGGGTTTGTCGGACGTAATGGCAATCTTCTGCCCGATCATCGCATTCATAAGCGTTGATTTACCTACATTAGGTCTGCCTATTATCGTAACATAACCCGATTTAAAATTGTCTTTTTCTTCCATGCTATACCAATGTTCTTGTTTTCATATAGAAGTCTTTATTTTTGTCGATTTCAGTCGCTGAGCCCAATGTGCAGTGATAGTTCTGGTTAAGCACCGAGCGTACAATCTTAGCTGTATTTCTGATATCTTCGATTGAGCAGGTGAACACTTCGTCCCTGATTTTCTGGATAATGCTCTTTTTCATCCCGAGCATATATGCATTGAATGATCGTTTACCAAGCTGTCTTGGTGTAAGAGGTGCGTCAAGATTACCAAAAACACCTATTTTTGCTTTTGTCATCTCGCGTTCATCCGCATCAAACGTTTCAAGATATCCGACAAGGTTTTCGAAAACTTCAAAGGTTTTCTTAAGGTTAGGATCTCTGTATGAGCTGAGTGTCAGTCTTCCGCTTATAAGATTTGCGCCAAGGCTTGTGCCGTACGCTCCGCCCTTAACTCTAATCTCGTTCCAAAGATAACCGTAGGAAACCATTGATTTCAGCACTTCCAACGCACCTGTGTACTCGAAGCCCTCAGAATAAATATTTCCTGCAGCAACGTTATACAGAACCTGTCCCGAAGTCTTTAAGCCTTCATTTTTACGTGAAGGTGTAAAATCGAGAATCTTCTGTGCTTTTCCTTCGGGAAGCTTTTGGAGGAATTTGCGGATTGGCTCCTCGCATTCATTTAAGCCTTCTCTGTTACATGTAACGTTGATTATGCAATTACCCCTCTTGAAAATAATATCCGATGTTTCTTTAAGCTTTCTGCATATTTCATCGGACATCTTTTCATAATTGTCGGTCAGATTGCAGATAAAATCATAGAAATCAACGCCATCGGTTGCCTCAAGGTAACATGCTGCCTTTGAGAAGTATGATTCCGTTCTTCCGGAAGCAACTGTCGTCCCGCTGTACTGCATATAGCCTTCGATGTTTGCCCGGATCATAAAGAGCAATTCCCTGATTCGCTTTTTATCGGTAAAAAGTGACTCTGTAACGATTTCCTCAAGGAATCCCAAAGCTCTGCCCGCTTCCGGAACAAACATCTTTGTATCAAGTGAAAGACACGGCAAAGAAAGCTCGTTCTCTCCGATACGGCTGTACGAATCAACACCTGTGCCGATGCCGCCCGTATAAATGTTAATCTCATCATTAAGTGTCTGGTAGGTATGGCTCTTTGTATCAACAAGGGAAATACAGTCGGAAAGCAGTCCTACGTAACCGACGTCCTCTCTCTTAATGCCTGATGTTTCGAAAAGAGCATTTACATAACATACACCGTTTGTATCGTAGTCTTCAAAAACAACAGTTCCGGCATCTTTGAAAACCTCTTCGAAGCGGTAATCCCTTGATTCCTTTGAAATATCCGAAAGGCTGAGAAGCGGAATTGTCTCAAGCTCCTCCTGAGTCGATTCCTCACCCTGATATTTCTTAAGTGCTTTTGTATCTTCAATGAGTTTTTTAATCTCATCCTTTGTCATGGAAGCCTTTAAATCAGCAAGCTTCTTTGCAGTCTTTTTCTCAACTTCATTGTTCATTCCAACCTTCGGAGAAAGCGTTAACAATGAACCGTGCTTTGAATTGATAAGATACTTTTCGATGAGTTCCTCAAACCAGCGTGTTCCGATTTTGGATTTAATCTCGCTGTATGCTTCGTTCATATGCAACATATTGAACGGCATATCATCGTTGTAAAGCCATGTGGAAAGGCAAGTCATGCCATACATAAGTCCTTTGGGAAGGCGTCCGAAATCAGCCTCTCTGTATCTGAATTCCTGTGTGTTTACGGCAGCCCTGAGGGACTCCTCTTTAAGTCCGTCCTTGGCGCACTTTCTGAGTGCATCCATAACTGTTTTTTTGAAGAGTTTTTCCTGTCCGGGCTTTGCATTTCTGACTCCGATTGTAAAGCTCGGCTGATAAGTGTCACCGTTATAATAAGCTATAACATCATCGCCGATGCCGGCATCAAGAAGCGCCTGCTTGACAGGTGCTCCCGGGGCGCTGCAAAGGACGTAATCAAGCACTTCAAAAGAAATGCCTTCAACAAGGTCTTCCGTATCTCCCGCAAAAACATTCAGCGAATAAAACACGCCCTTGTCATCAGGCTCATCAACAGAATAGAACTCGCTGCATTCCTTAATCTCACCGAATTCCTTCTGGATTTTTACACTCGAATCAATTTCAATCCTGTCATACTCGGAAAGATAGTTCTCATCAAGCCATTTAAGTCTTTCTTCCACGTCAACATCACCGTAAATGTAAATGTAGCTGTTTACGGGATGATAGTATCTTCTGTGAAAATCAAGGTAGTTCTCATATGTGAGTGTCGGAATAACTTCAGGGTCACCGCCTGAATCAACGCCATACTCATTATCAGGGAAAATACTTCTTATACTGAGTCTGTCAAATCTGTCGTCCGGTGAAGAATATGCGCCCTTCATCTCGGAGTACACTATTCCGTTGTACTTAATCTCATCCTCTTCATTCTCGAGCTCATAGTGCCAGCCTTCCTGCTTGAAGATTTCCTGTTTTTTATAAATGTTTGGATGAAATACAGCATTAAGATACACATCCATAAGATTTGCAAAATCCTTATCGTTGCAGCTTGCAACAGGGTAGCATGTCTTATCGGGATATGTAAATGCATTGAGGAATGTGTTAAGAGAACCCTTTGCAAGCTCCATAAAAGGGTCCTTTACAGGGAATTTATCCGAACCACAAAGAACGGTGTGCTCGATAATATGAGCCACACCGGTCGAATCCGTAGGTGGTGTCCTGAATGCAATGTAGAACACCTTATTTTCATCATTATTCTTTATAACGCAAACACGGGCACCTGACTTTATATGTTTAAAATAAAGTCCTGTACCCTGTACGTCACTAAGCTTCTCTTCTTTAAGAAGAGAGTAGCCGGTGATATTATATGCCATTTTCCTCCGCCCTTCTCTCGAAATCATCAAAGATGTAGTTAAGGACAGAAGCCATGCCTATAAAGATACATCCGTAAGATGTATAACCGTCATCTCTTTCAAGCTTTCTGATGATCTGTACAACGCAGTAAAGAACACTGTCACTGTCACCAAGTTCAAGCTTTGCATTGAAGTAATAGTCAAGCGGGAAGTTGCCCTTTGACTTAAATCCGATGCCGCCTCTGGAAACGTCAGTAACCTCAATCGGAACTGCTGTTTCGATTTCTTCAATTTCAGCCTGTCTGAAAAGCTTGGAAACCTGAAGTTCAAGCTTCACGGGAATTCTTTTGGCTTTTCTTTTCTCTTCAATGAACTCTGCCATTTTCCCTTCTCCTTAAGATTATTTTGTCTCTTCCGTACTGTAGTTGGGAGCCTCCTTCGTGATATGAATGTCATGAGGATGACTCTCTTTAAGTCCGGCTGAAGATATTTTAACAAATCTTCCCGATTCTTTCAAGCACTCAATATTTTTTGCTCCACAATATCCCATACCTGAACGTAAACCACCAAGAAGCTGGAAGACTGTATCCTCTACAAGTCCCTTATATGCTACTCTTCCCTCAACTCCTTCGGGAACAAGTTTCTTAGCATTTGTCTGGAAATAACGGTCCTTACTGCCGTTCTCCATAGCAGCAATTGAACCCATTCCTCTGTAAACCTTATATTTTCTTCCCTGATAAAGCTCAAAATCACCGGGAGCTTCGTCGCATCCTGCAAAAATACTTCCGAGCATACAAACATTGGCACCTGCAGCAATAGCCTTTGTAAGGTCACCTGAGTACTTAATTCCGCCGTCTGCAATGATGGGGATATTGTACTTCTTGGCAACTTCGTAGGAATTCATAACAGCGGTAATCTGCGGAACACCGATACCTGCAACGATACGTGTTGTGCAGATGGAACCGGGGCCTATACCAACCTTAACGCAGTTTACGCCGGCTTTGATAAGCGCTTCCGTTGCTTCTCCTGTAGCAACGTTACCTGCAATAATCTGAAGGTCGGGATACTGCTTTCTGACTTCGGAAACGACCTTAAGTACATTAGCGGAATGACCATGTGCGGTATCAATAACGATAACATCGACCTTAGCCTTAACAAGCGCATCAACTCTGTCGTAGATGTTTGCTGTTATACCTACTGCAGCACCGCAAAGAAGTCTGCCCTGCCCGTCCTTTGCAGAATTAGGATATTTGATCTGCTTTTCAATGTCCTTGATGGTGATAAGGCCTTTAAGATTGCCGTTATCATCAACAATGGGAAGCTTCTCCTTACGAGCCTTGGCAAGAATTGTCTTGGCTTCTTCAAGAGTAACTCCTTCACGTGCGGTAACAAGATTTTCACTTGTCATACACTCTGATATCTTTCTTGTGAAATCTGTTTCGAATTTAAGATCGCGGTTTGTGATTATGCCGACAAGCTTCTTGCCTTCCGTAACAGGAACGCCGGAAATCTTGTACTTTGCCATAAGCTCTTCCGCATCACCGATTGTATGATTGGGAGAAAGTGAGAAAGGATCGGTAATTACGCCGTTTTCAGACCTTTTAACTTTGTCAACTTCGTCTGCCTGTGCCTCGATGGACATGTTTTTATGAATGATTCCGATGCCACCCTGACGAGCCATCGCAATAGCCATACGATATTCGGTAACCGTATCCATGCCTGCGCTCATAAGTGGAATGTTAAGTCTGATTTTTTCGGTAAGATTGGTGTGAAGGTCAACCTCATTGGGGAGAACCTCCGAATATGAAGGTACTAAGAGCACGTCATCAAAAGTAATTCCATCACCGATTATTTTTCCCACTGTAATTTCCTCGCTTTCAGTATTAGTTTTTAAATATTTTTGCCATTATAACCTTGAAAAAAAATTAAATCAATACTAAAAAGCGCTGTCATCCATAGCAAGAATGAATGACAGCGATAAGTTTTTCTAATATTCGTTGACCTTACGAGGTGCTTTCTGTTTCATCTTCTGAACCATATTCTCGTCAGGCTCAAAGTAGTAAAGAGTGTTCTGTTCTCCGGCAGTTGTAACGATTCCCCAGATTTTGGCGTCGGGAGTCATGCTTGAATAATCATAAGTCTTAACACCGGGGCGTTTGTAACCGTCAAGAGCATGGGAGTTTTTCGGTGCGGCAACAACAACCTGCTCCATATCAACGCGAGCCATACGCTTACGTTTTTCTCCGTTCATAATCTTGTCGAAATCAATCTGGCCATCACAGAAAACGTATTCGTATTCAACCTTCAGCATAGGGAACACAACATATGCTCCGATGCCACAGGCAACGGATATAAGCAGTATAATTCCCTTTCCGGTATAGAATGCTCCGACAAAGCCAATGATTATGCCAAGAATAAGCAACGCCTTAATAAGTGTGTCTTTGGCAGTTTTGGCTTTTTTTGCCCTTGCCTCACAGTACATGCCTTCCATAAAAAACTCTCCTACTCTTCGAAAAATTCAGACCTTAATCATTTATACAGCCATCGTCTTCTCCGGCCGTCTAAATTTTGCTTCGCAAAATTCAGACCTAAATCATGTATATACAGCCATCGTTTTCTCCGGCCGTCTAAATTTTGCTTCGCAAAATTCAGACCTAATACATCCCGCCCATTCCTGCGCCTGCAGGTGCAACGGGTGTTTCTTCTTTGATGTTTGCAACGGCTGCTTCTGTTGTAAGGAATGTAGATGCCACGCTTGTTGCATTCTGAAGCGCGGAACGAGTAACCTTAGCAGGATCGATGATGCCTTCCTTAACCATATCAACATACTCTTCTGTAAGAGCGTTGAAGCCTGTGCCTGCCTCTGCCTCGCGAACCTTATTAACGATTACGCTGCCTTCGAGGCCTGCGTTTGCTGCGATGCAGAACAAAGGAGCCTCAAGAGCCTTAAGAATGATTTCTGCGCCTGTCTTCTCGTCACCGCTAAGACCTGCAGCCATCTTTCTTACTTCCTTTGCAGCATGAACATATGCTGAACCGCCACCTGCAATGATGCCCTCTTCAACTGCAGCACGTGTAGCAGCAAGAGCATCTTCCATACGGAGCTTGTTTTCCTTCATTTCTGTTTCTGTAGCGGCACCAACCCTGATAACGGCTACGCCACCTGCAAGCTTTGCAAGTCTTTCCTGAAGTTTTTCTCTGTCGAAGTCTGAAGTTGTCTCTTCAATCTGAGCACGAATCTGGGAAACTCTTGCAGCGATAGCATCCTTATAGCCTTCACCGTCAACGATGATTGTGTTTTCTTTCTGAACCTTAACAGACTTTGCACGTCCAAGAACATCAAGTGTAGCTTCCTTTAAGTCAAGGCCGAGTTCATCGGAAATAACCTGACCGCCTGTAAGTGTAGCGATATCCTTGAGCATTTCTTTTCTTCTGTCACCGTAACCGGGAGCCTTAACGGCAACAACGTTGAATGTACCACGAAGCTTGTTGATAACAAGTGTTGTAAGAGCTTCACCTTCAACGTCCTCAGCGATGATAAGAAGTCTCTGGCCGGACTGAACAATCTGCTCGAGAAGAGGAAGGATTTCCTGGATATTGGAAATCTTCTTATCTGTGATGAGAATGTAAGGCTCATCAAGAACAGCTTCCATCTTGTCTGTATCTGTAACCATGTATGAGGAAATGTATCCTCTGTCAAACTGCATGCCCTCAACAACATCCAGCTCTGTCTTCATTGTTTTTGACTCTTCGATTGTGATTACGCCGTCATTGGAAACCTTTTCCATTGCGTCGGCAACCATTGTACCAACCTGCTCATCACCGGCGGAAATTGCTGCGACCTTGGCAATCTGCTCCTTGCCTGTAACCTTGGAGCTCATCTTGGCGATTGTTTCAACAGCTGTTTCTGTTGCCTTCTTCATGCCCTTACGAAGGATGATGGGATTTGCGCCTGCAGCGAGATTCTTCATACCCTCGTTAATCATAGCCTGTGCAAGAACTGTAGCTGTTGTTGTACCGTCACCGGCAACATCGTTTGTCTTTGTAGCAACTTCTCTTACAAGCTGTGCGCCCATGTTTTCAAAAGCGTCTTCAAGCTCAATTTCCTTTGCAATGGTAACACCGTCGTTTGTGATGAGAGGTGCGCCGTAGGACTTGTCAAGAACAACATTTCTGCCCTTGGGTCCAAGAGTAACCTTAACTGTATTCGCAAGCTTGTTTACGCCTGCTTCGAGTGAGGCGCGAGCATCAGCGCCAAACTTTAAATCCTTTGCCATTTTACTGCCTCCTGATTAATCTTCTACGATTGCAACAATATCATTCTGCTTAACAACAACATATTCCTCGTTATCAAGCTTAACTTCTGTTCCTGAATATTTGGAATAGATAACCTTGTCGCCGACTTTAACCTGCATCTTAACTTCCTTACCATCAACAAGACCGCCCGGTCCTACAGCGATAACTTCTGCCTGCTGCGGCTTTTCCTGAGCCTGTCCGGGAAGGACAATGCCTGATTTTGTTGTTTCTTCTGCCTTGAGCTGCTTAAGAACAACCTTGTCACCTAAAGGTACTAATTTCATAGTGTAGCCTCCTGAAAGTTTTTCATTTGTTAGCACTCTTATATATCGAGTGCTAAACCTAATGGCTGTATATTATCACTTTTACCGAAAAAGTCAAGGGAAAAACGCACAAAAAACACAGTTTATGAATTTTGTCCGGGTTCGTAGAACACGCCGTTCTGTTTCATCATCATACGCTGCGGAGCATCCTTTCCATCCTTCCAGGGTGCATCCTGATTACGGTAATCGAACTTATCGATAAACCATGAAAGGTCGTCACGAACGCGCTCCATGTTTGTAAGGTAAAGGTTAACGCATTTCTCATTGAACTCGGAAGCCTGTTTTTCATCAAGCTTCTTTCCGCTCTCATTAAGGAGAAGTCTCAGATGCTTATTGCAGAAACCTTTTGATTTAAAGAATTTCTCTCGAAAATCTCCATCCGACTGATAGAGATAAAAGACAGTATCAATGTATCTGTCGAATACATTCGTAATCTTATCGCACACAAAACAGTTCTTTTCCAGCTCGCCAAGGTAAGCAGAAACACTGTTTTCCGCAGGTGCATCACTCTTCTTGAAGAGGCTCACTTTAGGGAGCTTCATCGTCTTCTTTTTATTGTAAACCTCGCTTATAACCTTGTCGGCATGAGTTTTCATCATAAGAGCAAGGCCAAGTCGATTTCCTTTTTTATACATCATGTCGATATGGCGCTCGCAGAAACCGATTCTGTCCGTAACCATTCTGACATCATCTTCCATATAGCTTGGACCAAGCGTAAACTCCAATGCACTCTGCTCAAGTGATTCATACATGGCACAAATAGGGCACTCGGTATTTTTATCGAGTGCCTCATTAACAGGTATAGTGTATAATTGCTCTTTCATACTTTCTTTCCCATTTTCGCGTAAATCTTTTCTTTAAGGTCGGAAGCCTTCTGTTTAATGCTTCCCTGTGCCTCACGCGACATAATTATTCTTTCAAGAAGCCTCAACGCTTCCTCATACTTTCCAAGTTCCTCGGCAAGATTGCAGGCAAGATATGTAACTGTCATTTCATCCATGCCGCACATAGGGAAGTTCTCTTTTGAAAATGCTTCAATGAAGCCATTGTAAGCATTTGTAAGGAACTCCTGCTCCGAAGCAATAAGCGTTTTAATATCTTCGGGCGTACCTGTTTTTAATCTTTCTGCCTCCTCACGTTTGCCTCTGAACAGCCATGCAAGCTTAAGGCATGTGAAAGCCTTCTCACTTGTTTTTCCTTTCTTCATAACAGTGCAGACAAGAGCAAGTCTGTGACGTGTTATGGCATCATCATAGGAATACTTTCCGTCCGGCAAAGGAAGTCCCGAAAATGATGAAAGTCCTTCCTTTATTAGGTGGAGCTGTCCTGATGTGGGATTAACGTTAAAATAACGTGAAAGAGCGGAATAACCACAGTTTGAGCATGTGATTGCATCATACTTTAATGTATCAATGCCACCGTAAACAGGGCGCAAATCAGGGTCGGTCTTTATGAGCTTTGCCTTGCCGGTGCGCATCGTCTTTACAATGAACTGCTGGTCACAAATCGGGCACTGAAAAGTTTTATCAAAAAGGAAGTCCTCTTCAATGAGTTCCTTAGGAGCTTCAGCAGCCTTTGCCTGACCATTTGCCTTGTCCTTGTCATTATCAAAAAGCTTAACTTCGTTAAGCCCTTTAAGTCCAAGATTTTCAAGACCTTCAAATAAATTCGCCATTTGCCTTCCTCCAAATACCCAGATAACGTCTATTCATTTTATTACAAAAATGATAGAAAGGCAAGTTATCTGCAAAAAGGATATAAACACTTAACAATTAGTCCTTACTGTGCCTTGATTTATATTCGGCAAGAAGCAGGTCAACAACTCTTCCGTAGCTTTCCGTACCATCTTCCTGCTCGTTTGCCTTAAGATATGAATCATTCAGCTTTTCCGTTGTTTCGGAAATAACCGTATCTTCAAACTGTTTCCAGTACTCTGCTCCTTTTAAAAGGTCAACTCGCACCTCGTCGCTGTAATGGTTAAACCATGCATCTGCGTAAAGGTCGCCGTCCTTTCCCGCCAGAGCATTGCCGGTATAAATCAATGCAAGCAACGTGCCGGAATACTGAAGGTCGATATCACCTTCCATACATGCAAGGTATGAAATGTAATTCGCCTCATCCTCACGGATAAAGCCACGAAGATGTGACAGTTCATGACACATTGTTGAACCGATGGAATAGTCAGGTACATCCACATCGACATTTGCTTCCATTGTCCAGCACGTGTAAATTCCGGTAATCTCCGTCCTGCTCATCAGTTTTGAAAGCATAACGCACTTTGGCGCAGGGTACAGACCTCCGAAAATGCTGTTTTTCTCTCCAAGCTTTTTGAATGCTTCCTTTGCCTGCTTTGCAAGCTGAAAATCAGAATAAGGGAGCACATATGCGCCATCCTCATCTTCGTTTGTAAGCTGTTCACGAAGTTCAGATGCCTTATCAGCAAGCTCAACGGTCAGTCCGTATAAGTCTTCCTTTGTCGACTCGGTCACCTTAAGTCCGAGAAGATCGCTGACATTGTATCTGTAGTAATTCACACCACATCCGAAGGAATAGAAAAAGTAAATTACACTTGCCATACAGGCACAGTTAATAAAAAAAGTCATTATAAGAAAAGTTTTTCCGCTTTTTTCCTTTTCCTTAACAAGCTTTACAATAAAGCCTGTAATAAGGGCAATGACAAGAAAAGGACAAAGGATAATCATTACTTCCGCAACAGAAAAAGGGAATATACCCGTAACAAAAGCAATCACCTGTGAAAGCAGTTTAAAAATATGACGTGCATAAATAAACTCCGCAAAATATGTACTGTGTCTTGCAATCCTAAGTGTTACAAAGCCTAATACAAACAGAAGAAGAAATATACTACGCTTACGTAAAAATGCTTTTTTAATTAATTCCGAAATTTTCATTGTCTTTTGATTTTCTTCTCTTCTTGGTTTCTTTCGGCACATATACCGTAACTACGGTACCTCGCCCTATTTCACTTTCTATCGTCATCGTCGCACCGATAATCGAATACAGACGACTCTTAACATTTTCAATACCAATGTGCTCACGTCCGTCATTTGGCTTCTTCGTTGTATCGAAGCCCATTCCGTCATCCCTAATTATTACTTTGAAGCACTTCTCTTCCTCAACGGTTGACAAAATCAGCGTTCCCTTGCCACCTTCCCTGTTGCATATTCCGTGTTTTACGGCATTTTCAACAAGCGGCTGGATTGTTAATGAAGGAATAAGGAACTCGGTGGCCTGAATATCCATTATTATGTTCAGTCGTTTCTCAAAACGAAGTTTCTCAAGGTTCAGATAGTTTCTGACATGCTCAAGCTCCTGCTTAAAAGGAACAGGTATACGTTTATTGACAGAGTCGATGTTACAACGAAGATATCTTGAAAAGTCAAGAGTTGCACGCTTCGCTTCCATAGGGCTCTTTTCGCAAAGAGCAGCAATCGTAGTAAGGGAATTGTACAGGAAATGAGGCTGAATCTGGCTAAGCATAATGGTTGTCTTACTTTCGGTAAGCTCCTTTTTCTGCTTTTCCATCTGATAACGCATTTCGGTATTAACAGTAAAGTAAAGAATGTAAAGCGCAATTGCCGTAAGCCAGGTAAGCACCGGCGCACCGTCGGTAATGAGCTGCAATACAGAACCTACAACAGGCATCATAATATACAAAACAGTTCCTACCCAGGCACTGAGTACAAGCCTCTTGCGGTATTTGATAAGAATATACACATTATACAGAAGCGTACTGCCTCCGACAAACTGTGAGCAAATCCACATCGGGCCTCTGGAATATGTATTCGTGACGGGATCAATGGAATAATAAAAATTAAATTTCAGATTAATTATGACGGCCGCTATAGCAAACGCAGAAAGGATCCATGTCACATGACGTATTCTGTCAGCTTTCTTCTTTTCAAGTCCTATCGAGCATACAAGATAGTTTGTATAAACCAAAGACAGCGGTGCGCCTGCAACATAGTTAATGAGAGTACCGATTTGAAGGAGATATGGATTATACCAGTTGGAAGTACCTGTAAAAAGCCAGTACGGGATGTCTCCAACAGTCAAAGCGAGGACAATAATGCTGAGCAATGAAAAAAAATAATCCGCTTTTCTGTCTCTGTGCTTTCTTACGGACACACAAATAAAAAGCGGTAATACGAATGAAATACAAACGATATCTATTGTTGCATATACAAATCTCATCTGTCCCATGACAAGTCCTTCCGCCCTAAAACGGCAGCAAATGGTTTCAAGGAAAGCAGGCGGCGGGAGTCGAACCCGTCTCCTCGGCTTGGGAAGCCAACGTTTTACCGATAAACTACGCCTGCATGTCATTTTTGACGTTTTTACAATAGTACCATATTACATAAAATAGTACAAGTAGCCGATAAATATAAAGAAAAGAATTATAAAAGACGGAGTTCATATATGTCGATTCTTGAAAACATAATGACAAACATATATCGTACCAACGTCCGGACAACAGAATCAGGAAATGATTCCAAAGACGTTCGTACTCTCTCACCCGAGGAAGCGGCTAAGCTTGAAAAAGCCGCTCTTATTCGTGAGCTTATGCCTGACAGCGGTACTCCTGTACGTGGCGAGGTTCTGGATCTCAGAATGAATTCGGTAATTCTAAAGCTCATGTCCGGTGAAACAATCAACGCACGCACTGAAAAGCCTTTGCCTCTCTCAATAGGAGACACCGCTGATTTTCTTGTTTCTTCAAATGACGGTAAGGTTGTAACCTTAAAGCTCGCCTCAGGCGAAGAATCGGAAAGCGATGCCAAGATAAACCATATGATTGAAAGCACTCTCAGGTCTTCAAATATTCCCGTCAACGAACGTTCAATGAACGTTGCCAAAGAGCTTATCAATCACTCCCGGTCCGTAAGCGAAGCCAACATACGAAAATATCTTATGATATCCCATAAATTTCCGGAAGCAGATATTAAAGAGCTGCTTCTTATGGATATGAACGGGATTGAAATAAACAAGGAAAACGTAAGCCTTCTTAAAGACTTTAACCAAAATGCCGCGCGCATAGTGCCCGAGCTTGCACACGCTACAGAAGAATTATCCGAAGCAATTTCCGAAATCAAAGACCCTGACGTAAAAGAAGCTCTTATGAAAGAACTTGCCTCGATTGAAGATGATGTTCTCGCCCGTTCTGAAAGCTTATCGCAGGAAAGTACATCAAAGAACACACCCATCAAAGATTCCGCTCCCATCAAAGAACCTGCTCCTGTTAAAGAACCCTCTCCCATCAAGGAAACCGACACCCTCAAGGAGAACGTCGTCCTCAAGGAGAACGCTTCTTCCCTGTCAGGTGTTGAAAAAAAACCGGAGCAACCGACGTCCCCCACATTAAATTCTTCTGATGTGCCGGAACAGAATTCCTTATTTGGAGACAAGACGGGCATTGCTATTCCTCCAAAAGATTTTTCCCGGGAAGCTGTCAAAAATGTATATTCACGCCTGAAAAACGTATCAGAAAAGCTTGAAAAGCTGAAAGAAAAAGTCATCGAGCAGAAAACCACCGAAGCCGTAAAGCAGGCACTCTCAAAGCCCGAAGACGGGGGCTCAGGCAGAGTTCTTCCACATACAAACAATGTAACATCAACAATGAAGTTTGTGGATACACTTAATGCCGTATTTCCATATATTCAGCTTCCCGTCAAGCTGAAAGAAGAAAACGCTCATTGTGAACTGTATGTCTACGAAAAGAAAAAAGTGCTTAAAAGCTCAGAAAATCTTTCCGCTCTTCTTCATCTCGACTTAGAAAGCCTCGGACCGACCGACATTTACGTTAAACTGTCGGGCACAAGCGTCTACGCCTCCTTCTCGGTTGACAATGACAAGTCGCAAAAGATTTTTGAGTCCGAAATTCCTTCTCTTTCCGATGCACTCGGCAAGAGAGGCTACACACTTTCTTCAGACGTCAAGCTTCAGGAAAAAGGAAGCGAAAAACCTCCGCTTGTCACGGAATTCCTGGAAGCACACTCTCCCTCATCGGTTACACGTTATTCTTTCGATATGAGAGCGTAAAAGACGAAACAAAAAGTGTCCTGTAGGGACGGGGTGTGGTGGAC
>JAZQQJ010000050.1:0-128332 GCA_045629005.1 Lachnospiraceae bacterium
CGCCGGCGTTGGGCTGTCCGGAATAACAGCCGTCTGCCCACCGATTGTGCACCCGTTTAGCATTAGTATCGATACAAGGATAAAAAATATGCAGGTTTTTCTAAATTTGAATTTATTTACCATGTTTCTCCTTACATACTGAACGTCCCCTTACAAAGTTACATATTTCAGGTTTTTACCCTTTTTATGTAAACTTGTATGGTATTTCACCCGCTTGTTCAACCGCAGAGTTACATATTTGGCTTGTTTTACTCATTTTATGTAACCCCGGCACCTCTTTTTCAGCCGTAAGGTTACATATTTGGCTTGTTTTGCCTGATTTATGTAACCCCGCCACCGCTTTCCCGACCGCAAGGTTACATATTTGGCTTGTTTTGCCTGATTTATGTAACCCCGCCACCGTTTTCCCGACCGCAAGGTTACATATTTGGCTTGTTTTACTCATTTTATGTAACCCTGCCACCTCTTTTTCAGCCGCAAGGTTACATATTTGGCTTGTTTTACTCATTTTATGTAACCCCGCCACCTCTTTTTCCGACGGCAATTTGCTCGCCTCACATGCTATTCTGTCTTTTCACAGTATCGGCAGAATCAGTCTTACGCGCGTTCCTTCACCGGGAACGGTATGAATCTCAATGCCGTATTCATCTCCATAATTCAGCTTAATTCGACGATTTATGTTGTAGAGCGCAATGCCTGAAGTCTTTCTTTCCTTTTCATAATGTTCAACGCGGTGAAGTACCATATTCATCGTTTCATCATCCATGCCGCCTGCATTGTCGGAAAGATCGACCATAACCTTTCCTTCGGCTAAATATATGGCAACCCAGACTTTTCCGTTTTCCTCGCGTTTTTCAAGACCGTGGACGACGGAATTCTCAACAATCGGCTGCATAATAAGCGGCAGACATCTGTACTCATCGAGAATCATATCAGGCTGAATGTTAACCTGATAATCTATTCTGTCGCCGAAACGCAGCTTCTGAATCTGAAGATAATTCATTACGTGATCGAGTTCCTTTTGAAGCGTTGACTCTGTAGTCCCCGTATTCTCGAGCACATAGCGCATTGACTGTCCAAGCAGTTTAATTGCAGTGGCTACGTCCCTGTCATTATTGGTCAGAGCCTTCATTCGAATCATTTCAAGCGTATTGTACAGGAAGTGCGGATTTATCTGGCTTGCAAGCACTTTGAACTCCATCTTCTGCTGGTCGTTCTGAATTTGTCTTTCCTTTATTTCTGCCTCATACTGCTGTGCTTCCATCTTTTCAATATTATCAACCATCAGCATAAGGTCGTCATATGCATCCGAAAGCTCCGCACTTGAATACACCTTGTTTTTATTCCCGCGTGTCACTTCGTTTTCGCCCTTATGGCTTGCATTGTACATATCATCACGAAGAGCTTTCACTTCCTTCGTAAATTTACGCGTAAAGCCCGCAATTATGATAATGGGAAGAGTTGCCACGAAAACAAGCAGAAGAATTGAAAGCCCCTGCATTTTGTAAATGTTTTTGTAGGCATTTGTATCATAGCTGACAATATAAATCTGCGTGTCCGCACTCTTCGAAGGCTTGATGGATGCAACACTCGTAAGAGCCTTCTCCCCTTTATACTCTGTAGTCAGGTCGTTACCATAACGCACTCTTTCATACTCGATTCCGACATTTTCATCAATGTATGTTTTCATGGTATCCGGATTCGTGCCGAAGAAAACAGGCTCCCGGTTAACTGTCATAAGAGTCTGGTAGCCAAGGCTTTCAATACGGCTGTTCAAATACGAATTGCTGACCTTTATCATGACAACAGCACTTTCACCTGTCTCAACAACAACCATCTTTCTGATGAGTGCAAGTGCGGTTACTTCATTGCCGTAATTGTCCTTGTATTGAAGGCTTGTCCAAAAAGCTGCAAAACCACCATTGGCTCTCCGGTACCACTCGCTGTTTCGGATTTCTTCGCCTACTTTGACAATTCTTCCATATGTCCACACAGAATCACTTTCAGAATAAATTGTAATCTCTCCTATGCCCGTATACTTGGCAACATAGGGGTCTACTACTGTCGTATTGTTGTAAGCGGTCATGAACTGTGTTTTATTTTCATACTCGTCGGAAAGAAGTTTTGACAGATTTTCGTTATAGCAAATACTGTCCGACACGTTGTAAATGTACGTAGTCAGGTCATACATTGTCTGGCGGACACCGGAATTGTACGAAGACAAAAGCTTTCCGTAATACTGTACCTGGTTGGTATATGTCGTTACCAGAAGCACCGTACCGATTATAAGTACGGGGAGCAGCATTGTGGTCAGATACAAGAGCCTTAACTGTGTACCGATGTGAAGCTTTTTCTTTTGTTTTTTTTCGGAAGACATGGTATTTTTCATGCGTTTCTTCTCTCATTCAGGCATTGTATTAGTTTTCTGAAAGAATTATAATCGTTGAGTAGGCTGATGACAACCTAAAAAAGTTTTCAAAAGTAACCATAAGAAAGCGAGATTATTTATGTCAAACTTTATTCATGACACGGTATATCCCACAGATTATTTTAATAAAAAGCCCACGCGCTTTAAGCCTGCGGCTGTATTTTCCGACCATGCTGTTCTTCAGCGTGATGTGCCCGTTCGCATATTCGGAGAATGCCCGAACGGTTCTTTTGTAACCGCTGTCCTTATGCACAAAAAGAAATGGGTAGCCTCGGGAGAATGTATGGCTCACGCCTCCGACAGACAGATGTCCGTTCTTTCCGAAGAATTCATGATTACGTTAAAGCCTCAGTCAGCCGGCACGGATTATGAGCTCCGTCTCACCTGCAAATGGCCCGACGGTCACGAAGACACCATTACTTACAAAGACATAGCTTTTGGTGAAGTGTGGCTCGCAGGCGGTCAGTCAAATATGGAACTTGAGCTTCAAAACTGCAGCACAGGTAAAGAAACCCTCAAAAAGGACAAAAATCCAAATGTCCGTTTCTACTACACCCAGAAGGTTGCGTATTTCGGAGAGGATTTCTTTAATCACGAGGACAATTCAGGCTGGTCCCTTTACGATTCCGAATCAGCAAAGTGCTGGTCCGCTGTCGGATATTACTTTGCAAAAGAGCTTTCCGAAAAGCTTGGCTGCATCGTCGGTGTCATCGGTTGTAACTGGGGCGGGACAAGTGCATCCGCCTGGACCGATATTAACAATCTCAAATACGATGCGGAGCTTTTCTCATACATAGAAGATTATGAAACCGACAAATCCCTTGAGGAGCAAAAAGCAGATTTGGACGAATACGAGGCATATGCTGCCGAGTGGCAGAAACGCATAGATGCATTTTATGCCGACCATCCGAAAGCTCCATGGAATGATGCAATGGCCTACGCCGGCGAGTGTCGTTATCCCGGTCCTCACAATTCCTTCCTTCCGATGCGCCCGTCAGGTCTCTACGAAACAATGCTTAAACGAGTTGCCCCTTATACAATGCGAGGTGTCATCTTCTATCAAAGCGAAAGTGACGATCATAAGCCGACTCTTTATTCAAAGCTTTTTACAAAGATGATATCCGATTGGAGAAAGCTGTTCAAATCACCCGAACTTCCGTTTATGTTTGTTCAGCTTCCCGTTCATCAGTTCAGCGGGGACCCCGACTACAAAAACTGGTGCATTCTTCGTAACGAACAGCAGAAAGTTTTTGACAGCGTCAAAAATACCGGGATGGCCGTCGCCTTCGACCTTGGTGCCTTTGACAACATTCATCCCACCGAAAAGACGCAGGTTGCCCACAGGCTCTGCCTCCAGGCGCTCTGCCGTGTCTACGGCCTGCTCACCGAGGACAGAGTTTCGGGTCCGGCATTCGATTATGCCCTCATTGAAAACTATGGCAAAAAGGCCTCAAACGGCGTCAACCTTGAAATCAATCTCGGAATAGGCGCGGACTGGGAACAGGAAAGCGCTACCGTCCGTATTTTCCTTAAGAACGGGAAAGGTATCGTAAAAAAAGAAAGTGTCCCCGAAGGAGACACTCGTCCTTTAAATGAAATTCCCGAAGCTCAGTTTGAGCTTTCCGAAAACGGAAAAACCTACTATCCTGCAATATGGAACATAAGTAAGGATACTATTAACCTCACCTGTGACGAGGTTACACACCCGCGCTTCGTTCGTTACGCCTGGACAAACTACTGCAGAATAAGCATTTTCGGAGCCAACGGCCTTCCGCTTGCACCGTTTTGCAGTGAGATTTAGAACTCTCTCAGTTTGTCGTTTGTGTCATCATCTGTTTTAATGATTTCACGAATGATAACATCATAAGAATAATTGTCGTTTACCTTTACGGTAACTCTTTCGCCCTGCTTCTTTCCGAGCAGGGCTTTTCCTATTGGAGATTCAACGGAAACAAGCCCCGAAAGAGCATCGCCACGCACCGTTGTAACGATGCGGTAGGTTTCCTCACAATCGTCCTCTTCGACATACACCTTTACGGTATTGTTGACGCCCACTTCGTCATCTGCTGACGTATCGTCGATAATCTCGGCGGTTCTGATCATTCTTTCCAGGTAGCGGATGCGGCTCTCGTTTTTATTTTTCTCTTTCTTTGCCGCATAGTACTCGAAGTTCTCGGAAAGGTCGCCCTGCGCTCTTGCAACTTTAACATGCTCAAGCAGCTCGTGACGGGTAACTACCTTTCTCTCTTCGATTTCTTTTTCCATTTTTTCTATATCCGATTTGGTAAGCTGGTTATTCATATTGCTTCTTCCATACGCAGAACACTACTATTGCCCATGCTTTGCGGTAGTATAACGGGTTCTGTGGTTCCTCCTTGCATTTATCCAAAAGTCCGATTGCGACTTCATTATTGATGTATTCGTCAATGTCTGTGCTGTTTATAATATCTCTTGCCCAGTCGTTCAGTTCGCCGGAAAGCCATACACGTGTAGGAACGGGATATCCCTTTTTCTTTCCGTTTTTAACTTCCTCTGTGATGTACTCTTCAAAAGCCTCGCGGAGAATGACTTTATTGCGCTCACCATCGAGTTTCTCGGAGCGGGTAAGTGTCCTTGCAAGGTCTGTAACAGCATTGTCCATAAAAGGCATTACTACGTTAAGACCACGCTCCGAACAACCTTTGCCCGAAACAACGTTAATGTCGCCCGGAAGCCAGAGATTTGTATCGATGTACTGCATCTGGTCCATTTCGGAAAGATCCTCAACCTGACGGAACAGAGGCCCGGTAACATCCGTAAACTTAACGGATTTGTCATAGTTTTTAAGGAGGAGTTTCTTTTCATTTTCCGTGAAAAGGAATGTATTGCCGACGAATCTGTCCTTGAGCGGCACACAGCCTCTTCTGAGGAAATCCTTGCCCCTTGCGCTGTCCTTCATATGGCTGGCAAAAGACCAGATGACTTTTTTCACAGGTGCAGGAAGCGCTTTGACTTTGAGCACCTTTCCGCGCGGATTATAGACATGGTAGCCGCCCCAAAGCTCATCAGAGCCTTCTCCGGAAAGTATGACATCTGTCTTTCCCGCTGCCGCTTTGGCAATTAAGGAAACCGCAACTGCGGACGGATCTGCGACAGGCACGCCCATGGCTTCCACTGCAAAAGGAACAGCTTCCTTAAAGTCCTCCGCTGTAATCTTCACAACCTCGTGCTTTATTCCGTAGGCCTTTGCGGAACGTGCCGCAACATCAGCCTCCGAAAAGCCCGGAACATCATAGCCTATTGTATAAGCTGTAAGATTCTTATGGTCCTTTGCAGCAATAGCAGCGAGGATGGAAGAATCAAGGCCTCCCGAAAGAAACGCTGCGGGATTCTCGTAGCCTTCAAGGCTCTCTTTAACAGCATTCTTGAGAGCACGGCGTATTTCTTTTCTGAAAGAGGCGCGGTCCGGCTTAACAACCGGCGCCGGCTTCCAGACATTGTACTTGACCGCTTCAAGCTTGCCGTCAAAAATAATGTAGTAGCCTGCTCTCACAGCATAAACGCTGCGTCCTATGGTAAGCGGCTCCGGAACGTACTGGAATGTAAGATAGTGCTGTAGCGAAGTCTTGTCAATAACACACCCCTGTGCCTCGAAGCAAGGTCTGAAGTGCGTAGATACAATAAGCTCATTATCATTAATCGTATAGTAAAGCTGACGTGAGCCGAGTCTGTCACGTCCCATGTAGAATCTGTTGCTTCTCTTGTCATAAAGAATTATGGCAAAGCTTCCGTTAAGCTCGGAAATAACATCATCAAACTCTCCTTCAAGGAAAAGTTCCCAAAGAGGTTTTGTGCCTTTTGCTTCTCCATCAAGAAACAGGTCTATGTCCTTATCTGAATACAGGCTTTCGGCACCGCTTATTTGTTTTAAAGAATAATCTATTCTCAGGGTAATCATTTTAATGAGTCCTTAATGTCTTTTTTCATTGCGAGAACAGCTTCTCTGGCAGCCTCTGCAAAACCTGTGTCGCCAAAGTTCTTATACTGTTCCTGTTTATATGCTGCAATAATGCCTCTGGAAGAATTGACAATGGCACCGAGACCATCGTTGTTAAAGAACACCTTGAGGTCCTTGCCCTTGCCGCCCTGTGCACCGTAACCGGGCACAAGGATGTATGTCTTAGGCATAAGCTTTCTGAGCTTCTCTCCCATTTCAGGATATGTGGCACCTACAACACATCCGACATTGGAGTACTCGCCGTCCATAGAGTCATTTCCCCACTCAACAACCTTATCTGCCACGTGCTCGTAAAGAGGGCGGCCGTCAATTATTCTGTCCTGGAATTCCCCACTGGAAGGATTGCTTGTTTTTACAAGTACGAAGATTCCTTTGTTGAAGTCATTACAAGCCTGAACAAACGGCTTAACACCATCACTTCCGAGGTAAGGATTGACTGTTGCGAAATCAGTACCGAAAGGCTCAAACTCCGTACCGCCGATTTCAATTTTACCGAGGTGAGCTGTTGCATACGCTCCGGATGTGGAGCCGATGTCGCCGCGCTTAACATCGCCAATTACGATAAGTCCCTTTTCCTTTGCATACTCAACAGTTTTCACATAAGCAGAAAGGCCGGGAATACCGAACTGCTCATACATTGCGATCTGAGGTTTAACTGCAGGAACAAGGTCCGCAAAGGAATCAATCAGCTTTCTGTTGTAGCGCCATATTGCATCAGCAACGCCCTCAAGATTCTCTCCGAACTCTTCAAAGGAATTCTTTTTGAGATACTCGGGAATGTAATTCAGCATAGGATCAAGTCCTACAACAATTGGTGCATCCTTTTTTACAATCTCATCAATAAGTTTCTGAATCATACAGTTTTTCCTCCGACTAATGTGCGTACAACCTTACCGTAATATTTCATTCCTTCGTAAGGAGTATTTTTCCCTTTTGATTTAAAGTCAACCGATTTTATTTCATATTCCCTGTCTATGTCAACAATAACTATATCGGCGGGATAATTTTCTTTAAGCGTTCCGATGTCTCTACCGAGTATTTCGGCAGGCTTTGCGCTCATCCTTGTGATAAGCTCGGAAAGTTGCATTTTACCACGTCTTACAAGTGTAGTATAGCACACGGGAAATGCTGTTTCCAAACCAACTATTCCAAAGGGAGCTCCCATAAAGCCCCTCATTTTTTCTTCCTCGGAATGAGGTGCATGGTCTGTTGCAATGGCATCAACCACTCCGTCCTCTATTGCTTTTCGGAGTGCTTCCATGTCTTTCTTTCCTCTGAGAGGAGGATTCATTTTCCAGTTTGCATCGTCTGAGGGGATGTTCTCGTCACAAAGTGATATGTAATGAGGGCCTGTTTCCGCAGTAAGCCTTACGCCATCTTCTTTTGCTTTTTTAATGTAGGCAGGCGCGTTCTTAGTGGAGCAGTGACAGAGATGAAGCTGAACGCCCGTTTCTTTTGCAAGAACGATATCACGCTCTGCCATACTGTCCTCAACATCAAGGGATATGCCCGGAAGATTCATCTCTTCGGACCTTTTCCCTTTGTTCATTACTCCCCCGAAAAGAAGCTTCTTTTCCTCGCAGTGGTCGAAAATAGGAATCCCGGCTTCCTTTGCGCGGAGCATTGCTTCCCTCATAAGTGCAGGATTGTCAACGGACTTCCCGTCTTCACTCAGGGCAACGGCGCCCGCAGCCTTAACACCTTCTATGTCGACAAGCTCCTGCCCTGCCTGTGAAAGAGTAACAGATGCTATGGGAAGAACATTCACACAAGCATCTTTTGCACGTTCCATAACCCATTTAACCTGCTCCGGTGAATCGATTACAGGCTTTGTATTGGGCATGACGCACACAGTTGTAAAACCTCCCGCAGCAGCAGCGTGTGAGCCCGTTTCTATTGTTTCTTTGTATTCAAAACCGGGCTCTCTGAAATGAACGTGAAGGTCAACAAAACCGGGGAACACATAAAGCCCCGAAGCATCGATAACTTCACAGTCTGTGAGGTCTTCCGGTGCCTCATCCACGATGCTTTTTACCTTACCATTCTCCAAAAAAAGCGTACACACCTTGTCAACTCCGGCTTTGGGGTCAACAAGGTGTCCGTTTTTAATTACAGTATTATTGCTTTTCATATATAACCTCGCTCAGGAACAGACCTTTCGGCTCTATTGCCTCCGGGCTGAGTGAGCGGTCTCCGCTTTCAAAAATACGATTTATTACTTCGGGCTCATTCTCATGAAGTCCGATTGATACAAGAAGTGCAACAATGATTCTTGCCATGTTGGGCCAAAAATCATCTGCCTTAAGTGTAACAGAGATCTCGTTTCCTGCATCGTATATGGAAATGTCCTCCATATTTCTCATAGTGGACTTTTTCATACGCGGGTTGTCGGAAAAGCCCTTAAAATCATGCTTTCCCTGAAGAAGCTTTGCGGCCTTTTTCATCGTCGGTACGTCAAGCCTCTTAAAACAGTAGTGATTGTACTTTCTTTCGAAAACCGACGGTACTTCGCCAACCGTAAGCCTGTACTCAAAAACAAAACCTTTTGCATTGAAGGACGGATGGAATCTTTCATCAACATCGTCAGCCTCAAGAACTGCAATGTCCCTCGGGAGGTAGCGGTTCAGATACTGCTTCATCTCCAGCGGAGATTTGCGCGACGCTGTCTTGAACGTTGTAACCTGCCTTAACGCATGCACTCCGGCCTCTGTTCGAATGGCGGGAATAAGCTCAACAGGCGTGCCCTCCATTTCCTTGAGGACATCGGAGATGCGGTCGGAAATGCTTCCGTCCTTTTTCCCGTTGCCTTTGTCGCTTTTAACCCACCCGTCATAGCGCGAGCCGTCATATTCGATTATTAATTTAATGTTTCGCATGTTTACTCTTCAATTGACTTGAAATAGTTTTCAATACCGTCACAGATGGCAATCGCAAGCTTATTTCTGTACTCATCCGTCTGAAGCTTTGCGTCTTCATCTTTATTGGACATGAAACCAAGCTGCATGATGACTACAGGAATCTCGGAGTAGTTGACCTCGGCGAGCTTATTATTTTCCTGGAAACCTCTGTCATGAGCACCTGTAGCCTTAATGAGAGAATCCATAAGGCATTCGGCAAGATTTCTGCTGGACTTGTAAAGCTTTCCGACGTAAGGATTGTCGCTCTTTGCAAGCTGCGCATATATACCGTTTGTTTCATTGGCACCCGCGTCTGCCTGGATACCGACAAGAATTTCGGCACCGGATGCATTTGCAAGCTTTGCACGCTCACCGTTTGAGATGTCGACATCTGCAGTCTCACGGGTCATGTACACTTCGTAGCCGCGGGCTTCGAGCTCAGCCTTTACAAGCTTTGCAACGATAAGATTCCACTCGTGCTCACGCATGTCGTTTGTGACACTCGTAGCACCGTAGGACATCTTTTTAACCGTATCGGAAGCACCGGGGCCTACAGGCTCGGTGTCTTTGTTTTCATTCTTCTGCTGGCCGGGATCAAGAGCCACTTTATGCTTAGCCTTGTCTGTCGGAACAGGTGTGGGTGTAGGTGTCTCCGTAGGAAGAGGCTCTTCTGTAGCGGAAGGCTCGGAATCAATCGGAGAAGGCGTTGTCTGCTGTTCGGTTTTGTCCTTCGGGTCGGGATTGGCTGCTTTATTTTTTGCTTCTTTAACAGCTGTTGCCACGCCAAGTGAAACAGTAAGAATAAGAAGTATGGCCACAATTCCGAACATTATTACTGTAATACCGTTAACGCGTTGTTTCATACGCACCTCCGTAAACCCTGATACAATTATCGAGAAATGCCTGTTTCAATATGAAGCAGGGCAAGATTTAGTTATCCAATACACATATCTATACAAAATATAGTATATCATAAGTCGTTTTTCTTAACAAGTAAATCGCACCTATTTTATAGTTTTTTTGTCCTTGACAGTCCTTCTTTATCTGTGGTAATATATGCGTTCGTAGGGTTAATCCTATGCTGTCTTAGCTCAGCCGGTAGAGCGCATCCTTGGTAAGGATGAGGTCGGCAGTTCGATTCTGCTAGACAGCTTTTTTTGTTGCAATCATCATTTTTTCGCTTACGCTCAAAAATAATGATACTCAAAAAAACTGTGGCGTGCGATCACACACCACAGGTATATGTTATTAATTCATACGCTGTCTTACAATTTCGTATGCAAGTATGCCCGCTGCCACGGAAGCATTGAGGCTGTCAATCTGACCCTTCATGGGAATTGATGCAACGAAATCACAGTTCTCTTTGACAAGTCTGCTTACGCCCTCGCCTTCGTTACCGATGACAAGACCGATAGGTCCTTTAAGGTTCTGCTTGTACATTACCGTGCCGTCCATATCTGCACAGACAAACCAAAGTCCCTTTTCCTTAAGTTCCTTCATAGTCTGTGTAAGGTTTGTAACCTTTGCAACAGGTGTATAGTTTAACGCTCCTGCACTTGTTCTTGCAACAACTGCGGTAAGGCCGACAGCTCTGTGCTTTGTGATGATAACACCGTGAGCACCGGCCTGGTTTGCGGTACGGATAATGGCACCAAGATTATGAGGATCCTCAATGCCGTCAAGAAGGATAATGAACGGGTCCTCGTTTCTTTCTGCGGCAAGCTTCAGCATATCATCAACTTCAGCATAATCATATGCCGCAGCCATAGCAATAACACCCTGGTGCTTTCCTGTTTCCGAAAGCTGGTCGAGCCTCTCCTTTGTTACAAAGTTGAGGATTGTGTCCCCTTTCTTTGCCTCACGTACTATTGAACGGATTGGGCCGTCCTGACAACCGTCAAGCACGAAAAGCTTGTCTATTGTCTTTCCGGAACGGAATGCCTCAAGTACGGCATTTCTGCCTTCTATTTTAGTTTCGTTAATCTGAATTTCTTCCATTTACTTTTCCTCTGTAAGAGAATCCCAGCCTTTGTGAATAAGCTCATACATTCTCTCGTATTGCTTTTTAAGATACAACCAGCCTATAAGTGCCTCAAAGCCCGTCGCGCGGTGGTAATCACCAAGCGTGGCATTTTTCGCAGGTGTGTTTACCTTGGCGTTTCGTCCGCGCTTATAAACAGCAAGTTCCTCTTCCGTAAGGCTCTCCTGTATGTTTACAATCATTAAGGACTGTGTGGCTGCTTTAGCAAGGTTACTGGCCTTTTTATTCAGCTTTTCAACAGGCGCAGCCCCATTTGCAAGAAGAGTTGTCCTGATGGCAAGTTCATAAACGCAGTCACCTATATATGCCAGGTCAAGAGGCGGATAGCTCATCGCATCAAAATCCGGGATATTGAATTCCTTGTACAAAGAATCAATCATTTGACAATCTCCCATATGGTGCCTTCTCTTGTGTCCTTAATTGCAATATTCTTTTCAAGGAGTTCGTTTCTGATAGCATCAGCCTTTGCGAAATCCTTGTTCTTCTTAGCTTCCTTACGTTCTGCAATCTTCTCGTTAATGTAAGCCTCAAGCTCTGCATCTACGGAAGAACCTGCCTCTTCGGCATCTTCGCAAAGGTTCAAGGAAAGAACATAGTCAAAGCCCTGAACGATGAGAAGCTTTGTAAGAGCGTCGGCATCATCTCTGAGAACATCGTAAAGAAGCGTGATGCCCATTGATGTATTCTGATCGTTGCAAAGAGCGTTCAAAAATCTCTCTGTGAATGTAAGATACTTGTCAACATTAACCTTTGAGCCCTCTGCAGCAGCATTAACAGCATCTGCTACATTGCCGGACTTGTTAAGAGCATTTCTTCTTGCTGTTTCGAGTTTTTCAGAAAGAGTCTTTAAAGTTGCAGCATCAACGCCTGCTTCCTTTTTAAGGTCGGCAATCTTCTTAACAAGCTTATCATATGCAGCTCCGACATTATCAAGAGTTTCAAAAGAGAACTCCAGAGGTTTTCTGTAGTGTGACTGGAGGCAGAACATTCTGTAAACGATAGGGCGATAATTCTGCTCTTCAACATATGCAAGATTCAAAGACTTTCCGCTGGATTTGCTCATCTTTGCACCACCTTTTTCGGTAAGGTGATGAACATGGAACCAGTAGTTAACCCACTTGTGTCCGAGATAGCTTTCACTCTGTGCAATTTCGTTTGTATGATGAGGGAAAATGTTATCGATACCACCACAGTGGATGTCCATATATTCGCCCAGGTACTTCATGCTGATGCATGAGCACTCAATGTGCCAGCCGGGATAACCGAGTCCCCAAGGGCTCTCCCACTTAAGGTCCTGATTGCCGAATTTTGACTTTGTAAACCAGAGAACGAAGTCAGACTTATTTCTCTTGTTTGTATCCTCGTCAACATCATCACGTACGCCTACCATAAGGTCCTTATTGTCCTGCGGTGAAAGTACGTAGTAGTCCTTAAGCTTGGATGTGTCGAAGTAAACGTTGTCGCCTGCCACATAAGCAAAGCCCTTTTCAATGAGCACTTCAACCATGTGAATGAACTCGGGAATAAGGCCTGTAGCGGGCTGTACAACATCAGGAGTTTTGATGTTAAGCTTTGCGCAGTCATCAAAGAAAGCCTTTGTGTAGAATGCGGCAATCTCCATAACTGTCTTGTGTTCCTTCTCGGCAGCCTTTGCCATCTTGTCGTCACCTGTGTCGGCATCGCTTGAAAGATGGCCTACATCTGTGATGTTCATGACACGTTTTACATCATAGCCTGCATAACGGAGTGTCTTTTCAAGAACGTCCTCCTGAATGTAGCAACGAAGGTTTCCGATGTGTGCAAAGTGATATACCGTGGGGCCGCATGTGTACATGCCGATTTTACCGTCTTCGTTGGGGATGACGGTCTCAACTCTTCTTGTAAGCGTATTGAATATTTGAACTCTGTTTTCCATTATGACAATTTGGCAAGAGCTTCCTTCAGCTCTGCACACTCCTTCTTTAACATTTCTATATCATTCATGACAGGGTCGGGAAGATGTACCTGATCCATGTCCTCACGAGGCACTTTTACGTTGTCACGCTTAACTACACGTCCCGGAACACCCACAACCGTTGAGTTGGGCGGAACTTCCGAAAGTACAACCGAGCCTGCACCGATTTTGCTGTTATCACCGACAGTAAAGCTTCCGAGCACCTTTGCACCTGCGGAAATCATTACATTGTTGCCGATGGTCGGGTGACGTTTTCCGTGCTCCTTACCTGTACCACCGAGGGTAACGCCCTGATAAAGAGTAACATTGTCACCGATTATTGTTGTTTCACCAATGATTACGCCTGTTCCATGATCGATGAACAGGCCTTTTCCTATCGTTGCACCGGGATGAATCTCAATGCCTGTCTTTCTTGCAGTTCTCTGAGAATACCAGCGGGCAAGGAAAAAGAGCTTGTGCTCGTACATCCAATGTGCACGCTTGTGCCTGAGCACAGCCTTAAACGAGGGATAAAGAAGCACTTCCATCGTTGAATGGATGGCAGGGTCACGTTCCTTTATGACATTTGCTTCTTCCCTTAATGTCTTAAAAAATCCCATATTAATTATCTCCGTTGTGTTGGTTTTGCAGTGATTTACTGCCTGCTACACCCCGGACAGCCTCCGCATGACTTTCCGGAAAAACCGGGCGTTGAAACTGCGTCGGCACTTTCAAAATCATATAAACCGGAAGAACCTGCACCATAGTTCAGATTCCTTGCACTTTCAAGGAGACAAACGGCCTGTGCTGCAATGCCCTCGCCGCTTCCCGTGAAACCAAGGCCCTCTTCCGTAGTTGCTTTAATGTTTACCTGTGAAACATCAATATTCAGGGTATTGGCGATGTTTTCGCGCATATCGGGAATAAAGGATGCAAGCTTCGGCTTCTGGCAGATGACGGTAGCATCGATGTTTTCGACAATAAAAAGTTCATCCTCCAGCATCACTTTTACTTCGTGAAGCAGAGAAAGACTTGATATTCCTTTATACTTGTCATCGGTGTCCGGGAAATGCCTGCCGATGTCACCAAGAGCGGCCGCACCAAGAAGCGCATCCATAATCGCATGCGTCAGCACATCGGCGTCCGAGTGACCGAGAAGGCCTTTCTCATAAGGGATGGCAACTCCACCGAGGATTAACGCACGTCCCTCCACCAGCTTATGAACATCATAGCCTGAACCAATTCTCATAGTGTCTCCTTAATAGTTGCTATTTTCCATTTGGTCGATATGATAACCCAAAAATACAAATAAATCAAGAAAAAAGGAAGGCACTGTAGTCGTTCTGCCTTCCGTGATGTTTGCGTTGAAAAGTGAGGTCTTTTTCGGATTTTTGGTAATGGAATACCCAAAATACCGAACTATAATATAATAATCTCCGCTTTTCTCCCCACTGCAATCTTTCCGCACACATCATCTATCCCGACACTTTTGGCAGGATTGATGGTTGCTGCGGCGACTGCCTGTTCGAGGGGAACTCCAAAAGAAACAGCGCGTTCGAGCATTGTGCGGAGATCACAAACCGAGCCCGCAAGAGTTCCGTCCGAAAGAGTTGCTTTCCCGTTTCCGGCGGTAACCTTCAGACCACCCAGTTCATATTCTCCGTCGGCAAGACCTGTGGCAGCCATGGAATCGGAAATAAGAATCATGTGGTCACCATGAGCTTTAAACATCGTACGAATTACGGAAGGATGGATGTGAATGCCGTCGCATATTATTTCGGCGTAACACTCATCATGGTCAAGCATTGCCCCCGGAAGTCCGGGCGTCCGTTTATCAAATCCGTTCATTGCATCGAAAAGATGTGTAACGTGATTTACACCTGCTTCCATCATTTTTAAGGCGAGTTCGTAGTCGCAGTCCGTATGTGCCAGCGACAGTGTGAAACGTTCCTTGTAAGCAATTACAAATTCCTCCGCACCGGCAAGACACGGATCGAAGGCCACAACCTTTGTGTTACCACCGTTTGCCTTGTCAAATTCTTCAAGTAAATCACAATCAAATCCTGTCAGGAAGCGTGTGTCATGTGCGCCTTTCTTTTTTTCTCCGAAGAAAGGGCCTTCCATGTAAACGCCTGCAAGATGTGCTTTGCGTAATGTCTGTGGCGGATTTACATCTGTGTTTGTCCCTGCTTTCGTCTGCTTACGACAGCTAAGCTTTTCTTTCTCATTCCTTATGCATTTCCCCACATTTTCAGAAGCTCTAAGCATTACTTCACGGGAATTTGTCATCGTAGTCGCAAGAACTGTTCCGATGCCTCTCTCTGCATAGTATTCAAGCATCTTCTCAATTTCTTCTTCAGAAGCGGTTGAAAAATCAAAGCCTACACAGCCATGGGTATGGATGTCAACAAGTGCAGGAATAATATACTTTCCGGTGCAGTCGACACTTTCGGCACATTCAACACTTTGGACGTGCAAAGCATTTTCGGCGCATACATTACTTCCCTCGTTGTCATTCGCATCAATGCGTACAAGTTCGTCCGTTTTAGCCGCGTCATCCCCTGAAATACGAATAATGATGCCATTTTCAACATAAATATTTGTTTTTATGAATTTGCCGTCGATAAAGACGTTGCCGTTTTTATAAACCATAGTTTCCGTTTCTTATGGAAATAGTGTGATTGAACGCCGTATAGTCCGTGAAATAAACCGTTGCTGCGCCGGGTGTCTTTGCCTCACTGTCCTCTTTGCCCTCAGTGAAATGATGCTCCCCGAAGGCAGGACCGACAATGAGAGAAGCCTCTTTGTTCGAAGCTGTAAACATGCCCGATTTTAAAACAAGCACTTCATCACCATGAACAGCCAAATTCATATATTCATTTGAGATTCTGTCAATTCCCGAAAAAGCAAGTTCAATGCGCCATGGAGCGCCTTCAACGCCGGAAGTCCTTATATTAATATCAGCCCCACCGGGAACTTCGGTAACGGTTACGTCAATATCCATATCAGGACCCTTTTTCTGAGGGCGCTTTGTATTGTCCATCTCCCACCAGTCGGACGTTTCAGGCTTCTCTTCAAAAGGAAGATAATACCATCCGTGCATTGTCTGATGAAGATGATATGCACCGTTTTCATCAACGATCATCGTCTCGCTCTTAAACGCACGATGTTCGCAGAAGCTGCCGCCAACCTTCATTTCAAGCTTTATTGAGCCGTTGTGAATGTAAACGAAATTCGACTTGCCGTTCATAATGGTCACAGAAAGCTCGCCACGACGTATTCTTGCAATACCCGACCTTTTGTAAAATACTGAGTAATCTGTGTTATAACCGCTGCCGTTGTGTTCATAATCAATGAGATTCGGATTCAACATAAGCTGTGTAAGGAAATCCGGTGAAGAAATGCCTTTCTCATTAACTATTTCGAATATCCTGTTCGCCATATCAAGGAATTCGGGAATGTTGTACTTTATTCCCATTTTCAAATATTCAAGATAATAGTCCTTGGGGAAAATGAGTCTGTCCTTATCAAAGCGTGTGGAATTGGCCGTAAACACACTGTCATCAGGCTCGAAATATGTGAGCATCATGCGAAGATTTTTAAGTGCATACGCTTCATATTCCTCGTTTCCGAACGCCTCGGTAAGCATAATCATTGCATCATTATTAATGCGGTTGTAGTTTCCTGCTGACTTCTCGGAGAATTCACCGTCCTCATTACAGTCAATGCCTTCGTTGAGATAACGGAATGCGCCCTTGGTGAGTTCACTTTCGATGAAAATCATTCCGGAATACGCCAAAACAGAAGCTATTGCCCATCTGTGGTTGGGAGTATGGAAACCGCCCTGTAAAAGTCCGCGGGCACCTGCATGAACAATGTTTTCAATGCGCTCGGATATGGATTTGACCTTTCCGTCAATCTCTGCACCGACATGTTCCATACACTCGCCCTTAAGCACCTTGCGTAAAAGGAGAAGAGTCGGAATAAGTTTTTTAATGCAAAAAGCCGTGTCCGGTGCTGAAATAAAGTTGCATGTTACATAGTCAAACAACCCGCTCTCATGCTGGCACTTCTCAACATATGAAAGAGCAACGTCAATACGGTCATACACTTTCCTGTTTCCGCAATATTCCGAGTCCTTATTCAGGTAAGCCGTAACAAGTGCGGTAATCTTGTATATTGTGGACTTTGCCTGAAAGATACCATTGTCCTCGGGTACGCCACCATAAAAGCAGCTGTTTTCGTCCATGTTCTGGATTCTAATTGTCTTTCTGACACGTTTGTCCGTGTCCTTAACCATCTGTGTGTAATGAGCCCTCATATCAGTCCTCCAGAAGCGCAGCACCGATTATTCCGGCATCATTGTCAAACTTTGCCGCAATAATCTCCGTGTTTGTCTTCGCATTAATTGAATAAATAAGTTTCTTAGTCTTTTCTCTGACGGGTGCAAGAAGAACTTCCCCTGCTCTGCTCACTCCGCCGCCCACAGCCATAACCGAAGGCTGAAAAGCATTAATAATATTGGCAAAGCCTTCCGCAAGATATGTTGTATATGTATCAAGCAGCTGCTTTCCTAAGGCATCGCCCGCCTTAACGGCGTCAAAAACATGCTTTGCCTCGATTTTGTTTATATTGCCGTCGCAAAGCTTCCAGAGGATTGTAGCATCGTCCTTAAGCATTGCTTCCTTTGCCTGTCCGATAAGTGCCGTTGCCGATCCGTAAACCTCGAAACAGCCTACACGTCCGCAATTGCACGGAATGCCATTGAAATCAATAGTTGTATGGCCAAGTTCTCCTGCAGCATAATTGCAGCCCGTGAGCATCTTACCGTTGATGATTACACCCCCGCCGACACCGGTGCCGAGAGTAACCATTATAAAGGAATCCGTATCATATCTGCCCGCCTTGTATTCACCCCAGGCGGCTGCATTGGCATCGTTGTCCATATAAACCGGGCAGCTGATTTCCTTTTTCATGAGTTCTACAAAAGGAACATTCTCAAAGCCAAGATTGTTTGCATACTCAACAATGCCCGTAGCCTTGTTGGCTGTACCCGGAACACCCGCGCCCACAGAAGCAACGTCCTTCTCCGAAAGTCCGTTTCCCTTAAGGATGTCACGGCAAAGCATGCCAATGTCCTTTACAATCTCCTCCGCGCTTCTAGGAAGGTTTGTCTTTACGCTTTTTGTTGCTGTTATTTTCATCTCGTCATTGACAAGTCCGACAACAATGTTCGTACCGCCAAGATCTACACCAATTCTGTACATTCGGTCCTTTCCAAAGCCTGAAAGTCAGGTTCTATTTAATGATTAATGTTTTTATTTCAAAAGGTGTGAAGTGAAGCTTTACCATACATTCGGGATTGGTTAAAGCATCCTTGTCTCTTTGAAGCATTTCCAGCTTTTGCTCCTGTGAAAGCATCATGTCCGTTTCACTTGCTTCGTTACCTGCAAAACCAATTGAAAGCTTCGCTTCCGTTTCCATACCCATAGCCTCGTAAACACGAAGTACAATCGATTTATCGTCTTCGGAAGGAAATACCGATTCAATGATAATGTTATTCTTATCGGTCTTGAAAAGGCTCTCTGCTGACTTTCCGGGAAGAATCTCCGCGGGATTATTCAAATCATACGCTTCTTTTTCAAGAGCCGATTCGGTAATGTTTCCGTCAAACGCATAAACAGAGTATGTAAAGTCATGTTCTCCAAGGTCTGCATGCATATCGGGTGCAAGAGGTGCCTTCATAAGTGTCAGCCTTATGTCTGATTTCTTAACATTCACACCATACTTGCAGTCATTAAGCACCGCAACACCGTGACCACCATCGGAAATCGCAGAAAACTTCTGATTTGAAACCTCATAACGGTCCTTATCAAACTGCGTGCTTCTGTGCGTAGGTCTCTTCACGTAGCCGAACTGAATGTCATGGTACGCTTCATTTGCAAACACATCGGAATCAAAGGAAACCTTAAGCAGCTTATGTCTCTCGTTCCAGTCAAGATGTGTTCTGAAATCGATACGCTCGGAATACTCTCCGATAACGATATCCTGCAGAAGTTTTGAATTGTGCAACTGTCTTTCAACGTGAATTACACATTCATCTCCGCTGATTTCGGCTGTTACATTTGTATCATCATCCAACTCAACAGGAACATTTTCATACATTGCTCCTATTTCCCATGCATCATAACATGTGGTGACATCCTTAAACATCAGGAATCTGTTCCACGCACCGCAAACATATTCTTTTTCGGACCCATTACGCTTAAAGCTTGTAACTCGGCCTTTCTTATCGATAACACATGTAAAATGCGCATTCTTAACCTTGAAGCCTTCTGCAGATTCAGAAACTTCCGGAGCTTTTGTGCCTGACAAAGGCACGTCCACTGCGCTGTAAGCCGGTAAGCTTACTCCGTGACAGTTTTTCGAAAGACCTGTCATATTGTAAATAACAGTGGAATCACCATAGGCAGCCCCCGCAAGCTCTTTTTTCAGTTGTTTGGCGTCAGAAATTACTTTCTCAAGTTTCTCAACCGCCTCTTTGGCAACCCGCTCTATGCCTGTTCCCGGTGCAATGTCATGGAACTGGCAGAAAAGGAGGTCATCCCAAAGTCTTTCAAGTTCGTTTTTGCACTCACCGTACTTTTCCGAAACACTTCCCGAAAGAGAAAAACAGTTTTCCGAAAGCACTTTTGCCATCAAAAATTCAAGATTATGCAAAGCTGTTTCGGCCTTTCTTATGCCTTTCTTTGTTTCAGCCTGGCTTGTAAGTGTGCCACGGTGCCATGCAAGATAAAGTTCTCCCACATACGTCTCGGGTACAGGCTTTTTCTCTATCCGTTCAAAGAAGCGTACCGGGCTTTCAACCTTACATCTCGGTGCACCTTCAAGGTCCTCGCAGCGTCTTGCCTGCTCAAGCATGGTCCTTGTGCATCCTCCGCCTCCGTCTCCGAAGCCGAACGGAAACAACATTGAGTCGATGTTTTCTTCCTGAATTCTGTCCTTCTCCCAGCGTTCAATCAAGTGTGCAGGAGTGAACTGAGAATTATTCTTCTTGTAAATGTGCGAAAGAATCTGTGTTCCATCAATTCCTTCCCACATGAAAATGTTATACGGGAACGGCTCGCATTCGGGGTCCTGGCGGAGAAGCTTCTGCGTTGTAAAATACTTCAATCCGCACTTTTTCATAATCTGAGGAAGGTTTCCCGAAAAGCCGAAGGTATCGGGCATCCAAGCCAGTACAGAGTCAGCTCCCATTTCTTCCTTAAACCAGTGTCTTCCTTTGACAAACTGGCGGATTAGGCTTTCGCCGGAAGGAATGTGCGTATCACATTCAACCCACATGCCTCCCTCGGGATAAAACTTCCCGTCAGAAACCGCTTTTTTAATTTTGTCATAAAGGCCCGGATAAAGCTCCTTTGCGTATTCAAGCACTGTAGGTGAACACATGAGGAACCTGAACTCAGGGTATTCTTCCATTAAAGCAAGCTGGTTTGAATATGTTCTTGCGGATTTACGCTTTGTTTCCTCTTCGGGCCAAAGCCATGCAAGATCGATATGTGACTGTCCGAATATTGTAAATTCAGGTGCTGTTGAACCGTTTTTACACTCAAGGAGAGGCTTCAGCACTTCTCTTGCTCTCACAATGCTTTCAACCATTTTTTCGTAAGGAAGTTCGAAGTCCGCAATATAAGTAAACTGCTTCAGGCCTTCAAGAATCTTCATTCTGCGAAGCGATGTCTCGGGAAGGCTTCTTCCAAGTTCAAGAAGACACAAATAATCCATCGAAGCCTGGAAAATGTCTTCTTCGAATATTCCGACAAAAGACTTTCCGACAGTAACCTGTAGGCCCGGATCGTCCGGAACCGTTATCTCCTCAGGAGCAACGGGACCGACATCTTCTATTGTTGCACCATGGCCTGCATAAGCCTCAGCAACGATTTCATACGTTGTTCCCGCTTCAGCGCATCGTGAAAGAGTGATCAGCGTGTGCTGTTTATCAATGGAGCCTGCTTCCTCTCCGTTTACAAAAACAAGCATTTCTCTTGAAACCGCAAGGGAGATTACTATACGTTTCCCGCTAAGCTCCGAAGGAACGGTAAAAGATGCTCTGAACCATCCGTATTCATACTTTCTTCCCCATTTAAGTCCTTCGGGAGTTTCCGTAAACGCACGCGAACAGGCCTCCTTAAAGGAAAGCCTGTCGAAGGTTGTAAAATATTCGGTTTGAAGTTTCGCGAAAGGCTTAACGTACCTTTTTTGAAGTCTGTCATTCCAAAGAGCCAGTCTTGTCTCCCATTGGCGTCCGAGCATTGTTGTTTCCTCCGATTTTAAAGAGAATAAGGTATAAAATATAAAATACAGCCATGCATATCGGGAAAATAAGAATTCCCCGTTCAAAACCGATTGTATCCAGCACTCTTCCGAAGAGTGCGTTAAATGCTATGTCAAAAACAGTTGCGGCACTGATGATAAAGCCTGTTGCGGTAGCGATAATATCACGCGAAAAGAATGTGTTAATAAACTGCACAAGCGTCGGATAAACAATGGAAATAAGAAGCCCCGAAGCTGCAACAAGGCACACAGTACGTTCTCCGAGAAACATTCCCGGAACATAGAGAAGTGTTCCCGCGCCCGCAAAAAGAAGGATACTCTTTCCGTTGCCAAGTTTTTTGATAAGCGGAGAAAAGACAAGCCTTCCTACTGTCATGCCTGCGAAAAACACGGTAAGGAGCACCGATGCTCTTTCGTCTGACATTCCCGATGCATCCGTAAGATACATACGCCACCAGTTCATAATACCATGTTCGGCAATGAAATAAAACCCAAATACAAACACAAAAAGATAAAATGACCCTTTCGTCAATATGCCCTTCCCGCTTTTTGAAGCCGTCTTTACATAAGCTTCGGCATTCTTTTCCTTAAAGTCCACAAAGCACATAATAATAAGGCCTGCAACGCCAAAAAGAATAAGAATAACGTTAACAAACCTGAACGCACCGTAATCCTTTGCCAGACGTCCCGTAACGTTCTGGTTAAGGCTTGTTCCGATACCCTGTGTAAAGAAAAGCGTACTTACTGTCATGCCTGCACTAAGACCAAAAAAATCAGGTGAAAGGATATTAATCATTGTATTCATGAGTGTGGATGCTCCCATGCTCACAAACATTCCGATAAGAAGACAAATATAGTTCTCCGTAAGAACATAAAGTAAAAGTGCGCACAGCCACAAAGCCATAACAGCTATGCATACACGTTTTTTTGAAAACCTGTCGGAGAGCTTTCCACCAAATAAAATAAAGACAAGATTACCGATATAACTTACGGTTACTATGAGAGACACTCCCTGTTTTGAAAGCGAAAAGCGTGACTCAAAGACACCTGCAAAGATGCCTCTCATCGAATCACTTGCTCCGAGAGCAATCATTATCAGCATAAACGCAATGTATATCAGTATTTTTCTCTTGTCTTTAATCATTTCTATTCCGTCCTGCATTCAAGAAGGAACAATATTGCAAGTGCCTGTCCGTAAGGCATTGCTTTAAGTTCAATCGTTTTATAAAAGTCTTTGCTTGTTCTGCCCATCGGTGTGCCGTAGGAAACCTGTGAAACAACACCGTCGTCCGAAATATTATCAAGTATAGGCTTCAAAGCTTTCAAAGCACATGACAGATAATCCGCAGGAATAAGTCCCATGCGCACCGCGCATATTATACCATATGCAAAGCCGCATGTTGCGCTGGATTCAACGTAAGAATCGCTGTCATCGATAAGTGTGTGCCACATTCCGTTTTTATCCTGAAATTCTGCCAGTGATTCAATCTGCTTTGTAAGAATTGATGCCAGGAATTGCTTTACGGAAGTGTCACAGCCTGTCATTGATACAAACTCAGGTATTGCCATTGTAACCCAGCAGTTTCCTCTTCCCCAAAAAGCCCCTGCAAAATTCGACTTTTCTAAAAAACTCCATCCGTGATACCACAGGCCCGTCTTCTTGTCTTCAAGATACTTTGCATGCAGCAGGAACTGGTAATCCGCTTCTTTAATGTAGTCCTTGTTTCCTTCGATTTTGCCCATTTGGGCAAGGAAAAGAACTGCCATGAAAAGTGTGTCGTCCCAAAGTTCACTTTCATTCTGTGAATCGCTTGTAATGTGCTGCAGACCGCCCTCCTCCGTTCTTGGTGCAGAAGTCATTATCCATTCCGCCGCCTTACGGCAAGGCTCAATGTATTTGTCTTCTTTGAGATATTCGCCAAGAAAGGCCATTGCGAGATACGGTGCAATAGTATTTACGTTGAAAGCGGGGAATCCGGTTTCAAGTGCTTTATTATAAAAGTCTTTAAGTACGTCAAGATATTTTTGTTCACCGGTCTTTGTAAAAAGCTTCCAAAAGCCGTAAAGTCCTACACCCTGAGTCCATTCCCAATGTCTGTACTTAAGAAGATCGTCACCTGCAAGACTGTGTTCCTTCATGTTTTCAAGGAACTTCTCGTCATCCTCATAAAGAATCGGGCAAAATGCACCAATCAGCGCATTCAGCTTCTTTTCGATTTTCTCCTGTAAGCCCGGTTCTTCCAAGCCCGAACAAAACTTTTTCATTGCAAGTTCATCGTTCAGCCTGTCAATGATGGCAGGTATTTCATCAGGCGTTGAAACGGTGTAGTCAGGCTGCCAGTCAGGCTCTTCAATTTCATGAAAATACCTTGGTGACCAGTCGAGCCATATCGATGTAAGCCCCTGTCGGTTTGCTCCGGCAATATCCTTTTTAAGGTTATTACCGATCATGACGATGCGCTTCTTATCATCCTCGGAAAGGCCCAGTCTCTCATATGCTGTTTCAAACATAACAGCCTCGGGCTTCTGTCTTCCGACTTCTTCCGAAATGATACGGCTTTCGAAGCAGTAGCCCATACCGTTTTCGCGGTAAACATTCTGAAAGGATTCCGTTTCCCCGTCTGCGACAAGTGCAATGCGGTAGCCTCTGTCATAAAGCGCTTTCAGCATTTCTCCGGCTCCCGGAATAAAATCTGCTTTCAGCACAATACCGCGATTGTCATAGACCTGTGTAGCTTCATCGATAATCGTATCTCCGCTGTCTATAAAGATTATCAGTTCTTTGTTCATCAATTATGCCTCCGCACCGTCTTCCTCATATGTAAACCCACGAAGATCAAGCTCAAGTGCTCTGTGGCACGCGCAAAGTCTTCCGTCAGGCATCGTCTGAAGTTCAGGTGCTTCATTAACACATTTTTCTGTACAGTAACGGCACCTCTCATGGAAATAACAGCCACTGGGCGGATTTGCCGGATTGGGTATTTCGCCCATAAGAGGAATTCTTTCAATGTTTACTGTAGGGTCCGCAACGGGAACTGCCGAAAGCAGAGCCTCCGTATACGGATGCATTGGCTTTTTGAACATTGCTTCGGTGTCGCAGAACTCAACAAGACGTCCGAGATACATAACGCCAACTTTGTCGGAAATATGTTCAACAACCGAAAGATCGTGACTTATGAAAAGATATGTAAGGCTAAACTCCTTCTGAAGATCACGGAGGAGATTGATAACCTGTGCCTGAATCGACACGTCAAGTGCAGAAACAGCTTCATCACAAACTATAAGCTGAGGCTCAACAACAAGCGCTCTGGCAATTCCGATACGCTGTCTCTGTCCGCCCGAGAAGGCATGCGGATAACGCATAAGATAGGCAGGATTGAGTCCAACCTTCTCTGCCATCTGTTTTGCTACGGAATCCTTTTCTGCCTTTGACATTTTGGGGTAATTTGCCTCAAGGGGCTCCTTTATAATGTCAAGTACTGTCATTCTTGGGTCGAGAGAGGAATACGGGTCCTGGAAAATCATCTGGATTTCCTTGCGTATTTCCTTCATTTTCTTTTTGTCAACCTGAAGGAAATCGAGTTCCTCGCCTGCTTCGGTACGGTAAAATACATTTCCTTCGGAAGCTTCAATGGCGCGAACAATGCATCTGCCGAGAGTTGTTTTTCCGCAGCCGCTTTCTCCTACAATACCGATTGTCTCGCCCTTCTTAACATCGAAGGAAACATCGGTAACTGCTTTAACCGTAACACCCTTGGAGGTAAAGCGCTTATGCACATGACACACTTCAAGTATGTTTCCGTCTTTCATAGTCCTTTCCTCCTACTTTTCTTTATTTTCAAGAGCGATGCGCTTTTCTGCTTCTTCACGCATCTTTTTGCATTTTTCGTTCTGACATGCAAAGCATGCAATTTCATGTCCGTCCTCTATTTCAACAAGCGACGGTTCAGCCTTGTCGCAAAGGCCTTCTATTCTTGCATCACAGCGCTCATAGAAGCCGCACTGTGTCGGAAGATTCATTGCGAGAGGAACGGTACCCTCAATGGAGAAAAGACGTTCTTCCTTCTTTCCGCCAATCTTATGAACGGAGCCCATAAGGCCGCGGGTGTATGGGTGCTGAGGATTTGCAAATATTGTTTTTGCATCTGCTGTCTCAACAATCTTTCCAAGATACATTACAGCAACTCTGTCGCACATTTTTGCAACTGTGCCAAGGTCATGTGTAATGAACAGAATAGCCATGTTGAAATTCTTCTGGAGTTCCTTCATGAGCTCAAGTATCTGTGCCTGGATTGTAACATCAAGAGCCGTTGTTGGCTCATCGGCAATCAGGAGCGAAGGATTGCACACAAGTGCCATGGCAATAAGCGCACGCTGAAGCATACCGCCCGAAAATTCATGAGGATACTGGTTATAGCGCTTTTCAACATTGGCAATTCCTACTTTACGCATTACTTCCAGAGTAATCTCTTTGGACTTCTTTCTGTCCTTGGTAATGTGAAGACGTGTGCATTCGTTAATCTGGTTACCGATTGTGTACATAGGTGAAAAAGCCACCATGGGCTCCTGGAAAATCATTGAAATATGCTTTCCGCGGATATTTCGGATTTCCTCACCCTTCGGATTCATACTGATAATATCAACTTCACCGGTCTCTTCGGAACTGAAAAGAATCTTTCCCGAGGGCTTACACTTTTTATCGTTTATGGAAAGTATTGCCTTGCAGGTAAGTGATTTGCCACAGCCGCTTTCTCCGACAAGTCCGAGGGTTTCACCGCGTTTTACGGAGAAATTGACTCCGCGTACGGGAGTAAGTGTGCCCTCAAGCATATGTATATCAACATGGAGGTCTTCGACTTTTAAAATTGTATCATTATCCATTTCGACTCCTCCTGTTATTTGTACGGATCTGCTGCATCACGGAGGCCATCCCCGAGGAAGTTAAAAGCAAGTACGGAAATTGTTACGAATATGATGGGAATGAGCTTGTGCGGATGAAGTGCAACGTCAGTAACCGTGCTGGCTTCCTGCAAAAGCACGCCCCAGCTTGTAGCCGGTGACTTAATACCGAGTCCGAGGTAGGACATTGATGTTTCACCTACTATTGAGCCGGGAATACCAAGTGTCATTGAAACGATGAGATAGCTCATAAAGCCCGGAACAAGATGCTTCCATATAATCTTCCATGTGGAAACGCCCGCAAGTCTCGCAGCCATAACATAATCCTCATTTTTCAGGGAAAGGAATTTACCACGAACAATACGGGCCATTCCTGTCCAGTTAATGAAGGAAAGAATAATTGTCATATAGAAATACATCTTTACGGTAGATACTCCCGCGGGAATTGCTGCCGAAAGGGCCATCCAGAGAGGAATCTGAGGTACAGCACCGATAACTTCTATAATTCGCTGGATTATAAGGTCAAATACACCGCCATAATAGCCGGAAAGCGCACCAATAAGAATGCCGAGGAAAAGGCTTATGATTGCGCTTGCGAAAGGCATTGTCAGCGAAATGCGGCTTCCGAGAAGAATTCTTGAGAAGATGTCTCTTCCAAGTGAATCAGCTCCGAAAAGATAAATCTTTGCGCCTTCACCGCCTGCGGAACCTGTGCCCACACCGAAAAGATGGAGGTCACACTTAATTCCGAATACCTTGTACTCGCTTCCGTGTACGAAAAGCTTCAGCTTGTAATATTCTGAGGTGTCTTCTGAAAGAGTAACTGCGAATGTCTTCTTATCAATCGATTTTGTAAGCTTATAAACGTACGGACCAACAAATTCGCCATCATACTTACAATGAATCTTTGTAGGTGCAGCGTCCTTATAAAGGCCGTTAAACTCTTCAAGCTCATACGGAGCAATGAAGTCTGCGAAAAGCGCACCGAGGTAGAGAATGAGAAGAATTATCATGGAAAGCTTTGCAAGCTTGTGCTTTTTCAGCTTTCTGCCCATAAGGGTCCACTGGGAGGCAAGATAATAGTCTTCTTTTGTTTTCATTTTTCTGCTCATTATCTTCCACCTCCCGAATAACGAATTCTGGGATCAAGAAATGCTAACGCAATATCGGAAAGGAGGATGCCGATAACTACGAGGATTGCCTGCACCATAACAATACCGCCGGCAAGATACATATCCTGAACCTTTAAAGCTTCAAAGAGAACCGGTCCCTGAATCTGCATGTTAAGGACCATAGCCGTAACCGTTGAGCCTGAGAAAAGGCTTGAAAGAACTCCACCTAAGCCCGAAACCGTGGGGTTCATGGCTGCTCTGAAGCAGTATTTCATGATGATTTTACGCTCCGAAAGGCCTTTTGCTCTCGCTGTCAGAGTGTACTGCTGGGCAACCTCATCAAGCATCTGCGCACGCACGGACCTGATGATACCGCATGTGCCGGATGTTCCGATTACGATGATGGGGATTATCATTCTCTTCATGAAGTCCCCGAAGTTGTACAGGTGAATGCCGTTTTCCATCATGTCCTTTGTAAAAAGACCGACGTTCGCATTGCCTGTCCATTTATACGATAAATACATAAGTACAATTGCCAAAATGAAGTTCGGAATTGCAGCCCCGAGGAAACCGATTATTGAAAATGTATAGTCTCCCGCAGAATACTGATGCGTTGATGAATAGACTGCAATTGGAATCGAGACGACATACTGGAATAGCATGATTATGGCCGTAACAAGAACGGTCAGACCAAGCTTGTCGTCAATAACATCCCAAACGTTACGGCTGTAAGCAAAGGAGTACTTCCAGTCGTGATGTGAATGATAAAGTCTGTAATACTGTGAATCCGTAGGCGTCCAGATGATTCCCTTAATCCACTTTGCATACTGGATTGGGAACGGATCGTCAATGCCATACTCCGAGCGAAGTGCTGCTGCATATTCTTCATCAACTATTTCGCCTTCATCCTGAAGCTTTGATACAAGTGATGTAACATAATCTCCGGGTGGAAGCTGGATTACAAAGAATACAAGTATGGAAATGAGGAACAATGTGGGAATGAACATAAGAAGGCGCTTCAGAATATAGCGCACAAGGTCTTTTTTGAAAAAGTCCTTAAGCTTCTCCCCAAAGCTCACCTTAACATTGTTTTCTGTTTTGTTTTCAGGTGTAAAAAATGTTTCGCCCATAAGAAAACCCTTCTTTAAAGGTTTCACGGGAAGCGGCGAACCGCCCCCCGTGAAGAAAGTCATTGTAATTAATTCTCTTTGAACATTGTCCAGAAGTGGAGAATGTTTGCGTACTGATAAAGGTCATCACTTACAACATAATCCGGAATGTTGTGAAGCTTGTTTGTTACGATACGGTATGTGCTGTCGGCCTTAAGGTAAGAAATCGACCAGAGGTTCTTCTCGTGAAGGTCATAGATACCCTGAGCATATTTATCTCTTTCAGCCTGATCCTCCGTAGAAGCCCACTTTTCATAGAGAGCAACGAGTTCAGCCATATCACCTTCAGGCTTAACGCCTCTTTCACCCTTTGTCTGGTAATATGTACCGTATTCACCGTACCACTCTGCTGCCTGTGCGTTAGGAACGAAAGGAGCTGTTCTGGAAGCAAGTGAAAGGGCACCTACTGCTGTATGAGGATTAAGAGATGCGTACCATGTATTGTTGTCGATTTCCTGATCGTATGCACCAACTTCGAGTTCCTTAAGAGCTGTCTTTAAGCCAACTGCTCTGTAGTACTGCTCAAGGATAGGGAAGGATGTTGCAGCGCCTGAATCCGTGTATGAAAGAAATACGATTTCAACATCTGAACCGTCTGCGAAATTATAGAAGCCGTCATCGCCCATTACAAGGCCGCAGCCCTCAAGAAGGCTCTTAGCCTTTGCAACATCGTACTCTGTCCACTTCATTTCCCACTCAGCATCATAGCCGAAGGTGCCCTGTGCAGGTGCACACTGGCCAGGCTCTGAGAAGCCGTTGGAAATGAGTTCTGAATATTCGTTACGATCAACAGAGATTGAAATAGCCTGTCTGAAATCTGCGTTTGCAAAAAGCTTCTGATAGTTGGCATCTGTGCATGTCTGGTTGAATGTAACCTGACCGCCGCCCCAGTTACCGGATGTCATTGTGTACAGTGTGGATGTGCCGCCAACATCTGCAAGGATGGAAGCGATATCCTGCATTGCAACTTCAATCATATCGATTTCGCCTGAACGGAAAGCAAGCTGATCCTGACCTTCTTCAGAGTATGTAATGAAGTCGATAGCGTCGCAGTAAGGAAGCTGCTGACCTTCAGCATCAACCTTCCAGAAGTATGCATTACGTTCAAATACGCAAAGCTCGCCGTTGATGTCATTAACGCCTGCCTTTGTGGAAAGAACATAAGAGTTAAGTGTAGGAATACCGGAAACGTTCCACCAGTAATATGCTACAGCCTTACCAAGATCCTTAACGGAAGACTTCTGAATGCCCTTTGCCTGTGCGTTTGCAAGAACCTGCTCATCTGAAAGAGAGCTTCCTGCATAGAAAGACTGAGGAATGAGGTCCTCAAGGTAATGCTTGGGAGCCCAGCACCACTTGAAGTCACCGTCACGTACGAAGTCTGCTTCGTACTTAGGTGCTGCAAATGTCCATGTTACTTCGTAATCATTAACCTTAGTAAGAACGGCGTATGTCTGATTGCCGTCAGCATCTGTCGTGAAGAGAGCCTTCCAGCTCTTCTTTGAGTCGTAGTTTGTAAGGTGGCACTGCTCATACCAGAAAACGATATCGTCTGCTGTAAAGTCAACGCCGTCAGACCACTTCATGCCTTCACGAAGTTTGAATGTCCAAACTGTAGAATCGGCATTGTGTGTGATTTCTTTAATAACGTTAGGATAATAGCTTCCATCGGAATTATAGTGGATAATGCTTTCAAGAATAGGTCTTGATGCATTCCATGAGCTGGAGCTGCCTACGAGATTAAGTGTGCCGCCGTAAGTACCGATTTCAAGCGGCTCGCCCTTAGAATTAACCTGCTCAATGAAAACATCTGACTGAACAGGAAGTCTGTCCTTAGCTTCTCCGGGAAGTCCGGGTGCACCTGTGAACTGCATTCCCTCAACAGGAACAGGTGTGGGTGTAGGTGTAGGATCTGCGGGAGCTTCCGTAACCTTCGGAGCGTCCGTAGCAGGTGTCTGCTGCTCACCCTGTGTTACACCGGGTGTAGGTGTTGTGTCTGTAGATGTTTTACCACAGCCTGCAAGCATGCTTAAACACATAAGTCCTGCAAGTGAAAGAGCAGCGAGTTTCTTAAATGTTTTTTTCATAATGAATCCCTCCATCATTAGTAAGATGTTTAATGCTGTTATCGTTTGCCGATTAATCAGAAGATTAAAGTTTCCATCATTCACCGATCATTCAGAAGATTAAAGCCATTATCATTTTCTGGTTATTCAGTAAGCAGCAACTATCCCATCTCCAATTGATGTCACATATCATATCAGTCAAAAGCACGATATGCTATGCACGTTTTGTTTTTATAGGCAATATTATATCGCATATTTTGCTTTTTGTGTAGTCCTTTTTGACAAATTTTTATGCATTTTAATGTAAACTATAACGTAATTTCAACGTTTTTAGTGCATATTAACAACAAAACGACGACTACGCTTATCAAAATATGCAATTATTTTTCAAAATTGCCTCTTGCATTTATATTGCATCAGGTGCTATGATATGATGTAAATTACAGAAAAAGAATTATATGGCTGTTTTCTGTAACTTTTTCACACTTTCATGGCCGCAAGGTTACATATTTGGCTTGGTTTTGCCGTTTTATGTAACTTTTTCACACTTTCACGGCCGCAAGGTTACATATTTGGCTTGGTTTTCGCATTTTATGTAACTTTTTCACACTTTCATGGCCGCAAGGTTACATATTTGGCTTGTTTTTGCCGTTTTATGTAACCTTTTTACACTTTCATGGCCGCAAGGTTACATATTTGGCTTGGTTTTGCCGTTTTATGTAACCTTTTTACGCTTTCATGGCCGCAAGGTTACATATTTGGCTTGGTTTTGCCGTTTTATGTAACCTTTTCACACTTTCATGGCCGCAAGGTTACATATTTGGCTTGGTTTTGCCGTTTTATGTAACCTTTTTACACTTTCACAACCGGATGGTTACATATTTGGCTTGGTTTTGCCGTTTTATGTAACCTTTTTACACTTTCAAGGCCGCAAGGTTACATATTTGGCTTGTTTTTGCCGTTTTCTGTAACCTTTTTACACTTTCATGGCCGCAAGGTTACATATTTGGCTTGTTTTTGCCGTTTTCTGTAACCTTTTTACACTTTCACAACCGGATGGTTACATATTTGGCTTGGTTTTGCCGTTTTCTGTAATTTAGTAAGGATTTAAAGATCTTGAAAATAAGGATTTAGCATAAATGGATTGAGATTACCAGATTGCCTCATATTATCACCATAGTTCACCTGTATTTTTGAGTTCAAACTATGGCCCTGCTATTGATTGACTGGTAAAATTCTCAAAACCTGCTTTTTGCAAGTACGATTAATGCAACCTGCACTGGTAAACCTCCGGAAACTCACTTTTTACCAGCTGGATTTAGTCAACCTGCACCGGTAAACTTCCGGAAACTCACTTTTTACCAGCCGGATTTAATCAACCCACACCGGTAAAATCCCGATAATTTGCTGTTTACCAGTTTGAGATAAAAACAGACTTATAAAAACAGATAAAACATTATCCTACCAGTCAGATGGCAATAAGAAGATTGCGTACCACGCCTGAGCAAACAACATATACTTATCCCAACAATTAATTCAAAACTTCGGAGGCTGTTCAAAATGTTTGTAAACAATCTTGTTCAATACGAAGATGCATATCTTATCAATATAAACGAAGAAGGCGACAATCTTTTCTACGGCTTCGATTACGATATCCGTTCTTACGCCATCAACATGGAATTCCAGCATTTCCATCAGTTTTATGAACTCTGCATACTTTTGGCACCAAACGCCATCCACCTTCTTGAAGGTACAAAATACAACATCAAATGCTTCGACGTGGTTGCCATACGTCCAAACGTCCTGCATAGGACCTATTATCCCGAAGGTGACCCGTGCAAGCGTATTATCATTCGTTTCAATATGCCTACGAGGGGAGAAAACGTTCCTCCATTCTTATCAAAGGTTTTCTCCCTCTTCAATGAAGAGATTCCGATTTTCCGTTTCTCTCCAAAAATAAATCAGGAGCTCTACAAGCCCCTGAACGAAATATTTATGCTCGGCAAAACCCGCACCGAAGCAAACGACCTTTGCATCCATCTCAAGTTTACCGAGTTCCTTACCATTCTCTACTCGCACATGCAGGAGAATGAATATCAGAACAATCCAAGTGACAATGCAATTGAAGGGAAAATCTACTCCATCACTTCCTACATCCACACTCATTACAGTGAGGACCTTTCCCTCGACTCCATTGCCTCTGAGTTTTTCATCAGTAACTACTACCTATCCCACGTCTTCAAAGACGTTACCGGATTTACACTGACGGACTACATCCATATGACACGCATCCGCAATGTCCAGACAATGCTCCTCACCACGGACAAATCCATCACCGACATAGCTTCCGCATGCGGCTTCCAAAGCTTCTCCCAGTTTAACCGCGTCTTCCGTAAGGTAGTCGGAACATCTCCCTCAAAATACCGCCATGAGCAATAGCCCGTGTCACCAAGACCGACAAATCATCATTTTTTCGCTTACGCTCAAAAATAATGATCTTCAAAAAGAGGCAGCCTATTTGGCTGCCTCTGCGTCTTCTTTACGTATTTGTGCTCTTTTGATTTTTCCGCCGAGTGTCTTCGGAAGTTCATCTACAAATTCAACGATTCTCGGGTATTTATAAGGAGCCGTTGCATGTTTTACGTGGTCCTGAAGCTCTTTAATAAGCTCGGGAGAAGGGGTATAACCCTTTGCAAGAACAACGGTTGCCTTTACTACCTGTCCTCTTACCGGATCGGGTGCCGCAGTAATGGCACACTCAACAACCGCAGGATGCTCAATAAGTGCACTCTCAACTTCAAAAGGTCCGATACGATAGCCACTGCACTTAATAACATCATCATGACGTCCTACAAAGCGGCAGTAACCGTCGTTATCCTTCCAGGCAACGTCTTTGAGATTATAGTTGCCTCCCTTAAAAGCTTCATTTGTCTGCTCTTCGTTTTTATAGTAACCGATGAAAAGACCTACAGGCGGATTGTCCTTTATGCCGCATATGGTGATTTCACCTTCTTCACCGCTCTCGCACTCGTTTCCGTCTGCGTCCATGAGTTTGATGTCATAGATGGGCGAAGGCTTTCCCATGGAGCCGGGAATGGGCTCAAACCAAGGGAAGTCCGCGAAGAGAACCGTACCTTCCGTCTGACCGAATCCTGTGCGGATTTTACCGCCGTTCGTGGCTTCCATCCAACGGTTGTAAACCTCTGCATTAAGAGGCTCACCTGCTGTTGCGAAGTTTTGGATGGACGAAAGATCGTATGACTTAACATCCTCCTGAAGCATAAAGCGGTACATGGTGGGCGGAGCGCAGAATGTCGTAAGCTTGTAGTCCTGCATCTTCTGAAGAAGATTTGTGGGCTTGAACTTAATCATATCGTATGCAAACACCGTAGCGCCGCAAATCCACTGGCCGTAAATCTTTCCCCAGCCGAACTTGGCCCAGCCGGAGTCCGAAACGCTCATATGAAGCTTGCCTTCCTGAACCTGCTGCCAGTACTTGGCGGTAACGATGTGACCAAGAGGATGGAAGTAGTTATGAGTAACCATCTTCGGCATACCTGTTGTTCCGGAAGTAAAGTAAAGCTGCATAATATCGGTGCCCTTTGTCGCCTCATCGCCTGTAGGGCGTGAAAGCTCGTCGGAGCACTTCATGAATTCTTCGTCAAAATCAATCCATCCGTCTTTTTTAACGTTATCGACGATGGCAAACTTTGTAACGCCGGACATTTCTGCCTTTGCAAGTTCAATCTGGGAAATAACATACTCGTCATCAACGGCTACAATCATCTTTACGTCTGCAGCGTTTGCACGATATGCAATATCCTTCTTTGTAAGCTGAAGTGTTGCGGGGATAAGGATGACGCCAAGCTTAATAAGCGCTGTAGCAATTACCCAGTACTCCCAGCGGCGGCGAAGGATAAGAAGAACAACATCCCCCTTCTTAAGTCCGAGAGACTTAAAATAATTCGCTGCTCTGTTGGAAAGTTTGGACATTTCCTTAAAGGTAAATGTCTTCTCGTTTCCCTCTTCATCAACCCATAAAAGGCAGCGAAGATCCGGCTTCTCCTGAGCCCAGCCGTCAACAATGTCCCAACCGAAATTGAAATTTTCCGGTGCGTTTACTTTATAGTTTTTCTTGAAATCTTCGTATGAATCAAATTCTGTTCTCGGTAAAAATTTCTCTAACATTTTCTCTCTCCTGATCACTATTCCGCAATCATGGTAAGGAATGTTGCCGGCTCATTACCGTAGCACTTCTGTCCATGTTTGTATGTCGGGTTAAAATAAATACTGTCGCCTGTGTTTAAAATAATCTCTGTGTCGTCGAAGACGACCACGACAGAACCCGAAAGGACCAGATTGAATTCTTCACCCTTATGTGTAACAAGGTCCGCAGGCTTATCCGACGAATCGAGTGTAACGATGAAGGGCTGCATAATCTTTTTTGTGAAGCGATAAGCGAGATTCTCGAACTTGTAGCCGGGATAACGGTCTGCATTCTGGCCTTCGCCTTTACGTACAACCTGATATGTACGAAGCTTTGCGCTCGTTCCGGTCATAATCTCGGAGAAATCTACTTTATAAAACTTTGCAAGTGAATAGATAACACTGATGGGCACGTTTGCGGCGCTCTCTTCATAGCCCTTGTAGGTTTCAACATCGATGCCGACTTCATCGGCAACCTCCTGCTCTGTGTATCCGCAGGCGTCTCTAAGGCCTTTGATTCTCTCCGCAAGTTCTCTTAATTCTTCGTCCATAGCTGCCTCCACTTATTTAAAATTTAAGTTACGGGGCATCACCCGTAATGTCCCCCTTTGTGGGGATATTGCAAAGTGTGCCCCTTGGCAATTTTACTATCTGTTTAAAACTTAGTCAACCTTTTCAATCCAGCCGAAGTCATCAGCCTTCTTGCCCCACTGGATGCCTGTAAGTGTATCGTAAAGCATCTGTGTTGTTTCACCGATCTTGAAGTTGTTGATTTCGTACTTCTCACCCTTGTAGGAAAGTTCACCGATGGGAGATACAACTGCTGCAGTACCTGTGCCCCATGCTTCCTCAAGTCTGCCCTCTTTAAGGGCTGTGAAGAGCTCGTCAGCGGAGATTCTTCTCTCTTCTACCTTGAAGCCCTTAGCCTTACAAAGCTCGATGCAGGACTTTCTTGTAATGCCGGGAAGAACTGAGCCGAGAAGCTGAGGTGTAACGATAACGCCGTCAATCTTGAACATAACGTTCATGGCACCAACTTCTTCAATGTACTTCTGCTCAACGCCGTCAAGCCAGAGAACCTGTGAATAGCCCTTCTGCTCAGCCTTGTGGCCTGCTCTGTAGCTTGCTGCATAGTTACCGCCGCACTTAGCATAGCCTGTACCGCCACGAACGGCACGAACATCTTCTGTTTCGATCATAATCTTTACAGGATTGATGCCTTCTGCATAGTAGCTTCCGGAAGGGGAGCAGATGATGCAGAATGTGCACTGATGAACAGTGTGAACGCCAAGCTTCGGATCTGTTCCGATAAGGAACGGACGGAGGTAAAGGGATGTGCCCTCTGAATGAGGAACCCAGTCCTTTTCAACTTCAACGATTTTCTTAATGCACTCAAGCATTTCATCCTCGGGCATTTCAGGCATGCAGAGACGCTCAGCGGAATTGTTCATTCTTCTTACGTTCTCGATGGGACGGAAAAGCTGAACCTTGCCTTCTGCTGTTCTGTAAGCCTTAAGGCCTTCGAAAATTTCTGCGCCGTAGTGGAAAACTGCTGCTGCAGGCGAAAGTGAGAAGTTCTCGAAAGGTACGATTTCAGCGTCCTCCCAGCCATTCTCCATTGTCCACTTACGAATAAGCATATGATCTGAAAAGATTGCACCGAAACCAAGCTTTGACTCGTCTGTAGGCTTAGCCTTCGGAGCATTTGTAAGCTTAAGATTAATCTTCATAATTCCTTCTTTCTCCCTTATGGGTTAAAACTCGTAACCAACTTCAAGAGCCTTTTTGTTGAACTCAAGGAGATCCTGATGACGTGCGGAAACAATCTTTCCGAGCACCTTCTCGGTGTTTTCGAGTGAGAACTCCGGAACCTCCTTAATGAGCTTTCCGGTAATAATCATATTTGCGAGTGTGTCAAGATTTTTGTCGCTTGCTGTCTGTGTTGCAGGTACATAATATACATCAACATCTGTTCTTGCGACCTTACGTCCTATAAGTGTAGAATCTACAAAAATCTTGCCTCCGGGCACTACAGCGTCTTCATACTTGTCAAGTGAAGGAAGATTCATAGCTACCAAAACGTCCGGCTTGTCAACGATGGGAGAACCAATGGGTTCATCGGAAATGATAACGTTACAGTTAGCCGTACCGCCTCTCATTTCAGGGCCGTAGGAAGGAAGCCATGAAACCTGCTTGTCTTCGATGAGTCCTTTGTATGCCATGAATTTACCTGCGAAAAGGATACCCTGTCCGCCGAAGCCTGCGAAAAGAATTCTTGTTGTTGCCATTAGTTTTCTCCTCCTTCCGCATAGATGTCCTTGTATACTCCGAGAGGATAATAAGGAATCATATCTGACTGTACGAACTCAAGTGCCTTTTCAGGGCTCTTGCCCCAGTTTGTAGGACATGAAGAAAGTACTTCGATGAGTGAGAAGCCCTTCTTGTCAATCTGATTCTGGAAAGCCTTCTTGATGGCTGCCTTTGCCTTGCGGACATTTCCGACATTGTTTACTGCAACTCTTTCAAGATATGCAGCGCCGTCAACCTGTGAAAGCATTTCAACCATCTTCATAGGATAACCTACGGTGTTTACGTCACGTCCGTAAGGAGAAGTCTGTGTAACCATTCCGGGAAGTGTTGTGGGAGCCATCTGGCCGCCTGTCATGCCGTAGATTGCGTTGTTTACGAAAATAACTGTGATGTTCTCACGTCTTGCAGCTGCATGAACGATTTCAGCTGTACCGATGGAAGCAAGGTCACCATCGCCCTGATATGTGAAAACAATCTTTGATGCATCTGAGCGCTTAACGCCTGTAGCAACAGCCGGAGCACGTCCGTGAGCTGCCTGTACACAGTCAACATCAAAATAGTCATATGCCATAACGGAGCAGCCAACTGAAGCAACACAGATTGTCTGTCCCTGAATGCCGAGTTCATCGATTGCTTCTGCTACAAGACGGTGAATGATACCGTGTGTGCAGCCGGGGCAGTAATGAAGCGGTGCATCTGTTAAGCTCTTCGGTTTATGAAATTCTGCCATTACTGTGCACCTCCTTTATCAGCCTTTTCAATGGAAGCAAGAACCTCTTCGGGTGAAGGGATCATGCCGCCTGTACGATTGCAGAGATATACGGGCTTCTTGCAACGGATAGCAAGCTCAACGTCCTCAATCATCTGACCCATGCTCATCTCAACGGAGATGAATGCCTTACACTTGTCTGCTGCAGCAAGAAGAGGCTTCTTGGGGAACGGCCAAAGTGTGATGGGACGGATGAGACCTGCCTTAATGCCCTTTGCACGTGCAGCAACGATAGCATTCTTTGCAACACGGGCTGTAATGCCGAATGCAACGAGGCAGATGTCTGCGTCGTCCATCATGTACTCTTCGTACATAACTTCGTTTTCTTCTATTGTTTTATACTTCTCGTAACGCTCGAAGTTCTTCTGCTCAAGAAGTTCAGGCTTAAGGTAGAGTGAGTTAACAATGTTTCTTTCTCTCTTGCACTCTGTACCTGTAAGTGCCCAAGGCTTTTCAACCTCTTCGATTTCGATGTCATCGATGGAAACAGGCTCCATCATCTGGCCCATTGTACCATCTGCAAGAATCATTGCAACCATGCGGTACTTGTCGGCAAGGTTAAAGCCCTTAACCGTAAGTGCAGCCATTTCCTGAACAGATGCGGGAGCAAGAACAAGATTGTGGTAGTCACCATGTCCGCCACCCTTACAAGCCTGGAAGTAATCGCTCTGTGAGGGCTGAATGCCGCCGAGACCCGGGCCGCCACGCTGTACGTTAACAACGAGTGCAGGAAGGTCACAGCCTGCAAGATAGGAGATACCTTCGCTCTTAAGGGAGATTCCCGGTGATGAAGAAGAGGTCATTACTCTCTTACCCGTGGAAGAAACTCCGATTACCATGTTGATGGCTGCGATTTCACTCTCAGCCTGTAAAAATGTTCCACCGATCTTAGGCATACGCTTTGACATGTATGCTGCAACTTCTGTCTGAGGTGTGATCGGATAGCCGAAAAAATGACGGCAGCCGGCCTTGATTGCAGCTTCTGCAATAGCCTCATTGCCCTTCATTAAAACTTTCTCTGACATATGATATCTCCTTTCACTTATTTTTCGATAGTAATTACACAATCAGGACACATAATCGCGCAGGATGCACAGCCGACGCATGCGTCACTGTCTGTACACTTTGCAGGGTGATGTCCCTTTGCGTTTATAACTGTTTCATCAAGTACCACAAGCTTCTTGGGGCACGCTGCCACGCAGAGTCCGCAACCCTTGCAGACATCTGTTTTAAATGAAATCTTAGCCATATCTTGTCCTCCTTTATTTATCAGCAATAATTATACAATTTTATCCTGAAGATGTATCTCCACGAGGTTATCAATCCGTCCGAAAACTTCTTTATAGATGTTACCTGTAACCGTCGTGAATCTTATCGGAATGCCTGCAAGCTTGGATATTTCTTCGGCATAGGAAATGCTTCCGAGCACGTCCTCCGCCGTTGTTTCCTCACCAAGATTGGAATCATTGACAATACCCGTGAACTGCATGTTGGCGGCAGTCTCGATTTCTCTCATAATCTCAATCGCAAGCTCCGGAGTCCTTGCAAGAGGCCTGAACTTGTTGATTACGAGAAGGAGTTCGTAATTGTTTTCCTGTTTTATTGCGTCGGAATATCTTCCAAGGGCTGTTGCTCCTCTGTCGTCTCCACCGATATCAAAGACTGCGTAACGGTCCTTAACATCAACAAGTGAGTAAATCTCACCGGGGAGTGCAGGAAGGTCGACGTTTGAGCCGGCGTATTCGGAAGAAATAAGTGTTATGCCGTTTTCTTCCAGCTCCTTTGCCGAATCCTTCGTCCTGAAATAAGGATTAACGATGTCCAGGTCGGCAATGGCAACATCCTTTCCTGCCTTCTTAAGGAGTAATGCATAATTCACGGCTACGTTCGTTTTTCCGCTGCCGTAGTGCCCTGCGAAGAGTGTCACGCGCTTGGCTTTGTTCAAAATCTCTTCCATAATATGCACCTTAAAAATATCTACTAACTATACTCCACTATGTATAAAAAATCAATCACTTTTTTAACGTAGTAAAGTATTACATTGTTAAAATTATCTTATGTTCGCTATAAGTAAAAGGATATTAAAGTTCTTTTCTTATAATCTTTCCACTTACAGTCTTAGGCAGTTCTTTACGGAATTCAACGATTCTCGGGTACTTATAAGGAGCTGTCTTTTCCTTGACGTAGTCCTGAATTTGCTTCTTCAGTTCCTCGGTTCCCTCAGTACCGTTTACAAGCACAATACATGCCTTTACCACCTGACCTCTTACAGGGTCAGGTGCGGCTGCCACGCCGCATTCAAGTACGTAAGGAAGTTCCATGATGACATTTTCAATTTCAAACGGTCCGATGCGGTAACCGGAAGACTTGATGACATCATCGATACGTGAAACGTACCACAGGAAGCCGTCTTCATCACGGTATGCGATATCGCCTGTGTGGTAGAAACCATCATGCCATGCTTCATTTGTTCTTTCGGTATCTCTGTAGTATTCGAGGAGCAGTCCGCAAGGATTGCCGTCTCTTGTATCGATACAGATTTCTCCGTTTTCTCCGACACCGACAGGATTGCCGTCAGTGTCAAGAAGCACAATCTTGTACGCAGGACTGGGCTTGCCCATTGAACCGGGCTTCGGAGTCATTCCGACAAGGTTACCTATTGTAAGTGTTGTTTCTGTCTGACCGAAGCCTTCCATAATCTCAAGCCCTGTTGCAGCCTTGAACTGGTAGAACACTTCGGGGTTCAATGCCTCGCCTGCCGTTGTGGCATGTTCAATGCATGAAAGATCGTATTTTGAAAGGTCCTCTTTTATGAACATTCTGTACATTGTAGGCGGTGCGCAGAATGTTGTAATCTTGTACTTTCCGAACAGTGAAAGGATGTCATCAGCATGGAATCTTTCGAAGTCATAAACGAATATTGCGGCTTCGTTAAGCCACTGGCCGAAAAGCTTGCCCCAAAGTGACTTGCCCCAGCCTGTATCGGATATTGTAAAGTGAAGTCCGTTTGTACGTACGCAGTGCCAGTATTTTGCGGTAATAAAGTGGCCAAGCGCATACTTGCAGCTGTGGAGTACCATCTTGGGATATCCATTCGTGCCTGAGGAGAAAAGCATAATCATCGGGTCATCACCGCATGCCGAATCGGATGTTCTTAAGTATCTTCTTGAATAGAATACATACTCATCATCGAAGTTTCTCCAGCCGGGCTTATGACCACCGACAAGAATCTTGTGCTCAAGGCAAGGACATTCCTTAGCTGCCTCGTCCACAGCATCACTTGTTCCGTCAGAGAATGTACATACAATAGCTTTAACTTCCGCGGAATTAAAGCGGTATACAAAGTCATGTGCTTTAAGCTGGTTTGTTGCCGGAACAGCAATTGCTCCGATTTTATTAAGTCCGAGGAACGCAATCCAGAATTCAAGGTGGCGCTTAAGTACAAGCATTACCCTGTCGCCCTTCTTAATTCCAAGCGATGTGAAATAGTTTGCGGCCTGGTTTGAAAGCTGCTTGAATTCTTTGAAGGTAAGCTTTCTTTCGTTCTTATCTTTATCAAGATGAATCATCGCAAGCTTATCAGGCTTTCTTTCTGCGATTTCATCGATTATGTCAAATGCAAAATTGAAGCGGTCTTCATTCTTAAACTTAATGCTGTTGAAGCTTCCGTCTTCATTATCAACGCTCTCGATGAAGTTCTCGTAAACGAGACCCTTCGTCTGCTTTGCACGCTTTAAGGCTTCCTGTTTGAATACGACTTCCTCTTCGTCGGAGTTCATAATCATTGCTATGAACTTACAAGCCTTTCCTCCGACTGCAATCATGCCGTGCGGCTTATTGGATGCGTAGTAAATGGAGTCGCCTTCATTAAGGATTTCAACGTGTTCTCCGACCTGGACCTTTAATGAGCCTTCTACAATGTAGTCGAACTCCTGACCGGCATGCATTGTGCAATGTATGGGCATATTCTGGAGTTCTTCTCTGTAATCGTATGTAACGAAGTATGGCTCGGAAAGCTTCTTCTTAAAGTAAGGAGCAAGGTTCTGGATGAGTTCACCGTCTTCTTCCGCGGTTGTGAGGCCCATGCCTTTACGTACAACGTTGTACGAAGAAAGACGGGCACTCTGACCTTCGAGAAGCTCGGTAATTTCCAATCCGAACGCCAATGCACACTTATGGACAAATGTGAAAGGAAGATCTACGCTACCGGTCATGTACTCTTCATACTGTGCCTCGGAAAGTTCAACCTTTTCGGCCATTTCCTTATCGGAGTAGCCTTTGATTTCCTGCATGTCCCGTATTCTGATTACAACATCCGCAAGCTGCTTGTTTGTATCCACCATGTCGGTTCTCCTTTTTTATTATAAAAAGAAAGTCTCAAGACTATATTTCTATAGTCTTGAGACGAATAATTTTATCCGCGGTACCACTCAATTTCCCTTTCGGGCCCTTTAAGGTCTTACAACCTCTTTGCACTAACGTAGCTCTCACGTAGGACATTACTTTTGGTTCACATCCTCAGCTCGGAAGGGATAAGACACTTAACTTTCATACGTGCTCACACCTGCCGCACGCTCTCTGAAATGAAACTTTTAAGCTCCGTCTTCGTCACAGCCTTTACAGTTCTTATTTAATTGTCCGTTACTTTACCACTTTATCGCGGTGTTGTCAACAACCAAAAGGTAAAACTTTTGAAAGGTATTGCGCTCAATTTCTGCGTTCTACTTTATTGTACCCACAGGCATACTTGTGAAGCTTCTGCCATGGAATGTAATTGTAACACGAACGTACTTATACTTAACAACGGGGTAAACCGAGCCGTCTGCATCAAGCACAAGCGTTCTTCCTGTGCCGATGTCATGCCACTCGTCATCCGGTGCGGTCTTTGAATCTGCCCACTGCCATAAATAGGTAAGACCGGGATCCTCTTTATTAATGTTCGTTGAAGGAATAGCCTGAAGCGTATAATTTACCTTCGGAGAACCCGATACGGAAGCATACGTAACAGCCTTGCTGTAATCAACCTTCTCTGAAAGAATTACGTAAGGAGAAGCAAGATTATCTTCCGTTCCAGCTTTTCTTACAAGTACGATACTTCCTGAAGGTGCTCTCTTGTAAACAACCTTCGTTGAGCTGTTTGCGCGGACTGTTGTCCAAACAAGGTCATAAACAGGAATGTCTTTAAGCGTTGTTGCGTCAGACGGGTCGATTCCGTATTTAGCCTGCTCTGTAGGGCTTACAACAACAATCTGTACGTTTTCATCATAATTGTTTACAAGCTCGATTCCCGCAGTACCCGTCTTTGAAGGGCTGTAGTTCATCTTAATATTGCTGTCAACATTGGAAGGCTTCGGAAGTGTTGCGGGGATTCTGACCGTAGTAACCCTTGCGGCAGCACTTCTTCCGTTTCCGGCATTTCTTACATAAAGAACCGTTTCGGAAATATCTTCGCTCGTCTTCTTTCCAAGAGCCTGCTGAACGGAGAGCTTTGAAACCTTCTGAGTAGTTGTAATCGTCTGTATAGCATCTCCTCTGTCGGTTTCATCTACAAACATCTCGTTTGTAGTTCCTTTTGCACTATATGCAGGGATAAGTGTCCAGTTTCTCTTATTAGTTGAAAATTCGTAGCCGTTCTTAAGAGAAATGGTTCCTGTTGTATTTGTTACGCTTACCGAAGGATTGACAGGAAGCTTTGCGACTGTATATTTTGCCGTTGTTGAGTAACGGTTGCCATCAGCATTGCTTGCCTTAATACGAAACTGAAGTGTTCCTCCTCTGAGTTCCATTTCATGGAGGTCAAGTTCATCGTAGTCTCTCCAAATTCCTTCGTTACCTTTTCTCCATTCGATGTTATCAAGCTCACAATAGGTTGTAGGCATTCCGTTTACGCGGACAGAGAAAATAATATATCCCGTATCCTCACCGAAGTTCGGATAGTGTGCATATTCAGCTTTCCAGTCTTCCGCATCGGTAACGTCTGTTGTGAGAAGAGAACCGGTAAATGTTGCTGAAAACGTTGATCTTGCGGTAATTGTCACACTCGTAACCTTCTTATTTACGTCACCGCAAATGTAAAGCTTTTCGTTTGTTGACATATTCGTCCACGAAATATCAAACAAAGCCTTATTATCCACAACGTCCATCTGGTACCACTTTGAGAGGTCTGTAGTGTATGTACTGACGTAGTAGATAACATTGTCCTTTCTGGACATTCCCGACTCATTAATCAGGATTGATTCCTCTTCGTAAAGGATGTTTATATTTGCTTCCGGAATCTCCGTTCCGTTGTCAACTGCCGCAATTCCGACATGGCCCGCCGTTGAGAAGGTCATTGACAAAACAGCAAGAAGAGAAATGAACACCTTCAGTTTTTTCTTCATATATAGTCCTCCTTGACATAAAGCATAAACTGCGTTAATTCTTCTGCTCTATAGTAACAGCACCTGTGTTAATTCTTCTGATCCATAAAAACAGGTCCCGAGTCATTTCTTCCATTCATGTTTTTGTAATAATTCGATGCAGTCTGACGGCTGACGTTGAAATTCTTCACGCCACGCTTAATCTCGTTCTTTTTACGTTCAAGTCCGTCTCTGTTTTTCTTTTCAAGAGCAGTTATGCGTACTCCCAGCTCGGTAACTTCGGTGATAAGGTCCTGAAGCTCTTTAATTGCCGGAGCATGCTCATCGCTCTTACTCTTGATATCGTCTTTTATCTTATTGAACACGGCAGAGAAACCATCATCAAGTTCATTAACTTTATTGATTTCAGCTTCCTTTTTATTCATAAGTTCCGTGAAGGCTTCATCATCGAACTCCTGCGGAATGAGAAGTCCCGACTGCTCTTCCGAAAATTCAAGAATATTCTTAAGAGAATTGCGTTTTCTCGTAAGAATATCCTTCATCATATGAATGTATCCTGCCAGATTCTGATTATTTTCCATAAATTCCCCAAATGGGGACATACATCTTTCGACACATGTCCCCACTCCTTTTTCTATTGATTTGTACTGTGAAGAATTATCTCACATACATGTGATTCTTCTTCATGATTTCCTTCCAAAGGTCTCTCATGTCTCTGATCTGGTCGAGAGCCATATGTAAAGCCTCGGGATCTTTCTTAACATTTGACTGTACAAGAAGGCTTCCGATGTACTCATAAATAAGGTCAAAGTCCTTTGCTGTCTCATACTTAAAATCAAGTGTTGCTCTGAACTCTGTAATAATGTTCTGGACCTTGATAATGTTATTATTAACCTTTTCGAAGTCATGCGTCTCAAAGCCGAGAAGCGCGATGTTGCAGAACTTGATGGCACCCTCATAGAGCATAAGTGTAAGCTCAGCGGGAGATGCCGTGTTAACCTTAGTTCCCTGATAGAGCGTTGCTGCATTCATTGCCATATACCTGTTCCTCCTCTAATCTCCATCCCCCTTGATACGGAGCTGATGGTCCTTCTGATAATTATTATCGACATTTTTGTTGTATTACTTTAGCCTGATATTCTAAAGAAAGAGAAAACAGGTTACTGACCGTTATTAATTCCAAGCATGCTTGCAAGTGAATTTGTCTGACTCTGAAGCTGGCTTAATGCCTTTTCCATTGCTGTAAACTGTTTGTAATAACGATCTTCAAGAGTAGCAATTCTTGTCTCCATATCTTTAAGCTTATCCTGATAATCATCAAGATAAGATGCATACTGCTTATCATTATAGAATGTAAGTGCACTGCTTATTGAAGTCTTTGCACACTTATCGGTAAGCGTTGAATAAAGATTTGAGAAGATGCCGCTCAAAGCTTCCATTACGTCATCAGGATTCTCATCAAGAGCCTTCTGAAGTCTGTCATCATATGTGCCGTATATTCCGTCGGAATCATCGCCATAGATGTGGAGCTTACCGTATTCGGTATATGTACCCGTTACAATACCAAAGGAAGAAAGTGTGTACTCTGTTCCTGAGGATGTTGTATAGCTTGAGCGAAGAGATGTACGCATACCGGAAAGGATGCTGTTGATGGAGGAGTCGTTTCTGAGGAGAGAATCCTTAATAGTTTGCTCCCACTTCTCAATCTGGTCGTCCGTCATTGCTTCCTTCTGCTCATCTGTAAGAGGCTTATAATCTCTTGCTGATTTTGCATGATACAATGTGTTCATTTCCTCAACAAGCTCATTGTACTTTGTAAGTGCTTCCTTAATCATGTTGTAGGTAGAGCTTGTGTCCTTGCCTACCGTAACATTTACTGTATCGTACTCGCCCGTGGCCTCATTAAAGGTTGTCTGCTTCAAGTCCATTGTAAGACCATTGACGATTACTGTATTTCCTGAGCCTGTCATTGTTGCGCCGTCAAGAACAACTTCCGAATCCTCAGCAGCAACAACTACCATTGAGCCCTTGCTTGTCTCTGCAATTGCTGTTCCGTCAATGCCGTTTCCAAGGCCAAGAGCTGTAAGAGATGCGCCTTCTGTTGTAGCGCCGGAATAGTTTACATATCCGTCAACTGCAGCCTTAATGCCTGCTTCCGCATCATCAAGATAAGGAGCGCTCTTTTCAGCAAGTCTCTCGTTATATTCATCAGCATTTTCTTCCTTGTAGGAAGCGATGCGATTGTCAATCTGAGCCTTGAGAGCTTCTTCATATTCGTCAGAATCCTCTGCGATACCAAGCTCTGCAAGTTCAGCCTTGGCATCATCTTCAAACTCTGTTCTGAGCTCTGCTTCCAGGTCTGCTTCACCCTGCTGCTTTGCTTCAATGGCTGCGATATTGTTTAATGCATCGTAAACTGCCTTCTGTGCGTCTGTAACTCCATCAGCCTCAACATCGAAATCATCCGCGAGAACAGCATTGATATCATCGGCATTAGCGTCCTTAATCGTCTTGATGGCCAAGTCATAAATGGCAGCATCATCAGATGAAACAGTTGTAACATCAAGATATCTCTCAAATGAGTTCTTCACTGATGTATATGCATCTGTAGCTTTTGAAGAGGATACCGTGAACTTATTGGCAGTTCCGGACTCTGATGAGCTTAAGAAGAATCTCTTCTGAGTAGTATCATAGCTTGCTGTTACGCCGGCAGATTTGCACGCACTGTTGAAATCACTGATTGTTGTCTTTTCATCAATAGTGAGTTCCTGTGTCTTTGCATTTTTGCCCTCACCGGATGTAATGGTGATTGTTGTACCTACAAGTGAAGGGTCGATATCTTTAAGCTTTGTGCTCTTGGAATAATCACCTGTAAGTGCGGCACCTGTAACAAACTGTGAAGATGCAAGCTTTTTAACCTGAATTGTGTGTGAGCCTGTTGCTGCACCTGTTGCCGCAGAAACAGCAACTGCATTTTCATTGGAAGAAGAAGCCTTCTTCGTCATATACGAGCTCTGCATACGAAGCTTTGATGCATAATCCGTATAGAATGAATAAATCTTCTTGTTAAGGCCTGACCACGCTTCGGTAGTCCACTTGTTAATCTGGATTTTGTTATCAATTTTGGTCTTCTTGGCAGTCTGACCGGACAGCATCGCTTTAACGAGGGAGTCTGTATCAAGACCGGAAATCATTCCTGATAATCCAATACCCATTGTTCTACCTCCTTGAAATCCGTTTCAATATTTGTCCTTCCGTGGAATTTCTTTCTATCTTTGTTCGTCAACAAGAATACCTGAAATTTCCCACATCTTGCTGAGCATATCCAGAGTTTCTTCCGGCGGGATTTCACGAATAACTTCTTCCGTATCCCTGTCGATAACCTTAATGGATACACGCTTAGTCTCCTCATGATAAGAGAATTCACAACGTGTTCTCTGGTTCATCTTGCGGTTAACTTCGGCAATGGCATTTTTAACTTTCTGAGTCTTCTGCTGATTAATTTCAATCTGGCTTTCTTCAGGCTCATTTCCCTTTGCCCTTGTCTCAACTCTCGGTTCAGCCTTCACTCTCTCGGGAGCTTCCTGCTGTACCTGCTCATGAGCTCTAGCCGCTGCCTCTGTCTCTTTATTAACATTCTGCTGAGGCTTCACATTCTGATAGATTTGTGCGTTATTACCGCTGATTCTTTCAATTCCCATTGTTTTCACCTGTCCCTTCCTTTGGATTTTCAACAGATTATTTTCACAGTCTTCCGTGACTGCGGATAGTCTCACTTATTTTATCGTCAAAATACCCCTTAATGTTAGTAACTTTCTATAAACTTTTTATTAAAAAAATAGTCATATATGCCTATTTCGCAATTGAGTTAAGGCTAAGATTCCAATTTCAGGATTTGCCGAACCCCTGCGCATCCTCGCGGAGCGTTTTATGTAACATTATCAACCGGCGAGGTTACATAAATCATGCAAAACAAGCCAAATATGTAACCTTCCGGTCAGGAAAGAGGTGCCGGGGTTACATAAATTAGGCAAAACAAGCCAAATATGTAACCTTCCGGTCGGGGAAGAGGTGCCGAGGTTACATAAATCATGCAAAACAAGCCAAATATGTAACCTTCCGGTCGGAAAAGAGGTGCCGAGGTTACATAAATCAGGCAAAACAAGCCAAATATGTAACCTTCCGGTCAGGAAAGAGGTGCCAGGGTTACATAAATCAGGCAAAACAAGCCAAATATGTAACCTTACGGTCGGAAAAGAGGTGCCAGGGTTACATAAAATGACAAAAACAAGCCAAATATGTAACCTTCCGGCTGAAAAAGCGGATGAAATTACCGTACAGGAGCGCAAAGCGGCATTTGTACGGTAAAATTGCGGATAAAAAAATGCCGGGGTTACATAAAATGACAAAAACAAGCCAAATATGTAACCTTGCGGCTGAGAAAGCTCCCATGGCCCGAATGGGTCCCATGGCTCGGAACTGTTCTAGAGAAGCTTCGAAAGTGCATCAGGTCCAACGGAGATCTTAGCAGCTTCTTTATTTGCTTCCTGGATTTGTACATAAATTTCTTTTCTGTAAATCGGTATCGACTTCGGAGCATTGATACCAAGCTTAACCTGATCGCCCTTGATCTCGAGGATCGTAAGCTCGATGTCCGAACCGACAATTATTGATTCACCGGTTTTTCTGGATAATGCAAGCATTAGATATCCCCTTTCTCTTCCTTGAGTTTTGTGATTACGTCATAGATGTTAAACTTTACAGGATAGTCGTTTTCAACGATAACCTGGCAGCCCTTCTTTGTATCCGCATTGATGATGATGGGTGCCTTAAGGTTTGTTGTCATCTTTGTGATGTCTGACGGAACCGTAAGTGTAACAAATACACATGTGTTATCGGGACCAAGCTCTCCGAGAGGAACAAGAAGTTCGTCCTCAACCTCGGGATTGTAGTCGTTAAGCACTGTTGTGGGATTGATTACCGGCAATGCCATTGAAGGCTCTTCTACGCTCTGCAGCCAGGTAATCGACGTATCGCTTCCGTTTTCGTTGTTGTAAATGAGTGTGAAACGACGAAGCTTTTCGAATCCGATTATTCCTCTGTCGAAGGTAAGAATCTTTTCATCATCAAGTTCAACCTCGCCGAAATACCTTGTTTTGACTAACATAAAAGTCCTCCTTTTGTATCGGTAAAATAATTGTAATAAACTTATGAAAGGTAGTCAAGTAATGAAGACTGTACAAGTTTTGAAGCTGCAGAAAGAGATGCGTTAAATACATTGTTTGCGGATGTGTACTTAACGATTGTATCTACAAGGTCTACATCTTCGTTATCTGAAAGAAGTTCCTCGAAGTCAACAGCCTGGCTTTCGAGTCTGTCCTGCGTAAGAAGAAGTCTCTTGTAACGACCGCCCAGATCGGCAACGCATACGTTCATGTTCTCCTGCTCATTCTGGGTAATTGTAAGTCCGCGCTGGAAAGCGTCTGTCATAAGAGAAGTTCTTAATGTATATTCGGACTCAAGCTGTTCCTTAATGGAGTTCAGTTTCTTAATCTGCTCGTCGGACATAGATGTGTCCGAAAGCATCTTTTCAAGCTCAGCCATCTGGTCTTCAACAGCCTTTACACTGTCAATTGCATCGGTAATTTCAGTAACCATTCTCTGAATTGCTGTCGAAAAGGCATCCCGGCCCTGAGTATTAATAGTAAGGCGCTGATTGAAATTAACCTCGTAATTAATGTCCTGATCCTGCTTTTTATATTCTATTGTCTGACCGGTTTCGATTTCGGTACGGACACAGTCATAATAGTGTTCCGGTCGAAGATCGTTCTGGGTAAACTCAGACTTTGTATATTCTACACTGATTTCGGTTGCTTTCTGGATTCTCGGATAAAGGTTCTTTCCTATAATAAGCTCGCCGGTTTCATAAATGTAATTGATTCCATCGTCATCGGCAATATACGCGTCAGGATCCGTTACACTGTGGGGAACAATTACGAAGTCGCCTGTATCAGAACTCTTCAACGTGCCTGTCTGGTCTACAAAGGAAAGGCTCGGAGTCTCTCCCGGGTCACCGCTCAGCTTGTCATAGCCAAGAGGAAGTCTGTATACATCGTTTGTCGAAGGCATTGTGTCATCCCACGTTGTAAGGTCGGTGAGATCAAGATTGTCAAGATCGACTGCATTCTTTATAACAGAAACAATTTCAAGCTGCTCTGCCTTCAGGGGCTCTGTAATTCTGTAGGAATATTCCTCTGTCTCCTTCTGGAAAACAAGAGAAGTGTCCGTCTTATAGCCCGAGAACACGTAACGGCCTGCGTAGTTTGTGTTACCTTCCTGATAAATCTGCTGTGCATACTGCTTAAGGTTAATTGCAATACTGTTGCGGTTTTCAGCAGTAAGGTAATCGTTTGCCCCCTGGTTGCAATATGTATTCATGGAGCTGATTAACTCATTGATTGTTGACAGCGCGCCTTCGGTGACTTCCATCCAGTTAAGTGCATCCGGAATGTTCTTGTCCGTATACTGCTCAACTTCTGTAAGATTTGTTCTGAATTTGAGTGCTCTTACAGCAATGATAGGGTCATCGGAAGGTCTGTTTATTTTCTTTCCTGTTGAATACTGATTTTCAAGTTTGTTAAGAAGGTTTTTGTTATTATTGATGTTGTACAACGAATTGTTGGTCATCATCTTATTCGTAATACGCATATCCGGCCCTCCTTTATGTTTATATATTTATCGGCATTAAACTCCGGTTTCATTAATGAGCTTGTTGTATATTTCGTTCATTACGGAAATAACCTTTGAATTCAGGTTGTAAGCTTCCTGATATCTTACAAGAGACATTGTTTCCTCGTCCTGGTCAACGCCTGCTACAGAAAGTCTCTGGTTAATTACTTCTGCAATGATATTGTCCTGACTTTCAGAGAAGTTCTTCGCGCCCTTTGTATCAATACCGACGTCAGAAACAAGGGTCTGCAGGAACTGTGCAGGATCACCCTGCTTGAACATCGATCTGTCCTTCTTTAAGTCAAGGAACTTCTCAACAAGATCATTTGCGCCGACACCGTCTGCAATTCTGTATGTCGAAGCGATAAGCCTCGGATCGTCCATTACCTTGGAGGAAACCTTAAAGTTTTCTGCAGTAAGCAGATAATAGGAAGCATAGTCCGCAACCATATCCGACGATACGTACACAAGGTCGGCTTCATCGGTTTCATTGAAGCTCCCGAGGAAATATTCTTCATTCGTAACCTTGTCAGCTCCTGTGAAGAAGATGTTGTTCTCGTCACCGTAAAGATTTTCACCACTTCTGTGTAATGTATTGAACTTCTCGGAGAATGTTCTGATGAACTGGTTAATCTGAGACATATAATAAGGAATGCCTTTGTAGTCAACGTTGCTGCCTATGGAAATCGGGGTTCCTTCTCTGTATGTACGTCTTAACGGAGTGGAAAGCTTGAAGGTATAGCTGTAAATACCGTTCTCATCGACCTTAACTTCAAAGGAATCGTACTCATATTCACCGCTTCCTATGAGCATACGTCCTGATGCAGGAATATTTAATCTTGCAATATCGTCAATGTTTGTATTGGTAATTGTAATCTCTGCTTCGCCTTCAATAAGTCTGTCGGACAAACCGCTAAGTTCCTCGTCGTTGTCGCCGTCTCTTACTTCAAAAAGCGCTTTGAGTGTTCCGGTCAGACTGTTGGAATTAACGTTGAATTTCTCGCCGTTCTCCCAGTAAATGTCATAGAGACCATCGATATCGCACTGATTGTAAAGTACTTCACGAGGTTCTACGCTAAGCTCGAAGGTTTCATATGTATCAACAACGGTGTTACCGTCAATGCGTACTACATAAGACTGCATTCCTGCATTGCCTATCTTCTTTTCTGTAACAGTGACATTAACTATTTCGGAAAGCTGATCGACAAGGAGATTACGCTGGTCGCGAAGGTCGTTTGCATTTTCTCCGCCTACTTCTACAGTGTTAATCTGCTTGGTGAGAACCGCAATCTGTCCTGTAAGGGAATTAATTCTCTGTACCTGGTTTTTAATTTCGTAGTTACACTCATTCTGGATTGCCTGAAGATTTGTGTGAAGAGAGTTAAAGTACTCGCAAAGGCTTTCGGCATAGTTTGTAACCTGCGTTCTTACAGTAAGGCTTGAAGGGTCCTTTGAAAGTTCCTGAAGCGAATTGTACATATTGTCAAAGGATGTTGTGAAGCCCTGAAGCTCAATCTCATTAAAGTAGCTTTCGATTTCCTTCATAAAGTAATATCTCTCGCCGTAAAGACCGCCGAGTCCGGTATTGCTTCTGAATTTCTCATCGTAGTACTTACTTCTAAGCTGGTCTGTAGAAACAACAGTAGAGCCTGTTCCAAGCATTCCGTAGCGGTTATATGTACGAAGTGCTTTATCGGCAGTCTGATTCAGGACCTGTCTCGAGTATCCTTCTGTCTCGATATTTGCAATGTTATGCGCGGTTGTATTCATTCCGCTTTTAGCAGTAAACAGTCCCGAGCTTCCTATTGTAAGTCCAAAAAAGGTTGATGCCATAAGTCATCCTCGTCTTTCTATACTATCGTCCCAAAGTGCTGAGCAGGTGGTCAAGCATTTCTGAAACCGTGTTGATAAATCTTGAATTTGCATTATAAGCCTGCTGGAATCTTATAATGTTTGTAAGTTCTTCGTCGGAGGAAACAGCCATAACCGCCTGGCGCTGATTATCGATGCTGTTGCAAAGGGATTCCTGGCTTTCCGAAATGTTTCTGAAACGTTCACCGTTTGTACCGAGGAGTCCAATCATGTCTGTATAATAGCCGTTGAAATTCTGGGCTGAAAAATCCGAAGGTGAAACAGTATCGAACGGTGCCTGCCACTTTTCCAAAAGCTCCTCGCATATTTCAACCGAGTAATCACCGCTGCCGGAATTGTCTGAAAGAGGTATTACCGAAGGATCTGCAAGAATCAACGGATTCACCTCAATCTCACCTATTGTGAACAATGAGTAGTTGTCTTCCGGGTCTTCCGGATGATATACAAATGCACTCATTGTGGTTGTTGTGCCGTCATCGTTTACAATAGTAATGAACTGTTCCTCATAACGGTCCACGGACTTTCTGTTGAAAAGTGCCTCGCCCATTGTGGTGTTGGCATCCATTCCTACAGGTGCTTTGTCGGTGTCAAGAATCATAATCTTCTCACCGCTGTCAAGGAGTACTTCCTTATTAGGACAAAGCGTATCATTAATCATGGTGACTATGCCATGAACAAGATTGTCAAACTGAGCCTGAATGCTTACAAGAACGGAACTCTCAACTTCAATCTCATATTTTGCAACGTCATCCTTGAACTGAGCCATTGCAACATTGTAGGAAAGTTCGTCGAACCATCCGGAAAGTTCATCGGTAAAATCTTCTTCCGTAGGCTCAACAGGGATATCGGTGTACTTGCCTATCTTGCTTCCTCTTGCGTAGAGGAGTCCCTTAAGAGCTCCTATGTCGGTATCATTCTGCGCATTCGGAACCTTGGAAAGGTCGAACACGTCAACGCCGTCATATGCGGGCCAGTATGGCTTAATCATATTTGTATCGGGGGAAACAGGTTTTGTATCGACTTTGTAAATAAGGTCTTCCGTAACAAGTGCGTAGTCTTCAAGGAACACTGTAACAACACCCATTGCATCTTCTTTGTAATTAATTCTTGCTATCTGTGAAAGCTCATCCAGAAGAATATTTCTTGTATCTCTTAAGTCGTTTGCATTTTCAAAGCCCGAAGCTTCAATCTTCTGAATCTGGTGATTCAAATCGTAAATCTGCTGAGCCTTTTTGTTAATATCATCAACATAAGTCTGAATCTGTGTATTAAGGCTTTCCTGATATTCCTTAACCTGTCTGTAGATTTCTTCTGCTCTGTCTACGAAGGTAACTGCTGTTTCAATGAGTCCGGAACGTTTTACAATGCTTTCGGGCTCTTTGCAAAGTTCCTGTAAAGCAACCCACACATCCTTTAAAGAATTTTGGAACGCAACACCCTGGATTTCTCCGAAGATATCTTCAACCTCGTTTGTTGCTTCATACTGTGACGTATAAAAAGCTTCACGGCCTTTTTCTTCTCTGTAGGTTTTATCGAGGAAAATATCTCTTACCTGCTTTACGGTAGAAACATCAGATCCATAACCAACCTGCATATAGGATACGTGGTTCTGTCCTATTCTGTTGTAAAAAGCATCAGTATATTCAATCTGCTGACGCACGAAACCTTCTGTTTCAACGTTGGCAAGGTTGTGTGCGGAAACCGTAAGTCCACGCTGATTGTTTGTAAGACCGGAAACGCCTGTATAAAGGCTTGACATTAAACTCATCTTGCGTTTCCTCCTTCCTCGATAATTTCTCTGAAACCTTTATCGGCAAAAATATGTCATAAAATGAGTCATAGGCGAAAAAAAGTTGCCACCGAAGTTATCCACTCATTGGTGTAAATAACTTCGGCAGCAACATTGTTCTTGAAAATCAAGCTCGCGTCAGCCACGCTTTTCATATTAATTTACTGTCTTGCGTCAAACGCTCCGGCATAGGCCATATCAAACTGTCCGGCGTTTCTTGTGTAATTGTTTCCGATGTAACTCTTCGCAGAACGGATTGTGTTAAGCTGATACTCGGAAATCGAAAGAGACTCTGTAATGAGCTTCTGGTTACGGTCATTAAGTACCTTAAGCTTCTCAAGTACGGTCTTCAACTCTTTTCTTATTGAAATGAGCTGTTTTTGTGCTTCCGGCTGTTTTGCCATAAGCGTTATCAGCTCATCAAGCTTCAACGCCGAATTCCTTTTACCAAGGACCGTACGCATATCAGCCATAATGCGCTCACGTTTCTTTTCAAGTCGGCCAAGCGTTTCCGTTGTAAGCTGTTCCTTTTCGGTCATTTTTTCCAGTTCACTTACATTATTTGAAATAATGATACCGGACTTAAAATCGGCCATTGGAATAAGCTCTCTGTATATGTTAAGCTCATCATTAAGTGTCGCGATGAGTTCATCCATTAATCCTGCCATATTATTCCCTCAACTTCACGGCCCAATCTGTAAAAAAGCCGCAATATATATCAAAGAGGTACGATAAACGTACCTCCTCGACTACGGTTTGTGCCAAAGCACAAACGAAAGAGTTAGATGTTCATTGCTTCTTCTGACTGTGCAAGAAGCTTGTCTGCAAGGGCACTCATGGGAACATTGTATGTTCCGTTAGCCATTGCTGTTTTGATTGCATTCACCTTTTCTTCCCTGATGTCAGGTGTGGCAGCTATTGCTTCCTTTGCAACCTGGAGATCTCTTCCGAAATCTGAAATATGAACACTGTCTCTGGGCATAGCTTTGGCGGATTCAACTTTTTTCATTTTGCCGTTTGCCTGATAAATCTGCATGATTTCAGACATTTGCTCAATACGCATTGTTGTTTCCTCCTGACCTACCGGTAACCCGATAGCTATTATAGTTTCTTTAGGACCTTCTCACAGCTCCTACCTTACTTATCGGACGGGTGAAAAGATTTCTTAACGTTCAAATTAATATATTTTTCTAAATTTTTTACTTATGGAGATCTGATTTAATCTGAGTGGTGGAAATACCGGGTGTTCTCGGAAGATAAATTACTTCGCAGTAATCCTTAAGGAAGTCGAACTTTCCTTCCCAGTCGTTGCCCATAACAAAAACGTCAACGTTGTTATTAACGACATCGGGAATCTTCTGTTCCCATGTTTCTTCCGGAATAACCTCATCAACATATTTTATTGCTTCAAGTATTGCTTTTCTGTCCTCATATGAGTGGTAAGCCTCTTTGTGCTTTCCGGCATTAAACTCATCAGTGGACAGTGCAACGATAAGATAGTCACCAAGTTCCTTTGCACGTCTTAAGAGATTAATGTGACCAACATGAAGCAAATCGAATGTTCCGTATGTAATAACCTTTTTCATACTGCCTCCGTGTAACACTTTATTACGATTTTTAGTTTAATGCAATAAACTAAATGTTAAGAATGCCTAATCCTTCAAGAAGAATCTTCACTCCAATAAGGATGAGGATGATACCTCCGGCGATTGCCGCACGCTTTTCGTACTTGGTGCCGAAGATGTTTCCGATGAATACGCCTGCTATGCTTATAAGAAATGTTGTAACGCCGATAATGGCAATAGCAACAAGGATGGCTGTAAAATGTGAATAAAGTAAGCCGAACGAAATTCCAACCGCAAGGGCGTCGATGGATGTAGCAACCGCCATCAGGAAAAGTTCTTTAATGTCAAGCTTTGCATCTTTTTCCGAGCCAGCTTCTTCGCTCTTCTTTTTTATTGCCTCAACAATCATCTTACCGCCGAGGAAAAGCAGAAGTGCAAAACCGACCCACGGAGCATATCTTGTAACGTATTTACGGAACTGGCTGCCAAGCAACCATCCTATTAAAGGCATAAGTGCCTGAAAACCGCCAAAAAAGCCGGCAATGATAAACATCTGCTTTTTGTTTACCTTAGTCATACCAAGACCCTTGCATATTGATACCGCAAAAGCGTCCATGGAAAGGCCAACACCTGTAAGGAAAAATTCAATTAATAAAGCAACCATGTCCGTATCTCCTGTCTAATTACTACAATGCCGCTTTCTGTCCTTTGGCAGCACGTTTTCTCATTTTAACCTTCTTTGCGGAAAGTGATTTCCCTTTAAATTCGAAGGTTTCATCTGTAGGTGTAACAACAGTACAAAGGGCAAGCTTATCATTCTTATCGAGAGTGATTCCCTTAACGCCTCTGCTTGTTTTCTTGAACTCGGAAACTTCTTCAAGAGGGAATCCCAAAGAAAGTCCCGAATTGGTCATCATAATAACTTTACGGTTTTCAGCAAGAATGTCTGTAGCCGTAAGCTTAACAATACCTGCGAGTTTATCGCCGGGATCGATTTTCGTTGCGTTAACCTGTGTACGGGTTGTGTCGAACTCGATGCCGGAAACGATTTTTACATATCCCGACTGTGTTGCAAAAAGGAATGAGCACTCGAAAAGTTCTTCAAAGCCGGTATAAAGGATGACCTCTTCCTTACCAATCTTGGTGAGCTGGTGGATGAGTGTTCCTTTTTCACGAAGCTTCGTTCTCGGAATTGCCTGAGCCTTAACCTGATACATGCTTCCTTCCGCAGTGAAGACACAAAGCCTGTCATTGCTGCGCATCTTTATCGTATATACATACTCGGCAAGCTGTTCTGATGATGCCTTAGCATAAGCACCTGCATCAACAGCCTTTGTATAACCGAATTTATCAATGAGAATATATATATCCTCAATACGCTCTTCGATGACGTAATTTGTCTGTTCTACAGTTGTAATCTCAGTCTTTCTCTCGTGTCCGAACTTTGTTCTGAACTCAAGAAGCTGCTTCTTGATTACTTTATGAAGCTCTTTTACCGAGCCGAGAACCTTTTCATACTCAACAATATTTTTCTTTATTGTGTCACTTTCTTCACGAAGCTTAAGTATTTCAAGTCCGATTAATCTTGAAAGCTGCATAGCAAGGATGGCTTCTGCCTGACGCTCGGTGAAGTCAAGCTGCATCGCCTGCTTTTTTGATTCTTCAGACTTAAACTTAATGTCTGTGATATCACCCTTTGTAAGGCATTCCTTTGCCTGTTTTACAGAAGAGCTTCCGCGGAGCACTTCGATGATAAGATCGATGACATCCGTTGCGCGAAGAAGTCCTTCCACAACTTCAAGCCTGTCTTTTGCTCTCTCGAGGCGGTTATTGTATTCTTTCGTGTAAATCTCTTCTTGGAAGTCAACAAACTCTTTAATGAGTGTCTTAAGGTTGAAAAGAATAGGCTGCTTCTCTTTAACCGCAAGGAGATTTACGGAATATGTATCTTCAAGAGGAGACTTCTTAAAAAGACCATTTAAAAGATTGTCTACGTCTCTCTCTTTTTTAACTTCTATTACTATTCTGACATCATTTGAGGACTCATCTCTTACATCGTATATTTCCTCAAATGTCTTGTTCTTCATAAGGTCAACAAGCTTTTCAACAAGAGACTGCTTGCTGCCTGCTTTCGTGTAAGGAATTTCGGTAACGATAATGTTCTTTCTGCCGTTGTCGCCGTTTTCTATAACTGTTTTGGCACGAACCTTAATCTTTCCTTCGCCTGTTTCATAAATTCCCGGAAGTGCATCACTGTTAACAATAATGCCGCCTGTAGGGAAATCGGGGCCGGGAATGTACTGCATAAGTTCAGAAACAGTAATGTCCGGGTTGTCCATATAGGCAATAACGCCGTCAATAACCTCCCCGGGGTTATGCGGAGGAATGTTTGTCGTCATTCCGACAGCAATACCCGTTGTACCGTTAATGAGAAGATTCGGAAGAAGTGCGGGAAGCACTGTCGGCTCCTTCTCTGAATTATCAAAGTTGGGCTGATATTCAACAAGATTATGCTCAAGATTCTCGAGCATAGTCATTGCGCCTTCCGAAAGTCTTGCTTCTGTGTAACGCATTGCAGCAGCAGGATCTCCGTCAATGGAGCCGAAGTTTCCATGTCCGTCAATAAGAGGAATGGAAAGAGAATAATCCTCTGACATGTGTACAAGAGCTTCATAGATGGAAGAATCACCATGAGGATGATATTTACCCATTGTATCACCGACAATACGTGCGCTCTTTCTGTGAGGCTTTTTAGGGTCAAGATTAAGCTCGGTCATAGCATAAAGAATACGCCTCTGAACCGGCTTCAGACCATCTCTTACATCCGGAAGTGCTCTGTCGATGATAACATTTACCGCGTAGTCGCGGTAAGAAGTTTTCATTTCCTCAGAAAAATCTATTTGAAGTAGTTCTGCCGTTTTAACGGGAGTTGTGGATTTTGTCGCCATTTAAAACACCTGTTTATTTATTCTGTTCTTCATAGAAGTCCAGTTTTGCGTAACGTGCCTCAGTCATGATGAAATCACGTCTCGGAGGAACATTTGAACTCATAAGAAGTGATGTAACCTCATCTGCTTCTATTGTGTCGGAAATAGACACCTGTGCAAGCACTCTTGTTTCGGGATTCAGAGTTGTTTCCCAAAGCTGACTCGCATCCATTTCACCAAGACCTTTGTATCTCTGAAGTCCGATAATCTTGTGACCTTCCTTACGGAATTTTTCAAGCTCGAAATCATTGAAAAGGTACTTGGACACTTTCTTTTTTGCCTCCTCATAGTCTACCTTGTAAAGAGGCGGCATGCCGCGGTAAACCTTGCCCTCCATAATGAGCTCGGGCATAAAGCGGTAAAAGAAAGTAAGCATAAGGGTACTTATGTGAGCTCCGTCGACATCGGCATCGGTAAGAATGATAATCTTGTCGTAGCGAAGCTTGGAAAGATCGAAATCATCCCCAATGCCACAGCCAAAAGCAGCAATCATTGTTTTGATTTCGTTGTTGTCAAGAATTCTCTCAAGAGGAGCCTTCTCAACATTAAGAGGCTTTCCTCGAAGAGGAAGCACAGCCTGCGTTGCACGGTTTCTTGCGGTCTTAACCGTACCGCCTGCGGAATCACCTTCGACGATGTAAATCTCACATTCCTCAGCCTTCTTAGAGGAGCAGGAAGCGAGCTTGCTTCGTGTATCAAAGTCATTCAGCGACTTAAGGACGGCATTTCTTGCTTTATCGCCTGCCTTACGTGCATTGTAGGACTTCATTGAGTTCTCGAGGATAGCCTTAAGCTCCTCGATGTTTTTATCAAAGTATCTTGTAACCTCGGCTGTAAATACATCATCAACAGCCTGCTTGGCATCGGTGTTACCAAGCTTTGTCTTTGTCTGACCTTCGAACTGAGGATCCGGATGCTTTATGGAGATGATGGCAATAATACCGTTTCGAATATCTTTACCATCAAAGTTTTCATCCTTATCCTTAAGGATTCCAAGTTCACGGGCGTATTTGTTCATAACGCCTGTGAGTGCGGATTTAAAGCCCGTAACAAGAGTTCCGCCGTCTACAACATTTATACGGTTACAATAGGAATTAATCTGCTCTGAATATGAATTTGAATACGTAAATGCAACTTCAACTTCAATGTCACCTGATGCGCCCTCAATGTAAACAGGCTCGGGAATAAGTGTTTTGAAGCCTTCGTTGTCACGTTCCGAGGATTTGGCAATGTAATTTACGTAGCTCTTAATGCCTTCCTCTTCAAAAAACTTTGCTTCGGTTTTGTTGATTTCATCCTTAAAATTCAGCGTAAGTCCTTTATTCAGATAAGCTGACTCTTTAAGACGCTTTGCGATAACATCGGACTTAAACTCGACCGTTTCAAAAATGGTCTCATCAGGATAGAAAGTTACCTTCGTACCTGTATCGTTCTTTGCACACTTTCCGACAACGGGGAGATTACCGTGTTCAAGCTCAACAGTAGGATGGCCTCCATTTTCGTAAACATCGCGGTAAATCTTACCGTCACGTCTTACTTCAACAATCATCTTACGTGAAAGTGCATTTACAACAGCAGCACCAACACCGTGAAGACCACCTGAAACCTTATATACAGAACTTGTAAACTTACCGCCTGCATGAAGAATGGTATATACGACACGGACGGTCGGAATTCCCTTTGTAGGGTGAATGTCTACCGGAACACCTCGTCCGTAGTCGGTGATGGATATACCGCCATCCTTCTGAATGCAAATGTCAATGCGGTTGCAGACACCTGCGAGATGCTCATCTATTCCGTTATCAAGTATCTCCCAGACAAGGTGATGCAGTCCCCTTGTTCCGGTACTTCCGATATACATACCGGGACGTTTTCTGACTGCTTCAAGACCTTCGAGAACAACTATATCGCTTCCGCTGTATTGTGACATAAATTACCTCTAATAGTTAATAAACATGTATTCGAGCATCTTCTTAACCTGCTCTGCACAACCCTTTCTTGAGTCAACACCGAGAGCAATTACGATGTACTCTGTACCGTTTGCATCTCTTCCTGCTGCAGCAAGACACTGACCTGCGTCATCCGTGAAGCCTGTCTTTATGCCCGTGCAGGTGAAATAATCACTCTTGAAATCACTGCTTGAGATAAGAAGATTGATATTCTTAATAGGCTTGCCTTCTTTTTCGTAGCCTGTTGAATTTGTATAGCTTGTGCTTCCTACAATAGCTCTGAGCGTAGGATTATTCATAACAGCAACAGCAAGCTTTGCAAGATCGGCAGCTGATGAATATGTCGAGTAGAAACCACTTGACTGGTCCGCACCGACAGGGTTGTCGAAGTGCGTATCGTTCATGCCGAGAGCCTTGGCTTTGGCATTCATCATATCGACAAATGTGTTGATGTCGCCTGCAACGCCTACGGCAATTGTATCTGCTGCATCGGCATCACTAAGGAGAAGCATGATGTTCAGCCAGTCCTTAAGAGTAAGCTCTGTGCCGATAGGGCACTCATAACAGTCCATTTCCTTGTCGAGTGCCTTAATAATCTCGTTTCCGGCCGGATCTGTATATCCCTGCCAGCGCATTGCTTCAATAGGATATGCAATAGGCGTTGAAAGGTCCAGATTTTCAACAGCTACAAGAGCTGTCATCATCTTTGTAAGTGAAGCGGGACGTAACTGTACGTTCTCGTTCTTGCCCTTAACAACATAGTCACCTGTTTCAGCATCAACAACTACAAATGCCAAACCTGTGAAACCGCTATATCCTTCAATGCCGTCTTCAGATGAAGGTGCCTTTGTAGGAACCGGCGTTGCGGTTGCTTCGGGTTTCTTTGTAGGAACAGGTGTCTCCGTAGCCTCGGGTGCCTTTGTGGGAACCGGTGTTGCGGTAGCCTCAGGCTTCTTTGTAGGAGTAGGTGTAGGCGTCTGTTTTGAAGGTTCTACATCAGTCGTATAGTATCCACTGACATAAAGTGTCTTGCCTTCTTTTTCAACTCTGAGCCAGCCGTTACTACACTCGCCCGTAACCTTAAGCGCCTCATTTTCCTTAGCAACAAGCACCTTATCATACTGTGTGCCGGGGCCCTTTCTCATATTAAGATCGGAAGTTGTATATACTGTCTTTGAAACATCTTTAATCGTTACACCATCAAACTTACCATCGTCAGGCTTGGGTGTAGGTGTATTCGTCGGAGCCTTGGTCTCTGCAGGTGCTTCTGTAGGAACAGGAGTATCTGTAGGCTCAATAACAGGCGTAGGTGTGTCTGTTGCCACAGCTGCGGGAGTATTGGTAGGATCTACATCATCAGCTCCACCCGGAGCAGGAGTAGTCTCCCCTGAAACGGCTGTTGTAGGTGTAGGAGTAAGCTGCGGTTCGTCACCTGAAGGATTGCTGCAACCCTTAAGGCAAATGGAAAGGGCAATAATGACAACAGCTACCGCACAAGCCATCCACACTCCTCTGTTGTGGAAAATTCTTGAAGCAAGCTTTCTGTTTACAAGAAGGAGCGTTACAACGAGAATAAGCGGGAATAATATTGCAACAATAAGTCCGATTTTAAGATTATCCTTTGCCAAACCTGCAACAATACCAACAAGTGAAGGACCGGCGCTGCAACCGATATCACCTGCAAATGCAAGCAATGCGAAAAGAGCCGTTCCTCCTGTGGGAATTTTGGCTGCCGCAAGTGAGTATGTACCGGGCCACATAATTCCGACAGAAAAACCAACAAGTGAAACACCAACAAGCGAGAAGAATGCATTGCCGGATACTATTGCAAGTACATAAGCAAATACGCAAAGTGCACCGCTGTAAACCATAAAGCGCTGAAGCTTTATACGGTCGGAATAGAGCGAATAAAGAAGTCTTGCCACGCCCATGCATGCCGCAAAGAGACAAGGTCCGAGAATATCGCCCGCTGTTTTTGAAATATGAAGTGAAGACTCTGCGAAAGCAGATGCCCACTGTGACATTGAAAGCTCGGCTGCTCCTGCACAGAACATGAGTATAAAGAGTACCCAGAATGCAGAGCTTGCAAGAAGATCTGAAGGCTTAAGGCCTTCGCCCTTTTCAGTAGGCTTATAAATCGGTACAAATACGAAGTAAAGCATATTAAGGGCAGGAACAAATGCCCATATAGCTGCAAGAATTCGCCAGTTTGCGATGCCTGCTGTTGCAAAGAATGCTGAACTTAAGATGATAACAAGCATCTGTCCCCAGCAGTAGAAGGAATGAAGAAGTGACATTGTTCCTTCTTTATTCTCCGTAGGTGCTGCCTCTACCATAGGACTGACAAGTACTTCGATGATACCACCGCCTATAGCACACAAAACAGTACAAATGAGAAGTCCTGCAAAAGGATCCATTTTAAACGGAAGGAATGCAAGTCCGAGAAGTCCCAATGTCGCAAAAACGTGACCTATGAGTATTGACGGACGATAGCCAACCTTGTCTATTGCCTTTGTACAAACGAGATCCATCAAAAGCTGTACAAGGAAGTTTATTCCGATGAGAGCACTTATTTTACCGAGCGAAAGCCCGAAGTCTGCTCTGAATGTAAGGAACAAAAGCGGCATAAAGTTGTTAACAATGGCTTGAACAACATATGAAATGCAGCTTGCTACTATAGTGTTTTTGTAACTTAACTTTGATTCGTTCATTAGTCTGTAACTCCCGCCCAATCCAGGTATTTAATGATTCCGTTAGTAATGCCTTCCGCAACGAGATCCTGGTACTCGTCTGAGATAAGCTTCGGGAAGATTTCATCTGCACTCAGGAATTCGCATTCCACAAGGCATGAAGGGTAAATACACTTTACAAGAGCAAGATCGTCGGTTGGTTTAATGTATCTGTCTCTTGAACCTGTCTTCCCGATAAGTGAGTTCTGAATAAAAGATGCGAGTTTTTCTCTGCTTTCCAGAAGCTGTGCCGTATATGCATCATACTCTCCCTCCGGAAGCTTCTCCTCAAGGCGTTCCCTTACATCCTTCGTGATGCTCTCGCAATACCACGTTTCGGTACCGCTTATGCTTCCACCGGATGCATCTCCTGAAGCGTTCAGATGAATGCTGACAAGACAGTCTATATCAAGTCCGTCAGCATAAACAACTCTTTCTGTAGGGGTTCCCGGGAAAAAGTCATCATCACGCGTCATAAGAACCGTAATGCCCTGTGCTTCGAGTTTTTCTCTTACCTTAAGAGCAATACTGAGAACTATGTCACATTCCCAATAATGTGACCCGTCATCTTTACGTTCATCTCTGTAACCGCTTGTGCCGCCATCATTACCGCCATGCCCCGGGTCAAGAAGCACCGTCGGGCCTCTCGTGGGTGCTACCGTTGGAGTCGGTGTATCGGTAGGCTTCGGTGTTGCGGTCGGAGTAGGTGTTGAAACTCCCAGACCGTTCCACTTCGTTGCCTTTGATGTGGGCGTAGGAGTGGAAGCAGCCGGAGCCGGAGTTTCCTGCCCGTCAGCATCCTTCGGCGCTTCCGTAACGGTTTGCACTTTTACGGCTGATGTAGGAGTCGGATTCAGTTCCGCTTCCTTAACACGCTTGCTTATTGCAATTCCAAGAATTACAATGCTTACAATGGCCAGAACGACAAGACTGACGCAAAGCGTTGTAATCAGTATCTTCTTTTTCTTTTCTTTCTTTTCAAGGTCTGTCGCCATATGTCCCGGCAGTTTCATTTTTCCCCTCCGAAGCCTTCCACTTTCGAAGGATCGAAGCCCTCAAAAATGAATATCTTATAATCTTCTTTTGCTCCTAAAAGAAGCTCTTTTGACTTGATTGTCCATGCTACAGGAAGTGCACCAAGCACCTTTGTACAAAATTTGAAGCTGATATTGTCTGCAGACTTACATGAATATGCAATAAAGTCAGGCTTACATATAATGTTTGTAAGCAGGAAGTGGACAAGCCATGCCCCAAAATTTTCGGGCTCGCCTTCCTTCCTAAAGTTCGCGGAAAGCTGTCCTCTCATAAGCTCAGGCCTATGTTCCTTAAACCACTTTACCGCATACGGATGGAACGATTCTATACAGAACTGTCCCTTATAATCCTTTAAAATGTCATTGGCGAGCTCACACACGCGGGTTTTCGCATCGACCATTTTAATTTCAACTATGATGGGCACTTTGCCGCCAATTACTTCAAGCACTTCCGTAAAAAGCGGTATTCTTTCGTTTGAAGAGAGAAGCGTAAGCTCCTGGAGCTCTTCATATGTCTTTGAATTTACTTTGGCATCAACACCGCAGACACGCTTAAGGTCGTTATCGTGAAAAACAACAACCTTTTCATCTTTTGTGAGCTGAACATCAAGTTCAATGCCGAAGCCCCGTTCAACAGCAAGCCCGAAAGCCTTTAAAGAGTTCTCGGGAGCGTCTGTTTTATTGTCATGATAGCCGCGATGTGCATACCAGTGACCCAAAAAGCTGTCCTGCAGTTCTTTTCTCTTTTTGCCCGGCCACATAAAGATGAGGCAGACAATCAAAAGAAATGCCAGCACAGAAAGAATGCATATTACGGTTCTTGTAAGTGCAAGAAGAAAAATCCCCATAATCTCCTCCGCTATGCAGCGGGTGTAGGTGTGGGAGTAGTTTCAGGCTCCTCACCTGTTCCTGTCGCATACAAACCAATCATTTCAGCCATTGTGGCATAAAGCCCTTTGGCATTATCGTCCTCAAGTGCGGACATATCAAATGAAAGCAGGCGTCCGTTAAACGCATTAATTCTGTTCAGCCCCTCTTCATCTATAAGTTTACCTGAAGAGATGGGAGAAATCACCTCATCGTAAAGAACGAGGTAATCAGAATAAAGTTGAAGGAACGGAGCATAATCCGGCACCTTTACTTCTTCGGTTGTGTCCTGCTTTATAAGAAGCTGACTGTTTAAGTCCGTAATCTCATTTTCAAGAATGCGTATACGGCTTTCCAGAGATGACTTCTCTGCGTTTGCGGCACTTACGTCCGCTCCGAGCATACGTTCTTTTTCCTCATAGGAGCTGCGAAGATCGGCTTTGATATTCGGAACTGCGAGAACGTAGATAAGCGCTATTCCGATTGCCAGGCCGATAAAAAACGTTATAACAGAAAGGAAGTTAGGCTTGTCATCGGTATAAATCTTTCCTTTGACAGAACCTGTCCCCGAAAAATCATAGTCATCCTGTACGGCAGAACCCTCAGGCTTTTTATCTGCATTTGCAACCGTAAGCTTGATTTCGTTAATGTAGCGCCTTGCGGTTACGTTGCCGACATCAATCTTCAGGATATGCTTAAGGAGCTTCTTTGCCCTCTCATACTCGCAGTTTTTGATGTATATAAGAGCAAGAAGAAGATGTGCCTTAACGAAGTGCGGATTGGCTGCAATTACTTTCTTCAATGTAATAACCGCCATGTCTTCGCTTCCGTTTTGAGCAAGTTCCAAGGCTATATTGAATTTTCTGACTGCGGTATTGACATTCCGATACTCGGTAGCATCGGCCTGAACAAGTCTGAGAAGACGTTCGGCGTCATTTTCTTCCTTTTTCAGATTTGTACTTATAACCCATTCGCAGATTGCATTTGTGCTTTCTCCGAGCTCATAATATACAAGTCCCAAAAGGTTTCTTGCATCTATGTTTTCTTTGTTAAGCTCAAGGCTCTTGCGAAGCTTTTCAACAGCTCCCGTGAGATTTCTCACGGAAGCCATTTCCAAACCTTCGTTATAAAGGCGGTTTGAAAGCTTTCTAAGTCTGTCAAGTGCAGAAATGTCACCACCGCAATTGTCGCAGCGACGTCGTTTACCGACAATCTTTGCCCCGCAATTCGGACAAATCATTGCTTAACTCCTTTACTGTTTGGATTACTTAACTTTTCAATAATGTCAGAGACATCAGTCATGTCATTTCTGAAGATTGCATCCTCAGCCTCGTCTATTTCAAGGCTGGGCTGAAACTTCTGAAGCTCTTCATCGTAATTGATCATATCTTTCCTCAACCTGAGCGAGCATGCTCTTATAATTCTCGAGCTTGTTCTTTTCCTCATTTATCTTTGCTTCAGGAGCTTTGGATGTGAAGTTAACGTTATTGAGCATTCCTTCACAACGCTTAATCTCGCCCTGAAGACGTGTCTTTTCCTTTGAAAGTCTTTCCAGTTCCTTATCAATATCAACAAGGTCTGCGAAAGGAATGAACAGTGTTGCTCCCGAAATAACAGCAGAAACAGCATTGTTGTCGATGCCTGCCTTATCCTTCTGAAGTTTTACTTCTGAAGCAAAGCTTAATGTAGCAAAGAAGTTTTTGCTGTTTTCGAAGGTTGCAAGAATGTCTGCATCATCGGAAACCACGAATACTTCTGCCTTGCGGGAAGCGGGAACGTTCATCTGAGTACGTACATCACGGATACCCTTAACGGCTGCCTTGATGAGCTCAACATCCTTTGCCTCCTTTTCGAAAGCAAGTTCCTCTTTATATACAGGCCATTCGGATGTCATAATTGTTTCGTTCTCTGCGAGAATGCCTTCAGCTTCCTTAAGTGTACAGAAAATTTCTTCTGTAACGAAAGGCATATAAGGATGAAGAAGCTTTAATGCATCCGTAAGAACACTGCGGAGTGTCCACATTGCCGCAATCTTGGAATCTGTGTTGTCACCGTAGAGACGAGGCTTAACCATCTCAATGTACCAGTCGCAGAAATCATCCCAGATGAAATCGTTAACCTTCTGTGCAGCAACACCGAGCTCAAAAGCGTCAAGATTCTGTGTAACTTCCTTAACACATGTATTGAGTTTGGAAATAATCCAGCGGTCGGCATCCTCAAGCTTGTCAAAGCCGGGTTTGAAGGAAAGGTAATCAATGCCCTTTTCCTCAAGCTGCTGCATATTCATCATAATGAAACGTGATGCGTTCCAAACCTTATTTGCAAAGTTACGGCTTGCTTCAACCTTCTCCCAGTAGAAACGCATGTCGTTACCGGGTGCGTTACCTGTGATAAGTGTGAAACGAAGAGCATCTGCACCGTACTTATCGATTACTTCAAGAGGATCGATACCGTTTCCGAGTGACTTACTCATCTTACGGCCCTGGGAATCTCTTACAAGTCCGTGGAAGAGAACTGTGTGGAAAGGCTTCTCGCCCATGTTCTCATAACCTGAGAAAATCATTCTGATTACCCAGAAGAAGATGATGTCATATCCTGTAACAAGAACATCTGTAGGATAGAAGTATTTTAAGTCCTCTGTCTTCTCGGGCCAGCCAAGTGTTGAGAAAGGCCAGAGTGCTGATGAGAACCATGTATCAAGAGTATCGGGATCCTGTGTAAGCTTTGTGCTTCCGCACTTAGGACATTTGCAGGGAGCATCTTTTGTCTTTGCTACTGTGATTTCACCGCAGTCATCGCAATACCATGCGGGAATTCTGTGGCCCCACCAGAGCTGACGGGAAATACACCAGTCCTTGATGTTATCTGTCCAGTTGTAATATGTCTTGTCAAGTCTTTCGGGGATAAGTCTGATTTCACCGTTCTTTACGGCATTAACAGCAGGCTTGATGAGCTCGTCCATCTTAACGAACCACTGCATCTTGATGAGGGGCTCAACTGTTGTCTTACAACGGTCATGAGTGCCAACATTATGTGAGTAGTCCTCGATGCGAACAAGAAGACCCATCTCGTCAAGTTCCTTGACAATCTGCTTTCTTGCCTCGTAACGATCCATACCCGAGAACTTACCACCGTTTTCGTTGATGGTGGCATCATCATTCATGATGTTGATTTCAGGAAGATTGTTTCTCTTTCCTACAAGGAAATCGTTAGGGTCGTGAGCAGGTGTAATCTTAACAACACCTGTTCCGAAATCCTTTTCAACGTAAGGATCGGCAATGATGGGAATCTTTCTGTCAACGAAAGGAAGCCATACAAATTTGCCTACAAGGTCTGTATATCTTTCATCTGAAGGGTTAACAGCAACTGCAGTATCACCAAGCATTGTTTCCGGTCTTGTTGTTGCGAACTCAAGGAAACGTGTCTTACTGATGCTTCCGTCCTCCTCAATAAGAGGATACTTGATGTGCCAGAAATGTCCTGCCTGGTCCTCATATTCAACCTCGGCATCGGATATGGATGTCTTACATACAGGGCACCAGTTTACGATACGTGAGCCCTTGTAAATAAGGCCTTTCTTATACATGTTAACGAATACTTCTTCAACGGCTTTGTTGCAGCCTTCGTCCATTGTGAAGCGCTCTCTGTCCCAGTCACAGGAAGAACCGAGCTTCTTAAGCTGGCTTACGATGCGTCCGCCGTACTCTGCTTTCCACTCCCAGGCGCGCTTTAAGAAACCCTCACGTCCAAGGTCATGCTTGTCGATGCCCTCTTTCTTGAGCGTTTCAATAATTTTAACTTCTGTAGCGATGCTGGCGTGGTCTGTTCCGGGCTGCCAAAGTGCATTGTAACCCTGCATTCTCTTGTAACGGATGAGGATGTCCTGCATTGTATTGTCGAGAGCATGTCCCATGTGGAGCTGTCCCGTAATGTTCGGGGGCGGAATTACGATTGTAAAAGGTTTCTTCTTTGAATCGGGCTCTGCATGGAAGTATTTATTGTCCTCCCATTTCTTGTATAACCTGTCTTCCAGGTCTTTGGGATTATAAGTTTTTGCAAGTTCTTTGTTCATGGTATTTCCTTTCCTATAAAAATCAACGCAAATTAATATTTTATCATAAATTTCAGTCCAGCGTCAACCTGTAGCGGTCCATAAACATACGCGTTTCGTACTCATATTCGGGATGCTTTTCCACAAAACTTTTAAGGCTCTGCATAGCTTTCTCAGCCTGTTCGGTATTGTAGTCAATCTGCTTTCTGAGCTTCTGTCTGCGTACGTTGAGGCGGTGACGGACTTCAACCATTTCCTTCTCGTCAATAAGTGCTTCGCACTGGTAAATCCATATCCCTGCGTCTGACACTCCCGCTTCTTTAAGGCGCTGTTTGAGATCGTCATTATAGAACTCTATGAGCTGCTCAGCCTTCTTAAAACGTTTTTCCTCCTCGAGAAGGCGTTTGTACTCCTTCCAGTTGTACTTCAGTTCCTTTAAATCCAGGACATGGTACTTTTCATAGTTGTACTCGAGCATATTAATGACGTTCACATATTTAATTTTAACTTTATTCAAAAGATAAATGGCACGACTGAGCTTTGCTGCATTGCCAAGCATTTCTTTTTCTATGTTTTTATGATTCACGACAAAGTATGCCGCAATTCCCGCACCAAAAAGAACAATGAGCGCAAACACAAATAAGATAATGCCCTGGCGGTCTGCCATTACTTCCATTCTCTGTATTCCGATGAGGAAGGCCAATGAGATGACGACAAACACCGCTGCCACAATAAGCACTTTGCGGTAGAATTCGTCGCGACTCACGGCATCATTTATCTCGTAGTCGTAAGCGTCTCTTTCGCCTTCAAGAGTACGAAGGTCTGACTCAACAACCATTTTGTACGCTTCGTAGTCTTCTATACGCGCAATTTCCGCGTCCATCTCGCGCTCCATAGGTTCGATTGCAAGGCGCTGCGCCATAGTAATCTTCGAAGGAGTGTGAGTCATTTTTTCACGTTCACGGTTAAGGTTTAAAATACGTTCCGCACTGTCATTAATCTCTTTTCTTTCATCCGGCGGCACGAGGTCGATTTTCTGGATGTCCGAAAGGTAGCTTGTAACAACCTGATATTCCTTACGCGATTCAAGCTTCTGTTTTTCCGCAGAAGTAATGACCTCACAATTGCTCGTAACAAAGGACTCTCGCGTCGTTCTGTCGGCAAGTGCCGTTTCCGAAAAGGCTCTTACAGTGCTTTCTGTCTTTTCCTTCTTATTCTTTTTTTTGAAAATGTCAAATAAACCCATTATTCACCTAAAAGAAATTATTCGTTGTATTTCCTGTATTGTTCCTTAAGTCTCTCTGTCATCTTTCTTATGATGGCATAGAACTCATTTACCTTGCCGCCTTTAAGCAGCTTCACGGCATCCTTCAGTTCAAACAGTTCCGGCTCAACGTCCGACTCAAGTTCGGTGTGGAAGAAAACCGTGTTCAGCCAGGCAACCGTATCATCATCGATACTGTAAATGTCCAGCGCCGATTTGTATTCGGCATCATTTCCCGAAAACTTTAAGGCAAGAAGGTAGTCGCGAAGCGATTCCTCACGATTGTTTCTTTCGTAGGCTTCCCTGAAGCAGTCAGCTGCGGAAAGAAATCCTTCGGTATGAAGCATCGCAATTCCTATATTGTGATAAATATCGCCTAAAGTCTCGGATGTTATTTTGAAATTATCGGCTTCTTTTATAAGATTTCGATAGTTTATAACTGCATTTTTATAATTTTCGTGAGCAAGATAGCTGTCAGCCTTATTTTTAATTCTGACCCACTCCTCACTTCTTTCAACCTTTGAAAGCTCCGATACAAATTCTTCTATCTCATCCTTAACAAGATAGTCATTGCAAAGGAAGCACACTCCGATAAGGTCCTTTAACGGTGCATCCCTTTCAATCAGATCGGTCAGAAGGCTTCCTGCTTCCTTTAAACCGAGCTCGTTGTCGATGTATGCGGCAAGGTCCTTGTCGTAAAGAAAGTCCTCACAGAGCTCAGGGTTTTTAAGTATGCAAAAGACAAGCTCCTCAATGGATCTGATACAGAGCTTTGAGTTTTTAAGATAATATGGGGTTGTAGCGTAATTGCCGCTTGTAAAAATTACTTTTCCCATAATAAGCCTATAACTGGATTACCTGTTCCCATAGTCTGTAGGTTGCGGGGAATATTTCTCCGAAGCCTATGTCTCTGACTTTAACAACGAGAGTTTCTATATCGAGGAAACGCAATGACACCTCAAGTCGCTGAGTTCTGTTGTCTCTGACGTTCAAATCGTCCGGGCCGAAGGTGAATGTTGTCCTGTTTCCGTTTCTTGTATCCAAAAGGTGGAATACAAGCTCGCCCGTTCCGTCCATAATGACGTCAACCTTCCTGAAAGCCTCTTCAAGCTCCGTTCCCGCAGAAATAAGCGTTACGGCATCAATGCAGGCGTCCTTGTAGCCCTCAAGTGAAACGGTGTGGAACACCTGTCCGTCAAAAATGGTTTTTTCCTTCGAAGGCTCGTCGACTGCTGCATAACATGCTCCGGATGCATAAAGGTTCTGGCCTGAAAAAATACGGAAATTGTCAGATGCGTATTTTCTCAGAACACTTTTTATGCGTTCATCCTCCACGCTCTTTCCTGTGACAAAAAGCCTTGTAAGCGGGAAGTTATGTGACACTGCGCTATTAACGACAGCCTCAAAGAGACTCATCTTTTCCTCGGGTGCCTTTATGCTTTCAAGCCCGTTCGGAATGCCTTCCGAAGCATCGTCCGAAAGGACATGGCTGGGAGCCCCGCTTCTGTTGTCGCAAGGTACGAAAGAGTAAATGCACGCACCATACCTGTCCAGGTCTATTGTGACAGCGCGTTTACTGCGTTTGTCCTCGTCCATGTGAAGCATATATCTTGCAAAGGCGTTTGCATGATTAATGATGTCAAGCTGTTCAAAAGGAAATCCTATTTTATCAAGTGCCGTCCTCAGCCTCAGCTCGTCGTGCGGATTCATTCTGCTTCCGGTAAGGCAAAGCTTTGCAATCGATGCACCGCCGAAATGTTTTTTAATGGACTGTAAGACAGCTCCGAGAAAACCTGCCAAAAGGTCTGTAACGGCATACTCTTTATCGTTGACCTTTACTTTGTCCTTAACCTGAGGCCCGTAAAGTGTGGAAACGCCGTTGCACTGCTTCTTAATGCTGTATTCTATGCCTTCATGTCCGGCATAGAAGTTGCCTTCTCCGTCCGGACATACAAAGAGCGGTATTTTATCCGGGAAATCGGTGTCGGAAATATTGTCAACGGAAAATATCTTTGCGCAGCGTTCATCCTCTGCCCAAAGCCCTACATAAACCTCCGTATCATAAAAATCAATTCCGATCATCAGAGAAGCCATAGTGTTACTCCATTTACAGCGGCTTAAAATGACGCTTCATTGCATATTCGGTACGATAGTACTGTTCAAGAAGGTCAATTGCCGTTTTTTCATCCTGCATTTCAACCGCAATGAGGATGCCGTTTATTTCATCATACTTCGTCTCACGCTCATGCACATCCTCGTCAAGATATCTGACGGAGCGGCTTTCGGTAATCTCTTCTTTTTCTCCGTCGTGCTCGGTAATAAAGTATTGGAGCACTTCATCATGGAAAAGAATTATTTCCTTTGTAAAAATACCGTAACCCATATCTGTCAGCTGTTCGACACTTATGTCCAGGTTGTCGTTGTAGGTGTAATGAACAAAAACCTGTTTCTTTGGATCTGTACGGTATTCAATGTAGCACTTATCGACCATCGAAGACGGAAGTGTGATTTTGTCTTTAAAGTCCTTGAAGAAAGAGTAGAAAACCTTTTTCTGAAGGAAATGTCTTATATGCGAATCCGAAAACTCTTTTTCGGAATTCGTCAGGCTGTCCTTCGTACTGTAAAACTTCAGAAGAGCAAGTATGCCTATCTGGCTGTTTTCAAGAGAAGGATCCATCTCGAGTATTTTGAAGAAATCCGGATTGGTAACACGGTCTCTTACGAAATACTTGTATGCTGTGTATGAAATGTAAGCCCTTATAAGCTTACGGTTCTGGCTCTTGTAGTAGTAATCAAGAAAAACCGAGTACGCATTTTCGATGTAGCTTTCCGCAAAAAGCATCTGTGCAAGCAGGTTTTCCTCAATGACCATCGTATCAAGCTCACATTCCTTTGCAGCGTTCCATATCTCATACATTTCGAGAGTTGTGCCGGTAAAATTGTTTGCAAGATACTGAACAAGTCTTTCATCCACCTGGCCGTTTCTGAAAGCATAATGTGCCATTGAAACGATGTTTTCCTTGTCGGTGGCATCTTTATTTTTTTCTATGCCGAACATACAAAGCCTTGAAAGGCGTTTTGGCGAAAGCCCTTCACATCCGAACACACCTACCGCATCAATGACTTCTTCATACATATCACGAAGAATCATGAGCTCAATGGCCTTTGTTCTCTTTTTCGTGTCAAGCTTTGTAAGGTCTATGCTTTTCAGATAGCTTTCGAGGAGCTCACCCTCGTAGTTGTCGAAGTAATACTCTGCCAACGAGAAACTGCAGTTGTTAAGTATTTCATCGTTAAGCCCGGAAATAACCGAAATCTGTTTTTGGAGTGTTATCGTAGACTCAACACCGGTATTGTAACGGCTGTTTCTCTCCCACATGTAAAGCAGGAGGCGGGGATTACCCGAGCCCATATCATAACAGGTTGCAAGCATATCCTGCATATGCAGGTAACGGTTCAGACTGCCGCACTCAAGGTAGACGTAGCGATTTCCTTCCTTATCGGCAAGGTAACATTCACATGATTCTGTATACATGAGAACATCCGCGCGTCCGTCGACAAGTTCGTAGTACTGTTCGTCCTTTTCTTCTTTGTTAACTATAACAACGCCTGTCATTTCGGGGCTTGCACTTGTAACAGAACATGTAAAAAGCACATCCGGGAATGTTTCTATTGTTTCGTTATCAAGAAGTGAACGTCCGACAACGTCGGCATAAATCGTGGAAAGTAGAGGATTAATCTTTCTCTCCTTAAGGCAGTTTACAGCAAGCTGCTCCATGTTTTTGAGGTAAGCCCTGTATATAGCCTTATTTGTTTCTTTATTACGAATAACGTATGCATATAAAAGTTCCTGACTTGCTTCGTCGAGGTCCTTTGTATAGCCAAAATAAAGGAGTGCATTCTGAGGGATGTCTTCCGAAACATCTCCGTTCATTGTATAAATGAAGTACTCATATACTCCGTCAATCTTCAGCTGACTTTCGCAGGCTTTTTTAAAGATGAAATGGAACTCTGCGCTTCTCTCATCAAGAGAAATAAGCTTCTTGCAAAGGATTTCAAGAATACCCTCATCATCAAAAAGGTCGAAAAGCTGCAAAAGCACCCTGAGCCTGCGGCTGTCGTTTCCGGCATTCTTTCTGCAGCAGTACGCAAACTGAAGTGCTACGTCCGCAGTAATCATACCGTACTTAATCATAAAAGCGACGATACGGCACTCATCATTATTGCCGCTTGTCAGAAGCTCCGGCTGCTCTTTTACAAGTGCTGCTGCCTCATAAGTAAGAAGCGGGCTGTTGTCGCCCATTACGAACTGACGCAGTATCCTTTCGTAACGCAAATCTATGTTTTCTTCCAGACGCTTGTCCATATAAAGAATCAGCCAGAAAAGCAATGTATCCCCGGCATTAGCTTCATAATGACGACGTATTATCTGAAGATTGTTATCGGTAATTTCTTTATTTCTGGCTCTCAAAGCTTCCAGGTATAAAATTACCGGGTAAAAGCGTGAACGCTTTCTTTCATATTCTGCCTTGCGGAGGAGAATATTTCCGACAAGCTCATCATTTCTGAAATGCCTGCCTTCGACAGTGGCAAGATATGCTCTGTAAATCTCATATGCTTCCTTCAGTTCGGAAAAGTACTTTGTATCCGTACCGGGTATGGTAAGCTCTTTGTCAATGACCATAAGGGCAGACTCGGTAAGCTTTACGGACTCGGCAATAAATGTTGCACTTGTCTGTTTTCCGGCTCTGAAGCTTAAATATCTTTCGATTATTCTACACTCGTAGTTCTTTATATTTCTAAGGCGGAGCTTTCTTGTATCATCCTTGCTTCTGACTCTGATGCTGACAGGAATCTTAACAGAATGCTTCGCATTTGAAATGGTAACATTGCCGGTGTGAACTCCTTCTCCGGCGTTTGCAAGGTCGACAAGAAGCCTGAGTTCATAACGGCTGTTGATAAAATCTTCGTTTGTAATGTTTTCGTTTACGGGCTTCAGAAAGTCTGCATCTGTTGTTACCTTCAGTGAAAGGCAACCCCAGGTACTCTTGGAAATAAGTATTTTTTCGACAAAGTTTTCGTTGTCGCACTCAAGGTTTATTTCAGAAGTTCCTACAAAGAAACGGCACTCTGTCTTCTTCTTGCATATGCAGAGGAATTCCTCCACCGCAAGTCCCTGATCGGGGTTCTTCTTAAGGACATTGTATGCCACTTTAACGGAATCGTCCTTTTTGATGACAGCCTCATAAAACTCATTTGTGCCAAAAAGGCTGACTGCTGTATTCCAGTTCGTACGTGCAAGGTTTGCAAACTGGAACACGTTTCCGATATGTCCTACCGGGCTGGCGCAGGTAATACCCATAACAGAAACTATTACGGGAATCTGTCTCTCACCGCAGTCCGAAACAATGTTAATGAGTGCTTCGCACCTTGAACCCTGTTCCATATGAGAACAGTCTACGGAATAGAAGATTTCGTTTTTTGTGCCTACGAAAGTATTGTTCTCAACAGTAACAAACTTTGATGTTGAATAGATTACGCCCTTCATGGACGTTCCTGCCTGGTTTGAGATTATGAAGGAACCCTTTTCTACAGTTCCTTCATTTACGAACAGCTCAATTACCTCCTGAGACAGTTCTATCTCAGGCTGCTGATACTCGAATATTCCTTTTGAGAACCTTTCTATTTTCTCTTTCAAAGCAGGACTTCCTTAGTGTTTTAATCAGCCGATGGGGATGGGCTTGAACATTTCTGTATCGTAATCACGGTAGTAACAATCGAGTCCGTCCTCAGAAACAAAGAAAACTCCCCGAGTGATACGTTTACCGTTAGTAACCTCTATAAGGTATATTTCATAGCAATTCTTGCCTTCAATATTTACAGTTGCTTCCTTGTCATACTCTGCTGTGTACTCAGAAGGATTTTTCGCAATCATAAGAGCATCCTTGTCCATAGTGCATAGAAGCTGATATGCCTGATCGGCTGTAATGCCTTTTCCTGTCTGCTGTGAAGGATCCTTTGAAACAGCGTCGTCGGGCGGGAACTTATCAAAATCTGAAATGGAGCCGTTATCGTAGTAGTACATCTTGCCGCTCTGTTTGCTGACAATGATGAATGATGAGAACGATTTTCCGCTCTGCTTTTCGTAAACCGCATACATAAAGAAGTCTGTGCCGTCCACGTTAAGATGATCGTTTACTATTGAAAGTGTGTAGAGATTCTTATCTACTTTCTTTTCCAGAGCAGCCTTTGCTTCGCTTTCGGTAATGGAAGGAGCAACGGTAGGTGTCGGTGTTAATGGTGCCTGTGTTCCGACCGGAACGCCTGTAAGCGGAACTTCCTGTGTGGGAACAAGTACAGAACCCGTAGGCTCTGCGGTAGGCTCGGGTGTAACCGTGCTCTTCGGCTGTTCAGTAGGGTTCACGACAGGTGTCGGTGTTTCGGTAACAAGCACTATTGTTGTAGGTGTTGCGGGTACAGGCGTAGGTGTTGTTTTGCCGCCTTCCTTGCCTGCCTTGCTGATAATGTATATTGCAAGAAGAAGAATGAGTGCAGTAACGATAATTATCGCGAACTTGAGTCCGTCCTGCTGTTGTTTCTTCCTGCTTCTTGACTTTTTGGTTGCCATAAAGTGACCTCCGTACATATATTTTAAGATGATGCTTTATTTTATAAGCGTACAAAAATAACTCTGTATGCGAGCGCACACAGAGTTATTATAACTTTTTTATAAACAAAATGCAAAGCCTAATTAAACAAAAATTCTATGAGCTTTTTGGCATTGTCAAGATGTTTTGAACAGTTGCAAACCACCAGTACAACCGAGTCGTTGTACATATTTCCGCTCACATATTTACTGTCCTGAACGATTATTCCGCAAGGATAATCCGTGCCTTCCGCAAGGCGTACCGAAGTGTCATCGAGGAGCTCACTCGATACTATTCTTTCAGAGTATTGATTAAGCTGTTCCGATGTAAGGTACTCGTTGACATCCATGAAAAATCCGTTGGGTGCAAGCATGTTAAATACCTTTATCGGCATAATCACAACGTCAAGGTCTCCAACCGCATAGTAAACAGTGAAAAACTGTCTCGAATTCATTTCGTCGGTAAGGAAATAGCAGTTTGTTTCTGTAGTAACCTCATACTCCTTGGAGTTAAGCCCAAGGTAGTCAAGAAATTCATTCTTTACAATTTTAACTTCCTCGTCTGACATGAGAACATCCGTCACACAAAGATTGCAGGCCGTTTCGGGCTTTGGCTTAAACACGGTAATAAGTATGCTGAGAATAATTCCGAAAACCGCAAGTCCGCATACAAGCTTAAAAAGGTAGTACTGTTTAAAGAATTCCCACTTGCCCTTTCTGTCAAGGCTGTTCCACTTTTCCTTTGTGGTCATGCTGTCCGCAGTGTGGCGGTAAAGCTCAGCGTCATCACCTAATGTCGTTTTTTTGTTCTTAAGTTCCATTACATTTCCTTTACATACTGTTTGTAGCTTTTCTGGACTTTATCCTTGTCCGAAAGGATGAGATTATTCTCATTAATTCCTTCAGGGTACGGCCACTGAACATTAATGTCAGGGTCATTGAACATTATGCCACCCTCATCATTGGGATGATAGAAGTCAGTAACCTTATAGCAGAATTCCGCATAATCCGAAAGAACAAGGAACCCGTGTGCAAATCCCTTCGGTACAAGGAACTGCTTTTTATTCTCTGCAGAAAGGCGGACACCTGTCCACTTTCCGAAAGTCTCCGAACCCTTACGAAGGTCTACGCAGACATCGAAAACCTCTCCCGAAATGCAGCGTACGAGCTTGTCCTGGGGGAAATTAATCTGATAGTGGAGGCCGCGGAGAACACCCTTTTTCGATGCAGACTGATTGTCCTGAACAAAGTCAAGGTCGATGCCCTCTGCAAGAAGGTCCTTTTTATTGTATGTCTCAGTGAAATAACCTCTCTCATCGCCTCTTACTTCCGGCTCGATAATACATACACCTTTAATTCCGTCTACGTCATGAGTAACTTTGATTTTTCCCATTTTTACACACCTTTGTGTCCTTTCAATGAATTATTTAATCTTGATTTTCACACATGGCCTTACTCCCAGAAGGACTAAAAGACTTCCGTTACTGTCGGAAAGAAAGCCTACGCCGTCAGCCCCTGCAAACATTCCCGCTTCCGAAAGCTTGTAGTCTGTATAGTAAACCAAGTCCGTAAAACCGTCATTTCCCCACAAGGAAATCATATCATCCAGACATCTTTTTGTAGGAGCCGCTGCAGCAATGGTATCATACCCGCTGCCGTTTTTCCATAAATATGTTGTAAATTCCGATTTTGTAAGATTTTTCAGGCTGCTTATTTCCGGAGTCATTTCGGGACTATTGTTGTCCTTAAGGAAGAGAATATCCCTTGACATGAGAAGTACCTCGTTCTCGTCCGCATCAAGTACATACCATATAAGAGGTTCGGTTTCACCGTCTCCGTCCGTGTCCATACTGCCATAGTAAACATATTGTCCTATAACATTTTCCGTGTTCTCACTTTTAAACAGTTCTTCAACGGAATTTCCAATGTAACTGAATCGTTCAGCATTCAGCGTATACGCAACCAACGCGTTACCTCCCGTAAAACGATTGTTACCTTCTGAAAGTCCTTCGGTATTCAGTAACCCAAAAATATAATCGGTTGAATATTTAGGAATGCAGACTTCACATGAAAACGTATCTGCTATGTACCGCTTTCCGTTTTCATCTTCGTAAACGCCACTGTTTATATGATGGAATAAACATTCAAAGCCGTCATCCTTTTTTTCTGATGACAATATGTCACGTCTGTCGGATATAAAAGGCATATATGTGTATCCGTTATTCATGGCATTTTCATCATCAGACGAAATCCTGCAGTTAAACGTAATCCATTCATAGCCGTCCTGCGCCTCATGACGTGAATCAGAATCAAAACGGATCATATGTTCAACAGTTATTTCTGCTGAAGCCATCACATCGGAATCACCGGTATTCAAAAGGAATTCCGTATTTACATCTTCTGTAAGTTCTTCACGGTAAGCCCCTTCCCAAAGGGTCGAAAGCTTTTCCAGAAGCTGCTTTGGCGAAAGCTTTGTAAGCTCATCGTAGTCTTCAAAAAGGCTTTTACTCCATCTGAATACTTTTACCGCGCTGTAATATGAATGGCTCACACCGTAATCCGAAATATCACCGTATCTTTCAAACCACTCAGGATAATGTGTTTTTGTATAATCATACGCAAGCTGTGTGGCTTCGGAAGCGCTGCCGTCAGCATTGTTTATACCGGAAATGCGCACTCCCGGAGGACTTGAATGCACAATTAGCGCACTTCCGTCATCGCATGTGCCGATAGCAATGTAAACATGTCCGTCCATACTGACAATATCGCCGGCACACAGCATGGACTTGTTCTCGTCCGACGGAATCGAACCAAGTCCTTTATCCGCAAGCATCCCGGCCATATCCGTAGATGAACATACATAGCCTTCCATGCCGTCTTCCGCTTCAAGGGTATTGTAAACTGCCCATCCTACAAAACCCGAGCAGTCAAGTCCGTTATGTATTTCATAATCGTGTTTTTTGTAATTATAGCTGTCATTCTGTGTTTCAAAGAATTCACGCCATGCAGGGCTCAGACCGATTGAGCGTGCTTCAATTCCTGCTCCTGTATCCTCTTCATTCCAGCCGCCACCCCAAATGTAAAGTGTTGAACCGACAGGCATAAGAGCGGTTCTTAAGAATTTTTCAAGAGAAGGCTTTGAAACATCCGGCGTAGGAGTTGAGGTTGGCTTTGAAGGCTCTTTACCCGTATCCTTATTCTCTTTTGCGTCTGTTTCGGAATTTTCATTTCCGATGTTCTCCGTACCTGAGTCCTTCGGCCCCTCGATGTCACCCGCCACAGCTGGTGTTACACTTGTAGCATCATTCACTTTGATGTTCCCGGTAGTCTGAGGTGTCGGCTTAACATTCGGTGTCCCGGCATTATTGCAGCCCGCAAGTAAAACAAGAAGCAGGACGCCCGAAAGGATTACTCCGATTTGGTGCCTGCATTTGTGTTTATTGATTCCTATTATTGTTCTTTTCGGATTTATCATATCAGATTACAAACTCAATCGTTCAATTCAATAAACTCAAATTTATTACGTCCGCTTACTTCTTCTTCATGGGCCATAAGCTCAGGATTCTTCACCGAATAATCCTGATGATACTCTTCGGCAACGTAGAAGGGCATTTCCGGAAGAAGCTGAACGCAAACTTTCTTTCCATACTTTTCTTCTATCTGCTTTACTCTGGAAGCAAAATAAGTCTTAACGTCATCATCATCGGTAAAAACAGCTGTTGTATAGTTCTCGCCCCTGTCGATGAACTGACCTCCATCGTCAAACGGATCGATGGACATAAAATAAATGTTCAAAAGCTTTTTAAAACTGATTACGTCAGGATTAAAGATAATGCGTATTGCTTCTTTATGACCAGTTGTCTGACTTTTCACCTGCTCATAAGTCGGATTTTCCACGTGCCCGCCGGTATAGCCCGACAGAACCCTTTCTACGCCCTCATAAGCATAATACGGCTTGGCCATGCACCAAAAGCAACCACCTGCCAAGGTAAGTGATTTCATATATTACCCCTCTTTTATATTCAGACTTCTATCGTTCCGACGTCTTCAGTCATAGTACGTATTTCCTGCATCTTTTTATCGAGCTCACTTGCCTTTTCAGCACATTCAAGCAGTTCGTTACGAATACGTTCCGAAATATCTGCAGGAATATTTTTCTTGTAGTAAAGTCTGTGTTCAAGGCTCGCCCAAAAGTCCATCGCAATGGTTCTGAGCTGAATTTCAACCTTCATGGGACGCTTTTCGTTCTGAAGGAAAATCGGAACTTCGACTATAAGGTGAAGACCTCTGTAGCCGTTAGGCTTGGGATTTCGGATATAGTCCTTAATTTCAACAAGTGTAATGTCATCCTGTTGGAGAAGGCATTCCGCAAGCTTATCAACATCCTCAAGGAACGAGCATATTACTCTTATTCCGGCAACGTCGTTGATATTCTTCTCAACAGAGGCTATGTCCATCGGTATACCCTTTTTCATCATTTTCTGGACAAGGCTTTCCGGAGATTTAATACGTGTTTTGATGTTTTCAATGGGATTTCTCTCATACTGCATGGAAAATTCTTCATTCAAAACCTTAAACTTCGTTTCGATTTCCATCATAGCACATTTGTAATAGCTTACAAGTGTTCGCCACTCGGACATAGTCGTACTAATCATTGAAAGGCAGCTCTGAACGGACATATCATCCGGAACAAAGTCCTTAATTTTCATATTACCGAGGTCCATATCCAAGACGCTTGCCGGGACAAGCATAATATCTTCACTTATTGCAACGGGATCTATAGATTCAAGTGTATCCATTAATTACCTCCAAAAAAACTATCAGGAGGACTATACCATAAAAATGTGTACATTTTAAGTATGAGACTTTAAGAAGCCATTAAGTTTTGGAGACTTCTTTAGCAGAAGACACTAAAAATTACCGCCGTTCCAGCCCCAGTTCTTTGTTGCGGAGTATTTTACATATATTTCCGAAGGTGCAATTCCGAGCACCTCGTTGAAAATTGTGCAGATGGCACTTGTAAGCTTTTCGAAGCCCTTCGGGTCCTCATTTCCGTACACTGATACGTCCACAAATGCAATAGGCTTCGCATTGTCGCCTTTGAAATACAGCTTGTATTCGGGCTCAAAGCCAAGCATAAGCCAGCTTTCGGATTTGCCGGGAAGAAGTGAAATGGCCTGTCCCAGACGGGTCTTGATTTCATTTTCCTGTGCTTCGGTAACTTTTGTACTGATTTTTGAGTTGATGAACGGCATAATGTATCTCCTTTATTTGAATATTATATCACCTGTTGAAGTGGTAACTTCGCATTTTCCGCCATTTGCAGAGCCCGGCACGTCGATGCTGCCTGTAGACGTTTTTGTAATATATACCTTTTCCGAAAGCAGTGAACCGATTATATGGCCGGTCGTTGTGGTTAATATCAGCTCTGCCGCATCGGAATTCTTGATTCTGATGTCACCGGTACTTCTTTCAGCACTGATTTTTCCGGATACCATAACGTTCTCAAGTAACAAATCACCTGTTGTTCCTTCCGAAATCATGCTTACACACTGAATATTAATTAATTCTGTTTTTCCCGTAGATACCTTTGTTTTTACATTTCCGCTGCAAACAACATTCAAAGCATAAATTTCACCCGTCGTAACAGTGGCGTTAATTTCAGCAGAAGTAATATTTTCAAGGGTAATATCGCCTGTTGAAAGATTAATATCTATTGCTTCCGTAACATCTGCAAAGCATTCAACATCACCTGTTGTTAAAACAATGCTTATTCTCTCAAATCTGAAGCCATCAGGAATTGTTACATCACCTGTAGTGCCGTTAACAGTGTACAAATCATACTCGTTTTTCGGCAGATATACGGTTACTTTAGGGGTTTCAATGTTAATACCAATGTTATTATACCATTCTCGCTTGTCGATGGCCTTAATAGTCAGTGTCCCGTTCTGAACCGAAACCGTGTGCTTAACCTTTTCATCTTCATAACACACAACTTTGCAGGTGCCGTCCTCAGAAGCCTTTAAAACTATATCGGATGTAATCAGGTCTGCTGAAATGTCAGAGAAGTCCTCTGTAATATCGTATGTGTTTGTCTTAAATTCAGATGTACTCATTTTATCAAATTCCCATTTATTAGTAGCCATTACAACAGTAAATAATGCGATACCTGCCACAATGAAAACGGCTGCTACGATAATCCATGCTGTGCTTTTTTTATTCATTACACTCTCTCCTTCTTAATAAAGCAGTTTTTAATTGATATTGCAAGTTTCTTTGTAAGTTTCAATATGCCCTTTGTGGCTGCTTTACATCCAAAGAAGGCAAGTATTGAAAGACCTGCGCAAACAATTCCGCCGGCAATAAGTACCATTCCCGAAACACTGTTAATCATTGCCGCAAAGACGATTCCCGCAACAACTCCGAACACTGCGACGACCACAAATGATACAAAAATCGCCCAAACAGTTATAATCAAAACCCACAGAACAATATAAAGCGTTAAAACCAATGCAAATGCTGTAATAAGAAACGCCAGCCAAAGCGGGGATCCGAGTACAAGAAGAACGATTTCCCAAGCTTTTATCTTTCTTGCCGGTTTGATTTTTTCTTTAACAAGCTTAGTAATCGGAATGTCCGCAATAATTTGATTGACAACCTCGCTGATGGGCCCGATGTCATTGATTGCTTGCTCTTCAGATACTCCGTCATCAATGCGGTCATCTATCATCTCAGCGTAAAATGCAACACGTTCTTCAACGTCATCTTTCGGAAGTCCTGACAAGCCATTCCGAAGTTGCGTAAGAAACTCCTGTTTATTCATTACCCTCGTCCTCCTTGGTTACAAACCTGTATATTGACATGATTTCTTTCCACTCGTTTTTAAAGTCTTCTATGCGTTTTAATCCATCTTCGGAAATATGATAATACTTTCGAAGCCTGCCCTCAAATTCCACAGTCCGGACCGTAAGCATATTTGATGTTTCAAGCCTTTTTAAAATTGTGTATAACGTCGATTCCGATAGTTCTATGTATGGGCTCATGTCTTTAATTATCTTATAGCCGTATGAGTCTTCGCTTCTGATGGCAGCAAGTACGCAAACATCAAGAAGTCCTCTTTTTAATTGCACATCCATGCAATACCTCCTTTCATGTAATACATCGCTTCATGCAATACATCACTTTGCGGGATACATCGTATCACGAAGTATATAAGATGTCAAGATATTATTTTTAAAAATTGGGATTTCTTTGGTGGGGCCCTAAAACAGGGCGCGAATTAGGTATGACTACGCATTTTTAAAGGTTTATACCTAAAGCTTGATTTATTGTAGGCATGACGCGGCAAAAATCGATGTTTATACCTAATCTTCACCGCGGATTAGGTATAAATTTGAATAAATCAGGTTCTGTACCTAACGCTGGGCTTATTTTAGGCATGACGCGGCGAAAATCAGAGTTTATGCCTAATCTTCGCCGCGGATTAGGTATAACTACGCGTTTTTAAAGGGTTGTACCTAAAGGTTGATTTATTTTAGGCATGACGCGGCAAAAATGAGTGTTTATACCTAATCTTCGCCGCGGATTAGGTATAACTCCGCATTTTTAAAGGTTTGTACCTAAAGGTTGGTTTATTTTAGGCATGACGCGGCGAAAATCAGAGTTTATGCCTAATCTTCGCCGCGGATTAGGTATAAATTTGAATAAATCAGGTTCTGTACCTAAAACAGGGTTCCAGTCCCCCCCCTCTCCCTACGAAAAAAAAGTCCGGTCAAACGACCGGACTATTTTGCGTAGCGAGAGGGGGACTCGAACCCTCGACACTGCGGGTATGAACCGCATGCTCTAGCCAGCTGAGCTACCTCGCCATGTTTCCTTTTTCAAGGCACTCGTGTATATTACCAAGATTGTATGGAAAAGTCAAGCATAAAATTGCAACGCTTGAAAAAAAATTTATCTTGTGTAAAAATAGCTTATTAAACAGGTCTTTTCTATATCATTAAGCAGGTGATACTATGCAATATCGTAAAATGAAAGATGGTACCGACGTTTCGGTACTCGGATACGGCTGTATGCGTTTTACGCGTAACGGCAAAAACATTGACCTAAATAAGGCCGAAGCAGAGCTTATGGCTGCTTATAATGCAGGCGTAAACTATTATGACACTGCGTATATTTACCCCGGAAGTGAAGCTGCTCTTGGCGAAATTCTCGAAAAGAACGGCATTCGTGAAAAGGTATACATTGCCACGAAGCTGCCGCACTACATAATCAAGTCAGTTCAGGGTGCTGAGAAAATCTTTAACGAAGAGTTGAAAAGGCTTCGCACGGATTACATTGACTACTATCTCATGCATATGCTTGATGATGTTGAGACGTGGAATAATCTTGTAAAAATGGGGCTTCTTGACTGGATTCTTGAGAAGAAGGCAAGCGGTCAGATTCGTCACATTGGTTTTTCATATCATGGCAAAACCTCGGATTTTAAAGCGCTTATCGATGCTTATGACTGGGAGTTCTGTCAGATTCAGTATAATTATATGGATGAATTCTCACAGGCAGGGCGTGAAGGGCTGCAATATGCTGCTTCAAAGGGAATTCCGGTTATAATCATGGAAGGTCTGCGTGGCGGTCGTCTTGTAAATCTTTTGCCGGAAACCGCCAAAAAGAAAATTGCCGAAAGCGAAGGTATGAATCCGGCGCGTCTTGCTTTCAAGTGGCTTTACGATCAGCCTGACGTAACCGTTGTCCTTTCGGGAATGAATTCTTCGGAAATGGTCAGCGAAAACCTTGAAACTGCCGAGAATGCAACGCCGGGATGTATGACAGCCGAGGACAAGACTCTTGTTTCATTTGTAAAGGCAGAGATAGAAAAATCGATTAAAGTAGGCTGTACAGGATGTTCGTACTGTATGCCCTGCCCGAAAGGTGTCGATATTCCTCTCACCTTCCGCTGCTACAACGAAATCTACACCGAAAACAAAAAGCAGGCGCAGCACGAATACGCGCAGTGCACTATTTTCAAAAAGAATATATCTTCCGCTTCACTTTGTGTGGAATGCGGAAAGTGCGAAATGCACTGTCCTCAGCACATTCACATCCGTGAAGAACTTAAAAACGCAAGAAAAGAGCTTGAAACACCATCCTACCGCTTTATGCGTAAGGGAATAAGCATCCTGCATCTATGGGGATGAGCAAAGACACCCCGCACCTACAGAACAAAAAAACAGCCTGTTCGGCTGTTTTTTTGATTTTGTCTTGTTTTCTTTTTACTTCTCTTCTTTTGTAAACTTAACCGATTCATCGAAAAGTTCTTCAACTTCCTTTGAAGGAGCAGGGGTAAGAAGTGTTACACCAACACTTATAATAAAGCTTGCAATGAAGCCGGGGAAAAGCTCATAGAGTGCACCCCATCCGCCAAAAGCTTCTGCGGGAACCGCATAGAGCCAAAAAGCGTCAACAATGAAGCCAGTTGCTATGCCTGCGATAGCACCTGCGTAATTAAAGCGCTTCCAATAGAGAGCAAGAATGATAACCGGTCCGAAGGCTGCTCCGAAGAAGCCCCACGCATTTGAAACAAGGTCCATGATGCCACCGCAGTTAGGATTGATTGCAATGATAAGAGCTGCAACAGCAATGATAATAACGATTATTCTGCCTGCCCAGAGCATTTCCTTGTCTGATGCATTCTTTCTGAATACAGGCTTGTAAACATCACTTGCGAATGCAGAGGATGATGCAAGAAGCTGTGAATCAGCTGTACTCATTGATGCGGAAAGAATTGCTGAAAGAAGAATACCTGAAAGGAACGCAGGGAAAATCTTTCTTACCATCTGAATGAAGATGATGGACTGTGTTCCGTTATCTGCAAGAGCAGAACCGAGATACTGTCTTCCGACAAGTGCAACAGCTGTTGCCGCAAGGATAATGAAGAATGTCCAAAGAGAACCGATAACACGTGAACGGTTCATCTCCTTCTTTGACTTGATGGACATGTATCTGATAAGGATATGAGGCATTCCGAAATAACCGAAGCCCCAGCTGAGTCCGGAAATGATATCTACCGCACTCTGCTGATCAAACTTTCCGCTTGAAAGGAAATTGTAGAAGTTTTCCGGAAGTGCAACCGCACTTTCAGGTGCAAAATTGTCTGCGGAAATGATAAAGCATGTAACAATGGGCACAAACATAAGTGCGGCAAGCATAAGCAATCCCTGGAAGAAGTCTGTCCAGCATACTGCATTAAAGCCACCGAGGAATGTGTAAATAACGATAATAAGTGTTGCAACAAGCATAGGAACAAACTTTGAGTCGAGGTTAAATACCGTTACAAAGAGGTCACCGCATGCGGAAACGCTTGATGCCGAATAAACCGTGTAAGCAACAATGAATACGATTGCACATACAATCTGAAGTGCTTTGCTCTTACTTAAAAATCTGTTTGTAAGGAACTGAGGAATTGTTATGGAATCGTTTGCTTTAATTGAAAACGTACGAAGACGCGGAGCTACAAAAATCCATGCAAGAATGGTTCCGATGATAAGTCCTACACTAATCCAAACCTGTCCGAGACCGGCAACATAGATTGCTCCGGGAAGTCCCATAAGAACCCATGCGCTCATGTCCGATGCGCCGGCCGAAAGAGCCGCAACCGCACCGCTCATCTGACGTCCGCCAAGGAAATATTCCTTTTCATTTCCGGACTTTCTCGACTTCATGAAGAAGTAGATTCCGATGTAAATAACAATTAAGAAATACAGAACGAATGCAAGTAATTCCCAAATTTGCATAAATAACCTCCGAGTTGTGCTATTTGTCCAATTGCTTTTTGATAAATTATGCGCAATAAACGTATATTAATCATTTTGCCTTTCTTACTTTAGCACTTTTAAACTTTAATCCAATAAACTATCACAGTATAGCACCCTTCAAAATAATAAGCAACACTTTTCTCGTTAAATCCTTGTATTACAACACTTTTGAAAGGAATTCCTTAGTTCTCTCATTCTTTGGATTTGCAAAGAATTCTTTAGGCTCGCCTTCTTCAAGAATACGGCCTTCGTCCATGAACACCACATTTGTTGCAACCTCACGTGCAAAACCCATTTCATGGGTAACAATTACCATTGTCATGCCCTCGTCCGCAAGGCTCTTCATAAGGTCAAGAACTTCTCCGACCATTTCAGGGTCAAGTGCAGAAGTAGGCTCATCAAAGAGAATAACATCGGGGTTCATTGCAAGAGAACGCACAATCGCCACTCTCTGTTTCTGACCGCCTGAAAGCGTGGAAGGATATACATCAGCCTTATCTTCAAGGCCAATTCTCTTAAGAAGGCGCATTGCATTGTCATAAGCTTCAACCTTAAGTTCTTTCGCTGTCTTTGTCGTTGTGCCTGCTCTTCTTGCCTTTTTCAATTCCTTTAATCCGATATGGACGGGGGCAAGCATAATGTTTTGGATAACTGTCTTATTGTTAAAGAGATTGAAATGCTGGAAAACCATTCCCATTTTGCGGCGGTGAAGATTAATATCAACGGACATGTCAGCAATGTCTACTCCGTTAAAGATAATCTGACCGCCCGTAGGGTCTTCCATACAATTAAGGCACCTTAAGAAGGTACTTTTTCCGGAGCCGGAAGGACCTATAACTACAATCCGGTCGCCCTTGTTTATTTTCATGTTAATGCCTTTAAGGACCTGAACATCCCCGAAGGACTTTTCAAGATTAATGACGTCTATCACTCTTTTTCAGGCTCCTTTCCATAATCTTTATTCCAAGGCTTATAAGAAGCACAAGGATGATGTAGATGATGGCCATAACAAGATACGGCACCATGAATTCGTAGCTGTTTGAACCTATGTAATTGAAAGCGACATAAAGGTCTGCCGCGCCAACAAAGCTCACAACGGAGGTTTCCTTGATGAGCGCAATAAACTCATTTCCAAGCGTAGGAAGAATGTTCTTTACTGCCTGAGGAATTACGATTTTAAGCATCGTTGTGCCAAAGGAAAGGCCAACGGACCGCCCGCCCTCCATCTGTCCGGGATCGACGGACTGTATTCCGCCTCGCATAATCTCGGAAACGTAAGCACCGGAGTTAAGTCCGAAAATAAGTATTGATACCTGGACGCCTGTCATATGCCCGCCTATAAGCGGAAGAAGGACATAATAGAAAACAAGCAGCTGAACAACTATGGGAGTTCCTCTGAAAAGCCCGACATAGAACGAACAGAAGCCGTTCAGCACGCGAGGCAGAACTTTGTACTTCGGAATAACTCTCACCGTCGCTATAAGTGTACCGATAACAATACCGATTGCAAGGCCGAGTACAGCGATAATTACTGTGTTCTTGAGGCCCTCAAGCACCTTCACATAACCGTTTTGGTTAAGGAAGATGTCTATAAACCTATTTACTTTGTTTGCAAACAGAATCATACATTTTCTCCAATTATAAAACATATCCGCATAAGAATACTTACGCGGATATGTTAGCAAAACCAAACATTTTTAACAAGAGTAATTAGGAAATTTCCTCGTAAATGCGCTTACTGAAGTGCATTGATTGCTTTTGTGATTGCATCTGCAGGTGCAGAGTCAATAATAACGAAATCTATGTTGCCATTGATAAGGTCCTGAACAGCGAGTGAACCGTTCTTATAGCCTACCGTTGTAAATGCATAACCATCAAATCCCCAGTCAGCATCGCCTTCACAGTAGAACTGGCCTGTTGTTCCGTTCTGGCATCCAACCTTTGTCTTTGAATCAAAGGACTTAAGAACAGCCTCAACAGAAGCAGCATCTGTGCAATTAGCGAACAATGTGTCATCAGCCTTTACAATGATACGCTGGGCAGCGTTGTAATATGAATTTGTGAAATTAACGTACTCTTTTCTGTCTTCCTTAACGGTAAGCCCTGCCATAGCGATATCGCACTTATGCTGACCTACAGAAAGGCAAACAGCATCGAAATCCATGTTACTGATAACGAGCTCAACCCCAAGGTACTCGGCAAGCTTTGCGGCGATTTCCATATCGATGCCGTAGTAGTTCTCGCCGTTCATATACTCAAAAGGCTCGAAAGCAGCATTTGTGGCAACTACAAGCTGGTCCTTTGAATTGTCAAGAGCTGCGGATTTAACAGCCACCGGAGTCCCGTCACCGAAATAGTTGTCGCAGATGGCATCGAATGTACCGTCGCTCATAATCTTTGCAATAAATTCATTTGCCTTTGTAAGAAGTTCGGGCTGATTCTTATCAATGCCGAAAGCATACTCTTCCTGAGTAAGGTCGATGGCATAAACCTTAACGCCCTTTGATGCTTTACCGCAGCCTGCAAAACAAGTAATAAGCATTAACCCTGCAAGAACTAAACATAAAAACTTTTTCATGATAAATATCCCCTTTCAAATTAAATAAAGCTCAACTTTTGCATAATTATACACGCATTCTGCATAAAGTCAAGCTTTTATTCATTTTATTTTTTAAAACTGTCTTTAAGCGCTACAGAACGGTTAAATACAAGCTTTCCGTCCTTTGAATCCTTATAGTCGAGAGCAAAATAGCCAAGACGAAGGAACTGGAAGGAAGGCTCTGTTTCACCTGATTTTGAAGGCTTAACATCCGCAAGGCTCTTTTCACCCTTACAGCCTGTAAGTATTTCAAGTGAAGCAGGATTCAGACAGGTTGTATAATCCTCGGCTGCATCCGGCTCTGGGTCTGCAAAAAGATTGTCATAGAGACGTGCTTCGAAATCAACGGCGTCACCTGCATTTACCCAATGGAGAGTAGCACCTTTAACCTTACGTCCGTCAGCAGGATCTCCACCACGGCTTTCGGGATCGTATGTTGCATAAATTTCCACAACATTGCCGTTTTCATCCTTCTTGCAACCTGTACATGTGATAAGATATGCACCCTTTAAACGGCACTCCGGACCATCCGGGAACAGTCTCTTATACTTCGGGATAGGCTCCTCCATGAAGTCATCTGCTTCAACATAAAGCTCACGTGAGAATGTAATCTTTCTTGTACCTGCATTCTCATCGTTAGGATTGTTTTCAACTTCAAGTTCCTCTGTCTGTCCTTCGGGATAGTTTGTAAGAATAAGCTTAACAGGGCGGATGACAGCCATCTTACGAGGCGCATTTTCGTTAAGGTCGTCACGGAGACAGCTCTCAAGGAAAGCGTACTCAACGGTGCTGGAAACCTTTGCGACACCAATCTTCTCGCAGAAATCGCGAATGGACTTGGATGTGTAGCCACGACGACGAAGTCCGCAAAGGGTTGGCATACGAGGATCGTCCCAACCTGAAACATACTTCTCCTCAACAAGGCGGCGAAGCTTTCTCTTGGACATAACGGTATAATTAATACCAAGTCTTGCAAACTCTATCTGACGAGGCTTTGAAGGCACTGAAACATTATTCACAACCCAGTCGTAAAGCGGTCTGTGGTCCTCATACTCAAGTGAGCAGAGTGAATGTGTGATGCCTTCAAGAGCATCCTGGATGGGATGTGCAAAGTCGTACATCGGGAAGATGCACCACTTCTTGCCCTGTCTGTGATGCTCAATGTAGCTGATACGGTAAATAACCGGGTCACGCATATTAAAGTTGCCTGATGCAAGATCGATTTTGGCACGAAGTGTATACTTGCCCTCTTCGAACTCACCATTTCTCATTCTCTCAAAGAGGTCGAGATTCTCTTCGATAGGACGGTCTCTGTAAGGGCTCTTCGCAGGTGTCTGTGTATCGCCTCTGTACTTGGAGAACTCTTCGGGAGTAAGCTCGCAAACGTATGCAAGGCCCTTCTTAATAAGCTCTACTGCATATTCATAGTCCTTTTCAAAGTAATCGGAACCATAGAAGAAACGATCACCCCAGTCAAAGCCGAGCCAGTGAATATCTTCCTGGATGGCCTCAACAAATTCAGTGTCCTCCTTCGCAGGGTTCGTATCGTCCATACGAAGATTTGTGATACCGCCAAACTTTTCGGCTGTACCGAAATCTATGCAGAGAGCTTTACAATGTCCGATATGAAGATATCCGTTGGGCTCCGGAGGAAAACGTGTGTGAACGCGCTGTCCGGCAAACCTTCCGTTGTCGGCAATATCTTCTTCGACAAACTGCTCAATAAAATTTTTGCTTACTACTTCTTCATTAGCCATAAAAATACTTCCTTTGCTAAATTTCTATAACCGCGCGAAAAAGCACCCGTAAGAGGGCTTTGTTATTCACAGCAGGCAACAGGTTTCAAAAGATTTTAACACAACAAACAAGAAAAATCCACATAAAAAATGCTTGTACATATTATATTTTCCTTTTCTGAGAAGTATTCAAGACTCGCTCAATCCCCCACTTATAGAAGTGGGGGTCTTCTCTCACTGAGATAAAACTTGAACATTTTCACCCTTCATTGTAAAATAGAAAGCATAAAAGCAATAATGAAACGGGGTAAGGCTAACCATGAATATTTCAGCATTTACAGACTTTAAAGAAAAAATAGTTTCCAACTGCTCAAAGGTTATTCTCGGAAAAGAAAACGTAACCGAGAAAATAGCCATCAGCTTTCTTTGCGGTGGTCACGTTCTTCTCGAGGACGTTCCCGGCACAGGAAAAACCGTTCTTCTTCGTGCTTTCGCCAAGAGCATCGGCGGTGATTTCAAAAGAATACAGTTCACGCCCGATGTTATGCCCTCGGACGTAACAGGTATCAATTTTTATAACCGTAAAACCAATGATTTCGAGCTTCGTAAAGGTCCTGTTTTCTCAGACATAGTCCTTGCAGATGAAATCAACCGTGCAACCCCCAGAACGCAGTCCAGCCTTCTTGAAGCCATGGCTGAAGGACAGGTTTCCCTTGACGGAGAAACCTACATGCTTCCGGAAAACTTTATGGTTGCCGCAACCCAGAACCCTCTCGAATCATATGGTACATTCCCTCTTCCCGAAGCTCAGCTCGACCGTTTCTTCATGCGCCTTTCTCTCGGATACATGGACAGAAAAGACGAAATAAATGTTATGCAAAGAGAAAGCAGCAACGAAATATTAAAAACTCTTCTCCCTGTAGTTTCTGCGGAAGAAATCGCTTCTCTTAAGCGCGAATACCGTCAGGTAAAGGTTAACGCCGCAGTTTCCGACTACATTATGGACATCATTGAAGCCACAAGAAACAACGGAAACATTAGCATCGGTGCCTCAACAAGAGGTGCCATCGCACTCTGCGAAGCCTCAAAGGTTTACGCTGCTTTCCGGGGCAGAGATTATGTCATCCCCGAGGATGTTAAGGCGCTTGCACCTTCTGTATTAAGACACAGGCTTACATACAGAGGTCTCATTAAACAGAACGAAAGTGCTAATGTATTCGATGAACTGATTTCAATGGTAAAAGTGCCTACAGAGGAAATGGATTCTTAAAATATGCTAATACTATTTTGCGTCATAATAGTGGTCGCGTATTTACTCGAGCGTTCATCTCTTAATCTTCCTTCATCGCTTGTTAAATACAGTTGCACTGCTTCCAAGCGTGCCGTCGACCCCGGCGAGACCTTTGAATTAACCACTATAATTGAAAATAACACAAATAAAAGCATCCGCTATCTTCAGCTTGAGGAATATATTCCGAATGCAGTAACACTTATCGGGTTGGAGGATCACATTGTCAAGATACCCGGAAGCCTTCCCAAATACGTCAGCCATATTTATTTAAAAAAGAAAAAGCGTTTATATATATCAAAACAGGCTTTCATCAATAAGAGGGGCGTTTTCTCTTTTCGTGATACAAAGATGATTTTCGGAGATTTTTTAGGGATGAAGGACAAGTACCGTAATGCTCTTCAAAATCAGAAAATCATTGTCTTCCCTAAACGTCTGAAGGATGAAAGAATCGATCGTGTATTAAGCGACGTTAACGGTGATATTATTGTCAGAAGCTTTATCAATCCGGACCCTATGCTTATCAGAGGGTATCGTGACTATACCGGAAGTGAGCCGATGAAATCCATTAGTTTTTCCCAGAGTGCACGATACGATGAGCTTATGGTTAAGGAATATGACCACACCAACAAAGAAGTCGTCAATATTATTCTTGATACTTCATATGTCGGACAGATTGATGACTATTTTCTTGACAGAGAGGCTACCTTCAGCCTTGCAAGAACTCTTTGTGAGGGCTTTGAAGAAAGGCAGATTTCATACCGCCTTATTATGAACTGTTACTTTGAAAATGCAGAAAGTCATGGTGTTAATGTAATGGAAAGTTCCGGCAATGGTGCTTCTCTTTTAGGCATTCTTGAAGCGTTAGGTGCTGCTTCAGGCATAATGTGCTCTACAGAAGACCTTGTCAGAGAAAGTTTTTCACGTTACCATGTCGATAAGGATTTCATATTTGTTTCTCTTAGTGAAAACGAAAGCATTAGCGGATTATTGCAGGAGCTTCAGGGTGAATACGCTACAACGCTTCATATCCTTTACGGGTCGGATTTTAAGGAGGAAAAGGCATGTTAAACGTATTCTATTATTTCAATATGTATTTGGCCATTTTCTATGCCACGACCTCTTTTGTCTTCCTGCATTTCGCTCAAGTAAACTACATGACGGATGCCAAATCGTTCATTGTAGCTGTAATCGGTGCCTATTTCATGGCTATGCGCAAAAAGTATTACGGATTTTTAGATGCGCTGTTTTCCATCCTGGCTTTTGCTTTTCCTCTTTCAGCTTTTTTATGGGAAAAGTCAATCTGGGGTCATCTTCAAATAATAGTATCTTTGATAATGATGCTGATTTTTTATATCAGGTTGCTTCAGCCTTACAGCATAGACTCAGCCCGCAACATTTTTAAAGGGATTGCTATCGGATATACGGTTTTCATCCTACTACTGTCCTTAGGTGCAAAAAGAACGCTGCTTCCATATGAAGTATCTGTCTCATATTTCCTCATGTACCTTGCAAGCGGAATTCTGCTTCTTCAGTTAATACGCTACGAAGATGGTTCATCTTCCGGTAAAAAGTTTGCACGTCGGCAAATCATAGAAGCTGTAGGCTTCTTTGCAGCCTGTATTCTTCTCACCATTGCGCGTCTTCCTCAATTATTGGTATATGGTTTATACCGTTTTATCATAACTCCTGTCTGGAATCTCATTGCCAAAGTATTATCCGCTATGGACGGAATAAATATACCGGAGCCGGAAGCAATCATAGCAAGAAGCTACAAAGAGTATTTAGCAGTACTTTACGAAGCTCAGGCAGAGCGGGAAGGATATGAAGCCCCTGTTACTCCCGCCCCGATTTTTACTCAGGAAGCAAAATCAGTAGAAATAAACTGGACAGTTTTTGCGGTTGTTCTTGTCATCTTGGTTGTTATTGTTCTTATCGTTATTTTGTTGTTTTCTTCAAAGAAAAAAAGCAGCGCATATACTCCTGTCAAAGAGATAATTGAAGATGTGACAACAGAAATCACTTACGACAAAAAATCCTTTTTTGATTCACCAAATGACAGTATAAAAAAGCAGTATTTAGTTTTCATGAAAAAAGCCAACAAAAAGAAAAAACTTGTTGATTCCGATTCAACTGCAGAGATAAGTACTAAATACAGTGAATCATCTTCAAACGAGGACGTCAATGAGCTTACTGAGATTTATCGAAAAGTTCGCTACAACGATACTCAAATGACAAAAGATGATTCTGCAAGAGCCAAAAAACTGAATAAAGCTCTTTAATGAGCTCGCCATCATCATTTTTTTGCTTACGCTCATAAAAACAAGGATATAAAAAACACGCCTGAAAGCAGTTTCCCTGCTTCCGGGCGTGTTTCTTTATTCTACTATCTGACCAATCAAAATCAATACAAGAGCAATTGCAATCAATGTGCCACCATAAACCATCATCGGACGGAAATAGGTTGATTTTTCATGCTTTTCGTTTTTTCTCGTTTTGTAATCATGAAAACTTTCATACGGAAATAACGAAGCAGGCAGAACAACAGAAATGGCATTTTTTAGTCCATAACCAATGCCGTCCATACCGCCTTTTGAAGCAATCCATGCAATCACTCCGACACCACCGATAACAACACCCGGTACAGTAAATGCATCTGCAAGTATCCAGATTTTCTTCTGCACACTTTCAGCCTCAAAAAAGTTTCCGTTGCGCATTACAAGCACACATATCGGTACAGTAATTAACGCAAGAATGAGGATGATTCTAAGCCTTTTCATTACACTGTTCCTGTCTTGTCTTCTTGTACTGTTCAAACTCCTTCAGAGTACATCTTACAAAGTGGTTTGGAGAAACTTCTCTGAACTCAGGCTTCTCGTCTGTAAGTTCATGGTCTGCCAAAGGATTGTAAGTAATACGTTTTCTCTTCTTCTCATACTTAGGGTCAGGAAGAGGAATTGCTGAAAGAAGTGAGCGTGTATAAGGATGCAAAGGATGAGCAAACAATTCATCTGAACTTGCGAGCTCAACCATATTTCCAAAGTACATAACACCAATACGATCGGAAAAGTACTTAACAACAGAAAGGTCATGGGCTACAAACATGATTGTAAGTCCAAACTTCTCGCGAAGCTCGTTAAGAAGGTTGATAACCTGTGCCTGAATTGAAACGTCCAATGCAGATACGGGCTCATCTGCAATGATAAGCTCCGGTCTCATAATGATTGAACGTGCAACGCCGATACGCTGACGCTGACCGCCTGAGAATTCATGTGGGTAACGACCTGCGTGTTCCGGAACAAGTCCAACCAGTTCAAGCATTTCAAGAACCTTTTCTTCAAGAACCTTTGGATCTTTTTCACCTTGAATTCTTAATCCTTCAGAAATAATTTCACGAACTGTCATACGAGGATCAAGTGATGCGATAGGATCCTGGAAAATCATTTGGATTTGTGTTGTCAGTTTTGTATTCCTTGCCTTAAAGAGCTCTGCTTTATATTCCTTCTTAAGCTTTACGAGCTCGTCACCGGTAGCATTCTTAATGAGTTCGTCATATTTTACATGAATCATTTCAGTCTGCTGCTTAATGTAATCCTTATTGCAATTATCATGATCGTATTTAGCCTTTTTAATTTCAGCCTGCTGAGCCTTGATAAACTCGGAAAGCTCTGACTTTAACCTGACTTTTTCGGCCGAATCGGCATTTTTGATTTTTTCGGCATATTCCTTCTTTGCTTCGGCAATAGCATCTCTGTAACTCTTGGTGCCGGCTCCGATTCTTATGCCTTTAAAATATACATTTCCCGATGTGATGTCATATAAACGAATGATTGAACGTCCTGTAGTTGTTTTTCCGCAGCCTGATTCACCAACAAGACCGAATACCTCGCCTTTCTTGATGTCAAAGCTTACATTATCAACAGCTTTTAAAACGTTGGTACCTCCCATCGGGAAGTATTGACAGAGATGCTCAACTTTCAATAAAACTTCATCATTACTCATTGTTTGCACCTCTTTCTTTCATTCTTTCAATTCTGTCCGTAATGCACTTAGGTTTTTCAATCTTTGGAGCATTTGGATGAAGAAGCCATGTTGCTGCATAATGGGTATCACTAACCTTAAACATAGGCGGCTGCTGCTCATAGTCAATCTTCATGGCATATTTATTACGTGCTGCAAATGCATCACCAACCGGAGGATAAATCATATTCGGAGGTGTGCCCGGGATTGCATCAAGTTTTTCGTTTGTATCAAGGTCGGGCATTGATGAAAGAAGTGCCCATGTATAAGGATGTCTCGAATCATAGAATACATCTTCTGCCGTACCATATTCGACAATCTTTCCTGCATACATAACAGCAATTCTGTCTGCCATATTAGCAACAACACCAAGGTCATGCGTAATAAAGATAACCGTAAGGTTCTTGCGTTTCTTTAAGTCATTGATAAGTTCAAGTATCTGTGACTGAATGGTAACGTCAAGAGCTGTTGTAGGCTCATCACAGATAAGTATATCAGGATCTGCTGCAAGTGCAATTGCTATAACGATACGCTGACGCATACCACCCGAAAACTCAAACGGATACTGCTTGTAGCGGCGTCTGGGCTCTGCAATGCCAACCTCTTCCATAAGCTTTATTGCACGTGTCTTTGCTACAGCTTTGGTAACTTTGTTAACAACACCTGACGCCTTAGCCTTGAGGAAATCAATCATTGCTACTGTAGCTGCATCGAAATCAAACGCTGCACGACTGTCAAGGCACTGATTGTAATGCTCGGAAAGTCTGTCCATCTGCCTGATCATACTCTGACGAAGGGCTTCAAGATCAACAATCGCTGCCGGAACTACTTCCTTTTCAGGTGTTTTTCCTTTAGCTACAAGCTTGTCATATTTATTTTTTTCCTTTGTGTAACGAGCCTGTTCACGCGTGTTGGTCTTAATACCCTTAAAGTATTTGTCCTTTGTAGCGGTCATACCGGAAACGAACGTGTATGCAAGGCTGTCTTTAACAAGCTCAAGCTTGTCAATGCTTTCGTTAATAACAGGAGATACTTCTTTAATAAATGCCTTGATTTCTTTTTCATCAAGTACTTCTTTTTCAAATAAAGATTTCTTATCGTTAAAGAAGCTTAATACCCTCTTCTTACCTTCATCAGACTTACTTGCGGAAAGCATAATACCTTTCTTTGCCTTCTCAATGAAGTCAAGCATAAAGTTATCATCAAGATATTTACGAAGGAAAACATTAAGTTCTGAAACAGGAAGTTCCGGCATTTTTTCCTTTGAGTATGTCTGATAATAACCCATAGCGAAGAAGTTGGGAGCAGTAAACGCTACAGCCTCATCAAGGATAGATTTAATTCCTTCAAGTGAAGGAACTATTGCTGAATAATCCTTTGACTTTATGCAGGCATTCTTTGCCGCCTTAACCTTGCCAATCAGGCCCTTTAATTCGTTTGCCTTTTCATTAACAACATATGTCTGAATTGATTTTGCAGAAAGGCGAACCACTTCATTTAAACGGAACTTCTCGTCCTTAAAGCCCTTCTTTTCAATTTCAAACAAAATATCTTTTAAGTTAAATGCACACTCAGAAGCTGCCTCATATGCCTCGTTATAAGCCGATTCGAGATCAAGGTGTTTGTACTCAAATCTGTCGAAGTCTTTGCACATTTTTGAGAGTTTCGAACTTGAAACACTTGAATCGCCTTTATAGGCTTCAATCATGCTTTCCTCAAGGAGTTTCAATGTGCCGTTGAAAGTCTTGCGGCTTTCTTTCTGTCTTGCTTTTCCCTTCAAAATCATAGCCTCGGTAAGCTGTCTGCCGATTCTGATAATAGGGTTCAATGAAGACATAGGATCCTGGAAAATCATGGCAATCTTGTCACCACGAATTTCATGGAACTCATCCTCTGAAATCTTTAAAAGGTCCTTACCGTCATAAATAATTTCACCGTTTTCAACGATTGAGTTGCCTGCAAGGATACCCAAAATAGCTTTCGAAGTAACTGACTTACCGGAGCCGGACTCACCAACGATTGCCAGAGTCTCGCCCTTGTAAAGATCGAAGTCTATGCCACGAACTGCCTGAACCTTACCGTCTGTTGTCTTGAAGGATATGGTTAAGTCTTTTACCTGTAATTTCTTTTCCATATTAGTCCTCCGTTCCACGTGTAGACGGGTTAACTGCATCTCGTAATCCGTTACCGAATAAGTTAAAGCTTAACATCAGCAATGCGAAGAAAACCGCAGGGTAGAACATAGCATGAGGGGAAGCAGTCATAGCTTTCTGTCCCTCTGCCATAAGGTCACCAACGCAGGTACCGATTGTATTTGAAAGGTTAATAATGCCAAGATATGTAAGCTGTGTTTCACTGCTTACAACACCGGGAATAATAAGAGCACAGCTTGTAATCAATGTTCCAAGTGAATTAGGCAGAATGTGCTTAAACATAAGTCTTCTGTCCGAAGCTCCGAGCGTACGTGCTGCAGTAACATATTCCTGGCTCTTAAATCTGTAGAACTGCTTACGAGTAATATATGCAACGCCTATCCATCCTGTGGCAATGAACGCCAGGAAAAACGCTGCTGCTGCTCCGTATTTAAGCTTAGGAGCAAGATGAAGGTTAAATAATGTTACAACAACAAGCATTGGAATATCACTCAAAATATCCGAAATGCGGTCCAAAACCATATCTACAGCTCCACCATAATAACCCTGGAGAGAACCATAAACAACACCGATTGCAATATTGACAATGGAAACCATTAATGCAAAAGCAAGTGAGAAACGCGCACCAACCGCAATCGCATTAAAGAGGTCTCGTCCGTAAACATCCGTTCCGAAAAGGAAACTGGGTTCATGTCCGGTTTTATACTGGTAATAATTGTAATAGCAGACACGACATAATACTGAACCCGACTTGCCAAGACTGTAAATGTATTCTCCGGTATCTCCTTCAATACGCTGGCTATAGTACTCACCACCAGACTTAGTCTGGTCGGTATAATAAGCGTTCGTCAGATTCCCTTCTTTATCAAGCTTTGGTACTGACTTGGCATCTGAACAGACATACCAGATGTTCGGGTTATCCGGAATAGCTGATAAATCTTTTACCTTTGGGTAAACCTTTGACTTGTCAACCATAGGGAAAAGAACCTGAATTCCTGTTTCGTTCTGGAATTTTTGAATAGCGTCGAATTCGTCATAGGATAATACCATTGACCTGATGCCAACATTGTAATAACTGTTTATTTTTACACTATAAGAATAAACTGTTCTTTCTTTTCCACGATAAATGGAGGTTGTTTCAGTTCTGTCCGTAAGCTTTATTACAGGATCGTAGCCTGTTTCTTGTCCTATCGCATGGAGAGCTATCAGCTGATTCTCACTCTGGCTTGCAAGAGTTGAACCACCGTCAAGATTGCCCGTCTTCTTTGCTGCAACAGACGGAATATAGGGTGCCATATTTGTATATACGTTATCAGTATCCTTAATTGAATAAGGAGAGAAGATTGGCACAATAATTGCATAAAGAACAAGAATTGCTATTATATATGCTGCAACAACGGATGATTTGTTCTTTCTGAAGCGAATCAAAGCATCCTGATAGAAGTTTCTTGATTTTGTCTTGAATTTCTCGTCATGAATAAATTCACCCTCTTGGGCCATTTCAAATTTTTCAAGAGGAATATTATCGTATTTATTTTCCATAATTCTCCCCCCTTTACTTTCTTGAGCCCATACGGATACGAGGATCAATAAATCCATAGCTGATATCTACAACGATACCGGCAGCAAGACCAATGGTTGTGTAGAATACTGTATCCAACATAAAAATATTATAGTCCAAAGCATTAATTGCATTCAGGTAAAGCTGTCCGACACCGGGAATTGAGAAAAGTCTCTCAATGATGTATGAACCGCCAAGTACACTAAGAAAGCTTGAAAAAATGGACGGAACAACAATAACCATGCAGTTTCTGAATGCGTGTCTGGCAGTTGCCTGTGCCTTTGTAAGTCCCTTTGTACGTGCAAGAAGCATAAATTCGGAAGTCAGAACCTCTGTAAGCTCAGCACGTGTTGTACGGGTAAAGCCTGCAATAACGCCAAGTGAAAGTGACAAAATAGCGGGAATCATACTTACGAACATATCCCACGAGAACAAATCATCGCCGCCCTTCATAAGGAACGGGAAGAGTGAAAGTTTGTAACATAAAAAGTACTGTATTAAAAAGGCGTAGACGAACGACGGAACGGAAATGACTACCATTGTCAACGTTGAAATCGTATGGTCTATCCATGTGTTCTTCTTCAGAGCAGCAATAATACCCAAACCAATACCGATGGGAATGGTCCAAAGAATCGAATAAAGATTTACTACAATGGATGCCGGTAATTTGCTGCTGAATATCGACCAAACATCCTGACCAAAATAAAGTGTGTCACTGATACCCCAGTCCCATCTGGTAATAATACCTTTTAAGAAAAGGCCAAACTGAACCAAATAGGGCTTGTTATAGCCCATAGCCTCACGGTGCGCTAAAATTACTTCTGTATGCGGGTCACCGATCGGAAGCGTTGCAGGCGGGAGCATTTTGACAAGAACAAAACACATCAGAGTGATAATAAACAGTGTTACTATCATCCATGCGATTCTCTTAAGAGCATATTTAAACATCTGTTCCTCCCGTTTCATTAACGTATTAATGTATTAACACGTTAATAAAATAAAAAATGATTCTTAACACAAAACCGTGGAAGGACCACCAGGCCCTTCCACGGACAATAGGTTACACTACATATCAGATAATATGCAAACCCTAATTAGTACTTAAGCTGTCCACCCTGTTCAGCTACGTATGCAGCCCATGCTGCCTCATCATAGTTGTACTTCATGTATGTCATACCGCCACGGCCAAGGATAACGTTGTAATCTTCGATTACGTAGTAAACCTGCTGTGAAAGAAGTGCCATGGAAGCGTTCTGAAGCATAGGAATATAGTCGTATGTCATAAGTACAACGTACTCAATCTTAGCAAGGATATCAAGACGAGTCTCAACATCAGCAATACCTGAACCGAAGTTGTATCCCTTACCCTCGATAGTAACTGTTTCACCGTTAAGAGCGTCAGACCACTGCTTAAGTGTCATTGTAACATCTTCCATAGTTGTCTTGCCGGACTTAATGCTGGATGTGTTAACGTTAAGTGTGAATGAAACCTTTGAAGAATCAAACCAGTTAGCGTCATACTGCTGAGAAGGATTTGTGTAAAGGTCGGAAAGTCCAAACGGATCAAGAGCTGAACCGCTCCAACCGCCAAGTACTGTATCTGTAAGACCTGCTTTTAACTTTGTTGACCAGTCGTTTCCAAGAGGAGCGGACTCAACAAAAGAAATCTTGCCTGCAAAAGGTGTGCCCTGTGTAACTTCGTTCATCTTCTCGTTAAGGTAAGCAAGTGTCTTTGTAATGAATGCACTTGTAGCTGAAGATGAGTAGATGATTTCGATAGACTGATCTGAAACGCCATCGTTATCGGAATCTGTAATGAATCCCTGAGCAAGTGCCTCATCAAATGCCTGCTTGTAAAGGGACTTAGCAGCTGCTTCATCGAAACCTGTGATAGAATCAACAGCGTCATCAAGGCTTGCGAACTTGGAAACATCTACACTGTAGAAGTCACAAAGAGCCTGCTTAGCCTGGTCTGTATCACGATACTTAGCACCTGTATCGGAATCATAGATGTAGTTGTTACCGATAAGGCCGTAACCGCCGGATCTCTGAGGAGAAACTGCAGCACAAAGTGCTTCCTTATCGTATGTAACTGCAACAGCCTTACGGAAGGACTGAAGAGTAATTGTTTCAAGGTCAAACTTTGTCTGATCAAAGTCATCTGCTGCTTCACGTTCCTTAATGGCATCCATGTAACCATTGAAGATGAAGAAATAAATTGTTTCATCAGGTGTAACGTAGCAGTATTCGCTGTCTCTGTACTCAGCGAAGTCTTCAGACTGAAGACCATAGCTCATTAACTGGCCGTTTAAGAACATAAGCTTACGTGTGGAAGCTTCTGCAACAACCTGGCACTCAACCTTTGTTGTCTGGTACATAGGATAAATAAGTCCGTCTTCAGGATCCTGGTAAACGTGCTTACCATCTGAATAACCATACCAGTTGTTATTCTTTTCGAATGTCATTGACTTATCGGACTGGAATGATGTGAGCTTGTAAGGACCATAGCTCATTGTTGTATCGACACTTGTGTTATATGTTGTTGCCCAAGCGTCTGTACCGTCAATCTGCTTCTTGCATGCATCATAATAAGGCTGGTAAACAATCCAGTTGCTTGTAAGGCTGTAGTAAAGGTTGAAACCTGCAAGAGACTTAGCAAGGACAATCTTAATCTGGTATTCACCTGTCTTTTCAATACCAACCTTATCAAAGCTGAAATCAGGCTCGTAAGTAACCTTGTATGCTACATAGTCAGCAGCGTATGACTCATAAGGAGCACCGGGTGCAAAATATGTATCATATAATTCCTTACCGGAGAAAGCGTCATCGCCTGCACCGTCAGCAGAATAAACTACTTCGTCAAGAACTGATACCCACTGAGGAACCTCAGCGCCTTCAGCTGTGATGTAACCTTCAGCACCCCAGAAATTCCAGCAGTCAATGTAAAGACCGGAAATGTCTGTATTGTCGCCAAGGTACTTGGATGTTGTTGTTCCAAGTGTGTTATAAGCCTCTGTGCCCTGGTAGTAGTAATTCTTAGCATTTGCAATTGAGAAGCTGCTGTCCATGTAATCAGCTGCACGATAGTTCTTGAGCTGAGGATCGAAGAGCTGCTTCATTGAATATACATATGTGTCGGCATTGATAGGTGTGCCATCTTCCCACTTTGCATCGGGATTAAGATTGATGAGGTAAGCATAGCCTTCATCAGCATCAGCAGGGATGCCGTATTCAGGGTTGCTGGCCTTTGTCTCAACTGTAACATCGATGGGATCGCCAACAGCCATTGCTGCTTCGATAACATAACCTTCATAGCTTTCTTTACCTTCTACAGGACGAAGCTCATCGTTGAAGTAGAATGTGTATAAGCCATCTCTAAGATAATCTGCAGGATATGCATCATCAGATGTCTGGTATGTATGAGGGTTCCAGTTGGAAGCAAGTGTGCTGACTGAATCCTTGAAAACATACTCACCGTCTAAATTCTCTACTTCGAGAGATGCCCAGTCAGTACCTGTAACTACAGGTGTGACAACTGTAGGCTCCTGAGTAGGTTCAACGCCCTCTGTAACAGCAGGTGCTGTTGTAGGTGTGGTGTCATTACCCTTATCAGCAGGCTTTTCCGTAACAACAGGTGCTGTTGTAGGCGTTACTGTAGGGTCAGTAATTTCCTTTTCGCCACATGCTGCTAATGAGAATACCATTGCTGCAGCAAGTACTAAGGAAAGAACCTTCTTAAAGTTCTTCATAACTTTTTCCTCCTTTTATTTAGCTCCTCTTGTATTTTTTGTCTTCACATGTACTTAAATGTATCAACTGTATTTGATCCGTTCTGTTGTATACATTTAGGTAATGTTTTAAAGTAATGCCACTTTAACGTGCTAAAGTTTTACCTTAACAAACAAAAAAATACCGATTCACTTGTGTGTGGTATTATACCTTTATCCCCCCGTTTAGTCAATAAATTCTTTAGTTTTTATAATAAAACGGATAAAAATTGATAATAAATTGAATAAAACTTCATAAAGCGTGCGAGCCAAAAACTGACAATATTTCAGCATGCGTCAAAAATGCCATACTAATATGTTGTACAACCACCTGGCAGGCATTTTGTGTAACGTATATTTATACATAATCGGGCCTAGGATAAATGCTTTAATATACATTACAAAGGAGCACCTTCTCTTCAACATCTCTATTTTTTATTTTCTATTTGTATGCCTCATTTTCTATATGTCTCTTTTTCTATTCGCATGTCTTGAGCACGCCTTGAGCATGCCTTGAACATGCCCTGAGCATACCTTGAGCATGCCCTGGGCACGCCTTGAGCATGCCTTGACTTTTTTGAATAATTCAAGCGATTATAACTGCTTATAATCATTTTACCATTGAAATTATAATACCCCTTATATTAATGGTAAGGCTTGAGATGTTTTACCGGTTTTTTAGTCTTTCTCGCTTTTTCAATGGTAAACTTTCAGGCGCTTTACCATTATTTTTCAGCTTCTTCGTTTTTCGATGGTAAACTCTCAGCCCCTTTACCATCGTATTTCCCCTTCTTCGTTTTTCAATGGTAAGTCGCTGGCAATTTTACCATAATATTCCACCATCAATATTTTCCAATGGTAAACACATCATCAACTTACCATTGTTTTGAACCTCTTCACCTTTTCGATGGTACTCTTCCTGCTGCTTTACCATTATTTTTCAGCTTCCTCGTTTTTCGATGGTAAACTCTCAGCCCCTTTACCATTATTTTTCAGCTTCTTCGTCTTTCGATGGTAATCCTCCCCGCGACTTACCATCGTTTTTTCCCCTCTTCGCTTTTCAATGGTAAATATTCGGAATCCTTACCATAATATTCCACCATTTATACATACCAATGGTAAGTAACCGGAAACCTTACCATAATATTTCCCCAGATGCACATTTCAATGGTAAAAGCATTAAAAAAGCCTCAGAGTTGACAAACAGGTATTGTCAACTCTAAGGCTCCTATTATCTCTGTGGACGATATCAAACTGTACCCCACCGGCTATTTTTGCAATTTAATTTTAGAGAACACTTCCCCAAGTCCTGCCTGGATAAGTAGATCGGCATTCGAGTCATAGGATGTTGCGCTCTTATTAATAAGGACAAGATTCTTTCCTGAGAATGCACGAATGAACCCGGCAGCAGGATAAACCGAAAGTGATGTGCCGGCAACAATAAGCGTCTCGGCACGTTGAAGTGCCTCAAGCGTTTTTTCTATTGCGTCTTCATCAAGCTGCTCTTCGTAAAGAACAACGTCAGGCTTTATAATGCCACCGCATTCGCACTTCGGAATGCCGTCACAGCCTGTGACAGCTTCTACACCGTAAAACTTTCCGCAGTCCATACAGTAATTTCGAAGTACGCTTCCGTGGAGCTCAATGACATTTTTACTTCCTGCCATCTGGTGAAGCCCATCGATATTCTGCGTGATGACAGCCTTGAGTTTTCCTGTCTTTTCAAGCTCTGCAAGAAACTTGTGCGTGATGTTTGGCTCTGCCAGACTGTATATCATTCTATCTTTGTAGAACTCATAAAACTCTGAGGTTTTACGCATAAAGAAGCTATGGCTGATTATAGTTTCCGGAGGATATTTATACTTCTGATTATATAATCCGTCTGCCGAACGGAAGTCAGGAATTCCGCTTTCGGTGCTGACTCCGGCGCCGCCGAAAAAAACAATATTATCGGAGCTGTCGATTATTTCCTGAAGCTTTGCAATTTTGTCATTCAGTTCCATATAGACCTCCTGCTTTCTGCATTCTAGAATCCCAGACTGTCAAGAACGCCTTTTACTCCTTCATTTTCAAAGATGGTTTTGTAGTAGGCTACTTCATCTTTAATGATTTCGTCTATAACCTTCATACCGAGAAGCTCAACGGGTGCCTTGTCGTCAGACATAATAAGGTCGCCACCGTTATATCGTTCAACGCCTTCCGAATAGCTTGAAAGATAGTATCTCAGAGTATCATCGGAAACACTCGGAATTTCTTTTTCAAGAACGGCTTTTATGTCGGAAATGCTCTTTCCGCCTGCAAAGAGCTCACGGTTTGTGGAATACTGCACATCTACAGTATAAACATTCTCAAATACCGATGCAATGGTATCGGAGAGATGTTCGGTAATATTTCCCTTGCTTGCACCCTTCATATTCATGTTTACTATCATTACACCGTCATCTTTAAGATGTTCCTTTACTCCTGTGAAAAATTCCACGGAGGACATTTGGAAGGGAATTGTGATGTCCTGATAAGCATCAACCATAATTACATCATACTTGTCGTCAATTGCATTAAGATATGCTCTTCCATCATAGGTTACAACATTTATGTCTTCAGAAAGGTCAAAATACTCATGCGCAAGCTCAGTTATTTTCTCATCGATCTCAACACCGTCAATGTGAACATTTCCAAAATACTTCCTGCATGATGTTGCATAAGTGCCTGTCCCCATGCCGAGAATGAGTATATCGAAGTTTTCCGTCTCTTTTTCGCCTATATTTGCTGCAAGAGGAGCCATAAGCGCATAGTCATAATACATGCCGCTGAGCCTGTCATCCTTCATCTTTATTGACTGGACTCCGAAAAGAACGTTTGTTGACAAAATGATTTCTGCCGGATCTTCTTTTACCTGAAGGTAGTTATAAACCGATTCACCCTCAAACAGCAATCCGGACTCCCAAAATGCAAAACTGTCTGAGGACTTAACGAAAAAACATACTATAAGAAGAGCTGCTGTAACCGCACTCTTTACAAGGTGTTTACGCGCAGATATGAAATAAATAAGGCAAAGTACAATCAAAACGCCGGAGAAAATAAGGAATGTAACTGCCGTGCCGACAGCAGGAATTGTAACGAACGTAGGAAGGAACGTACCAATAATGCTGCCTACTGTGTTAAACGCACCAAGTGTTCCAACTACCTTTCCGCTGTTTTCAAGGTTATCAACAGAATAACGTGCAAGGCTCGGTGTTACTGTTCCGAGAAGGAAAAGCGGGAATACAAAAATAACCATGCAAGCCGCAAATGCCGCCCAGATAAGATATCCGGTGTTGACTGCAAACACTAAAAGTCCCGTAATTCCAAGGATAATGTACTTACCGATAAGCGGAATTGCCGCAATCCATACGGCTGCGATAAGTACCCGCAAATAAAGCTTGTTCGGGTCAGGATTCCTGTCAGCACTCTTTCCGCCGTAAATGTTTCCAAGGGCCATTGCAATCATAATAGTGCCGATAATGATGGTCCAGACAATCTGTGAGGACGAAAAGTACGGTGCAAGGAGTCTGCTTGCGCCAAGCTCAACCGCCATTACCGACATTCCCGAGAAAAACTCGGTGAAGTAAAGAAAGAGTTTGTTCTTAAGTATTTTTGGCATAATTGTGCCTTCCCCCTTTATTATTTAATATGAGCAAAGTTGCGTTTGGTAATCTATATTAGCGATTGTAGCATAAGCCAATTATTATTTAAAGAGTCCAACAACAGCAGAGCCGCTTCCTGTCATAAAGGAAGCAACGGCTCCCCGCTCCAAAAACCTTTTCTTGCCCTCTTCGATTTCAGGGCAGAAAGAAACCGCTGCTTTTTCCATAAAGTTGCCGATATACTTGTAAAACTCCGGATCCCCTGCTTTAATGGCCTCAACCATTTTATCGGTATCGGGATGAGGTTCTGTTTCAAGATATTTATCCACCTGCTCATACATAAGCTTTGTGGAAAGCGATACGTTTGGCTTTTCGATGATATAATTCATTTCAGGGGCATCCGGGAGAGGAGTAAGCACTTCACCTATTCCCTCGCAAAGAGCAGTACCGCCAAGCACACAGAACGGTACGTCCGCACCAAGCTTTGCACCGAGTGTGCAAAGCTCCTTTTTTGTATATCCAAGTGCCAAAAGATCATTCAAACCGGTTAAAACCGCTGCCGCGTCGGAGCTTCCTCCGCCAAGCCCCGCACCGGAAGGGATGTTCTTGGTTACGCTTATATTAATGACACCGGCTTTTGAAAGCGGCACGGAAGCATCTCTCATTAAAAGCCTTGCCGCCTTAACAACCAGGTTTGAATCATCCCATTTTACGTCAGGGAAAAACTCCGCATTTGTGCAGGATGCATTAACAATGAGGCTTTCTGCATCTTCTGTAGCAGGGAGAGTTTCAATATCTCCTGAAGCAGGGAGAACTTCGATAGTGATTTCGTCACAAAGAGAGATTGTCTGCATGACGGAACGAATATCGTGGTAACCGTCAGGGCGTTTATTTGTTATATCAAGAATAAGATTTACTTTTGCATGCGCAGGAACAGTTGTTTTCATAAGATTATGTCTCCATCCGAAACATTTGTGATAACCAGATTATACAGAATTCAAGAAATGATATCAATAATGACGAAGACCAAAAAAGGAGCATTTAAGCTCCTTTTTTAGTCTTCTTTTCTCTTATTTCGTATGAAACTTTCTCACCGTCTACTGCCTTGTCTGTTACGATGCATTTAAGTATGCGCTCATCACTCGGCATTTCATACATGGGTTCAAGAAGAATCTTCTCAATGATGGAACGAAGTCCTCTTGCTCCTGTTTTAAGGTCAAGTGCCTTCTTTGCAATCTTTTTGAGAGCTTCATCCTCGAACTCAAGCTCAACACCGTCGAGCTCAAAAAGCTTGCCATACTGCTTAATGAGAGCATTTTTAGGCTCCTTAAGAATGCGGATGAGCGCTTCCTCATCAAGCTTGTCCAAAGCAACATTCACGGGAACACGTCCGATAAACTCGGGGATGAGACCGAACTTCATGAGGTCCTCAGGCAATGTCTGTCTGAAAAGCTCTCCTATGTCCAAATCATCATCGCTGTCCATAAGAACTGCATTAAAGCCAATCATCTTCTTGCCGATACGACGCTTGATGATTGTTTCAAGGCCATCAAATGCACCGCCGCAAATGAAGAGAATGTTTGTTGTATCAATGTGGAGGCATTCCTGATTGGGATGCTTTCTTCCGCCCTGCGGAGGAACCGATGCAATGGTGCCCTCAAGAAGCTTAAGAAGTGCCTGCTGAACGCCTTCACCGGAAACGTCTCGTGTTATTGATACATTTTCCGACTTACGTGTAATCTTGTCAATTTCGTCGATGTAGACAATGCCGTACTCGGCTCTGTCAAGATCGAAATCAGCTGCCTGTATGAGCTTTAGGAGGATGTTCTCAACGTCTTCACCTACATAGCCTGCCTCTGTAAGAGTTGTGGCATCGGCAATGGCAAACGGAACATTTAAAAGCTTTGCAAGCGTCTGTGCAAGATATGTCTTTCCGGAGCCCGTAGGACCTATCATAAGGATATTGCTCTTTTGAAGCTCAACATCCGACTTGCTCTCGAAAAGTATTCTTTTGTAATGATTGTAAACCGCAACAGAAAGAACTTTTTTTGCTTCATCCTGACCGATAACATATTCGTCCAGGAACTTTTTGATTTCAACAGGCTTGAGAAGATTGATATCCTTGAATTTATCAGCCTTTCCGTATTTGCTCATACCTTCAAAGGTATTGCTGTCGTTAAAAGGCAAATCGTCCAAGTCCATCTTTTCAAGCTCTTCGTCGGTTACCATATCCGAGCAGAGCATTACGCACTCCGCACAAATGTATGTATCCGGCTGAACCCCTGAAAAAAGCCTTATCTTGTCGCTGGCGGGTCTGCCGCAAAATGCGCAGCAGATGTTTCTATCCTGTGTCTTTGCCACTTTCCCCTCCGGCCTATCTGTGCTCTACTATTTCATCTACAAGACCGTATGCCTTTGCTTCTTCAGCAGTCATGTAGTTGTCACGGTCTGTATCCTTTTCGATTACTTCGAGAGGCTTGCCTGTATTCTTTGCAAGAATCTCGTTTAATCTTTTCTTTGTCTTTAAAATGTTCTCGGCAACAATCTGGATTTCTGTTGCCTGACCTCTTGCACCGCCCGAAGGCTGGTGAATCATAATTTCAGCGTTCGGAAGAGCATAACGCTTACCCTTTGTACCGCCGGCAAGAAGGAATGCGCCCATACTTGCAGCCATACCGATGCAAATAGTGGAAACATCACACTTGATGAACTGCATTGTATCGTAGATAGCCATACCTGCAGTTACTGAGCCACCGGGGGAATTGATATAAATGGAGATGTCCTTATTAGGATCCTCTGCCTCAAGGAAAAGAAGCTGTGCAACAACAAGGCTTGCTGTTACATCGTTTACTTCTTCGCCAAGGAAGATGATTCTGTCCTTTAAAAGACGTGAATAAATATCATAAGAGCGTTCGCCCTTGCTTGTCTGTTCAATGACATACGGTACTAAACTCATTTTTTACCTCTTATTTTTCGATTGCATTATCTCTGATGAAGTCAACTGCCTTAGCTACGCAAACATCCAGCTTGATTGACTCCATTTCCTTTTCGTTGATGAGCTCTTTAAGCTTTTCAACTTCAACTCTGTAAGAATCAGCCATGTTCTTGATTGCAATTTCAACATCTTCTTCTGAAGGCTGGATATTTTCTGCTTTAGCTACAGCCTCAAGAACAAGTCTTGACTTAATTCTTGTTTCAGCCTGAGGTCTGATGTTCTCAAGGAACTTTGCATCATCAAGACCTGTGAACTGATAGTACATTTCCTTTGTAAGGCCCTGCATCTTAAGTCTCTGGCAGAATTCATCGAACATATCCTCAGCTGTTGAATAAATCATAGGATTGGGAATGTCCATCTCGGAATCTGCAACGATTGCTGAAAGAACTGCATCTTCCTTAGCAGCGTCTGCATTCTTTGCCTTCTGCTCTGCAAGATTCTTCTTGAGGTCTTCCTTGTACTCTGCGAGTGTATCAAACTCAGAAACATCCTGTGCGAAATCATCATCAAGCTCAGGAAGTTCCTTAGCCTTAATGCCGTTTACTTTACACTTGAATACTGCGGGCTTGCCTGCAAGCTCTTTTGAGTGATACTCTTCAGGGAATGTAACATTAACATCGAATTCATCGCCAATGCTGTGACCGATGATCTGGCTCTCAAAGCCGGGAATGAAGCTGTTTGAACCGATAGCGAGGTCATACTTGTCACCCTTGCCGCCTTCAAATGCTACGCCGTCTGCGAAACCTTCATAATCGATGTTTGCAACATCACCATCCTGAACAGGTCTGTTGTCAACAGTAAGCATTCTGCTGTTCTGTTCCTGAACCTTCTTAAGTTCGTTCTCAATGTCCTCTTCAGTAACGTTTCTGTCAATTTTGTCAATTTCAACGCCCTTGTACTTGCCAAGCTTAACTTCAGGCTTAACAGCAACTTCTGCGTAAAATACGAAATCCTTACCCTTGCCTACTTCAAGAACGTCGATGCCGGGCTTTGATACGATGTCAAGACCTGACTCTTCAACTGCCTTTGCATAAGCTTCGGGAATGATGTCATTTGCTGCATCCTCAAAAAATACTGCAGGACCATACATCTTCTCAATAATGTGTCTGGGTGCCTTACCCTGACGGAAACCCTGGACGCTGATTTTATTCTTATTCTTCTGATATGCCTTCTCTACTGCCTTTTCGAACTCATCTGCTCCTACTGTGATGACAAGCTTCACCATGTTCTTTTCTTCAAGCTGTTCAACCTTAACCATTTCTAAGTGCTCCTTAACTTTTTTCTCTTTATAAAAACTGAGAATACCCCAGTTATCAACTGAGGTATTCTATCAGAATAAGACATTTTTTGCAAGTGCTAATCAATCGTTATGAACAGGTGGAGTAAGCTGATGCTTTCTGTTACAGATTACTCTGTTACGGCCGATTTGCTTTGCTTTGTAGAGAAGTTTATCCGCACGGCCGTAAAGAATCGTGAAGTTTAAGTCAGAAGCCGCTGTCTCAATATCAAGACCAAGGCTTATTGTAACAACCGCATTCTTTGCAGTTGCATGCTGGATACGAAGGTCTTCAACATCAGTACGGATTCTTTCTGCCATATTGTACATTTCATCCTCGGTCATGCCATACATGAATACAAGAAATTCCTCGCCACCTATTCTTGATGTAAAGCCCGTCTCTCCAACGGTTGTTGCTATTCGCGCAGAAACCTGTTTGAGGCAGACATCGCCTTGAACATGGCCAAAGCCATCGTTATACTTTTTGAAGTGGTCGATATCGATAATGATAACTCCGACAAGATCTTCCTGACGTACGCAAACCTTCCATATAGGAGCAATTTCGCGTTCAAGTCCTCGTCTGTTGATAAGTCCCGTAAGAGGATCCCTTTCGGCCTGCTTTGTTTCTTTCTTTGCCCTGAACTCCTGACGTGTAATTTCGGTACGCATATTGTAGTTGTCACGTGAAAGAATGAATCCGAAAACATGAGCAGCCGCTATCATAATAACCTGTGAAAATTCAATAACAATCCCGCTTTTTCCGGTAATTACGATTATTACTGCCAAGTCAATAAATTCTATTCCACTGATGATAATGTACTGTGTTGTTGTCGTGTAAATGACATATGCACCAATCATAACCGCTATGCAGTATAATGCAAAGCTGTTGTAATACCTGATTGCCAGAATGGAAAGGTAAGAAAGATAAAGGAATGAAAATCCCACAAAGCAGTAGGACTCCATATCGAAATATCCTCTGGCATCCAAAGCAAGCGTTCTGTATGTCAGGAATGAAAATGCACCGCATCCTACCGCAAAAAATGCGCCCGGCAATACAAAATGGACAAGCTGGTCATTAAGGAATATCGTGTTTACCAGTATGAGAATAATTGAAAGGGAGATTGCAAGTGAAATAGAGCAAACAAAGCATCTCTGCAGGTTTGCTCTAGCGATGTTCTCCCAAAACAATTTTCTGTTGTTTTTGTTTTTCGGACTTCGTCTTTCCTCTGTCATAATATGCCCCTTAAACGTTTGCTTGGATAAATCCCTCATATATTTCGTAAAGTATAACATAAATGATAGAATTTAATCCATTAAGTAATAATAAAGAATGGGGCGTTCCCGAACACAATGGGGCGTTCAAATAACGCCCCATTGCGTTATTAAACGCCCCATCGTCAGCTATTAATGTCTATATATCATTATCACATTTTTTCTGAAGGTTTCTTTCGTATTCTCCTTTTTTTGAGTAAGGATTTTTGTTCTCCTTCAAATGTTCATCATTTACGGAAGGCTTGTTTGCAACATTGACAACAAGAACAAGAAGAAGTGTCTGTATAAATTCAACAGCGAACCAAAGTCCCAGTGCACCAAGTCCGACCCAAAGCGGAAGTGGCTTGTAAATAAAATGTGCAACGATAAGAAGCACCCCCGGCACGGCCCATCCTATTGAAAGAATAAGGTTAAGGAGGAGACTTAAGAAGAAGCCCCCACCTCCGACATTTCTTACTTTTTCTTTTCTATCTTCTCTTGTCACAAGCGTCTCCTTTATGAATTTGTCTTCATAGCCTCTATAGCAGAAATCTTTGTAGCCTTTCTTGCCGGCACATAACCGGCCAAAATGCCCACAACCATACCGAAGGCAGCTGCTCCGAAAGGAAGCCACCATGGAATTACCGAGAATTTGGCACCCTCAATATCATAAACACCGCTCGTCTGCATCAGTGCTGCAAATATCGGTCCGCCGTATTTATTAATAAGCGCGGATACAATGTAACTGATTACAATTCCGATGACACCTCCAAGGAGGCCTATGAGTGCGGCTTCGTAAAGGAAAAGCTTGCGGATATCACGTAAATAACATCCGAGCACCTTCATTATGCCGATTTCACGTGTGCGTTCATAAATTGACATTACCATTGTGTTTGCAATATTTATTGCCGACACAAGCATGGCAAGACATCCGATTGCACCAAGAACGAGCTGAATCATATTGGATGTTTCTTTTAAAGGCTCAAGATACTGTGAATCACTGTATGTAACGTATCCAAGCTTTTCAATCTCATCCTGTACCGTTGAAACGTTGTTAATATTATCAACGTTTACGTAAATGCAATCGTAGCTTTCAAGCTCGAGAATGGCCTTCTTTCTGTCCTGCACCGTAAGTGTCTTGCAGTACTCCGTCCACATTTCTCTGAAATAATCCATGTCAACATAGCAATAATAGTTGTACTCCCAGTTGTCGGACTCGGACATCAGTGCCCAGTTTTCAGATTTAGGAGTTACTTTAATCTGAAATTCCTTCTTTCTCTCATTCCTCTGATACATATAAGAAGGAAACGTAACCGTAATGGAGTCCTGAGTAAGGTCTACCGTCTTTGTTTCATAATTTCTTGTGGACCAGTAATAAAATTCCTGAATAGAATAATTTGAAAAAACAAGTTTTCTGTAATTATCCGCTGTAGGATACGAACCGATTTCCGTCTCAGGGTAGCCGAATTCGTAGAATGAATCACGTCCTATTGCACGAAGCTGACAGTTGCTTTCATACTTACCGCATTTCATGGACAGCTGCGTATTAATTACAGGACAGATTGCTTTTATATGGTCTATGCCTCTCAACGATGCTACAAGTGTATCATCGAGTACCTGTTCTTTTTCACCCAGCCAGTTACCGTCATCATCAATGATGCTGCCGTACTGCTGAATCTGGATGATAGTCATTGACCCGTTTGTCATATACTGTTTGTCAAACGTAGTGTTAATTCCGATACCAATCGAAACCATGGACACAATGGAAACAGTACCTATGATTACGCCAAGAACGGTAAGTGCCGTTCTGGCTTTACGCCTCGTGAGATTTTTAAGACCCATTCTGAATAAATCAAATAGCGTCATATTTCTCTCCGTTAGTCATCAAAATCCGAGTCAAGGTTCTTCTTTTTCTTAGCTTTTACAATGAATACAGTTGCAACAGTAATACCGCCTGCAACAAGTACAGAGCCGACGATAATAATTATAAGTTTGAATTTAGCGAAGATTGCAGCAATGCCTGTCTTTTCTCCTGTGCCTTCTCCGTTCGGGTTATCATCCGCATAGATAGGATTTCCGAACTCGTCATAACCGATAATTACGCCCTGGCCAAAATCGTCTCCGCCGGGATAAATCACTCCGCCGCCATCCCACATGTTTTCTCCGTTTCCGACATAAACAGTTGTGGAATGTTCGCTTGTTACTTCATCACCATTGGAATCTTCCATATGAATAATGAAAATACATGTTGCATCACCTTCAACAAGAGGAATGACACTGCACTCAACAAACTCAGGGTAACCGGGCTGCATATTGCCCATGTAGTAGGAATCACCCGTAGCAAGTACGAAATCACCCTCAACAGTAACATAAACGTTATTAAGCACGGACTTACCCATGTTATAAAACTCAAATGTGGCTGCAGTCGGATTGCCAACCATAGGAGATGTCCAGTCGCCAATCATAATGTTTTCAAGTGAAGCACGCAGTGTTTCATTAATCTGTAGAAGAAGCTCATCACTTGCCGTTACGGAAGAATCATACTCTGAGCTTGTGCGCATTCCATCGTATTCATATTCCATTGATACTGTGATTGGATATGCACCTGTTGCTGCCGCAGCAGAAGCCTTAAGATTAATTGTAAGCTCATGCTCCTCACCGGGCTTAATTTCCGAAATGAAAAAGCTGTTTGAACCGGATGTTACCGAGAACTCACCGGAAGTCACTTTTACTTTGATATTTTTTGCTCTTGTCTCATCATTTGTATTCTTGATGGCAAAGGTGAAATTGAATGTTTTGCCCGACATTACAGTGTCTACATCTGTAGAAAAGTCTGCAACCATAAGCTTGGGCTTGGATACATTCTCTTCTTCCTTACCGATTACATTGAGGATATATACTGTAGCTGAAGACGAATCAGCCACTCCGGCATTATCAAAATTAAATAAAAGATCAAGTGTATTTGTTCCTTCGTAAATGTTTTCATTACACTTAACTTTAATTGTAACTTCCTTGCTCTTTCTGGCACCAATCGTTCCAACATAGAAATACGGGTCGGAAGAAACAGGATCAAACTTACCAAGATTATTCGAAGGAACAAAAACTTTTACATTCTTAAGTTCCGCATCACCTGTGTTTTCAAGCTTAAATGTAACAGAAAGTTCTTCCCCTGCTGCAGGGATTTCAGGGTTATGTGTTACCTTTGAAACGATAAGGTCTGACTCCTTCTTTTCTGAGCCTGTTACGGAAAGATATATTGAATAGAGTCCGTTATCGCTTACAGCATCACCCGAAAGAGTCTTTGAACTTACAGAAATAGGCAACGTAATAACAGATGTAGCCACATTCGCATCAACCTTGAATTTATATGTTACATGGCATGTCTCGCCTGCGGAAACACGCCCTATTTTCTGTTTCCATGTCGTTTCAACAGGAATAAGGTTCGACTTAGGTTCAAGCTCAACATATGTTTCATATGCATCAAGATCGCCGACATTCTTTAAATCAAAGGCAACTGTAACCGTGTCTCCGGCCTTTGCGGAAATGTAAGAATCTGTAATGAGTTTAAAGGTAGGGCCTTCCTTTTCGGATGTAACCATAACCTTTAATTTATATGTGCCAATATCAGAAGGTGCATAATAGTCATCTTCCTCGTTATTATCTTCATAATCAAAGCCTATTGAATATCCATAGGTTCCTACACTTGCATAGTCACTAATCTTTACTCTGTAGGAAAGAAGTATTTCCTGACCCTTGTACAGATCAACCACGTCTACGGTATCATAGCTTCCGCGATAATTTGACACCTTGCAGACAATGTTGTCAATGGTCAACGGTGATGCTATGTCATCAGGAGTAATAACAAAATTACCTGTCAAATAATAATCAGCCGTCATAACTATTTTCTGTGTAACGTTTATAGTACTTCCGGCAGCGACAGAAAAGCTCGTTTGTCCGTCTTTAATACCGAACTTGCATCCCGACTGTGTCGTAACGCCCTCATCTGCCTTCACCTGCATTGCAGGCACAAGCGTAAAAATCATCAGCAGCGTAAGTAAGCCTGCTGTCACACTTTTAAGCATTCTTTTCTTCATTTTCTAACCTCTCAATTTCTACAGCCAGCTCAGGAATAATGCCCTCGCTTCTGTTGTTTTCATATTCACCAATCACCTTTCCGTCGGAAATGGTGATAACTCTGTCTGCATATTTTGTAAGTGTTGGGTCATGAGTAACCATAACAATGGTCTGATTGTTCTCACGTGCCATTTGTGAAATCAGCTCCATGACCTCTGTTGTTGTGTGAGTGTCAAGGTTTCCCGTGGGCTCATCCGCAAAAATAATATTGGGCTTTGCCACGAAAGCACGTGCTATGCCGACACGCTGCTGCTGACCGCCGGACATCTCTGTAGGCTTATGGTTCATACGTTTTCCAAGCCCAACCTTGTTTAACATATCAATCGCTGCCTTACGTCTTGCTTTTCTGCCAACACGCTTAAATGTAAGCGGAAGCTCAACATTTTCTATGGCAGTAAGCGTTCCGATAAGGTTGTAGGACTGAAAGACGAAGCCCAGACCGGACTGTCTGAACTTTGCGAGCTTCGACTCGTTCATCTTTGTGATGTCCTGACCTTTTAAAATTATTTGTCCCGATGTAACCTTTTCTATCCCGGCAAGGACATTCAGAATTGTTGACTTACCCGAGCCCGACTGGCCTGTAAGACAACAGAACTCGCCCTCGTACACCGTAAAGGATACATCGTCTACCGCTTTGATTTTTTCTTCGCCCATGCGGTAAATCTTTTTAACATTTTTCACCTCGATAATGGGCTTTCGAGGCTTGTTACCGGTATTCAAATCTAACCTCCTATATATAAAGAAGAAATCCTTTCCAATCGCATACACGCATTATATACAAACCCGTTTCAAAATAAACCGAAATATTGACAAATAAATCACATTTATTTTTCTAATTCTTCGGTAAGCTTGCATATCTCATCAATATAAGCACCTATTGTATCGATTGTATGAAGGAGCGGTGCATCCGTGGAAATATCAACACCTGCATTCTGGGCAAATTCAACAGGTGTCATCGTTCCGCCTGCAGCAAGACCACGTTTCCAATCATCGACGGCCTTCTGTCCTTCTTTTTCGATTCTGTCGCAAACCTCAGTGGCAATTGTGAGGCCTGCGCTGTAAGTATATGAATAGAGTCCCATATAGTAATGAGGCTGTCTCATCCACGTAAGTTCGGCACCTTCAGTCAGTTCAACTTCATCCCCCCAGAACTTCTCAAGCACCGATTTAAAAATGCCGCTTAATGTCTCAGCCTGTACACTTCCGCCCTCATCAATAATTTTATAAACTTCGCGCTGATACGCAGCCTCAAGAAGATGCGTAACAAAGTTATGGTAATATGTGTTACTTACCATGTTTGAAAGGACCCATCTTCTGAAGCGGGGATCGTCATTTGTTTTAATGAGATAATGCGAAAGCAGGAGCTCATTCATAGTGGAAGGAGACTCCGTGAAATACATGGCTGTATCACAGTCAAGTGCGGACTGTGCCTTACTGCAGGCGCGGAAATGTCCTGCATGTCCAAGTTCATGTGCCATTGTAAACACATCAGACATACGTCCGTTAAATGAAAGAAGAATGAAGGAATTCTTGCGGTAAGGGCTTGAGCAAAAGCCTCCGGTGCACTTACCTTCATTGTTGCAAACGTCAAACCAACGATTATCAAAAGCTTCCTTGACCATTTCAACGTACTCGGGTCCCATAATGGAAAGTCCCTCAACGCAGTATTTTCTGGCATCAGCAAGAGTAACCTTCGGAGAATAGTCAGGATCGACAGGAAGCTTCAAATCCGCATAGGTCATCCTATCAAGCTTGTAAATCTTCTTGATGAGGCGTGCAAGCTTACGCATATGAGGTGCAAGCTTATCCATGATAACATCAATCTGACGGTCATAAAGCTCACGAGGCACCCTGTCCTCAAAAAGAAGATAATCAAATACGCTGTCATATCCGCGCAAATCAGCCATTGTTTTTTCGTATCTTATGCACTGATTATATGCTGTCGCGGTAGTGTTCTCAAACTGCTTAAGCTTGTCGTAGAAAGCCCTGTAAGCAGCACGACGCACAGCTGTATTCTTCTCATATTCATAGTCATCCTCATAAAGAGAATATCCAAGAGGATACTTCTTTCCGTCTGCCGTAAAGTCATCAAACTTCATATCAGCATGTTTTGCGGAAAGATATGTTTCATAGCCGCTGCCAAGCGTCTGGCTGAGTGCTGCCAAGGCTTTCTCCGTATCTGCGGAAAGCATATGGGGCTTATTTCTGAGAACATTATCTATAGTGCGTCTGCTAATCTTTGTAAGCTTTTTTGCTTCCTCAAGAACATCTGTCGGAGCATTTGCAAGCTCGTTATCAAAAAAGCTGATTTTGGTGCTGCATTCAACAACAATATTATCAACTCTGCTGCTCTTCTGAACAAGTTTAGCATCTGTATGATCTGTTTCCACAGCAAGATATGTATAGGCTGAAACCCAGTCTGCCAAAATGCTGAACTCGTTTTCAAGTTCAAGTGCTTCGCAAACAGCCTGTGCGGTTGTAAGCTTACCCTCATAACCTGCCAGTTTATCAGCAACCTGTTTTAATTTTTCCAGGTCCTTTTCCATCTCTTCATCGTTCTTATAAATGAGGGAAAGATCCCATGTTTCCTCTACAGGTACTTCGTTTCTTTTAAGTAATGTGTCTGCCATTTCTTTTTCTCCATTCTCTTACATATCGGACTCTCAGCCTGTTAGCCTGTTACCCGTTAAAAGATATGCAATACCATTCCCGACCACAGTCCAACTGTATAATATCATTGTGCCATCCGGTAAGCAAGCCCACCGGATGGCACATTAATAAATCAGCTATGAATAGTATCGCGTTTCATGCATACAATTGCTTTAAACAAATCTCCATCAATAGCAAGCGTTAATTTCCCGCCCTGAAGTTCTGTAAGGCTCTGTGCTATTGAAAGGCCAAGTCCGCTGCCTTCCGTTGTTCTGGAAGAATCGCCTCTGACAAAACGTTCCATAAGCTCATCCGGGGAAACGTTCAGCTCAGACTTGGATGTATTTTTAATAATGATACGTCCAAATTCGTCATTTACGTCCACCGTCATATAGACACGTGTACCGGTGAGCGAATACTTGCAGGCGTTGTTCAAAAGGTTGTCGAGTACTCTTGAAAGCCTTCTGCCGTCAGCAAGTATCGTCGATTCCTGCTCAGGAAGCTCTGTAACAAGCTTAAGCCCTGCACTTGCAAACTTCTCTTCGTATTCTGCCGCAACCTGGGCAACAAGTACATTCAATGCACACGGCCCGAGAACAACCTCAAGATTCCCGGTCGATGCCTTGGATGCTTCGAGAAGATCCTCCAGAAGCCGCTTAAGTCTTTCACCCTGCCTGTGTAGGATTTCTGCGTATTCTGTTACCTTCTCGTTTTCAACCTGCTCCGAAAGAATCAGATCAGAATAGTTGATAATGGATGTAAGTGGTGTCTTTATATCATGCGAAACGTTAGTAATAAGCTCGGTACGCATACGTTCGCTCTTTATGCGTTCCTCAACTGCTTTATTCATACCGTCCGAAGCAACATTGATCTTTTCCGCTGCAGTTTTAAACGTCGGGAACAAATGCTTCGTATCGGTCTTATCGTTAAAGTTTCCTGAGGCAAGATTATCAATGCCTCTCTGCAGTTTCTTAAGCATATATGAAACCACAAACATAAGGATTACTATGGCAATAACCGCCAATGAACAGAAAGTAGCCCAGGCATCAGAATCGTTTTCGTTGTAGCAGCTTACTATAACAATTATGGCGGCTGTCACAAAAATAAGTGCAGCAAGAGCCGTTCTTCCCATAAGACGCATTGACATTATGAGATGCCAAAAGCTCTTTCCGACAAAGGCTATACCCTTGCCAAGGCTGATAAGGATGAGGCCCAAAAGCGTTCTGTTCCAGAATAGGCCAACCTTAATCTTGTGTGCAATGTTCATGATGAGAAGCACCAGACAAAGAACAAGTGCCGATATTCCGGAAAGTGCAACCGGAATCGTAATAAGCCTCTCTCCCATCTCTGCAATTATGAAGCATACAAGCCAGGTCAGGCATGCAATTACCGCGATTGGAATTTCCAGCCAAAGCTTTGAAAGAAAATTGTCCTTAAGCTCGCCTTCCTTGCCGTAACGTCCTGCCATACCGCAAAGCATAACGATAAAGAACATAGAAAGAGCGAGTCCCGCGGCGGTGAACAGAAGTGCCCAATAGCCGAACATATACATCTGTTCAACAGCCCGGTCAATTACATAATATCTGTCAAGAACACCTTTAGACAAATCTATAAACAAATACACCTCTGCAAAGAGAGTTTCAATGTAATATGGCCCATCCTCCTGGTACACAAGGAAGCAATCCCCTTCTTTTCCAATCTCATCTCCACCAATGTATAAATTGAAGACATTCTGCAAATCATGCCCGATGTAATAATCAGGCGCCTTGTTGAAAGACACAATGTAATAGTCAATAACATCGCCCTTCTGAACTCCGTAAATTGTTCCGGGCTTAAGCGGACCGTCTTCTTCACCTTCCGGGAAAACAACCGTCTCACACGGAACAGCTTCGGTGTATGAAGCCACCTGGTAGTACAGCGTTCTGTAATCCTCCGGGTCAATGATGAGGTTTGGATTGCTCTGTGCTGCAATCGTTCCATCGAAGTCGTGTATTTCATAATCAAAATTACAATTCTGATTAATCAAACTGTCAAAGGTTTCCCATCTTTGGCTTCTCTGATACACCTGAACAGCGTCAGCATATCCGACCTGATCGTATATCTTGTGAAGCACATTCGCCTTGCCGTCGTAACGCGTATTGTAGGCGTAAGATGCGGCTGCAACAACTACTCCGTATGCACTCACGACAAGTGATGCAAGCAGGAGTAGAAGAAGCAGGAGCTTTAAAAGAGGATTTCCTTTCAGGCTATGTTTTTTTTCTTTTTTCTCAATTTTATCCTTCAAATTTATAACCTCTTCCCCACACAATTTTTAGATATCTTGGCTCTGCGGGGTTAATTTCAATCTTTTCTCTTATATGTCTTATGTGGACAGAAACAGTGCTTTCGTTATCAAGCGGACTGTCCTGCCAAACCTCTGCATAAATTTCTCTGGGAGAATAAACCTTTCCCGGGGACTTCATGAGAAGCTTTAAAATGTCAAACTCCTTCGGGGTGAGCGAAACCTCTTCTCCATCCACATGAAGCTGTTTCCTTTCATCATCAAGCTCTATTCCTTTAATGCTTATTACAGAAGACTTGACCGCTGTGTTTCCCGAGCCAAGCTGAATATATCTTCTGAGCTGCGAACGGACACGCGCCACAACCTCTGCGGGGTTAAAGGGCTTCGTAATGTAATCGTCAGCACCGACATTAAGTCCGAGTATTTTATCGCTGTCCTCACCCTTTGCAGTAATGAGAACAATAGGCACATTACTGAATTCACGTATTTTTACCATTGCAGTAATGCCGTCCATAACAGGCATCATTACGTCCATGAGGCAGAGCTGAATGTCGCCGTTTTTTACGGCTTCCACTGCTTCGGCACCGTTTGAAGCCTTAATAAAGGAATAATTCGGATCTGTAAGATAAATTTCAAGTGCGTGAACAATGTCTTTGTCATCGTCGCATATAAGAATATTAATCATAGGAGCTCCTGTATCATCAATTGATGTTTGTATAGTACTACAAGTCATTTTAACAAAAAAGTAGGGAAATGATTAAGATATTTCTAAGATTCCCTACTTTTTCTTTTTACTTATGTCGGTTTTTCATATCAGATTTTTTCTCTAAGTGCTTCAATCTGCTTCTCAACAACGTCAATAACCTTCTTAACGGTACCCTCTTCAAAAGGATTGTCAAGGCCCGCAAGCTTAAGAAGATCGAAGTAGCCGACGCTTCCGCCTGCCTTACAGAGCTTAACGTAATCAGCCCAAGCGCCCTCTTTGTTTTCTAAAGACCTTGCATAGAACTGGAATGCACAAATCTGGGCAAGAGCATAGTCAATGTAGTAGAAAGGATACATGAAAATGTGCTGCTTCTGCATCCAGAAACCGCCCTCTTCAAGGAATTTATTGCCGTCATAATCTCTCCAGGGGAGATACTTCCTTTCAAGGTTATGCCAGATTTCTCTTCTCTTCTTTGCATCCGTATCCGGATTCTTGAACACTTCATGCTGGAATTCATCCACAGCAACAAGATAAGGAATAGTCTTTAATGCCTCCGTAAGATGTGCATAGCGGTACTTGTCAGCCTTGTCTCCGAAGAAGCTGTCCATCCACGGATATGCGAAATGTTCCATGGACATTGAGTGTATTTCGTTTACCTCGCTTGTGGAACTGCACATTTCCTGAAGAGGAAGCGTTCTTGAGGAAATGTAACCCTGGAAAGCATGTCCTGCTTCATGTGTAAGTACGTCGACATCTGCGCTTGTCCCGTTAAAGTTCGAGAAAATGAAAGGTGCCTTTCTCTCGGGAAGGAACGTCATATATCCACCCATATGCTTATTGGGCTTTGTCTCGAGGTCAAAGAGATCATACTCGGTCATGAAATCAAAGAACTCGCCTGTTTCGGGTGAAAGCTCGTGATACATCTGTTTTGCCTTTGCGACAAGCTCATCCTTTGTGCCGATGGGAACAGCATTTCCTTCAGGGAATACAAGCTGCTCATCATAGAAACGGAGCTTATCCACGCCAAGGCGTTTTGCCTGCTCGTCATAAAGCTTCTGAACAGCAGGAACAATAACATCAACAACCTGCTTTCTGAACACTTCGACGTTGTCCTTGTTGTAGTCGTAACGCTGCATGTTAAGATATGCCTGGTCGATGTAACTGTCGAATTTAAGCTTCTTTGCCATCTTTCTTCTTAAAGCGCAAAGCTTGTCATACTGCTCGTCAAGCTTACCTGAAACGCTCTCGTAAAGATTTGCCCATGCCTCGAAGGCTTCCTTTCTCTCTTCACGGTCTGTGCTCTGCATATGCTTAAGAAGTCCATAGAAGTTACACTCTTCGCCGCGGAACGTTGTCTTGCAGGATGCAGCCGTTTTTGAATACTGCTGTGTAAGATTACCCTCTTTAATTGTTTCAGGTATAATCTTGGGGCTCATAAGTTTGAGTTGCTGTTCCGTTGAATAGTTAATCAATGTGCCGAACTCTTCGTCAAACTCTTTTCTGAACCTTGATTTAAGCTGTGCCTTTGAGCTCTTCTGTGAAAGGGGCATAAGCATTGCAGCGTTCTTACGGATGTATGTCATTTCCTCATCATAAAACTTGTCGGAAGTATCCATAGTGTTGCGAATCGAAGCAACGACAAACATATCTTCAAACTTTGCCGAAGTTTTTTGAAGTTCGATAATAATCTTACGCTGTTCTTCGTAGCTCTCAGCCTTCTTGTACGCCTTAATAAACTTCTTCATCAGTTTCTTGATTTCGGCAAAATCAGGTCTTACATAATTAATCTCGGAAAATTTCTCCATAACAAATCCCTCCATAACTCATATATATTTATTGCTCAAGCTGTCTGAGCATATAATTCTTAACTTTTTCAAGGGAGCTCCTTTTCCACTCTCCCTTTTCCGCCTCAAGAGAAAGCGGGTAAATCAACTGAAAATCAAGCACTTCGCCGGGCACGCGTCCGCTTCTTAGAGGCTCATAAAAGTTTTTCTTAAAGTCCTCTTCCGTTGCATCCTTAAACTCATCCTTTTTAAGATATCTCAACTGCCTTTTCGTATTTTCAATGAGTACCTTAGCTGCAAGAGGAGCAAGCTTTTCATACTCCGAAGGCTGTACATCCGTAAAGATATCGGTGAGCGTGTTTTCGACAACGTGATCGTTCTCTCTGTCAATACGTATTCCGAACGGCACAAAGCCGAATTCGTCTTCATTAAAATCAATTCTTAACAGGACTCCGTCTTCTGTATTAAACTGGCTTCTCTGGTAGTCCGTATCAAATACAAAATTGCCAAGGGAATAGAAAATTGCTTTATTGCCAACGGTTTCATAATTCATTGGCACATGTGGGTGGTGGGAAACGACTACATCCGCTCCCATTTCAAGGTAGTCCATGTAGCGTTTTCTTACGTAAGGCGAAGGAAGTGCAGTGAATTCTTCACCGCCATGTGCAACTACAATGCACCATCTGCAGGTTTTCTTTATTTCCTCAATGCGTTTTTGGATGAGCTCCATGTCACTCCATGAAAAACACCCTGCTGTATCGTCACCGGCTTTTCTGCATGCACGCTGATAGCCCACTCCAATCATGCCTATGCCGCCTGCTTCAGGAATAATAACAGGCTTTGAAGCCTCATCAATATTCATCCCTGCGCCAAGAGTCCGCGCATTGAAGCGTTTAGCTTCCGAAAGTGTATCAGCCATACCTGCGGCACCCGCATCCATAATGTGATTGTTACAGATGTTCCACACATCAGCACCAATGCTGTTAAAGAAGCGTGTTGCTTCGGGATTCATGCTGTGAATCAGCTGGCCTGCCGTGCCCACAACACTGTTTTTATCACCAAGTGAAAGAGGCCCTTCCACGTTTATTACAAGATGATCGCCGGAGCGCAGAAAATCAAGGACCTTTGCAGAAACGAGCTTATCGTCGGCCCACTTCCCGTCCATATATTTGTCAAATCCGATATCACCTGTAAAAACTATAGAAGATGTATTTTTCATACGTTCCCTTCAGTTATATTTTCCACGTTATTTTCGTTTTCTGCGCCTTCTTCAGATGCTTTTCGCTTGAACAAACGATGAACAAATCTTCTGAAGGTTTTTCCCGCAAAGAAATCGTTCAGTTCCGCCCCCATAAACAGAATAAACATACAGAACTCGAGCCAGACCATGCATAGTACAATCGTTGTAAGGCTTCCGTAAGTAGCCGTCATGTTGCTGAGGTTATCGATGTAATACGAAAACAGATAGGAGAAGAAAATCCATCCGAGTGCCGCAAGCACCGCCCCCGGGAATTCCTTCACAAGGCTCGACTTTCTGTTAGGAAGAAGCTTATAAATAAACATGAACACGAGGGTAAGAAACGCTGCACTGACTATAAAACGCACACTGAGGATAGAGTCCGGTATGCCTGCAAGAACAGGAAACCGGCTTTCAAGGAACATACCTATCTCATTACCGAGCACGAAAAACGTCAAA